>NZ_JBHUXS010000001.1:0-777884 GCF_042669245.1 Streptomyces sp. NPDC057249 | reverse complement strand
TTTCCCTTTCCGGCGAGTCCGACTCTATCAGATCCTTTCGGGCCTGATTCCCAGTCAGCGGGGCTTGTCCTCCGGGCTGTTGGGCCCTTCCGACGTCCAAAACTCTAGCGGATTTTCCCGGCGGCTCATAATCGAGCCTTCGAAATGAATTTCGGCATGCCGAAATTTCCCCGAACGGGAGATCGTGCTGAGATTGGTGTGCCGCGTCTGCGGCGGGATCGATCGCCGCAGAACCGTTCAGGCTCCGTGGCAACCCGAAGAACCTTACGGACCGCCGAGGGGCGTGTCAACCCCCTCCCCGCCCGTCCGGCAGGGCCGCTCAGTCCAGGTCGGTGAGCCGACCCCCGGCGTCCGGCTGGGCGTGCTCCACCCTCCGCAGCAGGCGGGTCAGCATCGCACCGAGCACCCCGCGCTCCTCGCCGTCGAGGTCCTGGAGCAGGTCCGCCTCGAAGTCCGTGGCCATCCGCATCGCCTCCAGCCACTTCGTACGACCCTCGTCCGTCAGTTCCACGATCACGCGGACGCGGTTGTTCTCGTCGCGGTCGCGGGTCACCAGACCCTCACCGGCCATGCGGTCGATCCGGTGCGTCATCGCGGCCGGAGTGAGCCCGAGCCGCTTGGCGAGTTCGCCGGGACCGAGGCGGTAGGGCTCCCCTCCCAGGACGAGCGTCTTCAGGACCTCCCACTCCGCGTTGCTGATGCCGAGCGCGGCGAGTTGTCTCCCGTACGCGACGTTCATCCGGCGGTTCAGCCGGCCGAGCGCGGAGACGACCTGTTCGACCTGGGGGTCCAGGTCGCGGTACTCGCGCTGGTAGGCGGCGATCTGTTCGTCGAGGCTCGGCTCATCGAGTCCGGGCTCGGTGGTGTCGGACATGGCGCGCAGTATGGCATGCCGCCCATAGCCGTCGAAGTCCTTCGAGTCGTAGTGTTCGACGTCTAACTTTAGTGATAAAGTCTTCGGGTTCGAGTCGTTCGATCGGTACGACTCAGGGGTTTCGAGACTTGAGGTAGGTGAGTGTGACCAGGGAAATGGGCGCAGCACTGCGGCGGATCCAGCTGGGGAGCGCGCTGAGTGCGTTCGGGCTCGGGTTCACCGTTCCGTACCTGTACGTCTATGTGGCGCAGGTGCGGGATCTGGGCGCCGGTACGGCGGGGATCGTGCTGGCGGTCTTCGCCATGGCGGCGCTCGCCGTCCTGCCGTTCACCGGCCGCGCGATCGACCGTCGCGGGCCGCTGCCCGTGCTGGTCGCCGCCTCCGGTGTCGCCTCCCTGGGTGCCATCGCGCTCGGCGTGTCCTCGCAGGTCACCACCGCCGTCCTGGCAGCGGCCGTGCTCGGCGCGGGTACCGCCGTCATGCAGCCCGCGCTCGCCACCATGCTCGTCCGGTGCACCGGCGCCGCCACCCGCACACGGGCCTTCGCCATGCAGTTCTTCCTGCAGAACCTGGGCCTAGGCATCGGCGGCCTGGTCGGCGGGCAGATCGTCGACACGAGCAGCCCGGCGTCGTTCACGCTGCTGTTCCTGATCGAAGCGGTGATGTTCCTGGTGCTCGGCGTCATCGCGGCCACCGTGCGGATGCCGAAGGCTCCCGTGAGTGCGCCGGAGACGGCGGCCGGGGCACCGGCTCCGCGCGGCGGGCTGCGGGCGCTGGTCTCGCACCGCGCGATGGTGCAGCTGTGCGTCCTGGGCTTCGTGCTGTTCTTCGCCTGCTACGGACAGTTCGAGTCCGGGCTCGCGGCGTACGGCACCGAGGCCGCCGGCATCGAGCCCTCCACGCTCGGGGTGGCGCTGGCCGCCAACACGGCCGTGATCGTCGTCGCCCAGTTCGTGGTGCTGCGCCTCGTGGAGCGCCGGCGGCGCACCCGGGTCATCGCGGCCGTCGGCCTGATCTGGGCCTTCGCCTGGATCGTGGCCGGTTACGCGGGCCTGGGGCACGGCAGCCAGACCATGGCGACGGCCGCGATGATCTCCACGTACGCGTTGTTCGGTCTCGGCGAGTCCATGCTGTCGCCGACCGTCGCGCCGCTGGTCGCGGACCTGGCGCCGGAGTCGATGGTGGGCCAGTACAACTCGGCGTTCGCGCTCTGCAAGCAGCTCGCGCTGGCCGTCGGCCCGGCCGTGGGCGGTCCGATGGGGGCCTCGCTGCACGGCCCGTACATCGTGACGTTCGTCCTGTTCTCGCTGGGCATCACCGCGCTCGCGCTGCGGCTCGGCCGACGGCTCACCCCCGTACAGGACCAGCCCTCGCTCGCGCACGCGCCGTCGCGGGTGGTGGCCGTCTCCGTGCCGGAGAGCGCGCCGGCGCCCGTGGCCGCCGCGCGCTGAGCGCAGACGCTACTGCGGCAGGACGAACTCGCACCACACCGCCTTGCCGCCGCCCGGCGTGCGGCGGCTCCCCCACGACGTGGCGATCGAGGCCACGATCGAGATGCCCCGACCCGCCTCGTCCGCCGGTTCGGCGCGGCGGCGGCGCGGCAGGTGGTCGTCGCCGTCGGTGACCTCGATGATCAGGCGGCGGTCGGTGCGGCGCAGGCCGAGGCGCATCGGCGGGGTGCCGTGCTGGAGGGAGTTCGCGACCAGCTCCCCGGCGGCCAGGACCCCGAGGTCGCACAGCTCCACCGGGAAACGCCACGAGGCCAGCACCCCCGTCGCGAAGGCACGGGCGCGGGGAGCCGCCTCGATGCCGCCGAGCAGATCGAGCGAGGCGTTGTGGAACAGCTCGGCGGCGGCGCCCGTGCGCGCCGGATGCTGCACCACCAGCACCGCTACGTCGTCGTCGTGCTCGGCGGTCACGTTGAGGGAGCGGATCAGCCGGTCGCAGACGACCTGCGGCGCGCCCGTCGCTCCGGACAGCGCCCGCTCCAGCGCGCCCACCCCCTCGTCGATGTCCTCGCTGCGACGCTCGACCAGCCCGTCCGTGTAGAGGACGGCGGTGGAACCGGGCGGCAGCGGGATCGTGCCCGAGGTGTGAATCCAGCCGCCGGTGCCGAGCGGCGGACCGATCGGGTCCTCCGCCCGGCGGACCGTGCCGTCCTCGTCGCGCACCAGGATCGGCAGATGGCCCGCCGACGAGAAGACGAGCAGCCCCTCGTTGGGATCGTGCACGGCGTAGGCGCAGGTGGCGATCTGACTGGCGTCGATCTCGGCGGCGAGCCCGTCGAGCAGCTGAAGGACCTCGTGCGGCGGGAGGTCCAGCCGGGCATAGGCCCGTACGGCGGTGCGGAGCTGGCCCATGACGGCGGCGGCGCGGACCCCGCGCCCCATCACGTCCCCGATGACCAGCGCGGTGCGACCCGCGCCCAGGGTGATGACGTCGTACCAGTCGCCGCCGACCGCGGCGTCCGTGCCGCCGGGCTGGTAGGTGGCGGCGATCCGCAGGTCGTCGGGCTGTTCCAGCTCCTGCGGGAGCAGGGAGCGCTGGAGCGTGACGGCGGTCTCGCGGTGCCGGCCCTCGCTGGCGCGCAGCCGCTCGGCGGCCTCGGCGTGATCGGTGACGTCGGCCGCGTACACGAGGACTCCGCCGTCGCGGCCCTTCTCCTCGTCCGGGCGCACGGGTGTGCAGGTCACGGTGTACGAACGGCCGTCGGCGGCCTTGCGGGACTTGACCGTGCGCGGGGTGCCGCTGCGCAGGACCTGGTCCATGAGGGGGACCAGGCCGATCTCGGTCAGTTCGGGCATCACCTCGGCGGCCGGGGCGCCGCAGGGGCGGGGGCCGAAGGCGGCGGTGTACGCGTCGTTGACGTAGGCGACGCGGTGGTCCGTGCCGTGCACCAGGGCGACGAGGGCGGGCAGCCTGCCCAGGATGTCGCGGGCGGAGAGGTCCTCCAGATCGGGCGCCGAGGGCAGGGGGGCGCCGAGGGACCCGCCCTGCGGCGGGGCGGCGCCCGGTTCGGCCCGGGCGTACTCGGCGCGGGCCGCCGGTACGGAGCTGTGGTCCTCCCGGGCGGCGCGACGCTGCGTACCGGGGAGGCGGGCGCTCCAACGCGTGAAGTTCACGGAATTTCTGGCCTCGTGTGTCGGTCTGGTCCGCTCGGGCGGGTGCTTCTCTGCCAGGGCGTCGGGCGCGTTCGTCGCTCCTGGAACGGTCTTCGCTGGTCACTGTCGGTTGCTGCCGGCCGGGTCACTCTGTGCAGATGTGGGCCCACCCATGGTCACACGTCCAGTGTGTCGGACCCTACTGACAGTCGTCGCCGTCGGGCCGTGGCCGGCGTCCGGCGGCGAGTTCGAACTCGGCCCGGGGATGCTCCAGCGAGCCCAGGGAGACGATTTCGCGTTTGAAGAGGCCCGCGAGCGTCCATTCGGCCAGGACGCGTGCCTTCCGGTTGAAGGTCGGGACCCGGCTCAGGTGGTACATGCGGTGTATCAGCCAGGCCGGATAGCCCTTCAGCCGGCGCCCGTAGATGTGCGCGACGCCCTTGTGGAGTCCGAGCGAGGCGACGGAGCCCGCGTAACTGTGCCGGTACTCGGTGAGCGGTCCCCCGTCGAGCACGGCGGCGACGTTGTCCGCGAGGACCTTCGCCTGGCGGACGGCGTGCTGGGCGTTGGGGGCGGTCGTGCGGCCGGGTTCGGCGGCGGTGAGGTCGGGCACGGCGGCGGCGTCACCCGCCGACCAGGCGTGCTCGGTGCCCTCGACGGTCAGCTTCGCGGTGCAGAGGAGCCTGCCGCGTTCGTCCAAGGGGAGGCCGGTGGCGGCGAGGAGGGGGGCCGGTTTGACGCCGGCCGTCCACACCAGGGTGCGGGTGGGGAAGCGGGAGCCGTCGCTGAGCACGGCGACGCGGTCCTCGCAGGAGTCCAGCCGGGTGTCGAGGCGTACGTCGATGTTGCGTCCCCTCAGTTCCCGTACGGCGTACCGTCCGAGGGATTCACCGACCTCGGGCAGGATGCGGCCGGTGGCCTCCACGAGAATCCACTTCAGGTCCTCGGCCTTGATGTTGTGGTAGTACCGCGAGGTGTAGCGGGCCATGTCCTCCAACTCAGCGAGTGCCTCCACGCCCGCGTAGCCGCCGCCGACGAAGACGAAGGTCAGGGCGGCGTCACGGACGGCGGGGTCGCGGGTGGCGGACGCGATGTCCATCTGTTCGATGACGTGGTTGCGCAGCCCGATGGCCTCCTCGATCGTCTTGAAACCCACACCGTGGTCGGCGAGGCCGGGGACGGGGAGCGTGCGCGAGACGGACCCGGGGGCGAGGACGAGCTCGTCGTACTCGATCTCCAGTGCGCCGGTGCCGTCCTCACCGCTGGCGAGGGTGGTGACGGTGGCGGTGCGCTTGGTGTGGTCGATGGCGCGGGCCTCGCCGATGACGATCGTGCAGTGCGGCAGGACCCGGCGCAGCGGTACGACGACGTGGCGCGGTGAGATCGAACCGGCGGCGGCCTCGGGGAGGAAGGGCTGGTACGTCATGTAGGGCTCGGGCGCGACCACCACGATCTCGGTCTCGCCGCTTCTCAGTCTCTGCTTCAGCTTCCGCTGGAGACGCAGCGCTGTGTACATCCCGACGTAGCCTCCGCCGACGACGAGAACGCGCGCACCCGGCGGGGGGCCGGGGGGTGTGCCCCCGGAAGTTGAAGCCATCACCACCCCATGACGCAACGTGCACCGGAGTTTGTCCACAGCCCCGGCAAATTGTGTGACCGGAGGGCGTGGGCGCGCCGTCGGTGCCGGACGGCCCGTCGGCACGCAAGCTCCGCAGGTCAGGCATCGGGGTACGGGGCCGGGGCGGGGATCAAGTGGTGACCAACCGGTCCTTGCGCCGATCGGGGGGCGCTCCGGGCGGAACTGCCCCCTTCTGAATTGACCCGGGCTCAACTATGTTCGTATGTCGTCGGGGTGTCGGACGGTGACGATCGGTCCCCCCTCGACGGACACGGCGGGAGTCTCCGGGGGGAGACGTCATAACCGGGGGAACAGTGATGGACATTCAGGAATCGCATTGGCCGGCCACTGCTGTCACGCCTGAAGGAAGCGGACACATCGGGGCAGTTGGCACCCTCAACGGAACGGGCGGCACCACGACGGCCGCCCCTCCGGCGGCGGTGAACGGGCTGGGCACCGGACTCGGAGCCCAGCCCGGCGGCGCGTCGGCGCACGCACGGTCGGCGCCCCTGCGGGTGGACGCACAGCGCAACCTCGAACACGTGCTGCGCGCCGCGCGCGAGGTGTTCGGGGAGCTGGGGTACGGGGCTCCGATGGAGGACGTGGCCCGCCGGGCCAGGGTCGGTGTCGGCACGGTCTACCGGCGTTTCCCCAGCAAGGACGTGCTGGTGCGCCGGATAGCCGAGGAGGAGACCTCGCGGCTGACCGACCAGGCACGCACCGCGCTCGGGCAGGAGGACGAGCCGTGGTCGGCGCTCTCGCGCTTCCTGCGGACGTCCGTGGCCTCGGGAGCGGGGCGGCTCCTGCCCCCGCAGATACTGCGGGTCGGTGTGGAGGCCGAGGACTCGACCGTGGTCGGGGAGACCGGCGAGGCGGCGGAGGACGAGCCCCGCGTGCCCCAGCAGCGGCAGGAGGCGGGCACGGCCGCGCCCCGGGTGGTCTCCCGGCAGCAGCGGCCCGGTCCGGAGACCGGCGGCGAGGATCTGGGCGCCGGTGCGGCCGAGCTGCTGGAGGTCGTGGGGCGGCTGGTCGACCGGGCGCGGACCTCGGGCGAGCTGCGCCACGACGTGACGGTCGCGGACGTCCTGCTGGTCATCGCGACGGCCGCCCCCTCGCTGCCGGACGCGGCCCAGCAGGCGGCGGCCTCTTCCCGGCTGCTGGACATCCTGCTGGAGGGACTGCGCTCGCGGCCCGAGTGACCCGGGCGGGGTGCGGGGCGGGGCCGTGGTGCTCTGTCTCGCGCCCGCCGTCACGTCAACCCTGCCCCTCGCTCCTTCCCCGAATGGGTGCCCGCTGGTGCGCACATTCGCGGAGGACGCCCCGGATGAGTGGTTGGTGGGGCTGAGGGCCCGCCGTATCGGCGCTCTGTGGCACGCTTGCCCGGTATTCGGGTCCGATGGCGCATACGGGGGCGTCCGCGATGAGCGGTGACGGGCAGAGGGAAGAGTCGCACGACGGGATGTCCGCCGCCGGCGGCGGTACGGAGCCGGCCGGCTCACCCGGGCACCAGGTGCCGAGCCAGGCCGCCCCCGGCCGTCAGGACGTCGACGCGGAGGCGGACGCCCCAGGAGGAACGGTCCTGCCGGGGCCCTGGCCGCCCGCCCCGGCCCAGGACGGCGGCGCCGAGAGCACCGGCGCGGGCCACGCCCAGACGGTTCCCGCCGTTCCGATGCAGCGGGCGGGGCGGGGTTCCGGCGGAGCGGACGGTGCGGCGACGGGGCCTTCGGACGCGCAGTTGGTCCAGCGCATGCGGGAGGGCGACAGCCTCGCCTACGACGAGCTGTTCCGGCGCCACTCCCAGGCCGTACGCCGCTACGCCCGCACCTGCTGCAGGGACGCACACACCGCGGACGACCTGACCGCCGAGGTCTTCGCCCGGACCCTGCAGGCGGTACGGGGCGGCAAGGGGCCCGAGGAGGCGGTGCGCGCCTATCTGATGACGGCCGTCCGGCATGTGGCCGCCGCCTGGACGAAGACCGCGAAGCGCGAGCAACTGGTGGACGACTTCGCCGCGTTCGCCGCCCAGGCCGCCCGGTCGTCGGAGGTGTCCGACGACGACACGCTCGATCTCGGTGCGGACGTGCTCGCGATGCACGAGGCCGAGCAGTCGATGGCCATGCAGGCGTTCCGCAGCCTCCCGGAGCGCTGGCAGGCGGTCCTGTGGCACACCACCGTCGAGGAGGAGTCGCCCAGCGACATCGCGCCCCTGTTCGGGCTGACCGCCAACGCCACGTCGGTGCTGGCCAGCCGGGCACGGGAAGGGCTCAAGCAGGCGTATCTGCAGGCCCATGTGAGCCAGGCGCTCACCTCCGGCGGCGACTGCGCGCGGTACGCCGACCGGCTCGGCGCGTACGCCCGGGGCGGGCTGCGGATGCGGGCGGAGCGCGGGCTGCGGGGGCATCTGGACGAGTGCGCGAAGTGCCGGCTGGCGGCGGGCGAACTGGCCCACGTCAACGCCGGTATCCCCGCGCTGCTCCCGATCGCGGTCATCGGCTGGTTCGCCGCCGGGTACACCCTCAAGGCCGCCGGCATCGTGGCGGGAGGCGCGGTCGGCGCCGCCGGTGCGAGTGCCGCGGCGGCGGCGACGGGAGGGGGTTCGACCACGGGTGCGGCGGGCGGTGCGGCAGCCTCCGAAGGGCTCGGCGCACCGGCCAAGGCCGGCATCGCGGCGGCGGTGGCCGTCGCGGCGGCGGCCGGGCTGGTCTGGGCCCTGGTGGGCGACGACAGCCCCCGGCCCGAGGCGAAGCCGGTCCCCAAGCCCCCGGCCGTGGCACCCGCCGAGCCGTCGCCCGCACCGCCGAAGCCGGTCCCGCCCGAGCCGACGCCCCCGAAGCCCGCACCGCCGGCCCCCGCGCCGCCGAAGCCCACGCCCACGCCCACACCCGAACCGACACCGACGCCGACTCCGCCGCCGAGTCCCACCCCGACGCCCACTCCGCCGCCGGAACCGCCCCCCACCCCCACGCCCACCCGGACTCCGCCGCCTCCCGCACCGGCGCCGGACGTCTACCAGGTCAGCGAGCTGGGCTACACGCTCTCGGGCGACCACACCGTGCCCGAGGTGGTGCTCGGGGAAAGCAGCTGGGTCTGGCAGCGCTCCGGCATGTCCGTCGGCGGCACGCGGTACGCGCACGGGGTGACCGTCGGCAGCCGTTCCTCGGTGGTCATCCAGCTGAACCGCCAGTGCACCCGGTACGAGGCCATGGTCGGGGTGGACGACCTCACCCAGGGCCTCGGCGCGGTGCGGTTCTCGGTGTTCGGCGGGGACGGGAGGCGGCTGTGGCAGTCCCCCGTGGTCCGGGGAGACGACCCGGCCGTGCCGGTCGGCGTGGAGGTGGCGGGCCAGCAGCGCATTCGGCTGGTGGTCGAGCCGGAGCGGCCGTTCGGCGGGGTCGCCCTGGCGGACTGGGCCGAATCACGCATCAGCTGCCGCTGAGGAGGGTCGCCGGTGCCCGGCCCCGCCGTCCGGCACGCGGGCCCGTCGTCACGGCAGGTCCGCGATGACCTCCTGGAGCAGGGCGATGACGTCGTCCAGTGAGAGGCCGTGCCCGGCTGCCCACTCCTCCGCGTAGCGTGCGGAGCCCAGCGCCTCGCGGCACAGGCGCTCGGCCGCATCGCTTTCGGCCTGCTCCCCCTCGGTCCGAGGGATCGACGCTTTCCGCCAGCCGGTGGCGGCGGCGGACACCCGGACGGCCACCGCGTGGTGGCCGAGCTTCGCCATGACCGACACCGCGCCGTCCGCCAGATGCCCCGTGACGATCTCGGCGCACCGGGCCTCCTTGGCCGCGACGAGGGATGCGGTCAGCCCGCGCGCCCCGGCGACGAGGCCGCCGTCGGGCTCCGGCTCGTACACCGCGATCCGGGCCGACAGGCCGGCCAGCGCCACGGTGAAGTGGGACGGCGGGCCGCCGCGCCCTGCCTCGTCGAGGGCGACCGTGAGCAGCCGCCGGGCGTCCGCGATGTCACCCCGGTAGAACGCCATCGTGGCGCGCAGGAAGTGGACGTACGCGGTGGCGTCATGGGCCTGGTGGCGTTCGGCCTCGGCCTCCGACCTGTCCAGCCGCTGGTGGGCGTCCGCCAGGTCGCCGGTGCGGTAGGAGAGTTCGGCGAGCCGGGCCAGGAGGAACGGGGCCTCGGCATGGGCGCCGACCTCGCGGGCGAGCAGCAGCGCCTCCTCGTACGCGGTGCGTGCCTCGGCGTAGCGTCCGCGCATCATGCCCGCCTCGGCCGCCGCGCTCGCCACCTGGGCGCGCATCCAGCGGTCGCCGACGCGGCGGCTCAGGGTCCGCAGCTCGTCGAGATCGTCGTCGATCCCGGGCATGCCGCCCGGCATGTCGACCACCATGTGCGCGCGGAACATCAGGATGACGCCGTACTCCCACGGGCCGCCGTGGACGCGGGCGTTGTCGACCACCGCGTCGATCTTCTCCCTGGCGTCCTCCGGCGTACCGGTGAGATACGCGGTCATCGGCCAGAGCAGTCCGGGGAAGCGGACGCTGTGGGTGAGGGAGCCGGCGAACGCGTCGGCCACCCGGACCACCATCGCGTGGAGCGCGGTGTCGCCCTGCGCCATCGCCGACTGCCCGCTCTCCGCCGCGAAGAAGAACCACAGCATGTGCAGGTTCATCCGGGGCCAGTAACGGGGGTCCGACTCGTCGGTGGGCTCGGAGCCCAGGGCCCTGGCCTTCCGGGTCCAGGACAGGCCCTCCGAACGGTAGTTGCGAAGCCACCAGAACCAGCCCATGCCCAGCACCAGGCGGGTCGCCTCCGCCTCGGAGGAGGCCGCGGGTGAGGTGGTGCGCTGGAGGACGGCCCGGATGTTGTCGAGATCGGTCTCCAGCCGCTGTATCCAGGGCAGCTGGTCACCGGAGCGCAGGAGCGGATCGGCCTCCTCGACCAGGGCGAGGAAGTACGCGGTGTGCGCGCGCTCCGCGGTCGCGCGCACCTCCGGGTCCTCGGCGCACCGCTCGGTGGCGTACTCGTGGATCGTCTCCAGCAGGCGGTACCGCATCGCACCGTCCGCGCCCGGGGCGGCGACCACCAGGGACTTGTCGACCAGCGCGCCGAGCAGGTCGGCGGTATCGGCGGCGGGCCCGCCGGAGACGGCCGGTGTCCTGATGACCGCCTCGGCGGCGGCCAGGTCCCAGCCGCCCGCGAAGACCGAGACCTGCCGCAGGGCGGTGCGCTCGTCCTCGTCCAGGAGGTCCCAGGACCAGTCGACCACCGCTCGCAGCGTCTGCTGGCGGGGCAGTACGGTCCGGCTGCCGCCCGTCAGCAGACGGAACCTGTCGTCGAGCCGGTCCGCGATCTGACGCGGCCCGAGCAGACGGAGCCGGGCGGCGGCCAGTTCGATCGCGAGCGGCAGCCCGTCCAGCCGACGGCAGATCTCCGCGACGGCGTCCGCGTCGTGCGCCGGCCCCTGAGCGGGGTCGAAGCCGGGTCGCACCGCCCTGGCACGCTCCGTGAACAGGCGGTGCGCGGGGTCGGCGGGGAGGGGGCCGACGGGTCGTACGGACTCGCCGGGGACCGCGAGCGGTTCCCGGCTGGTGGCGAGGACGCGCAGATGCGGGCAGCGGGTCAGCAAGGTCTCGGCCAGTGCGGCAGCGGCGCCGATGACGTGCTCGCAGTTGTCGAGGACGAGGAGAACGGGCGCGGGACGGCCGCCTTGTCCCAGACGGTCGACCAGCAGGTCGAGCGGGTCGGTGCGCGAGGGCGCGGCATCGAGGGCGGTGTCCCGCAGCAGGGCGGTCTCACGCAGCCCGAGCGCGGAGAGCACGGCGCCGGGGACAGCCTCGGGGTCCTCGACGGGGGCCAGTTCGGCGATCCAGATGTCCGGCGGAGCGGCGCCGGAGGCGGCGGCCAGGTGCGCGGCGGACTCCTCGGCGAGGCGGGTCTTCCCGGAGCCGCCGGGGCCGGTGAGGGTGACCAGTCTCGACCGGGTCAGGTCGTCGCGGATGGCGCGCAGTTCGGGCTCGCGCCCCACGAAGGAGGTCAGCCGGGGACGCAGATTGCTCCGGCCGGGTTTCACGTGAAACAACCCGGTTTCGGCGGGGGCGGGCGCCGGGGCGAGGAGTTCGCGGTGCAGGGCTGCCAGTTCGGGCCCGGGATCGGTGCCGAGCCCGTCGGCGAGGGCCCGGCGCGCGTCCTCGTACGCGGCGAGTGCGTCGGCCTGCCGGCCGTCGGCGCGCAGGGCCCGTATCAACTGGGCCCGGAAGCGTTCGTCGTACGGATGGGCGGCGGTCAGCTCGGTCAGCTCGGCGACCAGGCCGGCGGCGGACGGAGCGAGGGCCTCGCCGTGCTCGGCGGCGAGGGGCTCGGCAACGGCGGGTGTCCCGGAAGCGGGCCCCGTGACGCCCCCGGGCCTCTGGGCGCCTTCGGGCCTCATGGCGTCCCCGGGCCTCGGGGCATCCCCGGGCTCCATGGCGTCCCCGGGCCCCGTGGCATCCCCGGACCTCGTGCCTCGCGCGAAGCCGGAGACGTCCCCGGCGCGGGTCCCCGAGCCGCCGCCCGCAGCGGCGACCGCGGCGTGCCCCGCCTGCGGAGCCGGGTACGAGGCACCGAAACCCGCGCCCCGGGCACCGCCCGTCGCACGGCGCAGGTCCGCCTCGATGCGGCGTTCCAGGGCGGCGAGACGGTGGGCCTCGGGGCGGAGCGCATGGCCCTGGTCCCCGTCGGGCAGGTCGGCCAGGGCCGGGCCGCGCCAGAGGGCGAGTGCGCTCCGCAGGGTCCGAGCGGCCTCGTCCGGCGCGCCCGCCTCCAGTTCGGCCCCGCCCTGCCGGACGAGCCGCTCGAAGACATAGAGGTCGACGTCGTCCGGGCCCGCCGTGAGGCGGTAACCACCCGGCGTACTGGCCAGCGCCTCCCGGCCCAGCACCCGGCGCAGCCGCCCGACGAGGGCCTGGAGCGCGGCGGGCGCGTCGGCGGGGGGATCGTCCGCCCAGACGTCGTCCACGAGGTCGGCCACCGGCACGGGGCGTCCCGGCCGCAGAGCGAGGGCGGCGAGAAGGGCACGCAGCCTGCTGCCGCCGAGGGGCAGCGCGCCACCATGCTCGTCTCGCGCCTCGGTGGCGCCCAGGATCAGATACCGCACGGCACCATTGTGTCCCGGCGGAACCGCCGGTGAGCAGCGGTCGGACGGACCGGGACGCCTGAGGACGAACCCACCCCGACGCGGCCCCGCCGCCGCGACACCTGAGGACGAACCCACCCCGCCGCGCCCCGACGCCGCAACGCCTGAGGACGCCCGCCCGACGCGGCCCCCGCTCTCTCACCCCTGAAGCGAGCGCCGGGCCGGGACCACACCTCCCGCCACCGCGCGCTGGCGGGGGGCCGCCGTGCCGGTCCAGCAGGTGCCGCGCCGGGAGACGAGGCGGCGCAGCCACAGTTCCGTGGAGGCGAGCTCGGCGAGGCCGTCCAGGGGCAGCGGCTCCCCCTCGGAGGCCGCGCGCAGGGCCTTGCGGACGACGCGGGCCTCCACCAGTCCGGCGTCGGCGAGCAGCGGGGCGTCGAAGAGCGCGATCAGCTCGGGCAGGGCGGCGCGCAGCCCGGTCCGGGTCACCGCGGTCGAGGTGTGCTGCGAGGGGGCGCCCCAGCCGGGGGGCAGTTCGTGGATGCCCGCGCCGGCCAGCACGCGGCGCAGGATCGCCGCGCGGGCGCCCGGCTGGACCCGCAGCGACTCGGGCAGCGCGCGGGCCGCCCGTACGACCTGGTTGTCCAGGAAGGGCGCGTGCAGCCGCTGGCTGCGGATCTCGGCGGCCTGCTCCAGGATGCGGTGGTCGGCGGCGCTGCGGGCGAGGGCGGCCCTCGCCCGTGCCTCGCCGGGCCGCTGGACCGAGGAGGGGCGGATCGCCGCCTCCTGAAGGCGAACCGATACTTCTGCCAGCGCCTCTCCGGTCAGCCACCGTGCGGCCGGCCCCGGTCTCGACCAGGCGAGCGCGGCGAGCGAGGCGTCGGCGGGGGTGTCGAGGCCGGGCGCGAGGCGGTTGGCGTCGGGCAGCCGGCCGGCGGCCGTTTCGAGGCCGGTGCGGTAGGACGTACGGGCCAGCTTGCGGGCCGCCCGGTACACGGTCAGCGGCACGAACAGCGAGTGCGCGGAGGGCCCTTCGGCCTTGGCGAGGGCGGCGACCGGGCGCAGCAGGTGGCGGCGGCGCCGGTCCATCAGCAGGTCGGCGAGGCGGGCCGGGTGGGCGTCGAGCACCTGCCGGGCGCCGGCGCCCACGAAGTGGTCGGCGCTGCCCGCGGAGAGCCGGCGGCGGTGGCGTTCGGCGAGGACGAGGGACGGGGCCGGCTCGTCGGTGAGCGGTCCGGCCCCCAGCTCGGCGTACGGCAGGGCCTCTTCGCCCGCCGCGACGACGACGTGGTGGAGCCGGGGGTTCGCCGCGATGGCGCGGGCGCGCTCCAGTTCGGGTTCGTGGACGCGGGTCGTCAGGTCGTTGAAGGTGACGGCGAGCAGCCGCTCCCCCGCTCCGGTGCCGTGGCCCAGGATCGTGCCGGGCAGCCCGGGGAGACCGGCGGCGAGCAGGGCGAGGGTCGCCGACGCGCTGCCTCCTGAGAGGTCGGCGCCGATGCCGGGCACGGGGGCGCCCCGGGCGGCCCGGCGTTCGGCCGGGCCCATGCCGGGGACCGGGCCGGGGTCGGGCGGCAGGGTCTCCGGCGCGTGGCGCGGCGCCAGCAGCCGGGCGCGTACCGCTTCGACGAGGGCGTCGCGCACCCCGTCGACGGCGCTCACCGGGTCGAGCTCGGGGGCGGCCACGGCGAGGGAGGCCACCGCCTCGTATCCGGTGATCTCCCGCGAGCCCTCCCGGAGGATCAGGGCGTGGCCGGGCGGGATGCGCTTCACGCCCGCGTAGGGGGTGCCGTCCCGCAGCGCCTCCGGGGTCTCGGGGCAGGCCAGCAGGGCGGCCAGGTGGCCGATGTCGAGCTGGGCCTCGATGAGGTCGGCGAGCGGCAGCGCGGCGGTGGCGTACGCCGTGCCGCCGGCCCAGGGCGTGTAGAAGACGGGGCGGGCTCCGGCGAGGTCGCCGACGACGGTGATCCGGCGGCCGATCTGGACGACGACCGTGTAGCTGCCGGTCCATGCGGTGAGGTGGCGCAGGGCGCCTCCCCGGGCGGCGAGCAGGCCGACGCGCAGCTGTTCGTCGGTGGCCCCGCAGCAGCCGAGAACGGCGAGCCGGACCATGGGCGCGCCCTCGGCGGCATCCACCCGGACGGTGCGGATCTCGTCGGGCCGCCAGTCGCCGACCGCCCACAGCGGATCGGGGTCGCCCCACAGGAGTTGGGAGCCCACGGGATGCATCGTGCGCCCGTCGTCGCCGCCGCCGACCGCCCCGGCCGTGCCGAAGCTCGCGGCGATACTGCTCCAACCCACCAACCAACGCATCGCCGCCTCCACAGGCTGTGGACAAAACGGCGCGGCAGGCAAGCACCCGGAGAACTCCGGTGACGATCGGCGCCGTTGCGGACATGCTGCCACGACAACGGCGCGCAGGAGTGGCTACGGACGGCGCACGTCGTGAGCGCATGCGCCCCTGGCAAAGGCCGCGCGGCGGACACCGGGACGCGCGTTCCGCGCAGGGCCCGCGCGCGTCGCCCCGAAGGGCAACGGAATCACGGGTTCCGGGCGTCGCGTTCCCCGGTCCGGCCCCGCGTGAACGGCCCGCTTCCGGCCAGGCCGTGCGCGCGGGTCACGCGGTGGCGGAAGGACCCGCGCCTCCCCCGCTCCGGCCTCGTCCGACCGTCGACATCCGGCCAATTTCGGCGCGGAAGGGAACCGTTGGCCGCACGAATCATTGACCGATTGGTATGCGTTCACCCGCATTCGGCAGGCGCCGCACCGGTCGACGCATCCGCTCGGCCACGCCCCCGCCGCGCCGCCGGCCCGCCCCCGGAACACACGGTCCGGGGGGCGGGCCTCGCCCCCCGGACCGGTCCACCGCCTGCGGGGAATGAGGCGGCGATATCCCCCAGCCCCCTGCTTCCGACGCAGCGGGCCGATCCACGCAGCACCCATGCAAGCGCCGCGTCCGGGGCCGGGCCAGAGCGCACGTGCGGGCGCACGGCCACACACCGGGGTGCACGCACCGGGCCCTCGACGGACCCCGGCCGACCCGACCGGGGACGCGCGGGACGACGGCGGACACGTATGCCCCGCGCGCCGGTCCGCGCTGGTCGGCGGGCGCCGGCGGCGACCGGGAGAAGCCCGTGCACCGCCGCGGCGAAGCGGAATCACACACCCGCACCGGCCGGCCCGCACCCCGTCCCGACGATCTCCACTCCTCCTCCCCCACGCCCCCGCCGTTCCCCCGCTCTTCCTTTTCCCTTCCTCCGCCACGTGTTCGCCTCCCCTGCCCCAGAGGACCCTCACGTCACTTCCCGCCCCACCGCACGCCGCGCGTGGCCGGGACGGACAACAATCCCGCCATACGGACGTCCGGCCCTTAACGGTAGGGATGCGACGAACTACGCTGGGTGTACTGATGTTCTCTGCAGGGCGGCATATTCCCCGGGGCACGGCCAAATGCGTGTGCGGGCGGAGTGACAGGGTTCGTCCCTGGGGAGAACACGGTACGAATGCCGCGCGCCGAGACGGTGACGCGGCTGCCGTCTGTGTGTCGAGGGGTGGCCATGTCCAGGGAGCAACGAGGACCGAACGAGAAGCTCGGCACCGTTCTCGCCCTCGCGGGAATCAGTAACGCCGGGCTCGCGCGGCGGGTCAACGACCTCGGGGCGCAGCGCGGACTGACCCTCCGCTACGACAAGACGTCCGTCGCCCGGTGGGTCTCCAAGGGCATGGTGCCCCAGGGCGCCGCGCCCCATCTCATCGCCGCGGCGATCGGCGCCAAGCTGGGCCGGCCCGTGCCGCTGCACGAGATCGGTCTCGCCGACGCCGATCCGGCGCCGGAGGTCGGCCTGGCCTTCCCGCGTGACGTGGACGCGGCCGTCCGGTCGGCGACGGAGCTCTACCGGCTGGATCTGGCCGGGCGGCGCGCCGGCAGCGGCGGGATCTGGCAGTCGCTCGCGGGCTCGTTCTCGGTGAGCGCGTACGCCACTCCCGCGTCCCGCTGGCTGATATCCCCCGCCGACCCGTCGGTCGCACGGACACCGGCCACGGTCGGGGGGCAGCCGCCCGGCGCGCACGGCGCACCGGGGGCGCACAGTCCCGCCGGGGCACCCGCACAGCCGGGCACCCCCGCATCGCCCGCCCAGGCGACCGGCACGGCCACCGGCCACAGCCTGCTGATCCCGGCGCAGCCCGGCCCCGAATCCGGAGCCGACGCCTCCGCACTGCGCGTCGGCCACAGCGACGTCTCCAAACTGCGGGAGGCCGCCCAGGACGCGCGGCGCTGGGACTCCAAGTACGGCGGCGGTGACTGGCGCTCCTCGATGGTCCCGGAGTGTTTACGCGTGGACGCCGCCCCGCTCCTGCTCGGCTCGTACAGCGACGAGGTCGGCCGTGCGCTGTTCGGCGCGGCGGCCGAGCTGACCCGGCTGGCCGGCTGGATGGCCTTCGACACCGGCCAGCAGGAGGCGGCCCAGCGGTACTACATCCAGGCGCTGCGCCTCGCGCGGGCGGCGGCCGACGTGCCGCTCGGCGGCTATGTCCTGGCGTCGATGTCCCTCCAGGCGACCTACCGGGGCTTCGCCGACGAGGGCGTCGACCTCGCGCAGGCCGCCGTCGAGCGCAACCGGGGCCTCGCCACCGCCCGCACGATGAGCTTCTTCCGCCTGGTCGAGGCCCGCGCGCACGCGAAGGCGAACGACGCGCCGGCCGCGGGGGCCGCGCTCAAGGCGTCCGAGAGCTGGCTCGAACGCTCCCGGGAGGGCGACGCCGACCCGGCGTGGCTCGGCTTCTACTCGTACGACAGATTCGCGGCCGACGCCGCCGAGTGCCACCTCGATCTGAAGGCACCCCGCCAGGTCCGGCGCTTCACCGAGCAGGCGCTGTCCCGGCCCACCGAGGAGTTCGTCCGCTCGCACGGGCTGCGGCTCGTCGTGTCGGCCGTCGCCGAGCTGGAGTCGGGGAATCTGGACGCCGCCTGCGCGGCGGGCACCCGGGCCGTGGAGGTGGCGGGCCGCATCTCGTCGGCGCGGACCACGGAGTACGTACGCGACCTGTTGCACCGCCTGGAACCGTACGGGGACGAGCCGCGCGTCGTGGAGCTGCGCGAGCGCGCCCGCCCTCTTCTGGTCGCCCCGGCATAGAGGTCCCGGTCCCGGGAAGCGCCACGCTGGCCGCCGGGGTTCGAGTGCGTTGTCAGTGGGTCGGTGCACTATCGGGGTGGGAGGTGGCGTGATGATGACGCACGCGGCGTACGACTGCGATGTGCTGGTGATCGGCGGCGGGATCGTCGGCCTGTCGGCGGCGTACGCGCTCACGCGCACCGCGCCGGGCACCCGCGTGACCGTGCTGGAGAAGGAGCGGGGCCCGGCGCGCCACCAGACGGGGCGCAACAGCGGAGTGATCCACAGCGGGATCTACTACCCGCCGGGCTCGCTCAAGGCGCGGTACGCGCTGCGCGGCAGCGCCGAGATGACCGACTTCTGCCGGGAGCACTCCATCACCCACGCGGTGACCGGCAAGCTGATCGTCGCCACGGACCGCGCCGAGCTGCCCCGGCTGCACGCCCTGGTCCAGCGCGGCCGTGAGCACGGACTGCCGGTGCGCGAGCTGGGGCCCGCGCAGATCGCCGAGTACGAGCCGAAGGTGCGGGGCCTCGCCGCGATCCGGGTCGGCACGACGGGCGTGTGCGACTTCCGGGCGGTCGCCGGGCGCCTCGCCGACGAGGTACGCGGCGCGGGCGGCGTGATCCGCTTCGGCGCCGAGGTCACGGCGATCGACCGCCGCCCCTGGGGCGTGGCCGTGCGCACGGCCGACGGTCTCGTGGTCCGGGCCAGGGTGCTGGTCAACTGCGCGGGGCTGCACTGCGACCGGATCGCCCGGCTGGCCGGCGACGACCCGGGCATGCGGATCGTGCCGTTCCGGGGGGAGTACTTCGAGCTGGCGCGGCCCGAGCTGGTGCGCGGGCTCGTCTATCCGGTGCCCGACCCGGCGTTCCCGTTCCTCGGCGTCCACCTGACCCGGGGCTTCGACGGCTCCGTCCACGTGGGCCCCAACGCGGTGCCCGCCGCCGCCCGCGAGGGCTACGGCTGGCCCGTCGTCCGCCCCCGCGAGCTGGTGGACACGCTCAGCTGGCCGGGGTCGTGGCGCATCGCCCGCAGACACTGGCGGTACGGGGCGGGCGAGGTGCACCGCTCCCTCTCGAAGCGCGCGTTCACGGAGGCGGTCCGCCGTCTCCTGCCCGAGGTCACGGAGGAGGACCTGCGCCCCTCGCCGGCCGGGGTCCGCGCCCAGGCCGTGCTCCGCGACGGCACACTGGTGGACGACTTCCTGATCCGCGAGGCCCCGCACACGGTGCACGTGCTGAACGCCCCGTCGCCCGCCGCCACCGCCTCACTGCCCATCGGCCGCGAGGTGGCCCGCCGCGCCCTGCTGCGAGCCCGGGCGGCCGGCTGGAAGCCGCCGGAGCGCGCGACGGCGGGGTGACCGCGCGCCCGTCGGCGCCGGACGCCCCCGGACGCCCGGCCCCGTAGAATCAGGGCATTGTGTCTGAGCCCATGAACCCCTCCCGGCCGACGCCCGGCGACCCCGCCGAGGCGGACGGCGCCGCGTCCGCAGCGCCCGACGGCACCGTGCCCACCACCGCCGGAATCCCGGACGACGTACGGGCCGCGTCCCTGGAGCGCGCGCGCCGGATGCGTCAGCAGCCCCGCTTCCCCGGCGGCCCCGCGGCGGACCCGGCCGGCTCGCACCACGAACGCCGCATCCGCAGCTTCCAGCCGCGCCGCAGCCGGGTCACGCCCGGCCAGCAGAACGCCCTGGAACGGCTCTGGCCCAAGTGGGGCCTGGACATCGACGGGCTGAGCGTCCTCGACCTGCCCGCCCTGTTCGACGGGCTCCCGGTGGTGCTGGAGATCGGCTTCGGCATGGGCGAGGCCACCGCGCGGATGGCGGCCGACGACCCGGGCACCGGCATCCTCGCCGTCGACGTGCACACGCCCGGCCAGGGCAACCTGCTCGGTCTCGCCGACCGGAACGGCTCGACCAACATCCGGGTCGCCAACGGCGACGCGATCATCCTGCTGCGCGAGATGCTGGAGCCGGACTCGCTGGACGGGCTGCGGGTCTACTTCCCCGACCCGTGGCCCAAGTCCCGCCACCACAAGCGGCGCCTGATCCAGCCGGAGTTCCTGGACCTGGTGGCGGGCCCGCTGAAGCCCGGCGCGATCGTGCACTGCGCGACCGACTGGGAGCCGTACGCCGAGCAGATGCTCGACGTCCTGACCGCCCACCCCCTCTTCGAGAACACGGTGGCCGACGGCGGTTACGCCCCGCGTCCCGCGTTCCGCCCGCGGACCCGGTTCGAGGGCCAGGGCCTGGGGAAGGGCCACGTGGTGCACGACCTGCTCTTCGCGCGCGTCTGAGCCGGACGGACACCATGGCCGTTGTCGGACCCGCTCGTTAGGGTCGAGGGGTGTCCGACGGGTCTGTTCAGCGACAACGGCAGGATCAGCCGGCCGTCCCGGTGCTCCAGGAGCAGCGGGTCGGCGAGATCCTGGCCGCCGTGCCGGCGCGGGGCCAGTGGCGCTACCGCCCGCGCCGCGTCGGCCTGCTCCGGCGGCACCGGACGTTCCGAGTGGTCGCCGTCTTCACACTGCTCGCGCTCTGCGGGGTGGTGATCCTCGCCCTGGTCCGCGACCAGACCGGCACCGAGGGGTTCCTCGTCGGCCTGTGCCTGGCCGTCCTGCCGGTCCCGGTGCTGATGACCGCCTTCCGCTGGCTGGACCGGGTCGAGCCGACGCCGTGGCGGAACCTGCTGTTCGCCTTTGCGTGGGGCGCGTGCGCGGCGGCCCTGATCGCCATCCTCGCCAACTCGTTCGCGACCCGGTGGATAGCCGACAGCGATCCGGGGAACGCGGACACCCTCGGCGCCACGGTCATCGCACCGGTGGTCGAGGAGAGCGCCAAGGCGGCGGCCGTCCTGCTGCTCTTCCTGTTCCGCAGGCGGGAGTTCACCGGGGTCGTGGACGGTGTCGTCGCCGCCGGTTTCACGGCGACCGGGTTCGCCTTCACCGAGAACATCCTCTACCTGGGCAACGCCTTCGGTGAGGACCAGCAGGCGGACTCCGGCTTCGCGTCGATGACCGTGGTGACGTTCCTGGTCCGGGCCGTGATGACCCCCTTCGCCCACCCGCTCTTCACCGTCCTGACCGGCATCGGTCTCGGCATCGCCGCGAGCGGCGCACCCGGCCGGCGGACGCGGCGCATCGCCGTTCCGCTGCTCGGCCTGGTCCTCGCGATGGGCATGCACGCCCTGTGGAACGGCTCGGCGACCTTCGGCCGGTACGGCTTCTACATCGTGTACGGGGCGTTCATGGTCCCGGTCTTCGGCCTGGTGACCTGGCAGGTGGTCCGGGCCCGCCGCAAGGAGCTGCGCTCCCTGGCCGTCGAGCTCCCCGCGTACGCCGAAGCCGGCTGGCTCACCCCGGACGAGCCCCGGGCCCTCGCCTCCATGCGGGCCCGCGCCCTCGCCAGGAACGCGGCGCGCAGGCGGTACGCGGCGAGCGTCTCCGGCCATCCGTACCACCCGGCGTACGCGACGGTCCGCGCCAAGGAGGCGAAGGAGCGCGGCAGGGCGGCGGCTCGTGCGGTCGCCGAGTACGAGGCGTTCGCGACGTCCCTCGCCTCCCTGCGCCGGCAGGCCGGCCGGGGCCGGGCGGACCCGGACTTCGCCGCGCGCGAGCTGGAGCTGCTGCACCACCTGTGGCAGCGCCGTGAGATCGCGGGCCCCGCCCTCGCGTACGCGGCCCGGGCCACCCACCGCCGGCCGCCCGGCTACACGGCCGCCTGGCCGCCCCGCGCGGGCGCCCCCACGCCGTACGCGTACGGCGCCCCGCCCCCGTACACCGGCAGCCCCTCCCCGTACCACGGCTCCCCGAACCCGTACCTCGGCCCGGCCCCGTACCCTGCGCAGCCCCATGGCCGGCAGCCCTACACCGCACCGCCCTACCCCGGGAAGCCGCCGACCTGATCCGGACGCAGGCCGGGCCGACGGTCTCCCGTGGGGCGGGACGCGCCCTAGGCCGAGGCCGCCGTCAGCGTCGACAGTTCCTCGTCCGTCAGCCGGAGACCGGCGACCGCCAGCAGGGCGGGCAGCTGGTCGACCGTACGGGCCGAGGCGATCGGCGCGGCGACCGTCGGGCGGGATGCGAGCCAGGCCAGGGCCACCGTCGCGATCTCGGCGTCCCGGTCCCGCGCCACCGTGTCGAGTGCGGCGAGCACCCGCCGGCCGCGCTCCGACTCCAGATGGCCGGCCGCGCTCCCGGCGCGGGCGCTGTCCACGGTCGTCCCCGGGCGGTACTTGCCGGTGAGGAAGCCGGCGGCCAGCGCGAAGTACGGGACGGCGGCGAGCCCGGCGTCGGCGGCGGTGTCCTGGAGTTCGCCCTCGTAGGTGTCCCGCGAGACGAGGTTGTAGTGCGGCTGCAGCGCCACATAGCGGGCCAGGCCCTCGCGTTCGGAGAAGGCGAGCGAGGCGCGCAGCCGGGCGGGGCTGATGTTGGAGGCGGCGATCTCACGGACCTTGCCCTCCTTCACCAGCTCGTCGAGGGCGGTGATGATCTCCTCGACGGGGACGGTCTCGTCGTCGAAGTGCGTGTAGTACAGGTCGATGTGGTCCGTGCCGAGCCGGCGCAGCGACTCCTCGGCGGCCGACTTGATCGTGGGCGCCGAGAGGCCCTGGTAACCGGGGAGGGCACCGACCTTGGTGGCCACCACGACGTCGGACCGGTTGCCGCGCGACGCGAGCCACTGGCCGATGACCGTCTCCGACTCGCCGCCCTCGTTGCCGGGGACCCAGTGCGAGTAGGCGTCGGCGGTGTCCACGAAGTTGCCGCCGGCCGCCGCGTACGCGTCGAGGACGGCGAAGGACCGTTCCTCGTCCGCGGTCCAGCCGAAGACGTTTCCACCGAGGCAGAGCGGGAAGACCTGGAGGCCGGACGGGCCGAGATCGCGCAGTGAAGTCATGGAGGGAACAACGGATTCCGGCCACCCGGCTATTCCGTGCCGCATACATCCGGCAGGCCGCGGCCACGCGGACCGGCAGCCCTGACGTCGGGGGGTGTGCGTCAGGGCTGCCGGGGTTCGGACGGCCGCGTACCGGGAAGGGCCACGGCTTGGGGGAGGACGGACCTCAGACGGTCAGACCGCGGGCGCGCAGCCAGGCCATCGGGTCGATGCCGGTGCCGTCCGGGGTGTGGACCTCCAGGTGGAGGTGCGGGCCGGTCACGTTCCCGGTCGCGCCGACGCGGCCGATGGTGTCGCCGGTGGTGACCTTCTGGCCGACCGTGACGCCGATCGAGGACTGGTGGCAGAACCACAGCTCGGTGCCGTCCTCCAGCTCCAGCACCGTGCGGTAGCCGTAGGCGCCGGACCAGCCGGCCGACTTGATGGTGCCGGTGTGGACGGCCTTGATCGGCGTACCGGTCGGGGCCGCGAAGTCGAGGCCCGTGTGGTAGCCGGAGGACCACATCGAACCGGCCTCGCCGAACGTCGAGGTGATCGTGTACGAGGAGGTGGGGATGGCGTAGCTGGCGGCGAGCTTGGCCAGGCGCAGGGCCTCGGCCTTCTTCTTCGCCTCCTCCTCCGCCTTCTTCTTCTCGGCGGCGGCCTTGGCCTCGGCCTCGTCCTGCTGCTTCTTCGCCTCGGCGGCGGCCTTCTCGGCGGCGGCCTTCTCCTCGGCCGCCTTCGCCTCGGCGTCGGCGGCGCCCTGCTGCTGCTCGGCCTGCTGGAGGATGCGGGCGCGCAGCGCCTCGCCGGCGTCCGTGGTGCCCTGCTCGGCCTCGGCGGTGGTGATGCCGGCGGTGGTCAGGGGGGCGGCGGCGGTGGCCGTGGCGGGGGCTTCGGCCTCGCTCTCGCCGGCGAACAACGCGCCGACGCCGGGGAGGGACTTGGCGTCGGGAAGATTGTCCGCGATGGAATCGGGAAGGGAGATGGAGACCGGCGGTTTGCTCTGTGCGGTGGCCATGCCGCCCGCGCCGACGGCCGCGATGACACCGACGCCGAGGACGGTGGAGCTACGGGCCAGACCATTGCGCTGCTTGGCGACACGGTGCTTGCCGCGGACGGGACGGACGGACTCCTCGGTGGGGTTCCATTCCTCCCAGGTCCGCTCGGAGTCGGCGTCGTCGGCGCGGAAGCCGCTGCCGAAACCGGCGCCGGTGCCGAAGCCGTTGCCCCGATCGGTCATGTGGTCGCTTCCCTGTTCCGGGATGTACGCGGTGCCGGGGCCGGACGCGAAGTCGGGGCCGTACTCGGGCACGAACCGGGAAGGTGATTCGGGGGCAGGCTTGTTGGACGCCACGCGGGCGCACTCCTTTCCTTCCTTCTCGCCTACCGGGTTAGCTGACGGGTTCGGAGCAGGAAGGTCTCCTACGGGCCTTTCCGCCTCTCGTGAAGACGAAGATGCCCGATTCACCCCATGTAGGTGGTTCCCCGGTTCCCTTGCGGGATTCGGCGCACGCGCGCGGCGCCGTCCCTGACGACGGCTGGGACAACCGCGCTGCGTTATCGAACGTTAATAGACAGACGGGTCCGATTCCAAGCCGTTCCCACTGATCGTTCACGTGCTCGGCCCAGACTTTACGGGACACAACCGGGTGGAATCGGGCGAGCTGATCACCGTTCGGCCACCGCACGTTTTCTGACGTTGTGTCAAATGTTATGCGGAGCGGCGCTTCTCAGTCACGCAGCGTGGCATCCCTCTTGACGATCTTGACCGTCCTGCGCCGGTCCGGCTGCCCCTTCGCCGGCCGGGCCACCGCGAGCAGCGCCATGTCGTCGGTCGACTCGCCTCCCGTATGCAGCCGCACGTCGTCGGTCAGCGCGGACAACAGCTCCTCGGGGCCGGGGAAGAGGCGCCCGCGCAGCCGCTCCGCCGGGTCGTAGAAGACACCGTCGGCGTCCCGCGCCTCCGACAGGCCGTCCGTGTAGAACAGCAGCGTCCCGCCGGCCGGCAGCTCCCAGTGGTCCGAGCGGTCCGGCCGCACCCCCAGGTCCATGCCCAGCGGAAGCGCGGGCTCCGAGGGCGTCAGCGCCTCCACCGCCCCGTCCCCGTGCAGCAGCAGCGGGTCCGGGTGGCCGCGGTTCACCATCCGTACGCCCTGCGCACCCGGCGGGATCTCCGCGAGCACCGCGGTCACGAACCCCTCGAACGCGTCCAGATTGCTCCGCCGCACCGACTCACGCGCCAGCGCGCGCTCCAGCCGCTGCGCCACGCCCTCCAGCGATTTCTCCTGCTCCGCCGCCTCCCGGAACGCGCCGATCACCACCGCCACCGCGCCGACCGCCTGCAGCCCCTTGCCACGCACGTCCCCCAGCACCAGCCGTACGCCGTACGGAGTGTCAGCGGCCGCGAAGAGGTCGCCCCCGACGAACTCGTCCGCCTGCGCCGCCTCGTACCGCGCGGCCACCTGGAGTCCGCCGATCCGCTCGGGCGGTGCGGGCAGTACGGCCCGCATGGCCGTCTCGGCGATGATCCGGGCGGACGCCAGCCGGTCGCTGCCGCGCCGCACGACCCGGTTGATCACGCACGCCTGCACGGCGACGGTGAGCACGGTGAGCATCTCGATGAACGAGACCACCTCGACCAGATCGCCGGTGAAGAGCCGGATTCCGGCGACGGCGAGCACCGAGGCGATCCCGATCCGGATCGTGGTGCCCATACCGAAGAAGGGCGCGGCGATCAGCGGGGCGGCCGCGAACATCGGGACGGCCGTGTAGGAGGGCGGCGTGAACAGGTCGAACAGCACTCCGATGACGATCATCGCCACCGGCAGCACCCGGACGAACCGGCGGCTCGCCGCGCCGTCCGGCCCGCGCCACCGTCGTACCCACTTCCCCACCTGCGGTCTCCTGCCCGGTGCGGCCGCGGCCCGTACCGCGCACCTCCCTCAGCCTCGCCGCTGCCCGCCCGACGGGCGACTCCTCGGCAGCCGAAGGGACGAGGGACGGGGCGCCGACAACGCATCAGGCCCGGCACGCTGCTTGCGTGCCGGGCCTGATCCTTCAGTAGCGGGGACAGGATTTGAACCTGCGACCTCTGGGTTATGAGCCCAGCGAGCTACCGAGCTGCTCCACCCCGCGTCGGTGAACCCAACTCTACGTCATGTCCGGGGCCCTCATGACCACGGACCGCGCGCCCCGGCCCGCGCACCTCTCCTCCCCCCGCCCGCACCGACGGGCAACGGAGTGAATGTGGTGATATGACTGTTTTCAGATTCAGCCAGTACGACGCTGACCGGGAGTGGACGATGGACGACTATCCCCTGCTCAACCTGTTCTGGACGATGCTCTGGTTCTTCCTCTGGATCATGTGGCTCTTCCTCCTCTTCCGGGTCATCATGGACATCTTTCGCAGCCACGACCTGAGCGGCTGGGCCAAGGCCGGCTGGCTGATCCTGGCGCTGGTACTGCCCTATGTGGGCGTACTGGTCTACGTGATCGCCCGCGGCAAATCCATGGGCAAGCGCGACGTCCAGGAGGCGAAGGAGCGCGACGCCGCCTTCAAGGCGTACATCAGGGACGCGGCGGGTACGGACGGCGGCAGCCACAAGGGCGGCCACGTCGAGGACCTGTCGAAGCTCGCCGACCTCAAGGACAGGGGCGCGATCACCGAGGAGGAGTACCAGCGGGCGAAGTCGAAGCTCCTGGTCTGACACGTCCACGGCGCCGGTGCCGGCCCCCGACGGGCGGCACCGGCGCCGGCGCGCGTCCGGCGCCCGTGGCCCCCGGTGTCTCACGCCCGGCGCGCGCCGGGCGTGAGACCCGCCGCGTCACTCGAATGCCTCGTCCGCCCGCGACCGACTCCCTTACCCTGCCGGGAAGTTGACTGGAGAGAACGACCCCGGGCGACCGGGGAAGGGGGACGACTCCATGTACAGCGTCATCATCGTGCCGCCCTCGTACGGCGGCGTCACCGAACAGCTGAGGATCGGCACGGGGGAACGCCTCGCATTCGGCAGGGCACCGGCCGAGCCCGGCGGGCTCCTCATCGGCCACGCGGGCGTACCGCGCGTCGCGGGGGAGATCGCCGCACACCGGACGTTCTGGCTGCTGAGCAACCTGAGCGAGGACCAGACCTACGTGGTCGAGAACCCGGAGGGCGCCGGGGAACACGTCAAGGTGGCGCCCGGCCGCCTGGACGCGCCCATTCCGTTCGAGCTGTCACGGGTCACCCTGCCCGCCTCGGGCGACCTGCTCACCTTCGACGTCTGGGCACCGC
The DNA here is from genome assembly GCF_042669245.1 of Streptomyces sp. NPDC057249. Lineage (NCBI taxonomy): Bacteria > Bacillati > Actinomycetota > Actinomycetes > Kitasatosporales > Streptomycetaceae > Streptomyces > Streptomyces sp. NPDC057249. The sequence goes on along the minus strand of NZ_JBHUXS010000001.1, from coordinate 750,956 downwards.
GGCACGCCTTCCGCAGCGTGCGCCGGCAGGACCTGCAAGGCACGGGCACCGTACCGGCGTTCGCCCTGGACCGCACCAAGCGGTACTTCGCCGTCCTGGTCGCCCTGTGCGAACGGCGGCTGCGCGGCGAGCCCAGCGCCCCGCTGCCCGCCGTGGAGGAGATCGTCGAGCGGCTGCGCCCCGGCTGGCCCAGGGCCAGCCGCTCGGCGGTCTACTGGAACATCGACTACCTCGCCCTGAAACTGCGGCTCAGACCCGGGGCGGACGCGGCGGAACCCGGGCGCCGTACCAACGGGAAGAAGGAGTCCCTGGCCGCCCTCGCCCTCCGCTTCGACCTGGTCCGCGAGGACGACCTCGTGGTGCTCGGCCCCGCTCGCGCCGAGGCCGCGCGGTGACCGGGCGGCCGAACGCGGTGCCGGTGCCGAAGGGGTACCGGATCGGGGCGTGGGAGGTGCGCGAACCCCTCGCGTCGGGGGCCTTCGCCACGGTCTACGACGCCGCGCTCGTCCGGGCCGGGAGCGACGGACTGCCCGACCGGGCGGCGCTGAAGTTCCTGCCCACCGGCACCCGCACCCCCCGCCAGCTGGAGCACCTGCGCGACCTGGCGGAGCGCGAGGTACGGCTGCTGCGCCGGCTCCGCTCGCCCCGGCTCATCCGGATGTACGACACGCTGACGGTGGACGACCCGGACCACCCGGAACTCGACGGGGCGACCGTCCTCGTACTGGAACGGGCCGCGGGCTCCCTGGACGCCCTGCTGGCCCGTGCCCCGGCCCCCGAGGCAGGACCCGCACTGCTGGCCCAGGTCTGCGAGGGCCTGCACCAGCTGCACCACGCGGGCTGGGTGCACGGCGACCTGAAGCCGGCGAACGTGCTGCTGATGGCCGACGGTTCGGCGAGGCTCGCCGACTTCAACATGGCCGCGGAGATGCACGGCACCCACGCCTACACCCCGGCCTTCGCCACGCCCGACTACACCCCGCCCGAACTGCTCTGGCCCACCGTCGACGAACGCGGCACACGCATCCGCCCCTCCGCCGACGTCTGGGCCTTCGGCGTCCTCGCCCATGTGGTCCTGACCGGCGAGTTCCCCCTGCCGGGCAGCACCGGCGAGGCCCGCTCCGACGCGGCCATGCGCTATGCGCGCGAGCACGCCGGGCTGCGGCTGTCCCCCGATCTCGCCCCCGGCTGGCGCGAGATCGTGCAGGACTGCCTCGCCCCGGACCACCGAACGCGGGCGGCCCGCGCCGGCGATCTGCTGCGCCGGGTGGAGACGGCGGCCGGGACCGCGCGCTCGGCCCGGCTGCCGAGGCTGCGCCCCAGGCGGTGGGTCCGTCCGGCCGCCGTCGCGGCCATGGCGACGGCCGTCGTCGGCGCGGCGGTCCTGCTCCGTACCGCGCCCTGGGACCCGGAGCCGGCCGCCGCCACGCCCCCGACCTGCGAACGGCCGGTGATCTACGAGGACGCCTCGCACGGCAGCGGCTACACGGCGGGCCACAGCGGCACATGGGAGTTCACCGTCAAACGCGGCGACGGCGGCAGCCAGGTGCGCGAGCTGCAGTGCCTGCTCCGGTATCTGCACGGCATCACGGAGGTCGGCGAGGTGGACGGCGACTTCGGTCCGATGACCCACGGCGCCGTCCTGACCTTCCAGGAGCGGGCCGGCCTGACCGCCGACGGCTCGGTCGGCCCCGCGACCTGGCGCGCGCTGCGCAAGGCCCCGCATGCGTGAGCCCGGCCGGCCCGGTCCCCCGTACGCCCATCGTGCGGGAGACCGGGCCCCGGGGGAACCTGCAACCTTCGAGGTACCCGGGACGCGCCCCCGCGGCCAGAGTGTTGTCCGCTCGACCAGTCACGGACAACGGGAGGACCTTCACATGATTCGTAAGAAGCTCGCAGCCGTACTCGGCACCGCGGCGCTCGCCGGACTCGGCATCGCCGCCACCGCCACACCGGCCAGCGCGGCCTGGAGCGACTGCGGTTCCGGGAACCTGTGCGCCTACCTGTCGGACAACGGCGTGGGCGACCCGGGCGAGGTGTCCGGGAACAACACCAACCTGGAGCAGTACAACAAGTTCAACAACGCCGAATCGCTCTACAACAACGGCAACAGCTGCGACGTCATCATCTACGACGAGCGCAACTACACGGGCGACTCCTTCATCCTGCACCGCGGCAAGGTCGTCTCCAACCTGGACACCTGGTACGGCGGGGACTACGCCGACGACGTCGCGTCCAACCGCTGGGTCTGCTGACGCCATGCGCCGACTGCTGTGGCTCTCCGCCGCAGCGCTCCTCGCCGCCGGGTGCTCCACGGCACCCGGCGGCGGGGCCGCGACGGAGGACCCACCCGACCCCCGCCCCCTGGGCGGCGTACTCGACCACACCGCCGCCGAGTCCGCCGCGCTGCACCGCGCCGAGGAACGCGAGGTACGGACCTGCATGGCCGGCCGCGGATTCGGGTACGCCGAGATCCCCGTCAGCGAGGCCCGGCGCACGCCCACCCCCAGTCCGTACGGGCTGCTGACCCCGGGCCGGGCCGCCCGGAACGGCTACGGCCTCACCGTGGAACGCCTGCGGCAACCACCGCCCGACCCGAACGCCCCGCGCCTGGCGGCCCTCACCGCCGACGACCGCCGCGCCTGGCAGAAGGCCCTCAAGGGCACCCCGGACGGCCCCCACGAGAAGATCGCCCTCGCCGGCGGACCCACGCTGTCGGTCCCCACGGACTCCTGCGTCACCCTCGCGAACCGTACGCTGTACGGACCCACTTGGGACCGGGACCTCTTCACCGTCCAGCACCTGCGCAACACGATCGTGAAGAACACTCTCGCCCGCCCCTCGGTGAAGGCGGCGGAACACGAGTGGGCCGCCTGCATGCGCGACAAGGGCTTCCGCTACGAAGACCGCCGGGCCCCTCTCCGCGCGCTCTCCCGGAAACTCGCCGAAGCCGGCACCGACCCGGCCGCCCTGCGCGCCACCGGCCGCGAGGAACTGCGGATCGCCGCCCAGGACGCCGCCTGCCAGACCGCCACCCACCTCGCGGCCCGCATCGAGGACGCCCAACGGGCCACCGAGAAGGCCCTCCCGCCCTCCCGCACCGCCGCACTCCCCGCCCTGCGCACAGCCCTGGCCCGGGCGACGGCACACAGCACCGCCCGCCCCCGGACATGACAGAGCCCCGGGCCGCGCACGCGCGGACCCGGGGCGATGAGGTAGGCCGTGTGGGACTCGAACCCACAACCAACGGATTAAAAGTCCGCTGCTCTGACCAATTGAGCTAACGGCCCTCGGCAGATCACCCCCGAGCATAGCCCGCCCCGGCCGCGCAGCCGATCGGGTATCGGCCGCGCGGCCCCGTCACCGGTCCGGGGGCTCAGAGGCTCAGGGGCTCAGAAGATGCCCTTGTACGCCTGCCAGCCGGTGGCGATCTGCGTACGGGCCCCGAATGAGCCCTTGCCGTTGCCGTTGTTCCGGAACAGCTTGCCCGCCGAGTCACGGACGACGATGTCGTTCCGGCCGTCGCCGTTCAGGTCGCCGACACCCACCATCGTGTTGTACGAGCGGCCCCAGTCGGTGAACACCTTCACGCGCGCGGCGAAGCGGCCGTTGCCCAGGCCGTTGTAGCGCCAGAGGCCACCGTTGCGGTCGTGGCCGAGCAGGTCGGGGATGCCGTCGCCGGTGATGTCGCCGACACCGGTGATCTGGGCGTACGTGCGCCAGTCGGTGTTGATCCGGGTCTTCGGGAGGAACTTCCCGGCGGCCGTGCCCGCGTAGAAGTAGATGTCGCCGGTGGACTTCTGACGGGCCACGAGGTCGGCCCGGCCGTCGCCGTTCAGGTCACCGGCCGCCGTCAGCACGTCGTACTGCTGCCAGCCGCCGCCGATCACCGTGTGCTTGCCGGTCGGCCGGTAGCCGGAGGTGCCGCAGCTGCCGTCGTACCGGCGCAGCTCCCCGCCGGGCATCCGGACCAGCAGTTCGGAGCAGCGGTCGCCGGTGGTGTCCGCGAAGGGCACGGCCACGGTGCCGGCCGGCCAGCCGGTCCCGGACCTCTTGCCGCTGAAGACGCCGGAGGTCTGGCCAAACTGGATGGTCACGTCGCCGTAGGAGTTGAGGGTGACGAGGTCGCCGCTGCTGTCCCGGCCCTGGTCGTGGAAGCCCTGCCGGCCGCCGGACACGGACAGACTCCCGCTGGTGGAGTACGTCCCCGCACCGTCCTCAGCCGTCGCCTTCAGCGTCCAGGTGTGCTTGCCGTTGCCCGCGTACGCGCCCGCGTCCGTCATGCCGTCCCAGGTGACGTCCGCCTCGGTCCCGCCAGCACCCTTGAGGGTCCGCACCGTACGGCCCGTCCAGTCTTTGACGGTGTACGTCCAGGAGACGGGCTTGTTGAACTGCATGGTGCTGTTCCAGCTCTCCAGACCGTCGACGCCCTTGATGTCCAGGTAGTCGGACCCCAGGTCGGACGCGATCCTCGCGAGAGGCTGCGCGGGCACCCCGCTGGGCACGATGTGCAGGGTCTGCGCGGCGTCGAGATACACGATGTCGCCACCGAACTTGTCCACCGCCCAGGTCAGCCGCCGCTGGTCGGCGGTCTTCCCGGCCGGGAGGTCCGCAATCGCGCGCGGAGCGGCCGCCTTGCCCGTGTGGAAGTCGGTGAGCAGCAGCTTGCCCGCCGTCCGGTCGTGCCGGACGAGGTAGCCGTCGCCGACGAGGGCGGGCCCGGACGGCACGGTGAACGACTTCTTCGCCGTACGGTCGTACACGCCGGCCGCACCGGTCGTCCCGCAGTTCCAGTAGACCCAGCGGCCGACCGTGCGCACTTCCTTGATCACGCAGGGTGCGCCGGTGGCCACCGTCAGGACGACCTTCTTCGTCTTCAGGTCGGTCCCGGAGAGCGCCCCGGTGGTGGTCGCCGCCCAGAGCGTGGTGCCCCAGACGGATGCGGCGCTCGGGGTGCGGACGATGGGGGCCGCGGTCGAGGTGTAGCTCGGGTACATTCCCGCCCGCTGTTTTGCGGGGGAGCCTCCGTTGACCACGTAGGCCCGACCGGTCAGGTCCACGACCTCGGCCGTACCCACGGGGTACTTGACGTCACCACCGTGGTACGAGTTCCCGGGGGCCCAGAACTTCACCGTCTCGGTGCCGGCGTCGTCGCCGTCGACGGACACCGAGCCGACGTCACCGTGGCCCGAAGCGACCAGCTCGACGCAGCCGACGTTGTCGCACGGCACCGTCCTGAGGTGCGCGCCATTGGCGTACGTCCCGGCGAAGGCAAGGCTCTCGCGCGCCCCCACGGTCGTGGCGTCGGCGGACACCCGGCGGTCGTACACCATGCGGTCGCCGGAAGCGCTCTGCTCCGCCGTCACCAGCCGCCCGCCCGCGAAGTCGAGGCCGTAGACCCCGGTCGTCGCCACGGTGGCCGGGACGGGATCGGCTGCGCTCGCCGGAACGGCGGCCGTGGCGAGGACGGTCGCCCCGGCCACGGCGCCCACGAGCGCGGCGCGCCCGCGTATGAACACGGTCAAAGGAGTTTCCTTTCCGGGAAGCCCGGATGTCGAGTGAATGATCAGAAGAGATTCTTGTACATCTGCCAGCTGCCGCCGACCTTGGTACGCGCCGCCAGCGCGCCCTTGCCGTCGCCGCGGTAGCTCCACAGCACGCCCGACGTGTCGCGGGCCAGCAGGTCCGCGCGGCCGTCGCCGTTCAGGTCGCCGGAACCGACCATCGTGTCGTACATGGTCCAGCCGTAACCGATCTTGGCGCGGGTGCCGAGTGTGCCCTCGCCGGTAGCCGGGTAGCGCCACACGTTGCCCGAGCGGTCGCGGGCCACCAGGTCGCCCTTGCCGTCACCGTTCATGTCGCCCATGCCCGCCAGCAGGTATCCCTGCCAGCCGTAGCCGATCTTCACCCGGGGCTCGAAGAGGCCGTTGCCCTTCCCCCGGTAGAAGTACAGGTCCCCCGCGGGCGTCCGGCCGAGCAGATCGGCCCGCCCGTCGCCCGACATGTCGCCGGGCGAGGTCAGGGCGTCGAACATGTTCCAGCCGGTGCCGATCTTCCGGTACGGCGTACTGGGCTTGAGCGCGGCCCCGCAGCCCGGCTTGTACGCGCGCAGCTCGCCCGCCTTCGTACGGACCAGCACGTCGTTGCACCGGTCGCCGCTGATGTCCTCGAACGGCACGGCGGCGGTCACGGTGTCGTCGCCCGTCCAGCCGGTGGCCGACACCTTGTCCTCGACCCGCCCGGCCCCGGTCCCGGTACCGGCGCGCCAGTCGGCCTTCCCTGCCGAGGTGAACGCGAGCAGGTCCCCGAACCCGTCGTTTCCCACGAAGTCCCGTGCCACGGCTGCCGCTCCGGAGACCTTCACCGTCCCGGAAGCGGTCAGGGCGGCACCCCGGCCGTCGGCGGGCTTCGCGGTCAGCGTCCAGTTGTACGCGCCATTGGCCGCGAACCGGCCACCCGCGTCCTTGCCGTCCCATGCGGTCTTCACCAGGCCCCGCGCCTCACCACCGGCCAGCGTGCGGACCGTGGCCCCCGTCGCGGCGTTCCGCAGCGTCAGCTGCCAGGACGACGCGGGCTTCGACAGCCACCAGCGGGGTGACCAGGGAGCGCTCGCGACGTTCACCGATGCCGCGGCGGCGGAGTCGCGGACGGACAGTGCGGAGGCCGTCACACCGGACGGGACCACGTGCACCCTGCCGTCCGCGTCGGCGAAGGCGAGCGGGCCGCCGAACCGGTCGACGGTCCACCCCTCGCCCTGCGCGGGATTGGCCGGCCGACGACGTGGGTGCCCGTCGTGCCCCGCACATCGGTGACGGAGAGGACCCCGTCCTTCACCCATCCGACGTAGCCGTCACCGAGCATCGCGTCCTCGTGGGCGGGGAGGCGGACCGACTTCTTCGTGACGGTGCCGTAGACGCCGGAAGTGCCGGTCGCGCACTCCCAGTAGAGGTCGGTGCCGTTGGCGCGCAGATCCGTGAGGTCGCAGTCGCCGACGTCGACGCTGCGGACGTTCTCTCCGGTGCGTACGTCGAGCGCTTGGACGACGCCCGGTGAGGCACCCTCCACCCACAGCGTGGATCCGTCGATCGCGAACGCCGGCATGTACGCGTTCTGGGCGGGGCCCGTATAGACCGGCTTCCCGGTGTCCAGGTCGATGACCTGCAGGCGCGGGCTGTAGTCCTCCGAAGACGGTCCGGGAATCCTTGCCACGGTGTAGCGGCCGGAAGCCTGCATCGTGTCGTGCGGCTGCTGGTACGTGGGCTCGTCGTTGACCTTCCGGGCCGGCAGGGACGCCGACTCGTCGAGCACGCTCAGCCCCGTGCCGTTGATGCCCTGGTACGCCAGCCGGCCGTCACCGGTGGACTGGACCTCCTCGCACCAGTCCCAGTCACAGCCCGCGTACTGGTTGAACAGCCCCCGGTCCACGCGCGGACCGGCCGTCGGACTGCCGCTCGTCGAGACGTCGATCCGGCGCAGTCGCGCCTGGCCGAACGGGATCCTGTCGACGGTGTGCAGGCGCCCCTGAGCCATGCTCATGCCTTCGACGACGGTGGCGATCGCGGCGACGTCGGCCACCTTCGCCGTGGTGACCCTGCCTTCCGCGCCCGCCCGCAGCGCGTACACGGAACTGGTCGCGTCCTGACTCCCGCTCGCCCTGCCCAGCAGCATCGTTCCGTCGGGCTCGACCACCGGGATCGCCGCGGCACGGTCGAGGACCACGCGCTCCGGGCCGCCGGTCACCGGGACCGCGAGGACGGTGTGGTCGGTCGCTGTGTCCCCGCCGGTCGCGGACTGCCGGGTGTACAGGACCTCGTCGCCGACCACGCCGAGCAGTTTCTCGTCACCCACATCTGTGAGGGTGATCTCGTAGGCGGGCTTCGAGAGGTCCGTCAGGTCCCACACGCGGTAGGTGCCCGTGTCGCCGAACCGCTGGACCACCCGCTGTCCTCCGGGCTTCACCCAGCTGTCGAGGAGGGCCGTCGGGTGCAGTCCCGACCCGTCCAGCCGGTACACGACCCGTCGGCCGTTCACAGTCGCCTCGACGAACACGCCGTCCGCGCTGCCGTGCTCCTGGACGTACAGCGACCTGGCCCCGTCCGGCAGTCCGGCCACCGGGGTCTCCACCACCTGGCCGTTCTGCCAGGACAGCTGACGCAGTCCCGGCTCGCCCTCGGGGGTGGCGGTCGTGACGACCGTGCCGCCGTAGGTGCCGGCGTAGCGCCACCCCGAGGGGATCGGCAGGGACCACTCCTGCCCGGTCCGCATGTCCCGCTGGACGGGCGACTTCAAACCGGTGAAGGTCACGACGTCCGTGCCTGCCACTGTGGCGACCCGCTGCTTGTCCGGCACCGGGACGGCTCGCGTGGACCCGTCGGCGTACGAGGTCCAGTTGTAGCCCTCTCCTGCCCGCCCCCACAGATACCCGGTCGCCCCGGCGCCCACCAGGCGGGCCGCGTTGGGGTTCTGGTTCTGCTCCGCGGGGATGACGAGCCCGGCGGGCGGCGGAGCCTCCGCGCCGGCGGAGGGAGGCACGGATGCCGCCCCGATCCCCAGCGCCGCGATCATCGCGACAGCACTTCTCACGGCCGTACGGCGTCTCAAGGCGAGCCCCTCCTGGGTGCTTCAGGAGCATGAGGAGGACGCGGCAGCATGTGCCGCGGTCTGTGCGAAGTGAAAGCCCCCCGGCCCCTACCCCCCATGCGATGCAGGTGCCATTAACAGCAGCCGCGTATGCACCGGTAGCCAGATTCGAACTCGTTCAAAGAACGATGCCGCGAACAAACGAAAGCGGGCCCGTCCTCGAAGGACGGGCCCGCTTCATCAGGTCGGAGACCTACGGACGATCAGCCGTTGCGCTTCCAGCGCGGCTTGTCGTCGCGGCGGCCGAAGGAGCCGGTGCTGGTGCCGGTCGAACGGTGGTCGTCGCGGCGGCCGTTCGGACGGTCGCCGCCGGAGCGGAAGCCGCCGGAGGGGCGGTCGTCACGACGGTCGCGGTTGAACGGACGGTCACCGCCGCCGGAGCGGAAGCCGCCCGAGGGACGGTCGTCACGACGGTCGCGGTTGAACGACGGGCGCTCGTCCCGGCGGTCGTTGCCCCGGTAGCCACCCGACGGGCGGTCGTCCCGGCGGAACGGACGGTCGCCCCGGTCGTCGCGGCGGTCGTTGCCCCGGTAGCCACCGCGGTTGTCGCGGCGCTCGTAGTTGCCCCGGTCGTCGCGGCGGTCCTCGCGCACGGCCGGCTGCTCCGGCACGGAGGCGGCGGCAGCCGCGAGGGCGGCCTCGGCCTCGGCGGTGACCTCGGCCACGGCGGCCTCGGGGTCGTCGCCGCGCTCACGGGCGGCACGCGCCACCAGGCGGTCGGCCTCCTCGCGGAGCTCGACGGCGCGGCGCTGGGCGCGCTCCAGCTGCTTGGTCAGCTCGGCGGCCTCGCGCTCGGCCTGCTTCGCGGCGTTGTTCGCGGAGTCGGCCTGGACCTCGGTGAGCGAACGGGCGCCGGTGATCTCGGCGACCTCCGGCTCGAAGACGCCCGCGCCCTGCACGATGTGGCGCGAGGCGTCGACGCCCGCGTCCTCCATCAGGCGGAAGATCTGACGGCGCTGGTGCGGCAGGGCCAGCGAGACGACCACACCGGACTTGCCGGCCCGGGCGGTGCGGCCCGAGCGGTGCAGGTAGTCCTTGTGGTCACCGGCCGGGTCCACGTTCAGGACCAGGTCGATGCCGTCGACGTGGATACCGCGCGCGGCGACGTCGGTCGCGACGAGCGCGTTGACGTACCCCTTCTTGAAGTCCTCCAGGACCCGGGTGCGCGCGCCCTGCGTCATGCCGCCGTGCAGCGCGTCCGCCTTGACGCCCGCGTCGACGAGCTGCTCGGCGATGCGGTCGGCGCCCAGCTGGGTGCGGACGAAGATGATCGTGCGGCCCTTGCGGGCGGCGATCGCGGAGGTGACCGGCGCCTTGTCCTTCGGCTTCACGACGAGGACGTGGTGCGACATGGTCGAGACGTTGCCCTGGGCGGAGTCGACCTCGTGGGTGACCGGGTTGCTCAGGTAGCGCTTGACCAGCGTGCCGATCTCGTTCTCCATGGTGGCGGAGAAGAGCATGCGCTGGCCGCCCTCGGGGATCTGGTCCAGCAGCTCGGTGACCTCGGGCAGGAAGCCCAGGTCGGACATCTGGTCGGCCTCGTCGAGCACGGCGACCTGGACGTTCTCCAGCGAGCAGGCGCCGCGGTTGATGATGTCGCGCAGCCGGCCCGGAGTGGCGACGAGGATGTCGACACCGCGCTCCAGGGCGTAGATCTGGTTGCCCATCGACGTACCGCCGCAGACGACCTTCATCTTGAGGCCGAGCACGTCGCCGTACGGCTGGAGCGCGTCCGCGACCTGCATGGCGAGCTCACGGGTCGGGGTGAGGATGATCGCGCGGGGCTTCTTCTTCTCGGTGTACCCGTCCGCCAGCGCCGACAGGGTCGGCAGACCGAAGGAGAGGGTCTTGCCGGAGCCGGTACGGCCGCGGCCCAGGATGTCCTTGCCGGCCAGGGCGTCCGGGATGGTCGCCGCCTGGATCGGGAAGGGCGTGGTCACACCGTTCTGCGCGAGCTTGCGGACGATGCCCTCGGGCAGGCCCAGGTCGGCGAAGGTGACGGTCGGCTCGGCGGCCTCGACGGTCTCGGCGACGGCGGCCTCGGCGACAGCGGTGAGCTCGTCGTTCTCGACGTTCTCGGGCATGACGGTGTGGTCAGAACTGGAAATTGACATGCGAAATGCGAAACCTTCCGGAGTCTCGGCACGCGCCCATAACTCCGTGATTTCGCAATGTCGACCGCCTCAATGCGGTCCAGCCACGGCAGGGGAGAGTACGCGCCACACGGCGCTCTTCTGTGTCGGCGCCGGGCAATGGGATCAAACGATCTACCACCATACGCACTCTCACCCACATCGCGCAAACCGCCTCCCCTCGCCTCGCCTCTCAGGCCGGCCCCACCTGCGGTGATGCCTTCGGCGTGCGCAGCTCCGCCACCCTGTCCGGCCACCCCAGGGCATCGGTACGGGACTGAGCGGCCGGAGACGCCGAGGGCGCCGGCTGCGCGGGCTCCGAGGGCTCCGGCTCGGGCTCCTGCGGTTCCGGCGGCGCGGGCGTCTCCGCCGGACCCTCCGGACCGGGTGCGGGGCCGGGGTCGGGGTCGGCCGGCACCGAAGGCTCCGGCGGCGCGGAGGCGGCCGGGCCCGCCGGTACGGAGGGACGGACCGCCCGGTCCCCGCCCTCGTCCGGCCCTTCCCCGGGGCCGTCGGCGGCCGGGGCGCTTGCGGAGGGCGACGCGGAAGCGCTCGGCCCGACGCCCCGGCGCTCCGACTGCGCACCGGCGCCTCCGAGCCGGGACCTGCCGGTCCCCGTCACCGTGGAGCCGTTGGGCTCGACGGCGGCACCCTTCGGCTCGGCGGACCGCGAGGGCGCCGGTTCGGCCCCGTCGGAGCCGACGCTCATACAGCCGGTGGACGTGGCGAGCGTGACAGCGGTGACCGCTGCCCAGCGGACGGGAACGGAGAACTGGCGCACGGGGGCACCTCCGGGGACACGGGGAAGGACGGGGCCTGACATGAACGAGCCGGGTGCGCTGTGCCCAACTCCCGCGACCCCACCCGGGACACGCCCGCCGGGCCGGCTCCTTCACCACGGGCCGACCCCGCGCCCGGATCACCCGTAGCCGAGCGCGTGCAGCCTCTCGTCGTCGATGCCGAAATGATGGGCGATCTCGTGGACGACGGTGATCTCCGTCTCGGCCACCACGTCCTCGCGCGTCTCGCACATCCGCAGCGTCGGACCCCGGTAGATCGTGATCCGGTCCGGCAGCACGCCCGCGTACCACTCACCGCGCTCGGTCAGCGGCGTGCCCTCGTACAGCCCGAGCAGTTCCGGGTCGTCGGACTCCGGCTCGTCCTCGACGAAGACCGCGACGTTGTCCATCAGCCGGGTCAGCTCCGGCGGAATCCGGTCCAGTGCCTCGGCGACCAGTTCCTCGAACGCTTCCCGCGTCATCTCCAGCACCCGGCCATTGTCCCGTACGGCCACCCGGGCCGCCCAGGCCCCCGCGCCCTTGCGGCGCCCGTCCCCGCGCCCGGGCATACCCGCACCGCGACTGGGGCAGGGGCACCCAATGGCCCGCGCCCGACTCCCCCTCCGCCGCCCGACAGCCCACCGCGCCGCCCACGGGCCCCTCGCGGCACCCCGGCCGTTCGTCCGGGCCCTCGGACTGGTCGTCGTGGTGCTGTTCGGCGCCTGGCTCGGGCTGCTCGCGGTCGGCAGCGTCCGGACGACCGTGGGGCCGATGGACACGACGATGACCCTGCGGCCCTCGCTCAGCGGCGGCACCAAGATCAACGTCTCCCCGCTCGGCGCCCTGGAACTGGACTCGCACCACGCCCCGGTCCGCCTCGACGTGGACGTGGACCGGCTGGACCCGGTCCGCTCGCAGGCCCTGGTCCGGCACCCCGAACGGCTCGCCGGGCTGGAGGACGAGGTCACGTCGGACGTCGCGGCGGGCACCCGCGAGCTGGCCCTGCGCTCCTGCGTGGCGGTGGTGACCGGGGCGACGGCGCTGGGCCTCGCGGTCTACCGCCGGCCACGCCGGGCCCTGGCGGCCGGAGGGCTGGCCCTCGCGCTGCTGGCCGCGTCCGGCGTCGGCGCGTACGCCACCTGGAACCCGAAGTCGGTCCTGGAGCCCAGGTTCTCCGGGCTGCTCTCCAGCGCCCCTTCGGTCGTCGGCGACGCCCGCTCGATCGTCAGCGACTTCGACGTCTACCAGCAGGAGCTGGCCCGCCTGGTCACCAACGTCACCAAGCTGTACGACGCCACCTCGACGCTCCCTGTCTACAGCCCGGACCCGGCGACGCTGCGCGTCCTGCACGTCTCGGACATCCATCTGAACCCGGCCGCGTGGCACATCATCGGCTCCCTCGTGGAGCAGTACGACATCGACGTGATCATCGACTCCGGCGACACGATGGACCACGGCACCGCCGTCGAGAACAGCTTCCTGGACCCCGTCGCCGACCTCGGCGCCCCCTATGTCTGGGTGCGCGGGAACCACGACTCGGCGGTGACGCAGAAGTACCTCGCCGACAAGAAGCGCTTCCCGAACGTGCACGTCCTGGACCAGGGCCGGGCCGTGACCGTCGGGGGGCTGCGGGTCGCCGGGGTCGGCGATCCGCAGTTCACCCCGGACCGGACGGGCCCCGAGCAGGCCGAGGACGTGGAGCGCGTGGCCGGCCGCACACTCGCCGCCGCCCTGCGCGAGGAGCAGCGGTCGGGGACCCCCGTCGACATCGCCGTCGCCCATGAGCCCGAGGCGGCGAAGGAGACGGACGGCGAGGTGCCGCTGGCACTGGCGGGCCATGTGCACCACCGGAAGAACGAGGTCCTGAAGGGCGGCACCCGGCTGATGATCGAGGGCTCCACGGGCGGCGGCGGGCTGCGGGCCGTCCAGAACAAGAAGCCGGAACAGGTGCTCGCGTCGGTGCTCTATCTGGACCGCTCCACCCGCCGCCTGCAAGCCTGGGACGAGATCACCCTGGGCGGCCTGGGACTGACGACGGCCGAGGTCAGCCGCCATCTGCCGGCCCAGAAACCGACCCTCACGAGCCCGTCTCCGACCGGCCCGGCCCCGTCCCCGTAAACCGTTTTGGCGAACGCCGCCGGCATCCCATATGCTTCTCACGTCCCCGACGCGCTGCAAGGCGCGCAGGCGGGCCCTTAGCCCTCATCGTCTAGTGGCCCAGGACGCCGCCCTTTCAAGGCGGTAGCACGGGTTCGAATCCCGTTGGGGGCACGCTTGAACGTGTGCGAGACTTGTCTCGCACATTGCTTGGTCCTGTGGAGCAGTTAGGAGTGCTCGCCACCCTGTCAAGGTGGAGGCCGCGGGTTCAAATCCCGTCAGGACCGCTGAGGTTTCACGTGAAACCTTGTGGCTGGGTAGCTCAGTTGGTACGAGCGATCGCCTGAAAAGCGATAGGTCGCCGGTTCGATCCCGGCCCCAGCCACTTCCCGAAGGCCCCGTCCGATGGACGGGGCCTTCGTCGTTCCGGAAGGGCACCCGAAATGGGTTCGCCCTTCGTCCGGCCCGGGTGAGATCCTGGGATCCGTATGTCTACTTCCTTCGCCGATCTCCAGTCCCGGCTCGCGCAGCTCTCGCTCCGCGACGCGAACCGGCTCGGCCGCCGCCTCGAAGGCGCCCGCCGCATCCGCAAGCCCGAGGCCCAGCGGGCCGTGCTGGACGAGATCGCCACCCAGGCGGACAAGGCAGCCGGGCGGCTTGAGCAGCGGGCCGGCCGGATGCCCGCTGTCACCTACCCCGAACAGCTTCCGGTCAGCCAGAAGAAGGACGAGATCCTGGAGGCGATACGCGACCACCAGGTCGTGATCGTCGCCGGTGAGACCGGGTCCGGCAAGACCACCCAGATCCCCAAGATCTGCATGGAGCTGGGCCGGGGCCTCCGGGGCATGATCGGGCACACCCAGCCGCGCCGGATCGCCGCGCGCACGGTGGCCGAGCGGATCGCCGACGAGCTGAAGACGCCGCTCGGCGAGACCGTCGGCTGGAAGGTCCGCTTCACCGACCAGGTGAACCCGGACGCGACCTTCGTCAAGCTGATGACGGACGGCATCCTGCTCGCCGAGATCCAGACGGACCGCGAGCTGCTCGCGTACGACACGATCATCATCGACGAGGCCCACGAGCGGTCGCTGAACATCGACTTCCTGCTGGGCTACCTGGCCCGGCTGCTGCCCAGGCGCCCCGACCTGAAGGTCGTCGTCACCTCCGCGACCATCGACCCGGAACGCTTCTCGCGGCACTTCGGCGACGCACCGATCATCGAGGTCAGCGGGCGTACGTACCCGGTCGAGGTGCGGTACCGGCCGCTGCTCGAAGAGGACGGCGACGACGCCGACCGCGACCAGATCACCGCGATCTGCGACGCCGTGGACGAGCTCCAGGGCGAAGGCCCCGGTGACGTGCTGGTCTTCCTCTCCGGCGAGCGGGAGATCCGCGACACCGCCGACGCACTCGGCAAACGCAACCTGCGCAACACCGAGGTGCTCCCCCTCTACGCACGCCTGTCGCACGCCGAGCAGCACCGGGTGTTCCAGCGCCACACGGGGCGCCGGATCGTTCTCGCGACCAACGTCGCCGAGACCTCGCTGACGGTCCCCGGCATCAAGTACGTGATCGACCCGGGCACCGCCCGCATCTCCCGCTACAGCCACCGCACCAAGGTGCAGCGGCTGCCGATCGAGCGGATCTCGCAGGCCAGCGCCAACCAGCGCAAGGGCCGCTGCGGCCGTACCTCGGACGGCATCTGTATCCGGCTGTACTCCGAGGACGACTTCCTGACCCGTCCGGAGTTCACCGACGCGGAGATCCTGCGGACCAACCTGGCGTCCGTCATCCTCCAGATGACCGCCGCCGGCCTCGGCGACATCGAGAAGTTCCCCTTCATCGACCCGCCGGACCACCGCAACATCCGCGACGGTGTCCAGCTCCTCCAGGAGCTGGGGGCGCTCGACCCCGCGGAGAAGGACCCCAAGAAGCGGCTCACCCCGCTCGGCCGCAAGCTCTCGCAGCTCCCGGTGGACCCCCGGCTGGCCCGTATGGTCGTCGAGGCCGACCGCAACGGCTGCGTCCGCGAGGTCATGGTGATCGCCGCCGCGCTGTCCATCCAGGACCCGCGCGAGCGCCCCTCCGACAAGCAGACGCAGGCCGACCAGCAGCACGCCCGCTTCAAGGACGAGACCTCCGACTTCCTGGCCTTCCTCAACCTGTGGCGCTACATCCGCGAGCAGCAGAAGGAGCGCGGCTCCTCCAGCTTTCGCCGGATGTGCAAACAGGAGTATCTGAACTTCCTCCGCATCCGCGAGTGGCAGGACATCTACGCACAGCTGCGCTCGGTCGCCAAACAGATGGGCATCGAGCTGAACACGGAGGACGCGCCGGAACAGTCGGTGCACACCTCCCTGCTGGCCGGCCTGCTGTCGCACATCGGGCTGAAGGACACCGAGAAGAACGAGTACCTGGGCGCCCGCAGCGCCAAGTTCGCGATCTTCCCCGGCTCCGCGCTGTTCAAGAAGCAGCCGCGGTTCGTGATGTCGGCGGAGCTGGTCGAGACGTCCCGGCTCTGGGCACGGGTCAACGCCCGGGTCGAACCGGAGTGGATCGAGCCGCTGGCCCAGCATCTGCTGAAGCGCACCTACAGCGAGCCGCACTGGGAGAAGGACCAGGCCGCCGTGATGGCGTACGAGCGGGTCACGCTGTACGGCGTGCCGATCGTCGCCCAGCGCAAGATCAATTTCGGCCGGATCGACCAGGAGACCTCGCGGGACCTCTTCATCCGCAACGCCCTGGTCGAGGGCGACTGGCGCACGCACCACCAGTTCTTCCACGACAACCGCAAACTGCTGGGCGAGGTCGAGGAGCTGGAGCACCGCGCCCGGCGCCGCGACATCCTCGTGGACGACGAGACGCTGTTCGACTTCTACGACCAGCGCATCCCCGAACACATCGTCTCCGGCGCCCACTTCGACTCGTGGTGGAAGCACAAGCGGCGCGACGAGCCGGACGCGCTCGACTTCGAGCGCTCGATGCTCATCAACGAGAAGGCCGGGGCCGTCACCAAGGACGACTACCCGGACTCCTGGCGGCAGGGGAAGCTGAAGTTCCGGGTGACCTACCAGTTCGAGCCGGGCGCGGACGCGGACGGGGTGACCGTCCACATTCCGCTTCAGGTGCTGAACCAGGTGACGTCCGAGGGCTTCGACTGGCAGATCCCGGGCCTGCGCGAGGAGGTCGTCACCGAACTGATCCGCTCGCTGCCCAAGCCCATCCGCCGGCACTACGTGCCCGCGCCGAACTACGCCGACAAGTTCCTGGACCGGGCCGTGCCCCTCCAGGAGCCGCTGCCGGCCACGCTCGCCCGTGAGCTCCAGCGGATGGTCGGGGTGCCCGTCACCGCCGACGACTTCGACCTGAGCCGGGTCCCGGACCACCTCAAGATCACTTTCCGGATCGTGGACGAGCGGCGCCGCAGGGTCGCCGAGGACAAGGATCTGGAGGCGCTGAAGCTCCGGCTGCGCCCGAAGGCCCGTCAGGCCCTCTCCAAGGCCGCGGCGGCCACCGCGGGGCCCTCCGGCGAGTCCATCGAACGCTCGGGCCTGAAGGACTGGACGATCGGCACGCTGGACAAGGTCTTCGAGACGCGGAGGGCCGGCCAGCCGGTCAAGGCGTACCCGGCGCTGGTGGACCAGGGAGAGACCGTCGCCGTACGCCTCTTCGACACGGAGGCCGAGCAGCAGCAGGCGATGTGGCGCGGCACCCGGAAGCTGATCCTGCTGAACATCCCGGTGAACCCGGCGAAGTTCGCGTCGGACAAGCTGACGAACCAGCAGAAGCTGGCCCTGTCCCGCAATCCGCACGGCTCGATCCAGGCCCTGTTCGACGACTGCGCGACGGCGGCCGCCGACCGGCTGATCGCGGCGCACGGCGGCCCGGCCTGGGACGAGGCGTCGTTCCGGAGGCTGTACGACAAGGTGCGCGCGGACCTGGTGGACCTGACCGTGCGCACGATCGGCCAGGTGCAGCAGATCCTGGCGGCCTGGCAGGCGTGCGAACGCCGGCTGAAGACCACCAACAGCCTGGTCCTGATCAACAACGTCACGGACGTACGGGACCACCTGGCGCGCCTGATGCCGCCCGGCTTCGTCACCGCGACCGGTCTGCGCAGGCTGCCCGACCTGATGCGCTACCTGGTCGCGGAGGACCGCAGGCTCCAGCAGATGCCGACCAACGTCCAGCGCGACACCACGCGCATGGAGAAAGTCCACGAGATGCAGGACGAGTACGCCTGGCTGCTGGAGCAGCTGCCCAAGGGCCGGCCCGTCCCGCAGGAGGTGCTGGACATCCGGTGGATGATCGAGGAGCTGCGGGTGAGCTACTTCGCGCACGCCCTCGGCACCGCGTTCCCCGTCTCGGACAAGCGCATCGTGAAGGCGATCGACGCCGCCGCGCCCTAGCACACGTCCGTAACGGGACCGCCACCCACAGTGAGTTCGACCGCACCCGCTGAACTCCTGTACAGTCTGTTTTCGCAGCCGGACGCGAGGAAGGCAGCGAAACCTGGTCCTGTGGAGCAGTTAGGAGTGCTCGCCACCCTGTCAAGGTGGAGGCCGCGGGTTCAAATCCCGTCAGGACCGCAGAACGAAAGCCCGGATCGCATCGATCCGGGCTTTCGCGCGTCTTGACTGCTGTCCCCGCCGACGAGTACGCAGAAACCTGGCGCCGCCCCCGGAATCCCGGAACGGGCGGCGCGCATCCACCGGGAGGTGGCGCGATGGGCGGCAGCCGGGGTCACCGGTCACCGCGGGCGGGCGCCCGCCGGCTGCGGAGCGCCGCGAAGCCCGTGAGGGCCCCACAGACCGCCCGGACACCGGATCGGTGTCGCCGGACCGCCCGAGCCGCCCACGAGGCGCCGACAGGCCCCCGTACGGCCTTGGTGAAGCGAGGACGTAAGTCCTCCCGCGACATGACCTTCGGCGCGACCATCGACTTCCTCACAGTGGCAGGCTCGTAGTTGGCAACACTCGTGCAGTGTGACGGGTGTCACTGAATCAGTTTGGAGAAGGGGGGTCTTTACACCCTTCCTACAACTAGCGAATTTAATATGTGCAATTGCACCTCCCGGAAGGGTGACTTCCGGTTACCCCCGGACCGCCCGCCGACACCTCCTTCGGGCCCCCCGAACACCGGGCCCGGCTGCGCGAAGGGCATGGCGGGCCGGCGGGAGCGCGCGCCGGGCGGAACCGGTGCGGGCGCAAAAAAATCGCGCTGGACCCGGCGGAGTCCAGCGCGATCGGATGACATGACCCGTACGGCACAGGTATGGCGCCCGTTGGGGCGGGCGCCCGTCATATGGAGCTATGGGTGAGCAAGTGGGTTGGGGGACCCAAAAGCCCAGGTGTGACGGGGTGACGGGGGGTTTGTCAGGCCTCGCTGCGCTGCTGCGGAATGCCCGCAAGCAGTGCGCGGACCTCTGCCTCGCGGTACCGGCGATGCCCACCGAGCGTGCGGATGGACGTGAGCTTGCCTGCCTTCGCCCAACGGGTAACCGTCTTCGGGTCCACGCGGAACATCGTGGCAACCTCAGCCGGGGTCAGCAGCGGCTCGGCATCAGGGGTGCGAGCGGTCATGAGCGGCCTCCTCGGGAGAACCGAACCATCTCGGTTCTTTCCTCTAAATTCTGCACCTTGACCCACGTTGCCCGAAATGGCGGACGCGGGCCGAGTCGGTTATAGGACGAACGGCTTGTCCTCGGCACTACAACTACACCATCCGTCCAGCCACGTCGGCCAAACCGATGGAATTGCCCTCCCAGGTGTTCATCAGCGACGGAAAGCCGATGGACCATGCCATAGCGGACAGTCACACCACCGTGACGATCAGTCACAGAGCGATCAGGAGTCATCAGACCCCCCATAGCGTGCAATGCTGAGCGATCCGCCCATACATGGACGGATGGAGTCCTCACCGGACTCCTTGTCCTATTTTGGCACGAGGGGTAGGGAAGGGCGCAAGGGCCCCGTAAGTGCTATCCATCACGGTTGAGGCAAAGGCCCGGTTCGGGACGTAGGTCCCGCCGCCCCTCGCGAACCTTCCGCCCCTTCACCCACACGTGTCACATCCGACACCGGTTCACGAACCGTCCGTGCGAGGTGTCCCGGCGGTCAGTTGGCGAACTGACGATCCCTTACGGCCCGCCAGCGCTCCGCGAGACGCGCGTACGCCTCGGCCGCCCGCTCCGCGTCGCCCGCCCGCAGCGCAGCGATCCCCTCCGCCACATCGGCGGCGCTCCGGTCGACGCTGAGCTCCCGCTCCGGCAGCGCGTGCACCAGCCCGCCGTAGTCCAGCTCCACGAGCGAGCGCGGGTGGAACTCCTCCAGCCACCGCCCGACGTCGACGAGCCCCGTGGTCAGCGGCCCCTCGTCCATGGTCTCCCGCAAGGTCCGCAGCGACCTGGCCAGCCGGCGCCGCGCCTCGACCATCGGCGTCCGGTACCGGAAGACCGGAGGCTTTCCGTCCGGCCCGGCGACCACATGCTCCCGCTCCTCGTCCGCGAAGAGCACGAACCAGCGCACCGGAACCTGCCACACCGCCGTCCTGATCCACGGCCGGGCGTCCGGATTGCGCTCCGCCCACCGCTCGTGGTCGGCCAGCGCCTGGCCGCGCACCACCGGCGGCAGCACCGCGTCGAGCACCGGCCCGGGGAACAGCTCCGCCAGCCCGTCCAGCGCCAGCCAGCCGCGCAGCCGGGTCCGCCACGGGCAGACGCACACCACCCCGTCCACCTCGGCCACGAACGCGTCGGCGCTCTCGTGCGCCGGCACCCCCGCGGGCGGGGTGGCCGCCAAGTCGGCCAGCGAGCGCCTGAGTTCGTCCTGTGCCGTGGGCATCCGCTCGCGGGCCGCATAGCGGGCCCAGTGGGCGCGCTCGCCCTCCGGGAAGGCCGCCAGTGGCTCGTACACCCGGAGGTAGGACGCGTAGGGAACCAGCACCGAAGACACCACCGACATGCGGTGATCGTGTCACGCCTGTCCCCCGGTGGGGGGTGATCCTTGGCACTGGAACAGATCTACGTGGGGGTAGGACTTACGCTCTTGCCCAGCCGGGCCGTCCGTACGGCCGGTCCGGCGGGCCCTCCCCACCTTCAGGAGGGTCTTTCCGCCGCTTCGTACTTGGGAGTCACCACAGTGACCGATGTGACCGGCGCGCCTGTCGATGTCCTGCACACCCTGTTCCACTCGGACCAGGGCGGACACGAACAAGTCGTCCTCTGCCAGGACCGGGCCAGCGGCCTCAAGGCCGTCATCGCCCTCCACTCCACCGCCCTGGGCCCCGCCCTCGGCGGCACCCGCTTCTACCCGTACGCCTCCGAGGCCGAGGCCGTCGCCGACGCGCTGAACCTCGCGCGCGGCATGTCGTACAAGAACGCCCTGGCCGGGCTCGACCACGGTGGCGGCAAGGCCGTCATCATCGGCGACCCCGAGCAGATCAAGAGCGAGGAACTGCTGCTGGCCTACGGCCGGTTCGTCGCCTCGCTCGGCGGCCGGTACGTGACGGCCTGCGACGTCGGCACCTACGTCGCCGACATGGACGTCGTGGCCCGCGAATGCCGCTGGACCACCGGCCGCTCCCCCGAGAACGGCGGCGCCGGCGACTCGTCGGTGCTCACCGCGTTCGGTGTCTTCCAGGGCATGCGGGCCTCGGCCCAGCACCTGTGGGGCGACCCGACGCTGCGTGGCCGGAAAGTGGGGGTCGCCGGCGTCGGCAAGGTCGGTCACTACCTGGTCGAGCACCTGCTCGCGGACGGCGCCGAAGTCGTGATCACCGATGTGCGCGAGGAGTCCGTGCGCCGGATCACCGACCAGCACCCCGAGGTCGCCGTCGCGGCCGACACCGCGGCGCTGATCCGTACCGAGGGCCTGGACATCTACGCCCCGTGCGCGCTGGGCGGCGCCCTCGACGACGACACCGTGCCGGTGCTCACCGCGAAGGTGGTGTGCGGCGCGGCCAACAACCAGCTCGCGCACCCGGGCGTCGAGAAGGACCTGGCCGACCGGGCCATCCTGTACGCGCCCGACTACGTGGTGAACGCGGGCGGAGTCATCCAGGTCGCCGACGAGCTGCACGGCTTCGACTTCGACCGGTGCAAGGCGAAGGCCACCAAGATCTTCGACACCACGCTGGCCATATTCGCACGTGCGAAGGAAGACGGCATTCCGCCGGCCGCCGCGGCCGACCGGATCGCCGAACAGCGGATGGCGGAGGCCCGCCGCCGCTGACCCGGCACCCCTCCGTACGGCCGCGACCCGCCGATCGGCGAGACAAGACTCACGCCGGTCGGCGGGTCGCCTGCCGATAAGAGGTTAAAATCGCAGTTGACCAGCGAGGACGGGGCGTCTCGAGGGTCCTCTTCCGGGGCGCGTGATGCGGGCGGCGTACCGTATGGCCGCGGAAGCAGGTACCGTTAAAGCACTACAGGCACGGTCTCTCTGCCGAGAGTCCGTCCTGAAACATGAACGCGTGTCAAGACTCTGGGGCCGTCGAGCCCCGTCACCGAGGGGGTCGAGCCATGGGGCGCGGCCGGGCAAAGGCCAAGCAGACCAAGGTCGCCCGCCAGCTGAAATACAGCACCGGCGGGACGGACCTGTCGCGTCTGGCCAGTGAGCTGGGCGCATCGACTTCGAGTCAGCCACCGAACGCGGAACCGTTCGAGGATGACGACGAGGAAGATGACCCGTACGCACAGTACGCGGATCTGTACAACAACGACGAGGACGAGGACGAGAACGACCAGTCCGGTCCGTCGTCCAAGCGCCGCGGCGCTTGACCTCGCGCTGACACATCACCCCGGTTCGGAGCTCCTCCGGACCGGGTTTTGTGCTGCCTGCGTGCGGGAAGGGCGAGGCTGCCGGTGACCGGCCGGGCCCGTCGGCCCGACCGGTGTTCCCGCTCAGCGTGCGTACGAACCCACCAGCTCGGCGCCGGTCGCGTGGTCGTCCCGGGCGGTGATCTCCCCGGCGACCCAGGAGTCGACGCCCCGGTCGGCCAGCGTCGTCAGGGCCACGTCCACGGACTCGGCGGGGACGACCGCGATCATGCCGACGCCCATGTTGAGCGTCTTCTCCAGCTCCAGCTGCTCGACCTGGCCGGCCTTGCCCACGAGGTCGAACACCGCGCCCGGCGTCCATGTGGAGCGGTCCACGGTCGCGTGCAGGTCGTCCGGGATGACCCGGGCCAGGTTGTTGGCCAGGCCGCCGCCGGTGACGTGGCTGAACCCGTGCACCTCGGTCGTACGGGTGAGGGCCAGGCAGTCCAGCGAGTAGATCCGGGTCGGCTCCAGCAGCTCCTCGCCCAGGGTCCGGCCGAACTCCTCGACCTGGCGGTCCAGCGCCCAGCCGGCACGGTCGAACACCACGTGGCGGACGAGCGAGTACCCGTTCGAGTGAAGCCCGGAGGACGCCATGGCGATCACGGCGTCGCCCTCGCGGATGCGGTCGGGGCCCAGCAGGCGGTCGGCCTCGACCACGCCCGTACCCGCTCCGGCCACGTCGAAATCGTCCGCGCCCAGCAGGCCGGGGTGCTCGGCGGTCTCGCCGCCGACCAGCGCGCAGCCGGCCAGCACACAGCCCTCGGCGATGCCCTTCACGATGGCCGCGACACGCTCGGGGTGCACCTTGCCGACGCAGATGTAGTCGGTCATGAACAGCGGCTCGGCGCCGCAGACGACGAGGTCGTCCACGACCATGCCGACGAGGTCGTGACCGATCGTGTCGTACACGCCCATCTGGCGCGCGAGGTCGACCTTGGTGCCGACGCCGTCCGTGGCGGAGGCCAGGAGCGGACGCTCGTAGCGCTTGAGCGCCGAGGCGTCGAAGAGGCCGGCGAAGCCGCCGAGGCCACCGAGACCCGCGACCTCGGGGCGCTGCGTCTTCTTCACCCACTCCTTCATCAGCTCGACGGCGCGGTCGCCGGCCTCGATGTCGACGCCCGCTGCCGCGTAGGAAGCACCTGTTGTCTCAGACAT
Source organism: Streptomyces sp. NPDC057249 (assembly GCF_042669245.1). Taxonomy (NCBI): domain Bacteria; kingdom Bacillati; phylum Actinomycetota; class Actinomycetes; order Kitasatosporales; family Streptomycetaceae; genus Streptomyces; species Streptomyces sp. NPDC057249. Next base: position 727,332 of record NZ_JBHUXS010000001.1, on the reverse strand, counting down.
TGCCTGGGATCTTTCGTGTGGAGATACGGGGCTGGGGGAAGGGCCGCCGGACGGTCCGGGTCACGGACGCCGCAGCGCGTCGGACGCCGCGGTCGCCGCGGGGCCCGCCGCCAGCTCGGTCTCCAGCAGCTGCTTGCCGAGCAGCTCCGGGTCCGGGAGCTCCATCGGGTACTCGCCGTCGAAGCAGGCGCGGCAGAGGTTCGGCTTGTCGATCGTCGTCGCCTCGATCATCGCGTCGATCGAGATGTACGCGAGCGAGTCGGCGCCCATCGAGGTGCCGATCTCCTCGACGGACATGCCGTTGGCGATCAGCTCGGCGCGGGTCGCGAAGTCGATGCCGAAGAAGCAGGGCCACTTCACCGGCGGGGACGAGATCCGGATGTGGATCTCGGCGGCGCCGGCCTCGCGGAGCATCCGGACCAGTGCGCGCTGGGTGTTGCCGCGGACGATCGAGTCGTCCACGACCACCAGGCGCTTGCCCTTGATGACTTCCTTGAGCGGGTTCAGCTTGAGGCGGATGCCCAGCTGGCGGATCGTCTGGGAGGGCTGGATGAAGGTCCGGCCGACATAGGCGTTCTTCACCAGGCCGTTGCCGAACGGAATTCCGCTGGCCTCCGCGTAACCGATGGCGGCCGGGGTGCCGGACTCCGGCGTCGCTATGACCAGATCCGCGTCGACGGGCGCCTCGGCGGCCAGCCTGCGGCCCATCTCCACCCGGGAGAGGTAGACGTTGCGTCCCGCGATGTCGGTGTCGGGGCGGGCCAGGTAGACGTACTCGAAGACACAGCCCTTGGGCTTCGCTTCCGCGAATCGCGAGGTGCGCAGACCGTTCTCGTCGATGGCGACCATCTCGCCCGGCTCGATCTCGCGCACGAAGCTGGCGCCGCAGATGTCGAGGGCGGCGGACTCCGACGCGACGACCCAGCCGCGCTCCAGGCGGCCGAGGACCAGCGGGCGGATGCCCTGCGGGTCACGGGCGGCATAGAGCGTGTGTTCGTCCATGAAGACCAGGGAGAAGGCGCCCCGGACCTCGGGAAGGATCTTGGCGGCCGCCTCCTCGATGGTCAGCGGCTTGCCGTCGTCGTCGGTCTGGCCGGCGAGCAGCGCGGTCACCAGGTCGGTGTCGTTGGTCGCCGCGACCTGGGTGGCGCGGCCGTCCTTGCGCGGGAGGTCGGCGACCATCTCCGCGAGCTGGGCCGTGTTGACCAGGTTCCCGTTGTGACCGAGGGCGATCGAGCCGTGCGCGGTGGCACGGAACGTCGGCTGCGCGTTCTCCCACACCGAGGCACCGGTGGTGGAGTAGCGGGCATGACCGACCGCGATATGGCCCTGGAGCGATCCCAGGGAGGTTTCGTCGAAGACCTGCGAGACCAGTCCCATGTCCTTGAAGACCAGGATCTGGGACCCGTTGCTCACTGCGATGCCCGCGGACTCCTGTCCACGGTGCTGCAGGGCATACAGTCCGAAATAGGTGAGCTTGGCGACCTCTTCGCCCGGAGCCCAGACACCGAAGACGCCGCAAGCGTCCTGGGGGCCCTTCTCTCCGGGGAGCAGGTCGTGGTTGAGTCGTCCATCACCACGAGGCACGCCATCGAGTGTAGGGGAGATCGACCACTGGTCCGAATTGGGGATGCCCCGCCCCACCACCGGCGAAGCGCCTCGGAGGCACGCCTTCGGACCCCCCGGAACGGTCACGCACAGTCATCGCGGCCCTTCCCCGGTCTACGCGCGGCAACCGCCGGAGGGCAGGCGACGCCCGGATCACCGGCCATCGACCGATAGGTTCCGGCCACCCGGAAGGGCCCTGGAGCGGGCCCTTCGTGGCACTGCGTGAGGCGGTTCCCGGGCGCCGGGAGCGAGCAGCCCGACCGGTCGTTTCGTGGCGAGCCTCACACCGCGGGTGCCCGGTATGCGGCATCTCGGGGGTCCGCCGGGCGTCCGGGACGGGCTCAGCCCATCAGCGGGAGCAGTGCGGAGAGATCCGCGCGCTCACCGCTCGCGGCGACCTTCGCCGCCTCGACCTCGCGCGCCCACTCCGTACGCCCGGTCGCGAGCCGTATCCAGGTGAGCGGGTCGGTCTCCACCACGTTGGGCGGGGTGCCCCGGGTGTGCCGCGGCCCCTGGACGCACTGGACCACCGCGAACGGCGGCACCCGGACCTCGACGGAACCGCCGGGCGCCCGCTCGGCCAGCGCGTCGGCGAGGAGCCGGCTGCACGCGGCGAGCGCCTGCCGGTCGTACGGGACGGAGAGCCCGGTCGCCTCGTTGAGGTCCCAGGTGTGGACGACCAGCTCCACGGTGCGGGTGACCAGGAAGTCGCCGAGGCGCATCGCCCCGACCCGGGTGGCCAGCAGCCGGTCCTCGGAGGCGCCGGGGACCAGGGCCTCGAAGCGGGCGGCGGTCTCCGCGTAGAGCGCGGCCAGGTCGGGGGCGGCGGCGGCCCGTTCGGCGGTGTCGTCCGCGATCCTGGGGGCACGGGCCGCCGTGGTGAACGGCCACTCCAGCAGGGACACCTCGGGTTTGGCGAGGGCCGGTGCGGGAAGCTCCAGCGTCCGGCTGACGTGCGAGAGGGCCATGGTGATGTGCGCGGCGAGCTCGCGCACCGTCCAGTCACCGAGTCCGCTCGGTGCGGCGAGCTGCTGCGGGGTCAGCGTGCGCACGGCGTCCCGGACGTGGGCGAACTGGGCGAGGACCGCGGTGCGGGTCCTGGCCGGGTCGTAGCGACGGGCGCGCTTCTGCGAGGGCGGCATGTCGGGGAGCCTACGACGCGGCACCGACAGACCGTCCGCCTCGGGTGCGCGGAGCACCGCGAGGGGGGCCGTCCCCGCCCGGCGCCGCGGGTCCGCCTTGCGGGCGGGGCACCGGGTCAGGCGCGCGGCGCGTAGTCGCCGAGGCCCTTCTCCAGCAGGTCGAAGCCCCGGTGGGCGAGGGCGACGGCGTCGGGGACGACCGCGGCGGCCGGTTCGCCGGCCAGCAGGCGCCGGCGGTTCTCGGTGAGCAGCGCGTTTCGCGTACCGAGGAGCTGGGCGGCGACGATGCGCGCGATGACCGGCTCCTCGCCCTCCTCGATCAGGACCTCGGTGAGCTGCTCCTGCGTACGGGCGAAGAAGGAGTGGGCGCGCGTGAGCAGGGCGGGCGTCTCCAGGACGAGCCGCACGATGTTCAGCGCCAGGGGCTGGTCGCCCATCCCCACCGCCGGGTCGTGGCGCTCGACGGCCGCGACGAACTGGCGGCGCAACGCGGCGACCGCCGATTCCCCCGGCGCGCGCTCCCGTACGATCCTGGCGGCGTCGCCGACATGCTCCTCCATCGGCGCGAAGACCAGGTCTTCCTTGCTGTCGAAGTAGTTGAAGACGGTCATCTTCGAGACATCGGCCGCGTCGGCGATCTCCGCGACGGACACCTGGTCGAACCCGCGCTCGGAGAAGAGCCTGGTGGCCGTTTCCAGCAGCCGCCGCCGGGTTTCCCTCTTCTTGCGCTCGCGCAAGCCCATCCCCTCGGTCATGTTCTCACTGTACCAGGATGAAAATTAATCCTGGACGAAAACTTGACTCAGTATATGAATTCTGGGGACAGTGGGAGCGACCACAGCGGCGCCTCCCGGCGCCGCCCGGGAGGGGGGACCCGTCATGTCCGGAACAGCCATCGCGCCCGACCCGCGGCGGGCGGCCGCGGCCGGACGGCCCGTCGGCGGCCGGAACGGCACGATCGCCGTGGCGCTCTGCATCGTCACGATCCTGCTGGCGGTGCTGGACTCGAACATCGTGTCCTCGGCGACCGTCCCGATCGTCCGCGACCTGGACCCGGTCAGCGGCGTCGACCGCATCCCGTGGCTGATCGCCGCCTACCAGCTCGCCGCGACCGCCGCACTGCCCCTGTACGGCAAGCTCTGCGACTCCCTCGGCTCAAAGCAGGTCTTCATCGGGGCGCTCGCCACCTTCCTCGCCGGGTCCGCGCTGTGCGGAACGGCCCGGTCCATGGGCGAGCTGATCGCCGCACGCGCCTTCCAGGGCATCGGCGGCGGCGGGCTGATGAGCGTCACCATGGTCGTCCTGCACCAGCTCGGTACGGCGGCCGGGGCGAAGGCGGGCAGGAGCGGGAAGAAGCCCGAGGGCGGCGACCGGAAGGGCAACATCGGCGGGATCATCGCCGGTGCGGGCATGGCGCTCGGCCCCTGGCTGGGCGGTGCCCTGGCCGACCACGCGGGCTGGCGCTGGATCTTCTACGTCAACCTGCCCGTCGGCATCGCCGTCCTGATCGCCGCGGCCCTGGTGGTGAAGCTCCCCGTCCGCACGACGCGCCACCGCATCGACTTCCTCGGCGCCGGTCTCGCCGCCGCCTTCTCCACCGCGCTGCTCCTGGTCACCGAGTGGGGCGGCGAGGAGTACGCGTGGACCTCGCCGGTCGTCGTCGGCCTCGCCGTCGCCGCCGCCGCCGCGCTCGGCCTGTTCCTGTGGCGCCAGGCCACGGCCGCCGAACCGATCCTGCCGCTCTCCCTCTTCCGCCTGCGGGCCATGCGGTACGGCTTCGCGGTCCAGGGGCTCGTCGGCGTCGCGATGATGGGGTCGATCGTCTACGTGATGATCTACCTCCAGGTGGTCCGCGGGGTCGCCGCGACCTCGGCCGGTCTCTTCCTGGTCCCGATGGCGATCGGCATGACCGTCGTCGGGCTCGTCTCAGGGCGCCTGGTCGCGGCGGGCTGGTCGCAGAAGACCTTCGTCGTCAGCGGCACGGTCTTCGCCTCGGCCGCCCTCGCCCTGCTGACCACGCTCGACACGGACACCGGCCTGTGGACCGTGCGCGGCGCCCTGCTGCTCATGGGGATCGGCTTCGGCCAGCTCGTCGGCCAGCTGATCCAGCTCGTCCAGGACACCGCCCCGCCGGACCGGCTGGGCGTCGCCACCACCGGTGTCCGGTTCTTCCAGACCCTCGGCACCGCCCTGGGGGCCTCCCTCTTCGGGGCCGTGCTCAGCAGGGTCTACGCCGCCGAGGGCCCCGGCGGAACGACCAGTGACATCGGCCGGCTCACCGGCACCGCCCGCCACCGGGCCCTGGACGCCTTCGTCTCCTCGACGGACGTGGTCTTCGCCTGCGCCACCGGCGCGATGCTCCTCGCCCTGCTCCTGGCGACCCGGCTGCCCGGCACCCGTACCAGGGCCTGACCGACCCAGCGCGAAACCCCCGACCGGACGAACCGGTCGGGGGTTTCGGCGTGTGCTGTCCGGGAACTACGCGAGCAGCGCCGGGATCGTCTCCTCGTGCGCCGTGCGCAGCTCGCTCAGCGGGATGCTGAACTCGCCCTGGATCTCGATCGCGTCACCGTCCACGACACCGATGCGGGTCACGGGCAGACCGCGCGCCCCGCACATGTCGTTGAACCGCAGCTCCTCGCTGCGCGGCACCGAGACGACCGCGCGGCCCGCGGACTCGGAGAACAGCAGCGTGAACGCGTCGAGGCCGTCCGGCACGACCAGCCGGGCACCCTTCCCGCCGCGCAGGCAGGACTCGGTGACCGCCTGGATCAGGCCGCCGTCCGACAGGTCGTGCGCCGCGTCGATCATGCCGTCGCGGGAGGCCGAGATCAGGATCTCGGCGAGCAGCTTCTCGCGGCCCAGGTCCACCTTGGGCGGCATGCCGCCGAGGTGGTTGTGGACGACCTCGGACCAGGCCGAGCCGCCGAACTCCTCGCGCGTGTCACCCAGCAGGTAGAGGAGCTGGCCCTCTTCCCCGAAGGCGACCGGCGTACGCCGCGTGACGTCGTCGATCACACCGAGCACGGCCACGACCGGCGTCGGGTGGATCGCCGTCTCACCGGTCTGGTTGTACAGCGAGACGTTGCCGCCGGTGACCGGGGTCCCCAGCTCCAGGCAGCCGTCCGCGAGACCACGGGTGGCCTCGGCGAACTGCCACATGACGTCCGGGTCCTCGGGCGAACCGAAGTTCAGGCAGTCCGAGATCGCGAGCGGCTTGGCACCGGTCGCGGCGACGTTCCGGTACGACTCCGCCAGCGCCAGCTGCGCACCGGTGTACGGGTCGAGCTTCGCGTACCGGCCGTTGCCGTCGGTCGCCATGGCCACGCCGAGGTTGGACTCCTCGTCGATGCGGACCATGCCGGCGTCCTCGGGCATCGCGAGCACGGTGTTGCCCTGCACGAACCGGTCGTACTGGTCCGTGATCCAGGACTTCGACGCCTGGTTCGGGGAGGCGACCAGCTTGAGGACCTGCTCGCGCAGCTCCGCGCCGTTCGCCGGGCGGGCCAGCTTGCCCGCGTCGTCCGCCTGGAGCGCGTCCTGCCAGGACGGGCGGGCGAAGGGGCGGTGGTACGTCGGGCCCTCGTGGGCGACGGACCGCGGCGGCACGTCCACGATCTGCTCGCCGTGCCAGAAGATCTCCAGCTGCGAGCCCTCGGTCACCTCACCGATGACGGTGGCGATGACGTCCCACTTCTCGCAGATCTCCAGGAAGCGGTCGACGTGCTGCGGCTCGACGATGGCGCACATGCGCTCCTGCGACTCGCTCATGAGGATCTCCTCGGGCGAGAGGGAGGAGTCGCGCAGCGGCACGGTGTCCAGCTCGACGCGCATGCCGCCGGAGCCCGCGGAGGCCAGCTCGGACGTGGCGCAGGAGAGCCCGGCGCCGCCGAGGTCCTGGATGCCCGCGACGAGCTTCTCCTTGAAGATCTCCAGGGTGCACTCGATCAGGAGCTTCTCCTGGAACGGGTCGCCCACCTGGACGGCCGGGCGCTTGGCCGGGCCGGTCGACTCGAAGGTCTCCGAGGCCAGCACGGAGACGCCGCCGATGCCGTCGCCGCCGGTGCGGGCGCCATACAGGATGACCTTGTTGCCGGGGCCGGAGGCCTTGGCGAGGTGGATGTCCTCGTGCTTCATCACACCGATGCAGCCGGCGTTGACGAGCGGGTTCCCCTGGTAGCAGGCGTCGAAAACGACCTCGCCGCCGATGTTCGGCAGGCCGAGGCAGTTGCCGTACCCGCCGATGCCCGCGACGACACCCGGCAGGACCCGCTTGGTGTCCGGGTGGTCGGCCGCACCGAAGCGCAGCGGGTCCACGACGGCGACCGGGCGGGCGCCCATGGCGAGGATGTCGCGGACGATGCCGCCGACGCCGGTCGCCGCACCCTGGTAGGGCTCGATGTACGAGGGGTGGTTGTGCGACTCGACCTTGAAGGTGACCGCGTACCCCTGGCCGACGTCGACCACACCGGCGTTCTCACCGATGCCGACGAGCATGGCGTCGTTGGCGGGGACCTTCTCGCCGAACTGCTTGAGGTGGACCTTGCTGCTCTTGTACGAGCAGTGCTCGGACCACATCACGGAGTACATGGCGAGCTCGGCACCGGTGGGGCGCCGGCCCAGGATCTCGCGGATGCGGGCGTACTCGTCCTCCTTGAGGCCGAGTTCCTTCCAGGGCTGCGCGGTGTCCGGGGTTTCGGCCGCGTGCTTGACCGTGTCCAGGCTCATGCGTTGACCAGCTTCTTGATGATCGAGGTGAAGAAACCGAGACCGTCGGTACGACCGGTGCCGATCAGCGGCTCCACGGCGTGCTCCGGGTGCGGCATCAGACCGACGACGTTGCCCGCAGCGTTGGTGATCCCGGCGATGTCGCGCAGCGAGCCGTTCGGGTTGTGGCCCACGTACCGGAAGGCGACGCGGCCCTCGGCCTCCAGCGCGTCGAGCGTGTGCTCGTCGGCGGTGTAGCGGCCGTCCATGTTCTTGAGCGGTACGGAGATCTCCTGGCCCGCGGAGTAGTCCGAGGTCCAGGCGGTCTCCGCGTTCTCGACCCGCAGGGTCTGGTCGCGGCAGATGAAGTGCAGGTGGTTGTTGCGCAGCATCGCGCCGGGCAGCAGGTGCGCCTCGGTCAGGATCTGGAAGCCGTTGCAGATGCCGAGGACCGGCATGCCCGCCTTCGCCTGCTCGATCACCGTCTCCATGACCGGCGAGAACCGGGAGATGGCTCCGGCGCGCAGATAGTCGCCGTACGAGAAACCGCCCGCCAGGATCACCGCGTCGACCTGGTGCAGGTCCTTGTCGCGGTGCCACAGCGATACGGGTTCGGCGCCCGCGACGCGAACGGCCCGCAGGGCGTCCTGGTCATCGAGCGTGCCCGGAAATGTGACGACTCCGATACGAGCGGTCACTTCGACTCCTCGGCGTTCTCCACCTTCACGGTGAAGTCCTCGATCACGGTGTTGGCGAGGAACGTCTCCGCCATCTCGTGAATACGGGCGAGGGCGGCGTCATCGACCGGCCCCTCGACCTGCAGCTCGAAACGCTTTCCCTGACGTACGTCCGCGATTCCCTCGAAGCCGAGACGGGGCAGTGCGCGCTGCACCGCCTGTCCCTGCGGGTCGAGGATCTCGGGCTTGAGCATGACGTCGACTACGACGCGTGCCACTGGCACTCCCGGTGTGGTGGTGTGGTGCGGCTGTTTCTCCGGAGGGGGTACCCCGGACCCCCGCGGGTCCACTCAGCGTACCTGGCCGGAAATTCTACGCGGGTAGATATCAATCGGGATAGATCACGCCCGGATATCGGCCGATCACCGGACGGCGGAAAAGCCGCGAAACAAATGCTCACGAGCGGCACGCATAGCGGGCGGACACGCGGGAGTAATTGGACGGGCTTCACAATGCGGCACCACTCGCTGTACAAATGATTACCGGGGAATGCAGCATTGCCCCGGAGCACCGACACCAGTCGGCCCGCATCCGCGCTCACAGCCGGAAGGCCGGCATCCGCGCATGTCAGACGCGCCGATGCCGTAGGAAAGGACCGAAATCCGTGGCGCAGCGCGTAGTGGTCACACTCTCCGACGACATCGACGGGGGAACAGCGGCGGAAACGGTCACCTTCGCCCTGGACGGGAAGTCGTACGAGATCGACCTCAATCCGTCCAACGCAAAGAAACTGCGGAACGCCCTGGCCCCGTACATGGCGGCCGGCCGTAAGCAGACAAATGCCGGCAAGCACGGCAAGGCTCCCGTTCCGTACCGGCACACCTCGCTGGCACCCGACCCCGCGGCGGTGCGCGCCTGGGCGCGCTCGCACCGGATGGACGTGCCCGCCCGCGGCCGCATCCCGAAGCGCGTGTACGAGGCGTTCCAGGAAGCGAGTTGACTCCGCGAAAGGTCCGCCGGGGCACCGGCGGAGGATCTGCGGGGGAGCCGACTTGCGCGACACCCCCGCAGGTCGGCTAGAGTCTGGAGCACGCCGAGGGGCGAGGCCGAAAAGGCCGAACCCCACGCAGCGTGCGGGTGTAGTTCAGTAGCAGAACATCCCCCTTCCAGGGGGAAGGCGCAGTGTGCAATTCCTGTCACCCGCTCTGCACGACTTGCAGGACCACTCCGGTGGATCAGGTACAGTAGTGCTCGCTCCACCGGTGAAAGCCGAGTGGCTGCAATGCGGACGTAGCTCAGTTGGTAGAGCGCAACCTTGCCAAGGTTGAGGTCGCCAGTTCGAACCTGGTCGTCCGCTCAGAATACGAAGGCCCCGGTCAATTACGACCGGGGCCTTCGTCGTGTTCCGGTTCTTCCGACGGCTCCCTGTGTCTCCCCGGCCCGCGCACCACCACCCATGACGTTTGTCATGGGTGGTGGTGACAGTCCGCACTGCCCCCGCCCCGCCGCGGACGGCAACCTGAACACATGACCAGCGAAGACAAGTCCCGTGAGTGCGTGATCCAGGCGGAAGACGTCCGGCGCAGTTACGTCGGCGGCTTCGAGGCCGTGTCCGGCGTCTCCTTCTCCGTGGCACGCGGCGAGCTCTTCGCCCTCCTCGGCACGAACGGCGCCGGCAAGACCTCCACCGTCGAGCTCCTGGAGGGCCTGGCCCGGCCCGACGGCGGCACGGTCCGCGTGCTGGGCCACGACCCCTGCGCCGAGCGCTCGCTGGTCCGCCCCCGCATAGGCGTGATGCTCCAGGAGGGCGGCTTCCCGTCCGAGTTGTCCGTCACCGAGACGGTACGGATGTGGGTGGGCTGCACCAGCGGTGCCCGGCCCACCGCCGAGGCCCTGGAGCTGGTCGGGCTCGGCCACCGCGCCCGCGTCCGGGTCAAGCAGCTCTCGGGCGGGGAGCGGCGGCGGCTCGACCTGGCGCTGGCCCTGCTCGGCCGGCCCGAGGTGCTCTTCCTCGACGAGCCGACCACCGGTCTCGACGCGGAGGGCCGCCGCGACACCTGGGCGCTGGTGCGCCGGCTCCAGGAGGACGGCACCACCGTGCTGCTCACCACGCACTACCTGGAGGAGGCCGAAGCCCTCGCGGACCGGCTGGCGATCATGCACCGCGGCCGGATCGTCACCGCCGGCACCACGGCGGAGGTGACGGCCGCCCGCCCCGCCCGCATCCGCTTCGAGCTGCCCGAGGGCGTCCCGCCGGCCCGGCTGCCCCTGGAGCTCCACGCCGCCGCCGAGGGCCCCCGGGTCGAGATACGGACGCACCACCTCCAGGACTCCCTGGCCGAACTGCTCCGCTGGGCCGCCGAGTCGGACGTCCGGCTGCACGGGCTCGACGCCCGGTCCGCCTCGCTCGAAGAGGCGTTCCTCGACATCGCGAAGTCCGCCGCCGACATCGAAGAGGTGCCCGTCGCATGACCATCACGACCACCCCCGCCACCGGCCCCGCGCGCACGACGGCCGTGAGCCGGCTGACGGCCCTCGGGCGGGCCGAGCTGTCGCTGCTCGCCCGGAACAGGACGGCGATCTTCGTCGCGCTCCTCATGCCGGCGGCCATGATCATGGCGATGAGATCGGCGTTCGAGAAGATCGACCTCGACGGGACCGGCCTCACCGTCGCCGGAGCGGCCCTCATGGGCGGCGTCGGGACGGTGCTCATCCAGGCCGTGTACATGAACCTCGTCGCCGCCTACGTCGCCCGGCGCGAGGAGCTGGTCCTGAAGCGGCTGCGGACCGGCGAGGTCACCGACGGGGAGATCCTGGCCGGGACGGCCCTTCCGGCCGGCGCCCTCGCCCTGGCGCAGAGCGCGGTGATCGTCGTCGCCGGTACGGCCTTCTTCGGCCTCGGCGCACCCAAGCGCCCGGAACTGCTCGTCGCGGGAGTGCTGCTGGGCGTGGTGCTGCTGACCGTCCTGGCCGCGGTCACCTCCGTGATCACCCGCACCGTGCAGACCGCCCAGCTGACGACGCTGCCACTGTTCCTCGTCTCGTTGATGGGCTCGGGGCTCTTCGTCCCGCTGGACGTGTTCCCGGACCGGCTCGCGGCGGTCTGCGAGTACCTGCCGCTGACCGGTGTGATGACCCTGGTCCGGGCCGGCTGGTTCGGCGGCCCCGAGGGCACCGACCTGCTCGGCGCCGCGCTGACCGGGCTGGTCTGGACGGCGCTGGCCGTGTTTGCTGTGCAGCGGTGGTTCCGCTGGGATCCGCGACGCTGACATGGAGGTTGAGCCGCGATGCGCATACGGGGATGGCGCCGCAGCTGGCAGGAGCGCAGCAAGATGGAGCGGATCGATCTGTACTCGCGGTTCACCATCTCCTGCATCCCCTGGTTCTTCTCCCTGGCCTGGCAGGGGGCGCCCTTCCACCAGGACATCCGCCACGAACCGCTTCCGCTGGCCCTCGGCGTGGCGCTCCTCCTGGTGAGCCTCGCGCAGTGCCTGCTGAGCAACCGCAACCTCACCGCGTCGTACAAGCACTACTTGGGCGTCTCCGTCTTCCCGGGGCGGCGCCTGCTGGCACCCGTCGTGCTTCTGGTCGTGGCCGTCGGGCTTCTGGCAGCCCTGGCCGGGGTGGACGGCGTCAAGGGGTCGGGGCTGCTGCTCATGACGTTGAACGCACCGATGGCCCTGGTGATCACGCGGGTGCTCCTGGTGCCGGTCCGGCGCTTCCTGGTCGAGTCCCTCTGCCTCTCCGCGCTGATCACCGGCGCACTCGCGGTGGCCGGCGTCAGGGACGGCGTCCTGGCAGGCGTGGTGCCCTGCAGCCTCTTCGGCTGTGTGCTGGTCCTGATCTCGGTCCGGCCCAGCGCCTGGAGCATGAGCGTGATGTGGCAGGCCGAGCAGGCCCGGGACATACAGGCCAGGCTCGCCGTGGCGGAGGAACGGCTGCGGTTCGGGCGGGACATGCATGACGTGCTGGGCCGCAACCTCGCGGTGATCGCGCTCAAGAGCGAGCTGGCGGTGGAGCTCGCCCAGCGCGGAAGGCCGGAGGCGGTGGACCAGATGGTCGAGGTGCAGCGGATAGCGCGCGCCTCCCAACAGGAGGTCCGCGATGTGGTGCGCGGTTACCGCGAGGCGGACCTGAACACGGAACTGGCCGGGGCGCAGGGCGTGTTGAGCGCGGCAGGGATCGAGTGCACGGTCACCGGCGACAGCGGCGAGCACCTGCCCGCGCCCGTGCAGTCGGCGCTCGGCTGGGTCGTCCGCGAGGCGGCCACCAACGTGCTGCGCCACGGCGACCCGCGCCACTGCCTGATCCGGGTCGGGGTCACCGCCGACACCGTGGTGCTTCAGGTGGAGAACGACGGCGCGACACCCGCCGGGACGGCTCCCTCGCCCACGTCCGCGTCCGACGGGCCGGGCTCCGGGCTGGCCGGCCTGCGGGAACGGCTCGCCGCGCTGGACGGCTCGCTGGAGGCCGGCCCGGCGAAGGGCGGCCTGTTCCGGCTGACGGCGACGATCCCGCTGGCGGCGATCCCCCCGGAGCCCGGGGCGGGGACAGGGGGAAGGGGAGGGGGCGGGGGCGGGGGCGGGGGGAAGCCCGGTAAGGCCGAGGAACCCCGCCGCCGGACACCGGGCGCCCGTCGTGCGCCCGTGAGCTTGCGTCCCGGGACCATGGTGGCCCCGGGTGTGATGGTGGGGCCGGGACCCGGCCTCGTGGAGGAATGACGATGACCGCGGTACGGGTGCTGCTCGCCGATGACGAGCATCTGATCCGGGGCGCGCTCGCCGCCCTCCTCGCTCTGGAGGAGGACCTCGTGGTGGTCGCGGAGGCGGCGACGGGGCCGGAGGCGCTTGCCATGGCCCGGGCCCACCGCCCGGATGTCGCGGTGCTCGACCTGGAGATGCCCGGGGCGGACGGTGTGAGCGTTGCCACATCGCTGCGGGCCGAACTGCCGGACTGCCGGACCATGATCGTGACCAGCCACGGCCGGCCCGGCCACCTCAAGCGGGCGCTCGCGGCGGGCGTCCGGGGCTTCGTGCCGAAGACCGTGAGCGCCCGCCAGCTGGCCGGCATCATCCGTACCGTGCAGGCCGGGAACCGTTATGTGGACCCGGAGTTGGCGGCGGACGCCATCGCCGCCGGGGACTCGCCGCTGACCGTCCGGGAGACCGAGGTGCTGGAGCTCGCGGTCGACGGGGCGCCGGTCTCGGAGATCGCCGATCGGGCGTCGCTCTCGCAGGGGACCGTACGGAATTACCTGTCGTCGGCCGCCTCGAAGCTGGGAGCGGAAAACCGTCACGCGGCAGTGCGTCTCGCACGCGAGCGGGGTTGGGTATAGTAGGTCTCGCGCTTCGGCGCTTGCGGACGTAGCTCAGTTGGTAGAGCGCAACCTTGCCAAGGTTGAGGTCGCCAGTTCGAACCTGGTCGTCCGCTCAGATGAAAAGAAGCCCCCGGCCTTTCGGCCGGGGGCTTCTTCGTGTGACTTCTGTGGCGTTACTGCCAGGGCGTGCCGGTGAGGAGTTCGTACGCCTCGATGTACTTGGCGCGGGTCGCGTCCACGATCTCCTGGGGCAGCGGCGGCGGGGGCTGCTCGCTCTTGCGGTCCCAGCCGGAGGCCGGGGAGGTCAGCCAGTCGCGGACGAACTGCTTGTCGTACGACGGCTGGGCGTGGCCCGGCTCCCAGGTGGCGGCCGGCCAGAAGCGGGAGGAGTCCGGGGTCAGGACCTCGTCGGCGATGATCAGCTCCTCGCCGCCGTCGGCGGTGGGCGCGTAGCCGAACTCGAACTTCGTGTCCGCGAGGATGATCCCGCGCGCGCGGGCGATGTCGCGGGCCCGGCCATAGACGTCCAGGGTGGTCCGGCGCAGCGCGACGGCGGTCTCCGTGCCGACCTGGCGGGCCACCTCCTCGTAACTGACGTTCTCGTCGTGGTCGCCGACGGCGGCCTTGGTGGCGGGGGTGAAGATCGCGCCCGGGAGTTCGGAGCCGTCGACCAGGCCGTCGGGGAGCCCGATGCCGCAGACGGTGCGCGAGGCGTTGTACTCGAGCAGGCCGGAGCCCGCGAGATAGCCGCGGGCGACGCACTCGACCGGGACCATCCGCAGCGACGTGCAGATCATCGTGCGGCCCTCCCAGTCGGCGGGGGCCCCGGCAGGCACCTCGGTCGACAGGACGTGGTTCGGCACGAGGTCGGCGAGCTGGTCGAACCACCACATCGAGAGGCGGGTCAGGACACGGCCCTTGTCCGGGATCTCGGTCGGCAGCACCCAGTCGTACGCGGAGATCCGGTCGCTGGCGACCATGACGAGGTCACCGGCCTCGTTCCGGTACAGGTCGCGCACCTTGCCGGTGTGCAGGTGGGTGAGTCCCGGCACCTGCACCGGCTCGGGCTTTTCTACGAATCCGGACACGCTGCCTCCGCGTACGTTGTTCCAAGAACCGTTCCGATTGTCCCGTATCCGGGAAGGCCCGGCTGCGGAGGGGTGCCGTCCGGGTGGGCGGGGAAGCGCGGGACGGCCGTCTCCGGTCAGGCGCGCTTGCAGATCCGGTCGAGGAGGTTGGCGGTGGCCTTCTGGATGCGGGGGTCCACATGGCCGGGGCGGTCCAGGGCCGGGGACCAGGCGAAGGTGCCCGAGGCGAAGACCAGCGCACCGGAAGGGGCCCGGTACAGCGAGGTCTCCTGGTGCCGCATCACGCCCTCGCCGTCCTGGTACGGGGAGTGGGCGAGCAGGATGCGGTTGTCGTGCTCCGGCAGTGTGGTGCGCGGGAAGTAGCGGTCGGCCTCGCCCGCCACCAGGCCCTCGATCTCGTCGCCCTCGCCGGCGCCCGTCGCGTCCCACAGCCAGTGCTCCGCGTTCCGCACGACCAGCGGGTGGGGCTCGGGGACCCGGCCCGCGTACTGGATGCCGAGCAGCTGCTGCTCCGGGCGGTCGATCTCGCGCCAGAGCGCGGGCTTGCCGGGCCCTCGGCGCTTGCGGCAGGTGAGCAGCCGGTCCGGCACCCCGGACGCCGAGGGCCCCAGGCTGACCTGCCAGTACATGGTGTTGGCGGAGAGGTAGACCAGGGAGGTGCCGTGCTCGCGGGCGCGCTCGGCGGCACGGCGCATCGGCACCGACCAGTACTCGTCGTGGCCGGGGAAGACCAGGCCCCGGTAACGGGTGGGGTCGACCCGGCCCGCGTGCAGGTCGCGGGTGTCGGCGTAGGCGAGGTCGTAGCCGTAGCGCTCGGCCCAGCGGATGAAGTCGTACGCGTGCCCGACGTGCAGCGGGAGGCCCGCGCCCGCGTAGGGGCGGTCGAAGGAGACGGTGACCGCCGCGTCCTCCTCCCCCAGCAGCCGGCCCTCCTCGTCCCAGGCGTGATAGAGGCTGGCGCCGGTCCGGCCGTCCTCCGGGTAGAGGTTGTACGCCTGCCAGGTGACGTCCGGGAGGACGAGCAGCAGGTCCGCCGGGTGGTTGTCGCGGATCGTGAACGGGATGTGGGAGCGGTGGCCGTCGAGCGTGGTGAGCACGGCGACATACGCCCCGATCGACCAGTAGCTGGGGATCTGCAGCCGCCAGGACAGCCACCAGTGGTGGCAGGAGACCGTGCGGTCGGCGGTGAGGGGGGCCGGCTGGACGATGCCCGAGAGCCGGGGGCTCGTGGTGATCTTCGAGGCGCCGTCACCCCCGTAGTGGCCGATCCGGTAGACGTCCACGGAGAACTGCTGCGGCGGGTCCACCGTGATGTGGAAGTCGATCGCCTCACCGGGGGCCGCGGCGCCCGTGGAGGTGAAGCCCTTGATCTGCCGGCGCACGTCGTCGGCGGTGCGGGTGCCGCCGTCGGTGGAGCCGCGGGAGAGGGCCGGGTCCACGTACCAGGGCACGACCTTGCCGGTGTCGTCGAAGTAGTTCTCACTGCCGCGCAGCCAGGGCAGCGGCCCCTGGCCGAAAGGGTCGGTCACGGCATGCGCCAGGGCACCCGATTCCCACCGACGGATCTGTTCCGCCCCCATCACGCTCCCCCTCCCTCAGGCCCCCGGATCAACAGCGGTGCGCCGTCAGTCAGCGCCGTTCCCCAGCACATCACATAACGCACGCACTCCGTCACCGTTCGTCGTGAATTGACGTGAACGGAAGCTGCCGCTCCGGTTATGCGGTTGTTCTCGGCCACCCCGTCCGCAGCGTCCCGCATCGGCGGGGGCGCGTTTCAGACGAGGCGGACGGGCTTGTCGGTGCGGACGCCGACCGAAGCGAGCCAGGACCGTAGCGGCCCGGAGTCACCGTCCTCGATCAGGCTGAGGACGGGGCTGCCGAGGTCCGCGCGGCGCTCGCCGTCGACCAGCAGCGTGGGCCCGTCGAGCCAGTCGAGGCCGGGCGCCGCGCCCGCCGTGTCCACGGCGGCGCAGCAGACCATGGCCGCGACGTGGTCGGCGAGCAGTTCGGTGCCCGTACGGGGCGGCTGGAGCGGGAACAGCGGAAGCGGATCGGGACCCCAGAGGGCGACGAGGTCGTCGCCGACGGCGGGGGCGGCGCCGGGGCCCGGGGCGGCGGGGCCCGGGGCGGCGGGGGCGCCCGCGCCGGAAGTGGCCCCGGCGGGGGCGCCCAGGCCCGCGGAGGCCCCTGGTCCGCCCAGGCCGGCGGAGGCTCCGCCCAGGTCCGCGGAGGCCCCCGGTCCACCCGAGCCCGCGCCGCCAGGTCCCGCGCCCGGGCCGGCCTGGTCGCCCGGGCCCGTATCCCGGACCCGCTCCTGCGCCTCGGCCTCCTCGCGGGCCACGGCGGCGATGATTCCGGCCGCCAGCTCCTCGCCACCGGCCTCCCCCGCCTCCAGGTGCTCGACCACCCGGGCCAGCGTGGGGACGCCGCCGACGGCTGCGGCGGGCGGCACGCCCATGGCGTCCAGGACGCGGTGCAGCCGGGCCGCCTCCGAGCGCCACTTCCGGTCCACCACCTCGTCCGGATACTGCTGCCAGTCCACCGGGGCCCAGGCGGGACCGGTCTCGGCGGGCCCGCCGTGGAAGAGCCGGGCCGCCAGCAGGGATGCCGCCTCGTCGGCCGCCCCCGGCTCCTCCAGGAGGTCGCAGGCGGGCCGCTCGCCGAGCCGGGAGGCGTACCCCTCGGCCAGCCGGTCACGGCGGGAGAGCTCGGTGAGCGCGGCAACGACGCCCGCGTCCAGCTGCGAGGGCCAGCGGCCCATCCGCCAGGCGGGCAGCGCGACCCGGGTCAGCAGCCGGTCCCAGCCGGCGTAAGCGAGGCCCACCTGCTCCTGCGCGACGATCCGCAGCCCGTAGTCCACCTCCCGGGCGCGCGAGGACGCGGCGGCGGCGACCCCCCGCTCCATCTCCGCGGCGTGACCGCGGCAGCTGCGCAGCAGTATCCGGGCGATCCGCCCGATGAAGGCACGCGGCAGCCGCAGGGCCCGGCGCGCCGCCCCCCGGGCGGGGGCGGCTCCATCGGCGACCGCCCCGTCCAGGCCCCGGACGAAGCGCCGGGCGGCGGCTATGTCGGGCTGGGCGGACGCGCTGGTGCCCGCGACCACCGGGGCGAGGAGCGCGCGCAGCTCGGCGACCCGCATCCACCACAGGAACGGGGAGCCGATGACCAGCACGGGGGCCGCGGCCGTCCGCCGGTCGGGACCGCCGGCCGCCGGATGGGTGCGGTCCTCCAGCCAGCTGTCGCAGTCGGGTGTGAGGGCTATGGCCGAGGGCGCGGGCACATCGAGCCGGTCCGCCAGCTCGCGGACCAGGCGGTAGAGGTCGGGCGCCGCCGTCTCGCTGAGCGGGACGGTCGGGCTGACCGCCGGCTTCGCCCGTACGACCGCGAGCGCGACGGCTCCCGCGATCAGCAGGACCACGACCGCGCAGGCGGCCACGGCCCAGCGCGCCGCGTCCCAGCCGCCGCCGTCCGCGAACCCTCGCGCGCCCGCGGCGAACAGCACCACGGCCAGCGCGGCGGGCAGCAGCGCGACCGCCGTCGCCCTGCCGCGGATGCGCAGCAGGGCGAGCGCCCGGGCCCGCGCAGCCCGCGCACCCGGCTCCTCACCCGTACCGGTACCGGACACGACTGGTCCTCACCCCCTCTGCCCCCACGGCGGTGTCGCTCACTCCCCCACCATGGCACCCGCCACTGACATCGCAATGCCGGTGGGCCAAGTGCCGGAACGCTTGCGCCGCACCCTAGTTGGGGGTGCGGCGGGCGTCATCCGGATGGCTCAGCCGTCACTCGATGGAATGGCTTTGGTCAAAGGTGTTGAGGGGCAAGGGGTCAGCGGGGTACGGGCCGGGCCCGCCACGCGTCCCGCTCAGGCTCCGGCGACCGCCGCTTCCTCAGCGGCCTTCTTCGCGATGTCCGTACGGAGCTGGGAGCCGTCGAGCCGAATCCGCGCCGCAGCCGCGTAGGCACGCTGGCGGGCACCCGCCAGGTCGTCGGCCGTCGCCGTCACGGACAGCACGCGGCCACCCGCGCTGACGATCGCGTCACCGTCGCGCTTGGTGCCGGCGTGCAGCACGTACGCGTGCGGGGCGTCCTGCTCCGCGACCTCGTCCAGCCCCTCGATGGGGTCACCGGTGCGCGGGGTGTCCGGGTAGTTGTGCGAGGCGATGACCACGGTGACGGCCGCCTCGTCGCGCCATGCCAGGGGCGGCAGCTGGTCCAGGGTGCCGTTGGCGGCGCCGAGCAGCACACCGGCCAGCGGCGTCCGCAGGCGTGCCAGGACGACCTGGGTCTCCGGGTCGCCGAACCGGGCGTTGAACTCGATGACCCGCACACCGCGCGAGGTGATCGCGAGACCCGCGTACAGCAGCCCCGAGAAGGGGGTGCCGCGCCGGCGCAGCTCGTCCACGGTCGGCTGGAGCACCGATTCCATGACCTCGTCGACCAGCTTGGGGTCGGCCCACGGCAGGGGGGAGTACGCGCCCATGCCGCCGGTGTTCGGGCCCTCGTCGCCGTCGAGGGCGCGCTTGAAGTCCTGGGCGGGCTGGAGCGGCAGCACGGTGGTGCCGTCGGTGATCGCGAAGAGGCTCACCTCGGGGCCGTCGAGGAACTCCTCGATGACCACCCGGTCGCAGGCCAGTGCGTGGGCGCGGGCCACCTCGACGTCCTCGGTCACGACGACGCCCTTGCCCGCGGCCAGACCGTCGTCCTTGACCACGTAGGGGGCGCCGAACGCGTCGAGGGCGCTGTCGATCTCGGCGGGCGTGGTGCACACGTAGCTGCGGGCGGTGGGCACGCCCGCCCCGGCCATGACGTCCTTGGCGAACGCCTTCGAGCCCTCCAGCTGCGCGGCGGCGGCGGTGGGGCCGAAGCACGGGATGCCCGCGGCGCGCACCGAGTCGGCGACGCCGGCGACGAGCGGCGCCTCCGGGCCGACGACCACCAGCCCGGCGCCCAGCTCGGCGGCGAGGCGCGCGACGGCGGCGCCGTTGAGGGCGTCGACCGGGTGCAGTTCGGCCACCTCTGCGATGCCGGCGTTGCCGGGGGCGCAGTACAGATCGGTGACGTCGGGGTCGAGGGACAGAGAGCGGCACAGGGCGTGTTCGCGGGCGCCGCCGCCGATGACGAGGACCTTCACGGGGTGCAGCCTAGCCGCCGGGGCGCCGCGCCCTTGACGGCCGCCGGTCCGTGGACAGGGGGCGGCCCGCACCGGCCCGGCTACTCGTTGGTGTACTCCTCGACCACCGTGGCGCCCAGCTCGCGCACGATCAGCTCGTGCCCGGAGAGCGCCGAGTCGACCAGGTCGGGGTCGTCGGCCTCCGGGATGTCGTCCTCCGGCGCGACCGGCTTCGGCGCCTCGGGAGCCGCGTAGGGCGCGGGCGGCGGCCCGGCCGAGGGGCCGGGGCCGGGGGCCGGCTGCTGCGGGGCGGGCGCGGGGGCCGGAGCGGGCGCGGGGGCGGCGGGCCGCTCGTACGGCTGCGGTGCGGGAGCGGCGGGGCGCGGCGCGGCGGGCGGCGGGCTGTACGGACGCTGGCCACCGGACGGGGGCTGCGGGGGCTGTCCGGCGCCGCCCGAGGGGTCGACGATCGCCTCGATCTTCCACTGGGCGTTGAACTGCTCGGCCAGGGCCTGCCGCAGCACGTCCTCGCTGCCGCTGCTCGTGAAGTTGTCCCGCGCGCCTGCGTTGAGGAAGCCGATCTGGAGGGTGCTGCCGTCGAACCCGGTCACCTGGGCGTTCTGGCTGAGAAGGATCCACGTGAAACGTCGGCGGTTCTTCACCGCCTCCAGGATGTCGGGCCACATGGTGCGCACCTGGCCGGCGCCTTGCGCCATGCCCGGAGCGGGCTCGGACGCCACGGGCCCGGTGGGCGCGGCGGGGGCGCTCTGCGGGACCGGAGCCGGGGCGGGGGCCCGGCCGGGCGCGGCGGCGGTGGGCCAGCCGCCGGGCCGGCGCCCCTGGTCCGGGGCGGACGCGGCGGCGGGCCAGGCCCCCGGCCGCTGCCCTGCGGCGGGCGCCTCGGCGGGCGGCGGCGCCTGTACGGGGGCGGGGGACGGGGTCGGCACCGCGGCCGGGGCCGGGGGCGGGGTCTGCGCCGGGGCGGGGGGCTGCGCCTCACCCCGGAAGGCGGCGCGGGCGGCGGCGGGCCCGGCGTCCGGCTGGGGGGCGGGCGGGACCGGTGCGTGGGCGAGGGCCTCGGGGCCCGGCACGTACCCCATGGCGGGACCGGGGCCGGTGGTGGCGAAGGAGGCGCCCCGCTCCAGCCGGTCCAGCCGGGCCTGCATCGAGCGCTCGTCGTCGAAGGCGGCGGGGAGCAGGACCCGGGCGCAGATCAGCTCGACCTGGAGGCGCGGCGAGGTGGCGCCGCGCATCTCCGTGAGCCCCTCGTTAACCAGGTCGGCGGCGCGGCTCAGCTCGGCGGCCCCGAACACGGACGCCTGCGCCTGCATCCGCTCGACGACGTCGGCGGGCGCGTCGATCAGCCCCTTCTCGCCGGCGTCCGGCACGGCGGCCAGGATCACCAGGTCGCGCAGCCGTTCCAGCAGGTCGGCGACGAACCGGCGCGGGTCGTTGCCGCCCTCGATGACCCGGTCCACGACCTCGAAGGCCGCGGCCCCGTCGCCCGCCGCGAAGGCGTCCACGATCGAGTCGAGCAGCGAGCCGTCCGTATAACCGAGCAGTGCCGTCGCCATGGCGTACGTCACACCCTCGTCGCCCGCACCGGCGAGGAGCTGGTCCATGACGGACATCGAGTCGCGCACGGACCCGGCCCCCGCGCGCACGACGAGCGGCAGGACACCCTCGTCCACATGGCTGTTCTCCCGGCCGCAGACCTCGGCGAGGTAGTCGCGCAGGGTCCCCGGGGGCACGAGGCGGAACGGATAGTGGTGCGTACGCGACCGAATGGTCCCGATGACCTTCTCGGGCTCCGTGGTCGCGAAGATGAACTTCAGGTGCTCCGGCGGCTCCTCCACCACCTTCAGCAGGGCGTTGAACCCCGCCGACGTCACCATGTGCGCCTCGTCGATGATGTAGATCTTGTAACGACTCGACGCGGGCCCGAAGAACGCCTTCTCCCGGAGATCACGGGCGTCGTCCACGCCACCGTGCGAAGCTGCGTCGATCTCGATCACATCGATGGACCCCGGCCCGTTGCGCGCCAGGTCACGGCAGGACTGGCACTCCCCGCAGGGCGTGGGCGTGGGCCCCTGCTCGCAGTTCAGACAGCGGGCCAGGATGCGCGCACTCGTCGTCTTGCCGCAGCCCCGCGGGCCGCTGAACAGGTACGCGTGATTGACCCGGTTGTTCCGCAGGGCCTGCTGGAGCGGGTCAGTGACATGCTCCTGACCGATGACCTCGGCGAACGACTCGGGGCGGTAGCGGCGGTACAGCGCAAGGGACGACACACCTACGAGGTTATCGGGGCGCACTGACAACCGGCCCCGACCGTGACCCGCGCCACCCGCACACGCAAGGGCCCCCCACGCACCCGCCAGAGCCAACCTACCCTTGCTGCCTTCCGGCCCTGGGGGAGTTCAGTCAGATAGCGCCACGTGAGGGGCTGACGCCCACCTTAGCCGATCCCCACCCCCACAAGTCCACCTCGGGCACCGCCCCGACCCCTCCCCGGGGAACGGGTTCGCGAGCACTCCTCAACGTCTTGTATTGTTTGCGGCGGAGGATTCGCCTAGTGGCCTAGGGCGCACGCTTGGAAAGCGTGTTGGGGGCAACCCCTCACGAGTTCGAATCTCGTATCCTCCGCCATTGCTCTCACCGGGCAATACGTTGAAGGGCCCCACCGTTCGCGGTGGGGCCCTTCGACGTGCGTGGTCGCGGTTGTATCACGTGCGGCGGCTTCGTCGGGTGCGACCTTTCTGCTGCCTACTGGTCACAGGGGCCCCTCCAAGAGCCGTCCCATGACGCGCCACACCGCGGCCTCACCCCTTGATGGGCAAGTCCCGGGCCGCGTAGTACGCGTGCAGCGCAGCTTCGCTCCCGGAGCCCAGGGCGGTCATGATCCGTTGGAAGCGGGCGGAGCGGAGGTCGCCGGCCACGATGACGCGGGGGTGCTGGTCGGTGGGCGGGCAGTATCCGTCCGCGCCACGGATCAGGTCTCCGGGTGGGGCGGCGGGGGCGCTTCCCAGGCTGAGGAAGGCCGCGTCCGCCGTGATCGTCCGGCGGGTACCGTCCTGTCCCACCGCCTCGGCCGACAGCTGGGCCCCTTCTCCACCGTGCAGCGTCAGGTGATCGAAGGGGAGCAGCGTGACCCGTGGGTCCTCGCGAATCTCGTCGATCTTGTACGCGTCCGCCGCCGGGTACGCCACGAGGAGGCGCGTGTCCGTGGTCGGGTGGGCGCGCAGGAAGGTGCCGATCGGGCGGTCGCCGCCGAGGACGAGGAGGGTCCGGCCTTGGACGTCGTCGGCGTCCGCCTGCCAGAGCGCAGGCAGGGTCAGCCCGGCGGGGGCGGTGATCCAGGGCGCTTCGCTGGGCTGGAGAGGGCCGACGCCCGTGGCGACGACGGCGTACGGGGCGGTGAGGGAGGCGCCCGTGTCCAACGTGACGGTCACCTGGTCGTCGTCGGCGCGGAGCTCGGTGACGTAACGACCGAGTTCGAGGCGGCACAGCTCCGTGTTCTTCAGCTCGGCGACAATGGCGTCGGCCAGCTCGGGGCCGCCGGTGTAGCCGCCGAGGACATTGTTCAGGGCCGGGACCCGGTACAGGTTCCGGCACAGCCGGTCCGGCTCGACCAGAATCGATCCCATGCCGACGCTGGCAGCCATACGTGCGGCAGCGCACCCGGCGGGTCCGCCGCCGATGATGATCAGATCGGTGTCGTACAGCGTGTCGCCCATAGGGCTATTCCAGCACCGGGGCCCCGGCGTACGCGACGAGTTGGCCGACCACGTACTCGGTGGTGACAAGCCGGCCGGTTCCGATCAGGCGACGGGCGACGACGAGTCCGGCGTCATGCACATCGGGGCCGGTGTCGCTATCGTCGCCGTTATTTGTCCTCGGGGCCGCCCCGGCCCCAGCCGTGTTCCCCGGCCTCGCGAGGTGTTCCGCATGACGTCCCGATCCACGCTGACGGCCTGGCTGGCCGGCCTTGACGCGCCACGGCTGTCGCGCGTACTCGGGATTCGGAAGGACGCCGTGGCGCCACCGGAGCCACGTTCCATGGCGGAGTCGACGGAACGTCTTCTGCGGCCGGGATCGGTGGCGCTCGTCCTGCCACAGCTACCGCTGCCTTGCCTTCAAGTGGCCGAGGCCCTGGCCGCCTTGGGAACTCCCCTGTCGCACGGCGCCCTGGCGAGGGCACTGGGAGCGACGGCACCCACCGCCTCTCGGGAACTGGACGCCGTTCTGGAGGTTCTGGCTGATCATGCGCTGGTCTGGCCGGACGGCGCCGGGAACCTCCACATGGTTGCCTCCTTGCGGCAGGCGTGGGACGCGCCCCTCGGGCTGGACGCACCGCTGGAGGAGCTACTGGAAGGCGTGACCTCCGAAGAACTGCGCGGCATGCTCGTGGCTCTGGGCATCAAGCCGCCCGGCACCAGGCAGCAGCGCACGGCCGCCGTCCTGGAACACCATGGCGATCCGCAGCGCGTCGCCGAAGTGATCGCGAAGGCCCCTTCGGCCGCCCGGCAGCTGCTGGAGCGACAGGCGAAGTCCGAACCACAGCACACGGAATTCGTCGCGTTCGGGGCTGCCATGGCCGATGTCCCGCCGGGTGAGCGATGGGCCCTGGACAGGGGTTTCCTGATCCGCAACCGCCACGGATACGGGCCGGGCCGCATGCCCGCCGAAGTGACACTCGCGCTGCGCGGGTCGGACTGGAGTGCGCCGTTCGATCCCGTACCGCCCGTGGCGGAGACGGTGCCCGTCCCCGCGGTGGAGGTGGAACGAAAGGCGACCGCAACTGCCACGGCCTTCGCGATCCACGCCGCCTCGGTCCTGTCGGCCTGCTCGGCGGCTCCACCGGCCCGGCTGAAGTCCGGCGGGATCGGCGCTCGTGAACTGGGGCGGATCGGCAAGGCCGCGCAGGCCGACGACGCGGTGGTACGCATCACCCTGGAGGTCGCCTACTCGGTCGGGTTGCTGGGCGACGACGGCGACCGCATCACACCCACCGCGGTGTACGACACCTGGGCGGTGCAGGAACCTGCAGCGCAGTTCGCCGACCTGCTCCACGCATGGTGGAACCTGCAGTTCACTCCTTCGGAGTCCCGCGACGAGGACAACAAGTCGCTTGCCGCCGTGGCCGGGGCCCACTGCGGCGCCTGCCTGCAGGCCCGGCGCGGGCTGCTCGCAGCGGCGGCAGCGCTTCCGGAGGGTCAGGGTGTGCGGGTCGGCACCGATCTGGGTCCGCTCGTGGCCTGGCACCGTCCGCTCGCTCATCCGTCGTTCCACGACGAGACGCCCTTCGCCGCAGCGGTCCGCGAGGCCGAGCTGACGGGCGTCATCGCCCGAGGCGCTCTCTCCCGGCTCGGTGCGGCTCTGGTGGCCGGTGACCGGGAGAAGCTGGCCGTCGCATGTCGGCGGCTGCTGCCGGAGGCCACGAGGACAGCCCGGTTCGGCGGCGACCTCACCGCCGTCGTCACCGGCACGCCCGCCGCGCGCCTGGCCGAGCTCCTGGATTCGACCGCGGACCGGGAGAGCAGCGGCACGGCCTCGGTATGGCGGTTCAGCGGCGCCAGCATCCGCCGCGCCCTGGACACCGGCCGCACTCCGGACGAGATCTCGGCCGAGCTGACCGCCGTCGCCGACGGGCCCCTGCCGCAGCCCTTGTCCTATCTCGTCGCCGACGCCGCCCGCCGTCACGGCCGCATGCGCATCGCCCCCGCCGCCTGCGTCATCCACAGCGACGAACCCGCGCTCCTGGCCGAGCTCGCCGCCCACCGGGCACTCGCCGCACTCGGGCTGCGGCAGCTCGCCCCGACGGTGCTCGTCAGCGGCAGCTCGCCCGACAAGGCCGTCGCCGCGCTCCGGGGCCAGGGCTATGCGCCCGTCGTCGAGGCCGCGGACGGAACCGTACGCATCGAGAAGGTGCCGCCTCGACGGGCCGCCGCCGTTCCGGCCCCCCGGACGGCCACCGCGAAGGCCGGTACCGGACGCTCAGCACACCGAACGGTGGAGGCGCCTGCCGCAGTCGATCCGTCCGCAGTGGCGGTCCGGTTGCTGGTCACCCCGCCGACCGTTCCGGAGCCCGATCCATTCGGCACCGGGGTTCCCTTCGGCACGGACACCGAGGAGATCGTCGCCGGATACGCAAAGCAGCTGACGTACACCGACGTCCGCCAACTGGCCCACGCCATCGACACGGGCACGGCCATCACCGTCGAGTACGTCGCCGCCTCGGGCAGCCGCACCGTGCGCACCCTCAGCCGCCTGGAACTCGACCCGCCCTACCTGGAAGCGTGGTGCCGCCTTCGAGACGCCGATCGTGTCTTCACCCTCTCCCGCATCCAAGGCGTCATGCCGGCGTGGGCAGACGACCTGGCGTAGCGGTCGATGACCGCGCCCGGCAGGTACAGGAAGCGCTCACCAAGCGAGGACGACACCGCAGTGCCGAAGCCGTGGACCTGGTCGTGGCCGCTATGGCGGAGCTGCAAGGGCTGACGCTCATCCACCGAGAAGACGTGGTCGAAGCCTGGCCGGCCCGACCCCAGCCCGCGCGTGCGCGCCGAAGTGGCCCTCCTCGATCCGCGCCCGTCCGCCGCCTCCGCGTCCGGGGCGCGGCCTACGATCCAGGGTCATGGACTGGCTGGAGCGCACCCGGAAGTTGCGGCAGTGGACCCGGAGCGGGGCTCGGGCGCCGCACAAACCGCTGTTGGTGTTGTACGCGCTCGCGCGGTTCCAGCGGGACGCCGCGGACGAGTTGCGGTACAGCTCCGTGGAGGCGGATCTGATGCGGCTGCTCGACGAGTACGGGCCGGGGCGCCCGACGACGCCCGCGTATCCGTTCCACCACCTCGTGAGCGACGGGGTGTGGGAGGTGCGCACCGACCGCGGGCCGGGGAGTCCCGGCACCGGCGTACGGGAGTTGCGGGCGACGGGGGCGACCGGGCGGCTGGTGCCGGAGTTGCGGGACGCGCTGCGGCGGGAGCCGTCGTTGCTCGGGCGGATGGCCCGGGTGCTGCTCGACGCCAACTTCCCGCCCTCCCTGCACGAGGAGCTGTGCGAGGCGGTCGGGCTGGAGCTCCAGCAGGCCGAGCTCGCCGAGGCGGGCCCGGCCGTGCGGCGGGGGCGGGACCCGCGGATGCGGGAGAGGGTGCTGACGGCCTACGAGTACCTGTGCGCGTTCTGCGGCTACGACGGGCGGATCGGCGCGGTGCCCGTCGGGCTGGAGGCCGCGCATGTGCGGTGGTGGGCGTTCGACGGGCCGGACGTCGTCGAGAACGGGCTCTGCCTCTGCTCCCTGCACCACAAGTTGTTCGACAAGGGCGTCCTCGGCCTCGGCGCCGACGACCGCATCCTCGTCTCGCAGAGCTTCGTCGGTCACAGCGCGGCGGCCGGCGCGCACGTCATAGCGCTCGCCGGCCGGCCGCTCATCGGGCCGCAGCGCTCCGCCGAACCGGTCGCCCCGGCGCACCGCGAGTGGCACGCGCGCGAGGTGTTCCACGGCGTGCCGCGCGCGGCGGCCGGCTGAGCCCCTCTACGCCTCCGGCGTCCCGTCCGCCGCGATCCGGCGGAAGCCCAGGTAGGGGGTCAGGGCCTCGGGCAGGACGAGGGAGCCGTCCTCCTGCTGGCACTGTTCGAGGAGGGCGGCCAGGGTGCGGCCGATGGGGAGTCCGGAGCCGTTGAGGGTGGCGACCAGCTTGGCCTTGCCGTTCTCGTCGCGGGTGCGGATCTGGGCGCGACGGGCCTGGAACGTACCGAAGTGGGAGACCGAGGAGATCTCGCGGTACGTGTTCTGGCTCGGAATCCAGACCTCGATGTCGTACGTGAGCTGCGCCGAGAAGCCCGTGTCGCCGGCGGCGAGCATGACGACGCGGTAGGCGAGGCCGAGTTCCTTCAGGCACGCCTCCGCGTGGCCGACCATCCGCTCCAGTTCCGCGTCGGCCTCCGCCGGGTCGACGATGCGGACCATCTCGACCTTGGAGAACTGGTGCTGGCGGATCAGGCCCCGGGTGTCCCGGCCGTACGACCCCGCCTCGGACCGGAAGCACGGCGTCTGGGCGGTCAGGGCGAGGGGGAGCTCGGCGGGCGGGATGATCTCGTCCGCGTACAGGTTGGTCAGCGGGACCTCGGCCGTCGGGATGAGGAACAGCTCGCGGTCGGCCACGCCGGTCTTGAACAGGTCCTCCTCGAACTTCGGGAGCTGTCCGGTGCCGGTCATGGTCTTCCGGGTGACCAGGTACGGGACCGTGTGCTCGACGTAGCCGTGGCGGCGGGTGTGCAGGTCGAGGAAGAGGGTCGCCAGGGCGCGCTCCAGGGCCGCGCCCGCGCCGCGCGTGACCGCGAAGCGGGAGCCCGAGAGCTTGGTCGCCCGGGCGAAGTCGAGGATGCCCGTCGCCTCGCCGAGGTCGACGTGGTCCTTCGGCTCGAAGGAGAACACCGGCGGCGTGCCCACGCGCCTGACCTCGACCGCGTCCGCGTCGCTGTCGCCGTCCGGGGCCTCGTCGGCCGGGAGGTTGGGGATGCTGAGGAGGAGGTCGCGCAGCTGCTCCTGGATCTGCTCCTGGCCCGCGTCGATCTCCCGGATCTCGTCCTTCAGCTCACGGGCCCGCTCCTTCAGCTTGGTGATGTCACCGCCCTGGCGTGCCGTCTGCTGGACCTCGCTCGCCACCCGCTTGGACTCCGCGCGCAGCTCGTCGGCCGAGCGGATGTTCTGGTTGCGCCGGGACTGGAGGTCCTCCAGTGCGGCGAGGTCCAGCGTGTAACCGCGTCGGGCGAGCCGGCGTACCGCTTCGGCACCCATGTCGAGCAGGGCCCGGGCATCATGCATGAGGAAGATCCTTCTGGTCCGGCGAACGGGACGGTGCGTTGTCGCACCGACGGTAGCAATCGGCGCACCGCGTGCGACCCGCAATACCGGCGGACCCGTTCCGCCGGCCCGCGCCGGCCGCAATCGGACTTCACGATTCCTTCACCTCTGGTCCATGCGGGCGATACGGTTCTCCCGTGTGCGGCGAGTCGCGCTGTGTCACGGAACAGCCTGCTGCCGTCGCCAGGGCGCGGCCCGCGGCGGCCGAGAGCTCGGGGGAGTGCGTGCCAGGCCCCCACGAGCCCGGCATGATCCAGACGAATGGTCCTGGGGGGACTGCATGCGTGAGATGACCAAGGGTGCCAACGTCGGGCTGGCGGACCTCAGCGACGATGCGGGCTCGGTCATCGCGAGCCTGAGCTGGAGCAGCCCCACCGGGGACGGTGACGCGGACGTGTCCGTGCTGCTCCTGGACGCGGGCGGCAAGGTCCGCGGCGACGCCGACTTCTTCTACTACAACCACCCCGCCGCGGCCGACGGCAGCGTGCAGCTGCTCGGCAAGACGCCGACGGACGGCGGCAGCGAGGACCGCATCAGCCTCGACCTGACGGCCGTCCCCGAGGACGTCGAGCGCCTGGTCGTCGCCGCGAGCCGGTACGGCGGCTCCCGCTTCGGCGACCTCGACGACCTGCGGATGACCGTCGCCGACCGGTCCGGCGAGGTGCTGCTCGGGTTCTCGATCGGCGACGCGTCCGTGGAGAGCGCCTTCATCTTCGGCGAGTTGTACCGGCGCGGTACGGAGTGGAAGTACCGGGCCGTCGGCCAGGGGTACGAGACCGGGCTCGCCGGCCTCGCCACCGACTTCGGCATCGATGTGGACGACGAGGGGGAGAACGAGACCGCGGACGCGGACGCGATTGCGGACCCGGTCGACGGGGAAGGCGCCGCGCCCGCCGCCGAGTCCGCCGGTCCCGCTCAGCCGCTCCCCGCCGTTCCCGCGCAGCCGGGCCCGCAGACCGTGGCGGCCGAGCAGCCGGCCGCGGCCGCGCCCGCCCCCGCGCCCAAGCGGCCCCGGGCCCGTACGGCGAAGAAGAAGGTGACCCTGCCCGCCGTCGCCACGAAGTCGCTCGCCGAGAACGACTCCTGGCGGGCCGCACGGCTCTTCCCCGCCTCGAACCTCAAGAGCGACAAGGAGCGCGAGGTCCGGGCGACCTCCGTGCTGCTGTCCGTGATGGCGCAGGTGCCGGAGTTCGGGCGCCGGCTCACCGCCGCCTTCGGGGCCCCGGCCGGGCGCATGCAGACCTTCACCGAGGTCTCCCTCCCGCACGGCGAGACCCCCAAGCGTCCCGACGGGGTGATCCGGGTCGAGCGGGCGGGGAAGCTGTGGACCGCGCTCGTGGAGACGAAGACCAACGGGAACGCGCTGAAGTCGGAGCAGGTCCAGAACTACATGGACATCGCCGCCCGCCGCGGCTACGAGGCGGTGATCACCCTGTCCAACGACGTGGCGCTGGAGGGCAGCCCGCTGGTCGAGGTCAAGACGGACGGGCGGCGCAAGCACAAGGTGGCCCTGTGGCACCTGTCGTGGGCGGAGGTGGCGCACCAGGCCCAGATGCTCATCCGGCACGAGGGCGTGGGGAACGCCGCCCACGCGTGGCTCCTCCAGGAGCTGCTGCACTACCTCCAGCACGAGAACTCCGGCTGCCACGGCTTCCAGAACATGGGCCCCGCGTGGGTGCCCGTGCGCAACGGCATCGACGAGGAGACGCTCAGCCAGGGCGACCCGCGTGCCGTGGAGGTCGTGGAGAGCTGGGAGCGGCTCATCCGCCAGGTCTGCCTGCGGATCGGCGGCGAGCTGGGGCAGAAGGCCCTGCCCGTCCAGCGCACCCAGCGCGGCACCACCGCCCTCTCCCGGCGCGCGGCGCACGCCGACCGGCTCTGCGAGGAGGGGCGGCTCGCCGCCGAACTGCGGGTGGACGGCTCGCCCGGCACCATCACGATCGTCGCCGACCTGCGGACCGGGAAGCTGCGCACCTCGGTGGAGATCCCGGTGCCGGAGGGGGCCTACCCGCTGACGTCGGCCAAGCGCCTGATGCGGCAGCTCGCCGAGGCACCCGCCGACCTGCACGTCGAAACGCTGGTCGAGGGGCAGAGCGGCCCGCGCGGCACCCTGGAACGCCTCCGTCCGGAGCCGGGCGACGTCCTTCCCCGCGACGGCAGCCGGATCACGGGATTCCGGCTCTCCCTCTTCAAGAGCATGGGCGCCACCCGGGGCAATGCGGAGACCGGGTTCATCCGCAGCGTCGACAACGCCGTGGACCGGTTTCACTCGCATGTGATCGCCCACCTCGCGCAGGCCGAGCGCCGCAGCCGCCGCACCTCGGCCCCGGAGCCCCGGGACACCCCGGTCCCGGCGCCCGCGGGGGCCTGAGCCGGCCCCCGCTGACCGGCAAACGGCTGCAAACCGCCCGGTCGGTGGTGGTTGTGCTGGCCGTGGCCCCCGGCGCTCGCCATGATGCCGCCCATGACCAAGAGCGACGATGGCCGAGACATCACCCTCCGGATCGCCCAGGAGCCGGCGGCGGACGAGCTTCTCGCACGCAGTCCGCTCGCCGCCCTGGTGGGCATGCTGCTCGACCAGCAGGTGCCCATGGAGTGGGCCTTCGCGGGCCCGTACGCCCTGGCGCAGCGCATGGGCAGGGACGATCTGGACGCCCATGAGATCGCCACGTACGACCCGGAGGCGTTCACCGGACTGTTCACCGCCAGGCCCGCGCTGCACCGCTACCCGGGTTCGATGGCCAAGAGGGTGCAGCAGCTGTGCCAGTTCCTGGTGGCGCAGTACGACGGTGAGGCGGCGGCCGTGTGGAGCGATGCCGCGACCGGGGCGGAGCTGCGCCGGCGGCTCAACGCCCTGCCCGGGTTCGGGACGCAGAAGGCGCAGATCTTCCTCGCGCTCCTCGGCAAGCAGTTCGGGGTCCGGCCGCCGGGCTGGCGGGAGGCGGCGGGGCCGTACGGCGAGGAGGGCTCGCACCGGTCCGTCGCGGACATCACCGGCCCCGAGTCACTGGCCGAGGTGCGCGCGTTCAAGCAGGAGGCGAAGCAGGCGGCGAAGGCCGCGAAAGCCGCGGCGAAGGGCAAGTGAGCCTTCTCGTACGCGGCATGGTGGCAATCGTGGCTGCGCCCGGTGGCTCGTGACCGGTAGGCTTTCCGTGTGATCTTCAAGCGCATCGGAAATGGGCGGCCTTATCCCGACCACGGCCGGGAAAGCACCCGGCAGTGGGCGGACGTCGCGCCGCGCCCGGTCCGCCTCGACCAGCTCGTCACCACCAAGGGCCAGCTGGACCTCGAAACCCTGCTCGCCGAGGACTCCACGTTCTACGGCGACCTGTTCGCACACGTCGTGAAGTGGCAGGGCGACCTCTACCTGGAGGACGGGCTGCACCGCGCGGTCCGTGCCGCGCTCCAGCAGCGCCAGGTGCTGCACGCCCGCGTGCTCGAACTCGGCTGACGGCTCGGAGGCCGTGCGGGGTTCGTTCGGGTGTTTTCCCACCCGGACGGGTGCGATCCATTGATCATTTAGTAGGCATCATCACCGGGTCGCACTACGCTGCGCCCATGAGCATGCTCACTCCCCCCGGCATGGGCGGAAAGTACCGCATCACGGGTGACAAGTACCCCCGCATGCGCCGCCCCCGCCGCCGTAGCAAAGTGGTCCTCGCCGCCATCGCCTCCGTGGTCGCCCTCGGGCTGGCCGGATGGGGCACGCTGCAGCTCATCGATGTCTTCACGGGCGGCGACAAGACGGCCAGCGCCGCCGACCGGAGCGAGCGGTGCCCGTCCCCGAAGGCGTCGAAACCCGCCAAGGTGCTGCCGCAGCCCGCGAAGATCACGGTCAACGTCTACAACGCGACCACGCGCGGCGGTCTCGCGAAGGCCGCCGCCGACGAGCTGAAGAAGCGCGGGTTCAAGATCGGCGAGGTGGGGAACGCCACCGCCGCGTACGACAAGAAGGTTCCGGGTACGGGCATCCTGCTCGGCGCCCCGGCCGCCGCCGAGGGCACGTTTCCGGTGCTGGGCGCCCAGCTGCCCGGGGCCACGACGAAGACCGACGCCCGCAAGAACGGGGAGGTCGATCTGATCATCGGCAAGAAGTTCACGGCGTTCAGCAAGCCGCAGACGGTCGCCGCCGCGCTGTCCGCGCTGACGAAGCCCGCCCCGGCGCCCTCCTCCTGCTGACTGCTGAGGACGGCGCCGGGGCGGGGTCGTCCGCCTCGTAGTGCCTAGTCGGCGGTGCCGTACATGCGGTCGCCCGCGTCGCCGAGGCCCGGGACGATGTAGCCGTTCTCGTTGAGCCGTTCGTCGACCGAGGCGGTGACCACGGTGACCGGCGTCCCGGCGAGCTCGCGCTCCATGACCTCGACGCCCTCGGGGGCGGCCAGGAGCACGACCGCGGTGACGTCGTCGGCGCCGCGCCTGATCAGCTCCTGGATGGCCGCGACGAGCGTGCCGCCGGTGGCCAGCATCGGGTCGAGCACATAGATCTGGCGGCCCGAGAGGTCGTCGGGCATCCGGCTCGCGTACGTGGACGCCTTGAGCGTCTCCTCGTCGCGGATCATGCCCAGGAAGCCCACCTCGGCGGTCGGCAGCAGCCGGACCATGCCGTCGAGCATGCCGAGACCGGCCCGCAGGATCGGGACGACCAGGGGGCGGGGGTGCGACAGCTTCACGCCGGTGGTGGGTGTCACCGGGGTCTCGATGTCGACCTGTTCGGTGCGCACATCGCGGGTCGCCTCGTACGCGAGCAGGGTCACCAGCTCGTCGGCGAGGCGCCGGAAGGTCGGGGAGTCGGTGCGCTTGTCGCGCAGGGTGGTGAGTTTGTGCGCGACCAGCGGGTGGTCGACGACGTGGATCCGCATGACTCCCAGCGTAGCCGCGCCTCCCGCACCCGTGCGCTGGCATCATCCACGCGTTCGGGGGGAAGGTGGTGGCATACGGACCCAGCGACGCAGCCAGCCTTGGGGGTGAAGAGCCGATGGCCGACGGGGCACGGAGCGCCGAGAACCCGGGGAACGCGCGGAACCTCCGGAGCACACCGGACTCCCCCGACGCACCGGACTCACCCGACGCGCCCGAGACCGACGCGCAGCGCCGGCGGCGGCGGGCCCAGTTCCTCCGTGAGCTCCACGAGGCGAAGGCGCTGCGCGACCGGGTGCAGCCCCGACGGGTCAAAGCCGCCCGAATGCGCCAGGCCATGCGGATGCGTACGTTCCGCTGGTAGCCCCTCCGGCCTGCGGAGAAGCCGCTGGTGACGGTGGTGGAGAGAACTGATGGCCGACTCAACCGCCGAACTGCTCTCGCGAAGCGCCGGTTTCTGTCACGATGCCGAATGGGCGGGACTCAGGGCAGCCGGAGCACCGACTGCTCCCCGCCCGGACCGGCCCTTGGCCCCGAGACCAGTGGGAGAGTCACGGTGTACTTCGCCGCACTGCTCGCGCGCACCGAAGACGGGTGGGAAGCGAGCGACACGGAGCTCGACGATGTGGAGACCCTGTCCGACCTGACGGATCTGGCCCGTGACGCCTCGGTTGACGAGGACACGGTGCTCGTATTCATCGAGCAGGAGGACGCCTGGTTCGGCGTCGTCCGGGTGGACGGTGAGGAGGACCCCCGGATCTACGTCTCGGACGCCTCCGCCGCCGCCCGCTCCTCGTACGGGGAGATCCTGCTCACCGACGAACTGCTCGGCCGCGAACCAGGGGCCGAGGACACGATCGCCGCCCTGGAGGAGCTCGTCGGCCTCGACGGCACGGAGGACGGCGAGCCCGAGACCACCACCGACGACGACGATGACGACGGGCCCTCCGCGGGCGTCGTCCCGGCCGGCCCGATCGGCGACTCCGGGGTCCTGGCCGACCTCGGGCTCCCCGAGGCCGAGCTCCTGATGCTGCGGACGGACGCGCTCGCGGAGATCGCGGACGCGCTGGGGGCGGCCGAGGTGCTGGAGACCGTCCGCTAGGGTCCGCGGGGTGACCCGAGCATCCCGTCCGCACGCCCCGGCCCCGGACCCGCCCGATCCCGTCAGGGACCCGTGGCGGGCGGTGATGCGCCGCGCCCTGGCCGAGGCCGACCGTGCGGCGGCGACCGGTGACGTGCCGGTCGGCGCCGTGGTCCTCGGCCCGGACGGGGCCCCGCTGGCCGCCGGGCACAACGAGCGCGAGGCGACCGGGGACCCGACCGCGCACGCCGAGGTCCTGGCGCTGCGCCGGGCCGCGGCCGCGCTCGGTGAGTGGCGCCTGTCCGGCTGCACCCTGGTGGTCACCCTGGAGCCCTGCACGATGTGCGCGGGCGCCCTGGTGCAGGCCCGGGTGGACCGGGTGGTCTACGGCGCCCGGGACGAGAAGGCCGGTGCCGCCGGTTCGCTCTGGGACGTCGTGCGCGACCGCCGCCTCAACCACCGCCCCGAGGTGGTCGCCGGGGTCCTGGAAGCCGAGTGCGCGGCCCCGCTGACGGCCTTCTTCCGGGGCCGCTGACCTGCCGGGGCCGGGGCACGCGGCCTCGGCCGGTAACGGATTTCGGCGTACGGCCAACATGGTCTAAGCTCTCTCTCGGTAGCGTGTCCGAGCGGCCGAAGGAGCTCGCCTCGAAAGCGAGTGTGGGGAAACTCACCGAGGGTTCAAATCCCTCCGCTACCGCCAGCGAGAACCGCCCCCGAACCGTGTGAACGGATCGGGGGCGGTTCTGCGTGTGCCCGCGCCCGGTGCCGGTTGGTCACCGGGCGCCGCGCTGAGGGATCATGCCGGGGGCGGCGGGACGCCCGCCGGGGCCGGCCACCGCCGGTCGGGCAGCCGAGAGAAGAAAGCACTGGCCGTTATGCAGATCGTGCGGGGCAAGAAGCTCGAAAAGGCCGCCGAGGGCGAATTCGAGCGGCTGGTCCAGGAGAGTTCCCGGGTCGTCGTCGACGTCGGTACCGGAGACGCCCGGGCGTCCTATCGCATCGCCAAGGAGAATCCGGAGTGGCTGGTCGTGGGCGTGGACCCGGCCTGGCAGCGGATGACGCAGACGAGCATTCGCAGCCGCCGCAAGCCCGCCAAGGGCGGCGTACCCAATCTGCTGCTCGTGAACGCGTCCATCGAGAATGCCCCGGAGGAGCTGCTGGGGGCCGCCGATGAATTGCTGGTCCTCATGCCGTGGGGGAAATTGCTCCACGGTCTCGTGCGCGGCGACGAGGACATCTGGGGCGGTCTGCGGACCGTCGCCAAGCCGCACGCACCGCTCACCGCGACGGTCGGCACCAGCATTTGGCGGGAGCCCGTGCCACGGGACATCCAGGGACTTCCGGAGCTGACCCCTCCGTACGTCGAAGAGGTGCTCACCGGGAAGGCGCTCGCCGCCGGCTGGAAGGTCACCGGTTTCCAGCTCACGAAGGCCGAGGAGGCCGCGGCCGTCTCCTCGTCGTGGGCGCGCCGGCTGGACTCCGACAGCACCGAGGTCATCGCCACCCTGACAGCGGTCACGGCCGGTCCCGAGGAGTGAGCCCGGCGGGTCAGCCCGTCGGGAACTGCCTGCAGTACTCGTACATGGCCATGGCGCCGGCCGTGGCGACGTTGTAGCTGTGCGGGGACCCCCAGACCGGGATCTCCACGCACTCGTCCAC
Organism: Streptomyces sp. NPDC057249; assembly: GCF_042669245.1. Classification (NCBI taxonomy): domain Bacteria; kingdom Bacillati; phylum Actinomycetota; class Actinomycetes; order Kitasatosporales; family Streptomycetaceae; genus Streptomyces; species Streptomyces sp. NPDC057249. The sequence continues at coordinate 691,217 of NZ_JBHUXS010000001.1, read as the reverse complement.
GCACGCGAGCTCGTCCTCCTTGAGGCCGGTCCGCTCGTTCCCGAGGACGATGACCGACTTACGGGGGAAACTGATCTCGTGCAGGCTCTTGGAATTCGTGGCCTGTTCGAGCGCGATGATGGTGTAACCGTCCTCGCGCATCTTCTTCAGCACCGGCGGAAGGCTCCGGCGCATTTCGATCTCGACGTGCTCGGCACCGTCGCGCGCGATCTTCGGGTCGAGTTTCACATTGCCGCAGGCGATGATCCGCTCGACTCCGCAGCACCCCGCCGTCCGCACCACGCTGGAAAGGTTCACGCGGCTGCGGAACGCCGAGCACGCGATGACGAGCTCGCGATCGCGGAGCAAAGGAGTGCCCGGCTTGTGGCGGAGGTGTTCGAACATGCCGGGAAGTCTACTGGGCCCCGGCCGACCGGCTCCGCGCCTGCGCGCGGACTACCATGACCGGTCCGGACACGACACCCGCTAGGCCCTGGAGAAGGCAATGAAGATCCACGCCAGGGGCCACGGGCACATCCGCGCGACCCACGCCAAGACCTTGGAGTTCACCGGCGAGCGGGAGATCACGCCCCGGGCGACCTGCGTCGTCGGGGTGGGCGCCGCCTTCGACGAGGAGGCTCTGGGCCTCCTGCGCGGCCCCGTCGCCGTCCGCCTCGCGGCCGGGCCGCACGTCGCGACCGGCACCGCCGTGGTCAACCCGCACCACGAGGTGACCGACCGCCTGGTGCTCCGGCGCAGCGACCACGCCTCACCGGACACCTTCGCCTTCCGCAGCACCCTGGTGGCGAGCGACCTCGACCCGGACTTCGTGGCGGCACTGGGAGACCCGGCGGCCGAGGTGACCCTGACGCTCACCGAGACCGGGCCCCGCCGGCCGCTGGTCCTCGTCCACCCCCGCGGCCTGCCGGAACCGGAAGGGCGCCCGGGGCTGCTGTGGCGCACGGCGGACGCCTCGGTGGACCTGGACGCGGCGCGGGTCCCGAGCGAGGCGCGCGCGGCCCTCGCGGACGGCGGGGTGATCGCCGCCTCCGTCTCCGGCCCGCTGGAGGGCGTCTCGCCGGCGGCCGGGGCGTGGCTCGCCGACGCGGCCGCCCGGGGGGCCCGGTTCGAGGTGACGGGCGACGCGGCCGGGACCGTGGCGGCGCTGCTCGCGGCGGGCCTGCCGGTCGCGCCGGCAGTCCACCTGGGCCGGGCCGACCGCCGGGCGCTCGCCGCCCCGCCGCACGCGGAGCTGCTGCGCACGGCACCGGCCCCCGTGGTGTTCCGGGCGCCCGCCGCCGACCTCGGCGTGCTCGCGGAGGTGCTGGCCGGGGCCGCGGAGGACCGCCGGATCGCCGTGCCGGACGGGCATCCCGATCTCGGGCACGGGGTGAGGTGGCTGCCGCTCTCCGAGGCGGGGGCGGCCTTCGAGGGTGAGGAGGAGGGCGTGTTCGTCCTCGCGCCCCCGCAGCGCGCCGCGTGGAACGTCGACCTGCGGCCCCTGGTCCCGCTGCTGGTGGAGCAGGGGGTCACCGCGCGCACCCTCAGCACGGTGCTCCGTCCGTTCGGGATCAGCCGGCGGGACCTGTACGACGCGCTGGGCGATGCGCCGGCTTCCCGGGCCAAGGGCTCGCGGAACACCGAGGAACGCGGCGAGAAGAAGTAGGAGGGGGAAGCGGCATCGGGGGGATGTGCCGCTTCCCCCGGTCACGGGTCCTGCCGCTCCTCGCCGCGGTCGGGGGAGGCCACGGCATGGGTCCCCGGCAGGGGCCCGTTCCCGGCCCCCCGGAATCCGGGGGGCTCACCTTCCATCCTGCCTCGCCGGACCCCGTGCGCGGGCGGACCAAGGACCCCGATGCGCGGGACGTTGGTCCCTGAGGGCTGGGACGGCACGTGACGGAAACAGCAGGCAGATCCGCGCAGGTGTGTGGATAGACTCGCCCGACCGCACAGGGGATCGAAACCGCAGGGGATCGAAGGGGAGTCAGGGGCTGATGGCTCAAGCGAGGAAGATAGCTCTCTACGTGATAGGCGTCTTCGTGCTCTACACGATCATCAACTCCCCCGCCCGGGCCGCGGACCTGGTGCAAGTAGGGTTCGAGGGCATCGCGGACGCCGCGCAGGGCGTCGGCGACTTCATGTCCGAGCTCGTCAACTAGGGGAACCGCGTGATCCGCCATCTGGTCCTGTTCAAGCTGAACGACGGCGTCGAGCGAGACGACCCGAGGGTCGTCGCGGGTGCGGAGGCGTTCCGGGCGCTGGAGGGGACCGTCCCGGAGCTGGAGTTCTGGGAGTGCGCCTGGAACATCACCGACCGGCCGATCGCGTACGACTTCGCCATCAACTCCGCGGTCGCGGACGAGGCCGCGCTGAAGCGCTACCTCGAACACCCCGACCATCAGGCGGCCGCCGGTCAGTGGCGTGCATTCGCCACCTGGGTGATCGCCGACTACCCGTTCTGACGCCTTCGGCCCTGCGAGCCCCTCACCACGACGGTGAGGGGCTTTTCTTTGTCCAGGACCCGATGGACGCCCGGCGGACGTTTCAAACCCGGGCGAGGTCAACACGGCGCTATGGGGTGCTTGCACATAGTGGTCATGTCTTGTGATGCTATGACCGCTTTTGACGGACGGATTGACCGAAGTTGACCGCAAGCCGTAGTTGTCGACCGCGAAGGGGTGGCGTCATCGTGCCGGCCAGTACAGCGCCTCAAGTGCCTCCCCAGGCCCACCAGGCGGCACCGGCCGCCCCGCCCGCCCGGCCGCCCGCCCCGCCGCCGGTCCAGGTGCGGACGACGGTCCACGAGACCCCCGACGAGACGGCCGCCCCCGCCCGCTCCCGGACCGCCGACACCAGGGCGCTCACCCAGGTGCTGTTCGGGCAGCTCAAGAACCTGGAACCGGGCACCGCGGAGCACGACCGGGTGCGCACCGCGCTGATCGAGGCCAACCTTCCGCTCGTGCGGTACGCCGCCGCGCGGTTCCGCAGCCGGAACGAGCCGATGGAGGACGTCGTCCAGGTCGGCACCATCGGGCTCATCAACGCGATCGACCGCTTCGACCCCGAACGCGGCGTGCAGTTCCCGACGTTCGCGATGCCCACCGTCGTCGGCGAGATCAAGCGGTACTTCCGGGACAACGTGCGCACCGTCCACGTCCCCCGCCGGCTGCACGAGCTCTGGGTGCAGGTCACCGGTGCCACCGAGGACCTGACGACCGCGCACGGCCGCTCGCCCACCACCGCGGAGATCGCGGAGCGGCTGAAGATCTCCGAGGACGAGGTGCTGGCCTGCATCGAGGCCGGGCGCTCGTACCACGCGACCTCGCTGGAGGCCGCCCAGGAGGGCGACGGGCTCCCCGGCCTCCTCGACCGGCTCGGCTACGAGGACCCGGCCCTCGCGGGCGTCGAGCACCGGGATCTGGTCCGGCACCTCCTCGTACAACTGCCCGAACGGGAGCAGCGCATCCTGCTGCTGCGGTACTACAACAACCTGACGCAGTCCCAGATCAGCGCCGAGCTCGGGGTCTCCCAGATGCACGTGTCACGGCTCCTGGCCCGGAGTTTCGCCAGACTGCGATCCGCAAACAGGATCGAGGCGTAACCGAAACGGGTAGACCGTTCCCGTGGCGTTTCCCCGGGGCCAAAAGCCTCACACCCCTTGTTAACTGCGCAGACTCCCCCTGGACTTGTCGACAAGTCACTACAGCGCGTTGCCGACATGTGACATTCTGCGGGAAGTGAGTTTGCCGCAGCCCCACCTCCGGTATTCAGGTGGAGGCTGCGTTCCTCCGATGGTCGTGGCCACCGCGACCGTCCGCGACCTCAAGGGGGTGGCATGTCCGAAGAACAGGGCAGCTCGAAGGTGCTCACGCTCGACAAGAGCGAGCCCGCACCCGTTGCGCTCACCAGCTCGCCGGAAGCCATCGACACCCGCACGCTCTCCCGCTCCCTGTTCCTGCGGCTCGCCGCGCTGGGCCCCGCCCCGGGCCCCGGGGGGACCGACAGCCCGGAGCGTGCCTATGTGCGGGACACACTCATCGAGCTCAACCTGCCCCTCGTGCGGTACGCGGCGGCGCGGTTCCGGAGCCGTAACGAACCCATGGAGGACATCGTCCAGGTCGGCACCATCGGCCTGATCAAGGCGATCGACCGCTTCGACTGCGAACGCGGCGTGGAGTTCCCGACGTTCGCGATGCCGACCGTCGTCGGCGAGATCAAGCGGTTCTTCCGGGACACCTCGTGGTCGGTGCGGGTGCCGCGCCGGCTCCAGGAGCTGCGGCTCGCCCTCACCCGGACCAGCGACGAACTCGCGCAGAAGCTGGACCGGTCACCGACCGTCCCGGAGCTGGCCCGGGCGCTGGGGGTCTCCGAGGAGGAGGTGGTCGACGGCCTGGCCGTGGGCAACGCCTACACCGCCTCCTCGCTCGACTCGCCCGCCCCCGAGGACGACGGCGGCGAGGGCTCGCTGGCCGACCGGCTGGGTTACGAGGACACGGCGCTGGAAGGCGTCGAGTACCGCGAATCGCTCAAGCCGCTGCTGGCCAAGCTCCCGGCGCGCGAGCGGCAGATCATCATGCTGCGGTTCTTCGCCAACATGACCCAGTCGCAGATCGGCGAGGAGGTCGGCATCTCGCAGATGCACGTCTCCCGCCTGCTGACGCGTACGCTCGCCCAGCTCAGGGAAGGGCTCATCGCGGACTGAGCGCCTCCCGCGGGCCTGCTCGTACGGCCGCCGGGGCGCCCCGCCCCCGGCAGCCGTACGCGTTCCCGCGCGTCCGGGGCCGCGGACGACAGCGCCGCCCCCTCGCGGATCGGCGAGAAGGCGGCGCGGAGACGGATGCGGGGCGGGGTCGGGACGCGTGACGGGTTCGTCAGCCCAGCGCGAGCCAGGCGACCGCGCCGAGCACGATGACCACCGCGACGATTCCGGCGATCAGTCCGGTCCTCGGGCCGGAGGAGGCGGCAGCGGCGGGCTGGTGGCGCTGCGGTTCACCCTCGTCGACGAAGGCGCGGAACATCTGGGTGCTGCCGGCCGGGTCGTGGGAGCCCTCGGGGCCCTGCGGTGCGTGGGGATTGTGTGCCATGTCGCAGGACCCTAGCGAACTCGGGCGAACGGCCCAACCCCCGGGCGCCGCGCGCCGATCCACCACCGCTGTGGCGCGTAACACACCGCCCCCTCCTCTACCGCAGACGCTGCGGGTTTGACCAGGACCCGGCGCAGCCTTTTGCGTTCCTTTACTCCCGCAAGCCCCTTTTCGTTTGCCTGTAGCAACCAATGGCTTCTATGGTTGCCCTAAGCAACAAGATGACGGTGAGATTGTCTGGGGGTCCCGTGGCCGCACGGAGTCAGTACGAAGAACTGGCCCGGCAGCTGAGTGCCATCGGGGCCGTCAAGAGGGGTCTCGCCCGCATCCTGCCCGCCGAATGCCCCGGCGGTTCCGCCGCCGTGCTGACTCTGCTGAGCCGGCACGGGGAGATGCGGATCAGCCGGCTGGCCGAGCTCCTCGCGGTCGACATGTCGGTGACCAGCCGACACGTCGCCCATGTGGCGGAACGGGGCTGGATCGAACGGTTCCCGGACCCGGCGGACAAGCGCTCCCGAATCCTGCGGCTGACCCCCGCGGGGGAAGGGGTGCTGGAGGACCTCTACCGCCGGTCGACCGAGATGTTCGCCTGCCATCTTCAGGATTGGTCCGACGACGACGTCGGACAGCTCAACACGTTGCTGGCCCGGCTGCGCGACAGCTTCTCCTGTCGCGGAACCGGAGGGTGCGCCTCCGGAAAGCACAGCGGCGACTGCCGCTCCCGCCGGGCCGACAGCCAGGACGGCTCGTACACCCGTACACCCGCGTAACAGAAGCAAAGACAAGGACTTACATGGCTACGACCACACCAACCGGTGTGCGGGGCGGCCACGCCAAGCACGGGGGCCACGACGCCTCCGACGGCACGCCGATGTCACACCGGCAGATCATGGAGGCACTGGCCGGGCTGCTGCTCGGCATGTTCGTCGCGATCCTGTCGTCGACCGTCGTCTCCAACGCCCTGCCGGAGATCATCTCCGACCTGGGCGGCGGGCAGAGCGCCTACACCTGGGTCGTCACCGCCTCGCTGCTGGCGATGACGGCGACCACGCCCCTGTGGGGCAAGCTGGCCGACCTCTTCAGCAAGAAGCTGCTGGTCCAGATAGCCCTGATCATCTACGTCGCGGCGTCGGTCGTCGCCGGGCTCTCGACCAGCTCGGGCATGCTGATCGCCTGCCGCGTGGTGCAGGGCATCGGCGTCGGCGGTCTCTCCGCCCTCGCCCAGATCGTGATGGCCGCCATGATCGCCCCGCGCGAGCGCGGGCGTTACAGCGGCTACATCGGCGCGGTCTTCGCCGTCGCCACCGTCGGCGGCCCGCTGCTCGGCGGTGTCATCACCGACACCAGCTGGATGGGCTGGCGCTGGTGCTTCTACGTGGGTGTGCCGTTCGCGGTCATCGCCCTCATCGTGCTCCAGAAGACCCTGAAGCTCCCCGTCGTCAAGCGGGACGTCAAGGTCGACTGGACCGGCGCCTTCTTCATCAGCGCCGCCGTCTCGCTGCTGCTCCTGTGGGTGACGTTCGCGGGCGACAAGTACGACTGGATGTCCTGGCAGACCGGCGTGATGCTCGCGGGCTCCGTGGTCCTCGCGCTGCTCTTCGTCTTCACCGAGTCCCGCGCCAGCGAGCCGATCATCCCGCTGCGGCTCTTCCGCAACCGGACCATCACGCTCGCCTCGCTCGCCTCGCTGTTCGTCGGTATCGCGATGTTCGCCGGCACCGTCTTCTTCAGCCAGTACTTCCAGCTGGCGCGCGACAAGTCGCCGACGATGTCCGGTGTGATGACGATCCCGATGATCGGTGGTCTGTTCATCTCCTCGACCGTCTCGGGCCAGATCATCACCAAGACCGGCCGCTGGAAGGCATGGCTGGTCAGTGGTGGCTTCCTGGTCACCGCCGGTCTCGGCCTGCTCGGCACGATCCGCTACGACACGACGTACTGGCACATCGCGGTCTACATGTTCGTGATGGGGCTCGGCATCGGCATGATGATGCAGAACCTGGTGCTCGCCACGCAGAACCAGGTGGACCCGAAGGACCTCGGTTCGGCCAGCTCCGTCGTCACCTTCTTCCGTTCCCTCGGTGGTGCGATCGGCGTCTCGGCGCTGGGCGCCGTCATGGCGAACCGCGTCACCCACTACGTCAAGGACGGCCTCGCGGACCTCGGCCCGCAGGGCGCGGCCCTGGGCCACGGCGGCACCGGCGGCGGGGGCATCCCCGACCTGGACAAGCTGCCCGCCCCGTTCCGCACGGTCATGGAGACCGCCTACGGGCACGGCGTCGGCGACGTCTTCCTGTACGCCGCCCCGGCCGCGCTGCTCGCCTTCCTGATCACGCTGTTCATCAAGGAGGTCGCGCTCAAGACGCGGGCCGGCGGCGACGCCCCCGCGCAGGCCGAGGCGTCCGCCGAGGCACCCGCCGACACCGTCACCGAGGCGGTCGCCGAGGGCGCCGCCGGGGTCACCGCCGTCGACACCGCGGAGCCGGCCCCCGCCGCCGAGGCCGAGGCCGGGGCACCCGTGGACTTCGCCAAGGGCGGCACCCCCGTCCGCGGTGTGGTCCGGGGCGCCGAGGGCGCGCCCGTGGCCCGGGCGGCCGTCACGCTGATCTCGCTCGGCGGCCGGCAGCTGGGCATCGCCGCGGCGCAGGCCGACGGTGGGTACGCGCTGGCCGCCCCGGGCGCCGGTTCGTACGTCCTGATCGCGTCCGCCGACGGCTTCCAGCCGCAGGCGTCCACCGTGGTCGTCGGCGACGAGCCGCTGGCGTACGACATCCTCCTCTCGGGTACGAGCGGCCTGGCCGGTACCGTGCGCGCCGCCGAGAGCGGCACCCCGGTCGCGGACGCCATGGTCATCGTGACCGATGTGCGCGGCGATGTGCTGGCCACCGGGAAGTCCGCCGAGACGGGCGACTTCACCTTCGGCGAGCTGGTCCCCGGCGCGGTGACCGTCGCGGTCAACGCGGCCGGCTTCCGCCCGCTGGCCCTGCCCGTCGAGATCGGCGGCCAGGGGGTCACCCGGGTCGACGCCGCGCTCCGGGCCGGTGCGCTGGTCCAGGGCGTCGTGCGGGCCGGTGCGAGCCGCCGCCCGCTGCCCGACGCCCGGGTCACGCTGGTCGACGCGGCCGGCAACGTGATCGCCACCTCGACCACCGGGGAGGACGGGGCGTACGCCTTCGCCGACCTGGACGCGGGCGAGTACACGGTCATCGCGACCGGCTACCCGCCGGTGGCCGGCGCCCTGACGGTGGCCGGCCACGGGGTCGACGGCCACGACATCGAGCTCGTCCACCCGGGCGAGTGACCCACGCGGTCCGGGGGTAGGCCCCGGACCCGTACGAGACCCCTGGCGGGGACGGCGTCCTTCGAGCGGAGGCGCCGTGCCGGCCGGTGGAAATGGGCCCCGGTGGCGGGGACGGCAGGCAGGGGACGGCCTGCCGTCCCCGCCCCGGGGCCCGACTCATTGAATGGCCCCGGTCCGGTGGACGGACGGGCCATGAGCAAGGAGAGAGAACGGGATGGGACTTCGCGCACAGGTACGGACGCGGGACGGCTGGGCCGTGCAGCACGCGATCGTGACGGTCACCGACATGACCGGCACGCAGGTGCTGCGCGCCGCCGCCGACGAGGCCGGGGCGGTACGGGCCGACACCCCGCTGTCCGCGGGCGCGTACACGGTGATCGTGACGGCGGTCGGGTACGCCCCCGCCGCCTCCACCGCCCTCGTCACGGCCAGCGGCACGGTCGAGGCGGGCACGGTGGTGCTGGGCCGCCAGGGCGGGGTAGAGCTGCCGCCGCCGGGCACCTGGTCGCTGGACCCGGCGCACTCCTCGGTGGGCGCGGTCGCCCAGCACCTGGGGATCTCCAGCGTGCACGGCCGGTTCACCGCGTTCGGCGGGCGCGTCGAGATCTCCGAGGACCTCCAGAGCTCCCGGGTCGAGGCGGTCATCGACGCGGCGAGCATCGACACCGGCAACGGCATGCGGGACAAGCACCTGCGCTCCCCCGACTTCCTGGACACCGACCGGTTCCCCGAGATCACCTACCGCTCCAGCGGGCTGACCCCGGCCGGCCCCGACCGCTGGACCGTGCACGGCGAGCTGACCATGCGCGGCGTCACGCGCCCCGTCGACCTCGACCTGAGCTACCTCGGCACCGGCCCCGACCCGTGGGGCGGGGTGCGCGCGGCGTTCAGCGCGACCGCCGAACTGCGCCGCGAGGACTTCGCCATGAACTACAACCAGGTGGTCCAGGCGGGCATCGCGGCGATCGGCACCACACTCCGCGTCGAGCTCGACATCCAGGCCGTGCAGGGCGATTCCCTGCCCGCCGTCTGACGGCTCGCCGCCGTAGGGTCGGTTCCATGGCACCCGACATCGCGACCAACACCGCCGTGGAACTCGACGCACTGCTGGACTTCGTACGGCCCCGGCACCGGGCGATCCTGCTGACCACCCGGGCCGACGGCCGCCCCCAGGGCTCCCCGCTCACCTGCGGAGTGGACGACGCGGGCCGGATCGTGGTCTCCACGTACCCCGAGCGCGCCAAGACCCGCAACGCCAAGCGCGACGCGCGGGTCAGCGTGATCGTGCTCTCGGACGACTGGAACGGGCCCTGGGTCCAGATCGACGGGTCCGCCGAGGTCATCGACGCGCCGGACTCGGTCGAGCCGCTGGTCGAGTACTTCCGGAACATCTCCGGCGAGCACCCCGACTGGGACGAGTACCGGGCGGCGATGGTGAAGCAGGGGAAGTCGATCATCCGGATCACCCCCGAGCGCTGGGGCCCCGTCGCCACCGGCGGCTTCCCGGCCCACCTCGCCCCGTGATCTCCCCCGCCCTGCTCGACCGGGCCCGGATCGTCGCCGGGCCCGAGGTCGGCGAGGCCGCCGTGCGCGGACTCTCCCGGGCCACCGGGCGGCCCGTCGAACGCGCCCTCGGTGAGGGCCCCTTCGTGTACGTGGGCGCCTCGCTGCCCGACGCGGTGCGCGGGGCGGACCTGGTCTGGTTCCACAGCGTCAACGCGGGCACCGACGCCCTGCTGCGCTCCGGGCCCTGGCCGGACGGCGTGCCGCTGACCCGGACCGTGGGCCGGATGGGCGAGCGGATCGCGCAGTACGTGCTGGGCTGGGTGCTCGCGGAGTGCCAGTCCGTGCCGGAGTTCGCCGCCCAGCACGCCCGCGCCGAGTGGCGCCGCATCGACTCCGAACTCGTCGCCGGACAGACCGCCGTGGTGCACGGCGCCGGCCGCATCGGCTCCGCCGTCGCCACGCTGCTCCGGGCCTGTGGCGTCCGGACCGTGGCCGCCGCCCGCACCCCGCGCCCGGTGCCGCCCGGCTTCGACGCGGTGGTCCCGGCGGACGAACCGGTCGCCGCCCGCTGGGTGGTCGCCGCGCTCCCGCTGACCGGGGCGACCACCGGCTACTTCGGGACGGACCGGTTCGCCGCGATGGGCGGGGCGACGTTCCTCAACGTGGGGCGGGGCGCGACCGTGGACCTGGGGGCGCTGGAGGGGGCGCTGCGCTCCGGGGCGGTGGGGCGGGCGGTGCTCGATGTGCTGGCGGACGAGCCGGCGGCGCCCGGTGACCCGTGCTGGCGGCTGCCGCGTACGGTCGTCACCTCGCACTCCGCGGGGATCACGGCGGACGAGGACGTCGTCACGGACTTCGCGGCGTGCCTGCGGGAGCTGTCGGCGGGCCGGGTCCCGGCGCTCACCGTGGACACCGCGCGCGGATACTGAGCCCCCGCCGGAACCGGGCCCCTTACCGGGCGCGCTCCCGCATCGCGTCGATCCCCGCGATCAGCAGGTCCAGCGCGAAGGCGAAGTCGCGCTCGCGGGTCTCCTCCACGCCGGCCCCGCCGCGCGCCGCCGTCAGGCCCGGCGAGTCCTCCACGAGGCCGTCGAGCCGGGGCTGCTCCTGGATCGCCGCCCTCGCCTGCCGGACGTACTCGTCCTGGGTGAGCCCGGCCTCCGCGCTCCGCCGCGCGAACCGGCCCTCGGCGGTGCCGAATCCGTACACGAACTGGAAGACCGCCGCCAGCGCGCCGTCCCGGCTCTCCGGCGGCAGCCCGGTCGCCCGGATCACGTCCCGCACGGTGCGGGTCACCCGCAGCGCGTGCGGGCCGAGGTTGAGGAACCGGCCCGCGAGCGGCGAGACCCAGACGTGCCGCACCAGCAGCCCCCGGTACGCCGCGGCCACCGCGCGCAGCCGGTCCTGCCAGGGGGCGTCGGCGGGCGGCGGCGCGATCTCGCCGTAGACCGCGTCGAGGGCCAGTTCCAGCAGGTCGTCCTTGGTGTCCACGTACCAGTACAGGGACATCGCCGTCACGTTCAGCTCGGCGGCCAGCCGGCGCATGGAGAACTTCGCCAGCCCCTCGGCGTCCAGCAGCCGGACCGAGGCGGCGGTGATCCGTTCCCGGTCGAGCCCGGCCGGCTGGTCCGTCCGGCGGGAGCGCGCGGGCTGCCGGGTCTTCAGCCACACGCTGGACCGGACAGGGTTCTCCACGCGGTCGGCCGCGGACACCATGGCGCACTCCCTCGTCTCGCCGGCGGGACGGAAGGACCGGCCGCGTACCGCCTGCCCGTGAAACGGAGGCGTACGGTCCGGCGGGTCCCGGACCGATGCTATGCCGCTGCCGCGACCGGGCCGGCCGGGCATCGGGGTGGTCGGGGCGTACAGGTGTCCTCTCGTGGGTACGGTGCCGGTCGCCGCGTCGGATACGACCTGCCCCGGAAGCTGGAGTGATATGTCACTGCGTCGTCGTACGGTGGAAGTCCTGGTGGCCGCGGGGTTGCTGGGAGCCGCGCTCGCACCTCCCGCGACGGCGGCGGGGCACGGGCAGGCGCCCGGGCGGTCGGTCCCGCTGCGGGTCGCCACGTACAACATCCATGCCGGGGCCGGCATGGACAACGTCTTCGGTCTCGACCGGCAGGTGGCCGCGCTGCGCGCCCTGGACGCGGATGTGATCGGGCTCCAGGAGGTGGACGTCCGCTGGGGCGACCGCAGCGAGGGGCGGGACCTGGCGGCGGAGCTGGCCGCCCGGCTGGGGATGCATGTCTCCTTCGCGCCGATCTACAGCCTCGACCCGGTGTCGGAGGGCGGCCCCCGGCGGGAGTTCGGCGTCGCCGTGCTGTCCCGGTACAGGATCGTGAGCGCCGAGAACCACGATCTGACCCGGCTCTCCACGCAGGACCCGGACCCGGTCCCGGCGCCCGCGCCCGGCTTCGGCGAGGTGGTGCTGAAGGTGCGCGGGCTGCCCGTCCACGTGTACGCGACGCACCTCGACTACCGGGGCGACCCGTCCGTCCGTGTCGCCCAGGTCGCGGACACCCGGCGGATCATGGCGGAGGACCGGGCGGACGAGCGGCGGCCGGTCCGGCAGATCCTGCTCGGCGACTTCAACGCGCCGCCGACCGCGCCGGAGCTGGCGCCGCTGTGGAAGGAGCTGACCGACGCCGAGCCGGGCGGGCCGACGTACCCGGCGCGGAACCCGGTGCAGCGGATCGACTACGTGGCCGTCTCGAAGGACGCCGTGCGGGTGCGCGGCGCGGCGGTGGCCGAGGAGTCGCTCGCCTCGGACCACCGCCCGGTCGTCGCCGATCTGCTGCTGCGGCGCTGAGTCCTCCGGCCGTCAGCTGTCCGTCTTCGGCCGGGTGAGGTCGTAGAAGGTGGCGCTGCCCGCCGTCACCTCCGTGAAGTTCGCCTCCACCCAGGAGGAGATCTGTGCGGCGGTGCCACTGCCGCCCATGCCGCCGCCCATGCCACCGCCCGAGATGAAGTAGTGGATGCGGCCGTCCTCGACGTACGCCTTGAACTGGGCGAGCGTCGGGGACGGGTCGCTTCCGTTGAAGCCGCCGATCGCCATGACGGGCTCCTCGGTGGCGAGTTGGTAGCTCGCGGCGTTCTGGGAGCCGATGGCCGCGGCGGCCCAGGTGTATGCGTCGGCGTTCTTCTCCAGGAGCGCCTCGGCCTCGGAGCCGACGGACGCGCCGTCGAGGAGGCCGCCCATGCCGCCTGGTCCGCCGCGCTCACCCGTGGTCGACGCGGTGCCGGGCCGGCCGTTCCGGGCGGGGGCCCGGCCCTGGTTCCCGCCCTGGTTCCGGCCTTGGCCGGGCGGGTTGCCGGCGGGGGGCTGCCCCGTGGCGCCGGTCTGCCGGCCGGTGCCGTCCTGGCCCGGGGGCTGCGTGCCGCCGCCGCCCGGCCCGCCGCCCCGGCCACCGCCTCCTCCTGGTCCGCCCATCCCGCCCGAGGACGGGCCGGCCGTCACGATGGAGCCCTGGTGGCCCGTGTTCAGGGTGCTCACGGTGTACGCGGCCGGCCCGGCGAGCGACGCGGCGAAGCCCAGCACCACGGTGAGCAGGGCCAGTCGGCGGCCGAGCCGGGCCGCGAGCAGCAGGCCCGGCGCCGCCACGAGACCGGTGACGAGGACGGCCGTCCGCAGCCACGGCTGGTAGTCCGGGGTGCGGCCGAGGAGGACGTACGCCCAGTACGCCGTGGCCGCGACGGTGCCCGCCAGCGCGGCGCCCGCCCACCCCTGGGCCCGCTCCTCCCACAGGACCGTGACGCCCATGCCGATCAGCGCGGCCAGGTAGGGCGCCAGGGCCACCGTGTAGTACTGGTGGAAGATCCCGGCCATGAAGCTGAACACGGCGGCCGTCATCAGCAGCGCACCACCCCACGCGAGGAACGCGGCCCGCGCGGTGTCCGTGCGCTTCGTGCGCCGGGTCAGCCAGATTCCGGCGACGAGCAGGATCAGGGCGGCGGGCAGCAGCCAGGAGATCTGGCCCCCCACCTCGGAGTTGAACATCCGGCCGATCCCGGTCTCGCCCCACTGACCGCCGCCGCCCCGGCCGCCCCCGCCGCCGACGCTGCCGGTCTCCTCGCCGTTGATCCGGCCGAGCCCGTTGTAACCGAAGGTCAGCTCAAGGAACGAGTTGTTCTGCGAACCGCCGATGTACGGGCGTGAGGAGGCCGGCCACAGTTCGACGGCCGCCACCCACCAGCCGCCCGCGCCGACCACGGCGAGCGCGGAGAGGCCCAGCTGCCCGAACCTCTTCCGTACCGGGACCGGCGCGCACACCGCGTACAGCACGGCCAGCGGCGGCAGGATCAGGAACGCCTGAAGGGTCTTCGACAGGAACGCGATGCCCACCGCGACGCCCGCCCACACCAGCCACTTCGTACGGCCCTTCTCCATCGCGCGGAGCACGCAGTGGACGGTGACCGTCATCAGCAGCGCGAGCAGCGCGTCCGGGTTGTTGAAGCGGAACATCAGCGCGGCGACGGGCGTCAGCGCGAACACCGCCATGGCGATGAGCCCGGCGGCGGCACTGAACCGGCGCCGCACGGTCGCGTACAGCACCCCGGCCGTCGCGGCGGCCATCACCACCTGCGGAGCGAGGACCGCCCAGGAGCTGAGCCCGAAGACCCGCACCGACAGGGCCATGGGCCACAGGGCGGCCGGCGGCTTGTCGACGGTGATGGCACCGGCCGCGTCGAGCGAGCCGAAGAAGAACGCCTTCCAGCTGCGGCTGCCGGCCTGCACGGCGGCGGAGTAGAAGGAGTTGGCGTAGCCGGAGGCGCTGAGGTTCCAGAGGTACGCCAGCGTGATGACGAGCAGCAGCGCCAGGAAGGCGGGACGCACCCAGGGCGCGTCCTCGGCCCGGCCGCGCCAGATCCGGCGGGGCAGGGAGGCACCGGCCCGTGCGTGCCCCGGGGACGTGTCCGGCCGGGCTGCCCGGGCGTGGGCGGGGTCGAGCGTGGTCATCGGACGTTCCTCGGGTCGGGGGTGGTTTCGGTGGCGGCGGGCGCGGGAACGGCGGCGTCACGCACGGGGTTTGCCGGGTCGGCGGCCGGGAAGGTCGCGGCCGGGCCGGGGGCCGTCCCCGCGTTTCCGCGCTCCCGGTCCGGGAAGACCCAGGCGCGGAACAGCAGGAACCGCAGCACCGTCGCCGCGAGGTTCGCCGCGACGAGCACCGCGAGTTCGGTGCTGTGCGAGGGCGAGCCGGAGGCCGCGCCCAGGGCCGCCAGCGAACCGCTGGTGAGGACGAGCCCGATAGCGAAGACCACGAGGCCCTGCGCCTGGTGACGGACCGCGCCGCCCCGGCCGCGCACCCCGAAGGTGAGCCTCCGGTTCGCGGCGGTGTTCGCGACGGCCGAGACCAGCAGCGCGGCCCCGTTGGCGAGCTGGGGCCCGGTGCCGAGCCGGCAGAGGGAGTACAGCGCCAGGTAGAACAGCGTGGAGAGGGCACCCACGACGCAGAACCCGACGAGCTGCCGGGCGAGCCCGCCGGGCACCCCGCCGATCGCCCGGTCGCGCGGATCGTCCCCGAAGGGCCGCGCCAGCCGGTCCAGCGGCAGCGCGCCGACGGCCAGCGCCCGGCCCACCCGCCACACGCCCTTCAGGTCCTCGGTGGCGGTCCGGACGATGTGGACCGTGGAGTCGGGGTCGTCCACCCAGTCGACGGGCACCTCGTGGATGCGCAGCCCGGCCCGTTCGGCGAGCACCAGCATCTCGGTGTCGAAGAACCAGCCGGTGTCCTCCACCATCGGCAGCAGCCGCTGCGCGACCTCCCGCCGGATCGCCTTGAACCCGCACTGCGCGTCACTGAACCGCGCGGCGAGCGACGAGCGGAGGATGATGTTGTACGCCCGCGAGATGAACTCCCGCTTCGTCCCCCGCACCACCCGCGAACTCCGCGTGAGCCGCGTCCCGATGGCGAGGTCGGAGTGCCCGGAGATGAGCGGCGCGACCAGCGGCAGCAGGGCGTTGAGGTCGGTGGACAGATCGACGTCCATGTACGCGAGCACCGGCGCGTCCGAGTGCGTCCATACGGTGCGCAGTGCCCGCCCGCGCCCCTTCTCCTCCAGCCGCACCGACCGCACCCCCGGCAGCGACCGCGCCAGCCGCTCCGCCACCTCGGGCGTCCGGTCGGTGCTCGCGTTGTCGGCGACGGTGATCCGGAACGCGTACGGGAAGGTGCGGCGCAGGTGCGCGTGCAGCCGCAGCACGCACGGTTCGAGGTCCTCCTCCTCGTTGTAGACGGGTACCACCACGTCGAGCACGGGCGCACCCGCCGCGCCCCCCACCCCGGCCAGGAGGTGGTCCCGGGCCGGCAGGGCGCTCCAAGGAGTCTCTGTTCGCATGCCTTCGACCGTCGCCAACGGCGCTGTCACGGGCGTGTGCTGAGGCTGTGGCGGGCCTGTGAGCCCGCGGACGGGTGCTGCCGCGGCGCTTGCGGACGCGGCCGCCGCGATCCCAGGGGGTGACCGCGGACGACGTCTACGGGGCGATGCGGCCGCTCAAGGACGAGCCCGTCGGCGCGGGGCGCACGCCGGTGGAGGACACGGCGGCGGCGCTGACCCCTCCGCGTCCGCCCGCTCCGCCGGCAGCCGCACCGCGAACACCGTCTCGCCCGGGACCGACCGCACCTCCACCGCGCCGCCGTGGGCCGTCACCACCGCCTGGACGATCGCCAGGCCGAGGCCCGTGGAGCCGGCGTGACGGGAGCGGGAGGCGTCGCCCCGGGCGAAGCGTTCGAAGACGTGGGGGAGCAGGTCCGGGGGGATGCCGGGGCCGTCGTCCTGGATCTCCACGGTGACCCAGGGGGCGGCTGGGCCGGCCAGGACGCGGGCGGTGACCGTGGTGCCCGGCGGGGTGTGGGTGCGGGCGTTGGCCAGGAGGTTGACCAGGACCTGGTGGACGCGGGCGGGGTCGGCGCGGACCGTCGCGGGGGCGTCCGGCAGGTCCAGCCGCCAGTGGCGGGCGGGCCCGGCGCGGTCCGCCGCGCGGGCGTCGCTCACCGCGTCCACGACGAGCGGCGAGAGATCGGTGCTCTCGTACGAGAGCGGGCGGCCCGCGTCCAGGCGGGCGAGCAGGAGCAGGTCCTCGACCATGCCCGTCATCCGCTGGGACTCCGCCTCGATGCGCCCGAGGGCGTGCCGGGTGTCCGGGCCGGGGTCCTCGCCGCCGCGCCGGGTGAGTTCGGCGTATCCGCGTATCGAAGCCAGCGGGGTCCGCAGTTCGTGGCTGGCGTCCGCGACGAACCGGCGCACCCGCGTCTCGCTGCGCTGCCGCGCGTCCAGGGCCGAACCCACGTGCCCCAGCATCCGGTTCAGCGCAGCGCCGACCTGGCCCACCTCCGTGCGCGGGTCCGCCTCGGCGTCCGGCACGCGTTCGAGGAGGTCCACCTCACCGCTGTGCAGGGGGAGTTCGGAGACGCGGGTCGCCGTCGCCACCACCCGGCGCAGGGGGCGGAGCGCCACACCGACGATCGCCGCGCCCGCGAGCCCCGCCGCGACGAGCCCCGCGCCGGTCACGCAGACCTCCACCAGGATCAGGGTGCCCAGCGCACGGCTCACCTCGGTGGTGGGGATGCCGACGAGCACCGTGGCGCCGTCGTCCGCCGGCACCGCCCGCACCCGGTAACCGCCCAGGCCGGGCAGCTCCAGGTCGTGCGCGCGGTCGTCCGCCGTCACACCGGCCGCCGTCACGGCGTCCCGCTGGGCGGCGGTCAGCGGTTCGGTGTTCTCACCGGCGGCGAACCCGCCGTCCTTCACGACGGCCGAGTCCGTGATCTGCCCCCGCTCGACCAGCGCGCCGAAGGTCTCCAGCGGCTGGCCGCCCATGCCGATGAAACCGAGCGGATCATGCTCCGGGGACGTTTTCGGGCCCCCGGGCGCGGGAACACCCGGCACCCGCTGCGCCCGGACCGCGATGTCCCGCAGCTGGTCGTCGAGTTTGCCGTACAGGTAGCTGTGGAACGCGATCGCGGTGACCGAGCCGATCACGGCGGCGACGACGGCGATCAGCGTCACCGCCGAGACCACGAGACGGGTGCGCAGAGTCCACGGCCGCCGCACCCCGCTACTCACCGGGCTTGATCAGGTACCCCGCCCCGCGCCGCGTGTGGATCATGGGCGCGCGGCCCGCGTCGATCTTCTTGCGCAGGTAGGAGATGTACAGCTCGACCACGTTGGCCTGGCCGCCGAAGTCGTAGTTCCAGACCCGGTCCAGGATCTGCGCCTTGCTGAGCACCCGGCGCGGGTTGCGCATCAGGAACCGCAGCAGCTCGAACTCGGTCGCCGTCAGGTGGATGTTCCTCCCGCCCCGGCTCACCTCGTGGCTGTCCTCGTCCAACATCAGGTCGCCCACGACGAGCTGCGACTCGCCGCGCGCCGCCGCCGTACCCGACCGCCGGATCAGGCCGCGCAGCCGGGCCACGACCTCCTCCAGGCTGAACGGCTTGGTGACGTAGTCGTCGCCGCCCGCCGTGAGCCCGGCGATCCGGTCCTCCACGGAGTCCCGCGCGGTGAGGAACAGCACCGGCACGTCGGACAGTTCCCGCCGCAGCCTGCCGAGGACGGCGAGCCCGTCCATGTCGGGCAGCATCACGTCGAGGATCACCACGTCGGGCCGGAACGAGCGGGCCGTGCGCACGGCGGCCGTGCCGTTTCCCGCGCTGCGCACCTCCCAGCCCTCGTAACGAAGCGCCATCGACAGCAGCTCCGTCAGCGAAGCCTCGTCGTCCACGACCAGCACCCGCACGGGGGTGCGGTCCGGCCTGAGCAGTTCGGTACGCCCCTGGGGCGAGGTCGTCGTCGTCATGACGCCAGCCTGTGAGACGGCTCTGAGAGAGTTCTTTTCCGTTTCTGTGAATTCCCTGAGAAAGCCGCAGCGGGGTCCTCAGACGCCGAACAGCGCCTTCGCGTTGTCGTGGCAGACCGCCCGGAGCCAGTCGTCGCCGAGCCCCAGGCGTTCCAGGGCGTGCAGCTGGTGGGCGTACGGGTACGGGATGTTGGGGAAGTCCGTGCCCAGCAGCACCCGGTCGCCGAGGGCGGCGAGGCGGCCGTGCTCCGACGGCGGGAACGGGCTGAGGTCCTCGATGAAATCGGTGAACGCCATCGTCGTGTCGAGCCGGACCTCGGGGTACGCCTCCGCGAGCGTCAGGAACTCCGCGTACTCCGGCATCCCCAGGTGCGCCACGATCACCCGCAGCCGGGGGTGCCGGGCGAGGACGCGGCCGATGGGGCCGGGGCCGGTGTGCCTGCCGGGCGCCGGGCCCGAGCCGCAGTGCGTCACGACCGGGACGCCCGCCTCCGCGAGCAGGCCCCACACCGGGTCGAGCAGGGGGTCGGTCGGGTCGTACGCCCCGACCTGGAGGTGCGCCTTGAAGACCCGGGCCCCTGCCTCGACGGCCTCCCGTACATAGCGCCCGGCGTCCGGTTCGGGGAAGAAGGTCGCGGTGTGCAGGCAGTCCGGCGTCCGGGCGGCGAATCCGGCCGCCCAGTCGTTCAGCCAGACCGCCATCCCCGGCTTGTGCGGGTACAGCATCGACGTGAAGCGGAGCACCCCGAACGAACGGAGCAGAGCGAGCCGTTCCGCCTCCTCGTGCCGGTAGGCGATCGGCCACTCCATCCCGGTCAGCGGACCCGCGGAGTCGAAGTACGCCCACACCTTGCGCAGGACCCGCTCCGGCATGAAATGCGTGTGCACGTCGATGAGCCCGGGCAGCCCGAGCCGCTGCCGGAACCGCACCACGTCGTCGTGATCGTCACCCATACGGCCGACCATCTCAGAACAGCCCGTCCTGCGCCGCCCCACCCCCCACCACGACGGTCGGCACGCTCGCCCCGGGCGCGTCCGCCCCGGCCGCCGCCAGCGTCCAGCCGGTCATCAGCCGCGTGTCCACGATGACGAGGCCCTGCGGGCCCGTGTCCAGGTGCAGATCGGGTCCGGCCGCCGCGACGAGCCTGCCCGCCACCGCGCCGCCGTCCACCAGGCCGGCCACCGCGCGGACGGGCACCGGCCGGGGCGGCCCCCCGGCGCCCGGCACATCGCCGGACCCCGCCCCCAGCCCGAAGACCCGCGCGTGGTCCACCGCCGCGAACGGCAGCCGCTCCAGCGCCTCCGGCCGGCCGGCGCCCTCCAGGGCCGCCGCCCTGCCGTACAGCTCCGCGACCTCGGCGGCCCGCTCCGCCGGGTCCGGGAGGGCCGCCCGCACCTCCCGCTTACGGGCGTACGGGATGCGGTCCGGGACCCCGAGGGCCGCCCGCAGCACCTCCTCGGTCCGGCGCGCCGCCATCAGCGGCCCCCGGCCCAGCCAGCTGAAGACCACCGCGCCCTGCTCGCGCAGCCGCGCCGCGCCCCGCTCCTCGGCGGTGATCCCCACCTTCACCATGCCGGGCCCGAACCACGCGAGGTACACCCGGTACGTGCGGCGGTCGTCCGGAATCGTGTCGGCGGCCACCGAGTGCGCCCGGTCGAGCCGCCCGCACTCCGGGCAGCGCCCGCCCGTGGAGCCCGCCGGGACCACGGCACCCAGCGGGCACGCGTTGCCCCGGGCCCCGGAACAGCGCCGCTCGCCGGACGCCCGGAAGCCGAACCCCGTGCCGTACGCCAGGACGCTCGCCCGCGTCCGCATCCCCTTGCGCCAGCCCAGCGCGGGGCCGTCGGAGCCCTCGGGCCAACGGAGGCCGGTGCACTGCCAGTCCATGTCCGCACCCTACGGGCGGGCACTGACAACGGGCCCGGGGCTACGATTCCGGGCATGACGACCGTGCAGGACGTGGACCGGTTCGAGGCGGCCAGGCCCCGGCTGGAGGCCATCGCCTACCGCCTCCTGGGCTCGGCGAGCGAGGCCGAGGACGCCGTGCAGGACACCTACCTGCGCTGGCAGGCCGCCGACACCGGGCGGATCGAGGTCCCCGAGGCGTGGCTGACCAAGGTCCTCACCAACCTCTGCCTCAACCAGCTCACCTCCGCCCGCGCCCGCCGCGAGACGTACGTGGGCGCCTGGCTCCCCGAACCGCTGCTCGCCGGGGACCCGATGCTCGGCCCCGCCGACACGGTGGAGCAGCGCGAGTCGGTCTCGTACGCCGTGCTCACGCTCATGGAACGGCTGACACCGGGCGAGCGGGCCGTGTACGTGCTGCGCGAGGCGTTCGGCTATCCGCACCGGGAGATCGCGGAGATCCTGGAGCTGAGCGAGTCCGCCGTGCAGCAGGTCTACCACCGGGCGAAGAAGCACATCGCCGACGGCCGGACGCGCACCGAGGTGGACGAGGCCGCCGCCCGCCGGGTCATCGAGGAGTTCCTGCTCGCCGCCGCCGGCGGCCGCACCGAGCCGCTCGTGGAGCTGCTGACCTCCGACGCGATCTCCCTCGGGGACGGCGGCGGCAAGGTGCCCGCCCGCGCCAAGGCGTTCGAGGGCGCGAAGGCCGTCGCGACGTTCATGCGCGGCCTGCTCAAGCCGGGCAAGGCGAAGACCGCGTACACCGGCGGTTCCGTCGAGCTGCACATGACCCACGCCAACGGCTCCACCGCCGTGCTGGCGGTCGTCGGCGAACAGGTCATCGGCGTCATGTGCGTGGAAGTCACTCCGGAGGGGATCGCCGCGTTCCGCAACCAGGTCAACCCGGACAAGCTGGAACGCGCGACCCGGCAGTGGGCGGCCATGGCCCACGGAAAGCCGCTGCTCACAGCCTTCTGAGCGCCCGGTGACCCAGGTCACACCTGTCTCCTGTCAGGAAAGCGCGGGCTACCCGGTTCAAGGGGCGAGAAACCACCCCGCAGGGGCGCGACCGCGCGAGACAGGAGCAGGCACATGCAGCAGCACCGCATCATCGTCCTCGGAGCCGGATACGCCGGAGCCATCGCGGCGGGGCGCGTCGCCAAGCGGCTGCGCCGCGAGGACGTCACCGTCACCCTCGTCAACGCGGCGCCCGACTTCGTGGAGCGCGTCCGCATGCACCAGCTCGCGGCGGGCCAGGACCTCAAGCCCCGCCCGTTCACCGAGATGTTCGCCGGGACGGGCGTGGAGCTGAAGGTCGGCCGGGTCACCGCCGTCGACGTCGACCGCAAGGCGGTCACCGTCGAGAGCCCGGACGGCGAGGAGGAACTGGCGTACGACTCCCTCGTCTACGCCCTCGGCAGTGCCTGGAACACCCAGGGCGTCCCCGGGGCCGCCGAGCACGCCCACGAGATCGCGAGCCGCCCCGGCGCACTCCGGCTGCGCGACCGGCTGGCCGCCCTCGCACCCGGACAGCCCGTGCTGATCGTCGGCGGCGGGCTGACCGGCCTCGAAGCGGCGACCGAGTTCGCCGAGGCGCGCCCGGATCTCGACATCGCCCTCGCCGCGCGCGGCGGCCTCGGCGACTGGCTCTCGCCCAAGGGCCGCGCGCACGTCCGCAAGGTCTTCGCCCGGCTCGGGATCACCGTCCACGAGAACACCGCCGTCGCGGAGGTCGGCGCCGGTCACGTCACCACGGCCGAGGGCACCTCGTTCCCGGCGGCGGTCACCGTCTGGACGACCGGCTTCGCGGTCCACCCGCTCGCGGCGGCCACCGCCCTGGAGACCTCTACGAGCGGCCAGATCGTGGTCGACGCGACCATGCGCTCGGTCTCGCACCCCGATGTGTACGCGATCGGGGACGCGGCCCTCGTCGCCGGCCCCGGCGGCAAGCCGCTGCGGATGTCCTGCGCCTCGGGCGTCCCCACCGCCTGGCAGGCCGCCGACGCCCTCGCGGCCCGCCTCACCGGCACCAAGATCCCGTCCACCCCGCTGCGCTACTTCAACCAGTGCGTCTCCCTGGGCCGCAAGGACGGCCTCATCCAGTACGTCACCGCCGACGACCGCGCGGTCAGGGCGGCGCTGACGGGCCGGCTCGCCGCCGTCTACAAGGAGCTGGTCTGCAAGGGCGCCGCCTGGGGCGTGGCCAACCCGACGACCGGCCTGCCGACCCGCCGCCGCCCGGTCGCGATCTCCGCCCTGTCCTCGCCGGTGGAGGCCGCAGAGCGGTGACGGGGCATCCGGATCGCCCCCTTCGCGGGCCCCCAGAACTACTCCTCCTCGACAGCCTCACTTGCGGCCTGCGGTACAAGTTCAGGTAGCACGTAGACCCGCAAGCACCCGTCCACGCCGAACATGTCGATCAGCAGAGAAAGATGGGCACGGGCCGCGCTGCGGCCGATGCTGTCGTTGGTGGTCATCCGCACCCCTCCAGTTCAGCCCAGACGATCTTGCCCCAGCGGCGCTCGCCCGTGCCCCAGTTGGATGCCACAGCCGCCACGAGTAACAGGCCCCGCCCACCTTCGTCGCTGTCGCCCACCTGACGTTCAACGGGCAGCGCACGGCTGAAGTCCGTAACAGCTACGCGGACCGCGCGAGGAGCGGTGCGCTCCACGACTACGCGGATGGAGTCCCGGCGGGCGTGCCTCACGGAGTTGGCGACGAGTTCACTCACGATCAAGGCGCAGTCGTCGGCCAGCTCTTCCAGGCCCCAACAAGCCAGGGCGGTATCGGTGAAACGTCTGGCGGCAGCGGCGCTCTCCGGCTTGCGCGGCATCGCCTGGCTGTACCCGGGAGGCCCGATGGGGCGGGCCTGCGCTGTAGCTTGCGGCATGTCGGTCTGCTCTCTCAGATCGGCCGAGCCCCGGGGCCGGTCGCACGGCTGCCGGGGCACTGTCCGCTCATGTAAGCGACCTGCGAGAAGGGGTTACAGGGGCGCTGCGTCCCACTTTCAGGACGCTAAGCGCAGATTCCAAGAAACTCGGCCAGCGACCGCAGGCCGACAGGGTGGTTGGGCAAGGACCAAAGATCCCGAACGATGGCCACGGCCAAGGTGTGGTGCTGCATCCACGTCGGTGCCACACGGCGTAGCGATTCCAGAGTCTTTACGGCTCCGGCCGCGTCCCCGGTGTCCGTGTGCGCTCGTGCCACGTCCAGAAGCAGCCACGTCCGCCAGGACGGCGGAGTGTCCTTGCTCAGCCGCATCCCCTTGGCCAGGGCCAGAGCATCCTGCGGGTGTCCGTACTGGACGGCCAGCCGAACACGCTCAATCCGCACAGAGGACGGGCTGAAGACGCTGACCATCCGGTTGTCACCGCCGTGAGGCAGCGTGGCGACGCGCGCGGCCTCCTTCTCCGCCGCCGCCATCATCGCCGCCGCACGCTCGTAGTCCCCGCTCCGAGCGGCGGACGTGGCAGCACTCATGGTCAGCGCTCCCCACACCTTCAGCCCGTCCACGGTGTCGAGGCGCCCCGCGCTGACCATCTCGTCAGCGGTACGCAGCGCGATGCCCAGCGCGTCGTCCAGACGGCCCTGCCGCTGGTACGTCCAGGCCGTGGAGTTGACGATCATCGGCACGAGCAGCGGATCGGCCGACTGCCCAGCCGCCGCTATCGCGCGCTCCAGACTGATGAGAGCGAGATCGGTCTTCCCCATCCGCACGGCGACATGCCCCGCAAGCTGAAGCGCCTTGCCCAGAGCACCGAAGCCGGCCCCCTGCACATCTCCGTCGGATGAAGCGGTGGCTGCGCGCGCATCCGAAATGAGCTCCGGCAGGGCCGTCATCACCGCATCGAACTCGGCGGAGTGGTACTGCGTCCACCCCTCCGCGATCCGTTCACGCAGCCGCTCCATCGCAAAGCCGTCCCCGGGCGGCTCCAGGTCCGGCCCCCAGAGCGCGGGCATGATGGCGCGCCGCACCGCCACGAAGCGCGGCCCGTCGTTCTCCCCCGAGGACGCGACAGCAGGCGGGTCCCCCAGAAGCGTGGTGAGCTCAACGCCAAGACCGTTCGCGAGCGCGTGCAACGTGGGGAGACGTGCCGACTGCTTCCGCCCCTGCTCAAGCTGCCTGATCACATCGACGGACACCCCCGCCCGCTCGGCCAGCTCTTCCTGCGTCAGCGAGGCCAACCGCCGCAACCGCCGCAGAGTCCGCCCCAGATCATCGTTCGCCACGCGGCCACGGTACGCCTGCGATCCGGCACGGACAGTAGGACGAGCGCGACGGACCTCCGTCCGTCCCAGCACAAAACGCAAGAGGCCCGGACTCTCGTCCGGGCCTCTTATCTATGTGCACTCGGCAGGATTCGAACCTGCAACCTTCTGATCCGTAGTCAGATGCTCTATCCGTTAAGCTACGAGTGCTTGTGCTTCCGGGGTTTTTTCTGCCCCGTCGGCGTTGCGAGAACAACATTACATGACCTGCGCCGGGACGCGAAATCCATTGCCCGCACCCCGCCTGAACTGGGTGAACGCCAGGAACGGCCGAAGCCCCGGTCCTGGGGACCGGGGCTTCGGTGTGGTGCGGAGGCGGAGGGATTTGAACCCTCGATGGGGGGTAAGCCCCAAACCGCATTAGCAGTGCGGCGCCATAGACCGGACTAGGCGACGCCTCCAGCGCAACGCCCGCGCGAGCGCGGGTGGTGCGTGCAGATGATGACACAGCTGCACGCTGCGCCACCAATCGCGGCCTACGGTACTAGGCGGGCGGCCACGAGAGCAAAGCGGTTGGCGTGCGCAACGCCGGGGCCGGTGGCGCGTTAGGCAGGGCGGGGGCGCCGCCCCCGCAGTTCTTCCGCCACAGGAGTCCGCCATGATGCGCCGTCTCGCTCTCACCGCCGTCGCCTCCCTCGCCGCACTGTCCGCCGCCGCGCCCGCCGCCACCGCCGCGTCCGGGCCCCTCCCGCTGCCGCTGTCCCTGCCGCTCCTCCAGGACGACGGCGCGGGGACGCGGCTCACCGTGGTCGTCGCCGGGTCGGGGAACCCGGAGGCCGACGGCAGGTACGAGCTGGAGTGCGCGCCGGCCGGGGGGAGCCACCCGGTCGCGGCGCAGGCGTGCGAGCGGCTGGATCAGCTGGAGGGCGAGGGGGCGGACCCGTTCGCGCCGGTTCCCGGGGACGCGATGTGTACGCAGCAGTACGGCGGGGAATCCACCGCCCGGGTCACCGGCACCTGGCACGGCCGCCACGTCGACGCCTCGTTCAGGCGGACCAACGGGTGCGAGATCGCCCGGTGGAACGGTCTGCGGCCGGTCCTGCCGAACGTGCGGTGAGCAGGCCCGAGGCCGGTCGGCCGGGCACCGCGGCGTGCGGTGCGACTCGGAGCCGTACAAGGTACGCACCAAACCTTGGTGAGAGCTCCCCCTCATCCGCAGTCCCACGCCCCGCCCCTGCCTTTAGACTCCTTCAGTGACAGCCTGAGGCCCGAGGGGCAAGATGGGGCCGCTGTCGGCAAGGTGCAGTAATCAGGGAGGAAGCGTCGTCGTGAGCAGCAGGCCATCCCGAGGCGCTGCTCGCCTCGCAGCCATACTCGACGCCCTTCCGGACGGGCTTCTGCTCGTCAACTGCAACGGTACGGTCGTCAACGCCAACACCATCGCCCTCGAAATGTTCGAGTCGCCGGGCACCGCGCTCGTCGGCCGCGGGCTGCTCGATCTGCTGCCGGAGTTCGACTCCAAGCTGATCCCGGGGTCGATGCGCCGGCCCGAGGCTGCGGACGAGCGAGGCCGTACCAAGCCGACGCGCATGATCGCGCGCCGTACCGACGGCAACGAGTACCCCGTCGAGGTGACCAGCGCCAGCCTGGAGGACGGGCAGGCGGCGTACAAGGACGTCCAGGGCTCGTACGGGGGCAGCTACACCGGTGACGAGCTGCTGATGCTCGTCGTGCGCGACCTCTCCGGCACCGTCGACACCGAGGCCGAACTGGCCCGCTCGCAGCGCCAGACCGAGATGATCCTGCGCGCCGCCGCCGAGGGTGTCGTGGGTACGGACACCGACGGCCGGGTCGTCCTGGTCAACCCCGCCGCCGCGCAGATCCTCGGTTTCCGCGCCAGCGACCTCGGCGGCCAGGAGCTGCACCCGCTGATCCTGCACTCGCGCGCGGAGGGCGAGCCCTTCCCGTACGAGGAGTCCCCCCTCGCCGACACGCTGAAGTCGGGACGCAAACACCGGGTGCGCGGGCAGGTTCTGTGGTCCAAGAGCGGGGAACAGGTGCCGGTCGACCTGACCACCGCCCCCGTCCGCGACGGCGACCAGCTCGTCGGCGCCGTGATGACGTTCACCGACCGCCGGCCCTACGAGGAGCTGGACAAGCGGCGCAAGGACGAGGTCGCGGAGCTGACCGCGAACCACACCGCCGCCGTCGCCGAGCTGACCGCGAACCACACCGCGACCGTCTCCGAGCTCACCGAGCGGCACACCGCCGAGCTCGCAGCCGCCGAGGAGGCCCACGCCGCCGAGCTGGCCGACCGCACCGAGCGTTACGCCTCCGAGCTGGAGGAGCAGGCCGAACGGCTGACCGATCTCACCGCCCGGCACACCCAGCTGACCGCCGTGCTCGGCGAGTCGCTGCGCGGCCCCCTGGAGGAGCTGCGCCGTGAGCTCTCCACGCTCGCCGCCGACCCCGCCGGCCAGCTGTGGCCCGAGGCGAACCAGATCCTGCACCACCTGGCCGCGGGCTACGCGCGCATGACGACGCTCATCGACAACGTGCTGGGTTACCAGCGCCTCGACGCCGGCGCCGAGGCGCTGGTCAAGACGCGTGTCCTGCTCGACGGCGTCGTCACGGCCGGCATCGACGCCGCGGTCGAGCTGATCGGGCCCGGCCGCGCCCAGTTCGCCGTGCACGCCCCGCCGATCGAGGCCGAGGTCGACGCCGGACGCCTGGTGACCGCCCTCGCCCACCTCGTCGCGGACGTCGCCGGCGTCGATTCGACCGGCAAGGCCCGTCTCGTGCCCGGTGGCGGTTACGTCGACTCAACCGTCGTGGTCGCCGCCGCCCAGCGCGGCGACGTCGTACGCATCGAGGTGCGCGGACCGTTCGCCGGCGGAGACCCGGTGCACGTGCCCATCGTCAGCGGCATCGTCGGCGCGCACGGCGGTGTGCTCCAGACGCACGAGATGCCGGGCATGAGTGGCAGTGCGTACGTGCTGGAGGTGCCGATCGGCGCGGGTGCGGGGACCGTGACACCCCCCGAGCCGCCCCCGGTGCCTCAGGTGGAGGCGGCTCCGCCGGTGGCACCCGCGCCTCTTCCCGCCGGGGAGACCGGCCATGCGGGCCCGGCGCCGGTGGTGTCGGACGCGCCCGAGGCGGGCAGGGGGCGGCGCCGTGCGCGGCGCTCTTCCACCGACGCCTTCCTGGACAGCCCCATGGGCGGCTCCGACGGCAGCGGCGAGCTGGAAGCGGCCCCCGGGGACACCGGTGCGTCCGCCCCGACCGGGCGCCGGCGTGCGCGCCGTGCCGCCCCCGCCGCCGAGGCGGCCGGCCCGAACGAGCTGATCCCCGCCCAGCAGGCCGAGGGCTCCGGGCGCCGTCGTGGGCGGCCCAGCCCCGCCGAGACGGGCGCGCAGCCGGCCCAGCCCGCCCCGGGCCCGGCCCTCGCGCTCCCCGCGGCCGCTCCGTCGGAGGGGTCCGTCGTGACCGCCGCCGAGGGCGCGCAGGGCGGCCGGCCGCAGCGCGGGCACACGGTGCCCCCGCAGGGCGTTCCGGCCGGGGCGCAGGTCCCGGTCCCGGCCGGCGGACACCGGGCGAACCCGGGCGACGAGGGCCGTCTCGCCCTTCCCCCCGTCGTGAACGCCGTCGAGTCCGCCGCCCCCGCCGCCTTCTCGAACCTCGACGACGCCGCCCGCCCGGCCCCCGGCCCTTCGCCCTCGCCCTCGCCGGGGCTGCCCGCGCCGGCACCGCAGCCGACCGGGCGCCGCCGCCGCGCGTTGGCCGCCGCCCAGGAACGGGCCGCCGCCGCCGAGTCCGGACCGCGCGTCCCCTTCGCCCTCCCGCCCGCCGACGCGGACCGGGTGGCCCCGGGTGCCGGGGCGCCGGACGGGTCCTTGGGCTTGGGCACGGAGGGCGCGGGCGCGATCGGGGTGCCGGGTCCTGGTCCTGGCGGTGCGCCGGAGGACGCTGCGCCGGGTTCGCACGGCGCCGGTGTGGGTACGGAGGTGGCCGCCGCAGGCGGTTCGCATGGCGCCGGTGTGGGTATGGACGAGGCTTCCGCGCCCGGTTCCGACCACGTCGGTATGGGTAGGGGCGCGACCCCCGCGCCCGGTTCCCACGGCGCCGGCATGGGTACGGACGAGGCTGCCGCATCCGGTTCGCACGACGCCGGCATGGGTAGGGGCGCGGCTCCCGCGCCCGGTTCCCCCCACGTCGGCATGGGCAGGGACGAGACCCCCGCAGACGGTTCGCACGGTGCCGGCATGGGTACGGGCCCGGCCGGGCCCTCCGCGTACCAGCCCGGTGCCGGGCTGCCCGGCGCGCCGGACGCCAACGTCGGCGCCCCCGCCACGCCCCCTCCCGGCGCCCCGGCCGGCACGCCGGAGCACGCCCCCGTACCGCCGCAGGCCCAGCCCGCCCCCACCGGCCGGCGTCGCGCCCGCCACGGGGACACGGGTGCGCAGGAGGCGCGGCCCGCGCCGTTCGCGCTGCCCGCCCAGGCCGCACAGCCCGCACCGTTCGCGCTGCCCGCCCAGCCCGCACCGCCCGCACCGCCCGGCCCGGCCGCCGAAGCCGCACCGCCCGCTCCCGCCGCCCCCGGGCTCGGCGCCCCCGGCGCACGGCCGGAGCAGCCGGCCCCCGGCGCCCCGGCCGACCTGCCCGCGCCGCCCGCGCACCCCGGCGGCTGGGAGGACGACGACGCCTCCGGGCAGGGGCCCGCCGCGCCGGAGACGCAGAGCACCGGACGTACGGCCCACACCACCGGCACGGCCACCCCCGCCGGTCCCCCGGCCCGCCCCCGCACGCTGGCGCCCGCACCCGACGCGCGGCGGCAGCCGCTGCCCGCCGAGGCGCCGATGCCGGGCGGGTCCGACTCGACGCAGGGGCGTGCGTTCAGCGTGCGCACGCTGGGGCAGGGCGTGCCGTTCGCCCAGCACGTCGCCCACCAGCAGAACCAGACCCTGGGCGGCGGCAGCAGCGTCGGCAGGCGCCGGAAGCTGGCCGCGCCGCCGGAGCCCGAGCCCGGGCAGGACAAACGCCCCGCGCCGCCCGCCCCGGCCCCCGCGGCCCCGCAGCCCGGGCCCGCGGCGTCCGCCACCGCACCCCCCGCCCCCACCGTGCACGGGCAGGGGTCGGGGCAGCTGCTCTCCGCACCCGCGGCCGAAGGGCGCGCGTACGCCATCGGCGCACCCGACCAGGACGCGGCCGAGGGGCCGGAGCCGCTGGACGGCCCCGGTGGCGCGGTCGAGGTCGCCAACCGCCCCTCCCCGCAGCCGGTCGACGACGAACTGCCCCCCGAGCCGCTCGACAACCCGCGCCGACTGCTCGTCTGGCCCGCACCCGACGTCCCGACGCAGCAGGCGCTGAGCGACCGCGGATACCGGCCGGTGATCGTGCACTCGCGCGAGGAGGTGGACGCGCAGATCGCGGCCTTCCCCGCCGCGCTCTTCGTAGACCCGCTGACCGGGCCGATCACCCGAAAGGCGCTCCAGTCCCTGCGGCAAGCGGCGGTCGCCGCCGAGGTGCCCGTACTGGTGACCGCGGGACTGGGGCAGGCGTCACGGGAGGCGGCGTACGGTGCCGACCCGGCCGTACTCCTGAAGGCGCTCGCGCCGCGCGACAGCGAACAGCACCCGCCGCGCGTCCTGCTGACCGAGGAGCACCAGGAGATCGCCGCCGCGCTGACGGAGACGCTGGAACGGCGGGGCATGCAGGTCGCCTGCGCGGCGACGGACAGCGAGGCCGTCGCGCTGGCGACCCGCATGCGGCCGAACCTGGTGGTGATGGACCTCATGCAGGTACGCCGCCGCCGGGCCGGCATCGTGGACTGGCTGCGTGCGAACGGCCGGCTGAACCGCACCCCGCTGGTCGTCTACACCTCAGCCGGCATCGACGAGGCGGAGCTGCCGCGCCTCGGCTCGGGCGAGACCGTGCTGTTCCTGGCGGAGCGCTCCACGAGCGACGAGGTGCAGTCCCGCATCGTCGACCTGCTCGCGAAGATCGGCACCAACTGACCGTCGTACGGCTACAGATACGAATACAGCTCCGGATACAGAGACAGACGCATACGACGAGGGCGGTACGGGAACGCACCCGTACCGCCCTCGTGCTGTCCGGACGGTGGACCGGACGACGGATCAGAGCTGCGTGATGTCCAGCTCGCCCTGCGCGTACTGCTTGCGGATGACCTTCTTGTCGAACTTGCCGACGCTCGTCTTCGGGACAGCCGGAATGACCGACCAGCGCTCCGGCAGCTGCCACTTCGCGATGCCGGACTCGGCGAGGAACGCCCGCAGCGCCTCGTAGTCGGCGGTGGCGCCCTCCTTGAGGACGACGGTGGCGAGCGGACGCTCACCCCACTTCTCGTCCGGGACGGCGACGACGGCGGCCTCCGCGACGTCCGGGTGGGCCATCAGCGCGTTCTCCAGCTCGACGCTGGAGATCCACTCGCCACCGGACTTGATGACGTCCTTGGCCCGGTCGGTGAGCGTGAGGAAGCCGTCCGCGCTGATCACGCCGACGTCACCGGTCTTCAGCCAGCCGTCCTCGCTGAACTTGTCCGCGGGCCGCAACGCCTCGCCGTCCGCGCCGCCGTAGTAGGCACCGGCGATCCAGGCGCCGCGCACCTCCAGCTCACCGGCCGACTCGCCGTCCCACGGCAGGTGCTCACCGGCCGGGCCGACGAGGCGCGCCTCGACACCGGCCGGGAAGCGACCCTGGGTGACGCGGTAGGGCCACTCCTCCTCCGGGGTCAGTCCGGCGGGCGGGTTGGCCATGGTGCCGAGCGGCGAGGTCTCCGTCATGCCCCAGGCGTGGCAGAGGCGGACGCCCAGCTTGTCGTACGCCTCCATGAGGGAGGGCGGGCAGGCGGCGCCGCCGATCGTGACGTTGGCCATGGAGGTGAGGTCGCGCGGGTTGGCGGTGACCTCGGCGAGCAGCCCCTGCCAGATGGTGGGGACGGCGGCGGCGTGCGTCGGGCGCTCGCGCTCGATCATGTCGGCGAGCGGGGCCGGCTGGAGGAAACGGTCCGGCATCAGCATGTTGACGCCGGACATGAACGTCGCGTGCGGCAGCCCCCAGGCGTTCACGTGGAACTGCGGGACCACGACGAGGGTGGTGTCCTTGTCGGTCAGGCCCATCGACTCGGACAAGTTGACCTGCATGGAGTGCAGGTAGATCGAACGGTGGGAGTAGACGACGCCCTTCGGGTCCCCCGTCGTACCGGAGGTGTAGCACATCGCGGCGGCCTGGCGCTCGTCCAGTTCCGGCCAGTCGAAGCTGGTGGGGCGGCCGGCGAGCAGCTCCTCGTAGTCGTGCACGCGCACCGTCGCGCCGTCCAGGACGGAACGGTCGCCGGGACCCGCGACGATCACGTGTTCCACCGACGTCAGCTGGGGAAGCAGCGGCGCGATGAGCGGCAGCAGGGAGCCGTTGACGATGACGACCTTGTCGTCGGCGTGCTTGACGACCCAGACCAGCTGCTCGGCGGGCAGTCGGAGGTTGAGCGTGTGGAGAACGGCGCCCATGGACGGGATGGCGAGGTACGCCTCCACGTGCTCCGCGTTGTTCCACATGAGCGTGGCGACACGCTGATCGGCGTCGATCCCGAGCTCGTCGCGCAGGGCGTTGGCGAGCTGGGTGGCGCGCCGGCCGATCTCCGCGAAGCTGCGCCGGTGCGGCTCCGGCTCTCCGGTCCAGGTCGTGACCTGCGACTTCCCGTGAATCGTCATCCCGTGCGTCAGGATGCGGGTGACAGTCAGCGGTACGTCCTGCATGGTGCTGAGCACGGCGTCCTCCCGGTGGGCGCTACGCGGCAGTAGGGTTCCGCTGATTCTGCGCACATACCGCTTGGTATGTCACTACTTCCGGGAGCACGAATCGGTGTCGCCCCGCAATGTCACACCGCCCGGGACCGGGCCGGATCGCACTGTTCCGCCTCAGTGGCGCACCCGGCTCAGCGGTCCGACGTCAGCTCCGGGTCCTGGCGCAGCTTGCCGAGCGCCCGGGAGACCGCGCTCTTGACCGTGCCGACGGACACCCCGAGCACCTCGGCGGTCTGCGCCTCGCTCAGGTCCTCGTAGTAGCGGAGGACGACCATCGCCCGCTGGCGGGCCGGCAGCTTCAGGACCGCGCGCCACATCGCGTCGTGCAGCGACTGCCGCTCGGCGGGGTCGGGGCCGGGGACGGCCTCCTGCTCGGGCAGCTCGTCGCAGGCGAACTCGTCGACCTTGCGCTTGCGCCACTGCGAGGTCCTGGTGTTCAGCAGGGCCCGGCGGACATAACCGTCGAGGGCACGGTGGTCCTCGATCCGGTCCCAGGCGACGTAGGTCTTGGTGAGCGCGGTCTGCAGCAGGTCCTCGGCGTCGCTCGGGTTGGCGGTGAGCGAGCGCGCCGCCCGCAGCAGCACCGGGCCGCGCGCCTGCACGAACGACGTGAACGAGGGGTACGGGACGTGCGGTGCCGACGCGCGCGCGGCGTGCGCGGCGCGGCCGAAGGTGCCGGGCGTGCGCGCCGGGGCTGCGGTGCGCGCCGGCGCGTAAGTGCGTACCGCGGCCGACGTGCATGCCGGTGCGGCTCCCCCGTGGGTGCCCGAGCGGACTGGCGTGGTCATGGCTCCACGCTAGAAGCGGGGCCCGCCTCCCAAATCGCCCCCAGGTCCCGAAACCGCGTCCGCCTCAGGGTGTAGGACCGGGTCCCCCTCCACCTCCTGTAGGTGGAGGAGCCGGTACCCGGGTCCTCAGGGTCGGCCCCGAGGCCCCGGGCACCGCCCCGGTGCGGACGGCGGACGGCCCGCCCGTACGCCGGAGCGGCGTACGGGCAGGCCGTCGGATGCGTCCGTCGCGGCCCGGCCCCCCGACCGGGCCGCGAACGGCGCGGGGCTCACCAGAGGTTCGTGAAGTTCACCGCCAGGTAGTGCGTGGACTGGTCGATGTCGGTGAAGCCGGACCCGTTCACCTGCGCGGAGTTGCTCTGGTTCGACGCTCCGGCGCCCGTCGCCTGCTGCTGCGAGGTCGAGGAGTTGCCCGCGTTGTCCCGGCCGACCCCGCTGCCGCTGATCGTGGCCACGCCCGCGTTCGATCCGCTGCTCGCGAACGAGCCGTTGTCCGCCTGGGCCACTCCACCGAGGAGAACGGCGGCCAGAGGCAGCGCGGCAACGACGGCGAGGGCACGAGCGGTACGGATGCTTGCCATGTCTGTTCCTCCAGGAACCGGAAGTAGGGCTGAGGCTGAACCCGGGCCGGCGGCCGACCGCCCGGTGCTGATCACGACGTCGCGGACCAGAACTGCCCACCGCGACCCCGGCGAACCACCCACAGCTTCCGGTTCCCCCGCAAGCGTGAGGAACGGAATCCAAACCCCTGACCTGGGGCGAACCACGCGCCCAGCGCCCGAACGGGGAAAGGCGGAGGCGGACCCGACCGGATTCGAACCGGCGTCCTCACGGTTTTGGAGACCGCGCGCGACGACCTCTGCGCTACGACCCCGCCCCCACCGCCCATCCTAAGAACCCCCGCACCCATACGAACGGCCCCCGACCGGTTCGCCCGGTCGGGGGCCGTTCACTGCGGTGGGTGTGGGATTTGAACCCACGGTGACTCGCGCCACGACGGTTTTCAAGAGAGTGCTGGGGGAAGCCCCTCGAACGCACCTGACGTGCATACTCGACCCCACCACCAGCCCTTGTGGGGCCACGCGGTCCACGCCGGGTCCACTGCGACCAGCACGGGCGCGATCGCACCGTCCCCAGTAGCCCTACAGGCGAAGCTCAGAGATCCTGCTGAGCAAGAGGTTGGTCTGCTGCTCCATGAGGCCGGCGCGTTCTCGGCTCAGCTCCTCAAACTGACCATGAGCCGCCGCATTCCGGAGTCCCCCGACTTGCTCAAGATCCTTCGCTTCCTGCTTGGTGATCAGCTCCTCCCGACGGAGAAGCTGCGAGTACGTGCTGAGCGAGGGGCGCTCGGGCAGTTCAAGCCCGCGGGCCTCAATCAGCGCCCGCAGTGCGCTCTCCAATGCTGCACCGCACAGCACGATGGCCGCAGCAGGATGGGTCTGCTTGTCATTCAGTAGCCGCCGTACCTGGCCCATCATGTCCGTGCTGATCAGTCCGACCTCCGACCAAGCGCGAGCACCCACGATTTCGCTGACGCCTGCTTCCACCTGGCGAACCCAGGTGAGCAGGACATCACCGACGGCGCGAGCTCCCGACTCAGTGGACTGGTTATCTCCCTTGCTTTGGTACACCTCAGCAGCACGGGAGGTCCAGAAGCTGTTTTCACCGGCGTACTGGCGCAGAAACTCCATGCCCGCGAACGCGTTGGCCATCAGAGCAGGAAGCTCCTGATGGTCCGATACCTGCCACCAGCCCCGACCGTCCCCGTTCCGACCGGGCTTCCACACCAGACCTTCTTGCAACGTCTGGGCCAGTGAGCGAGCGTACGAGAGGACCTGCTCCTGATTGGGCATATCAGCACTCCGACTGCAGCGATGGAGCTCTCAAGCATCGCTGCCGAAGGTTACGTGGGCATACGGTTTAAGAGAGTTACAGGAGACTGTCGGTATGGCCAAGGAGTACCGAGTCGGGATCGTATGCACCGATAGGGGCCAGCACGCGCGAGTCCGTCTGACGATGGCCCGACGCGAAGCTGATGGCAGCCATGGGATGACCCATGCCTTCAGATACTTCGCGTCACCCATGCGGGACGCCGAGCCTGGGTCCATGATGGGTCGCAGTTCATACATCTTCAGGTGCCCAGCATGCCCGCGTACGCCCCAGGTTGAAGCAACAAGGTGGTGGCAGCTCGTAGACGAGATGCGAGCTGCGGGCTTCACCGAGTTGGACGTCTCGTTGCTACCATGAGCCTGCTGCCGTATGGATAGGGCAGTCCCTGGGCGAGGACGGGGTCACTTTCCAGTCACGTACGTGACGTTCGCCGCAAGCCCGCTCATCCGGTGGGTAGCTTCAAGCTGCCCATGGAGAGCACATGCAGGGCTTCCTCATCGACATCCTCGCCAATCTGGCGGCAAGCACTGTGACAACTATCGGCGTATTGGCGGGCCGGAGTGCACTCGCACGGTGGCGTCGCCGCAGTCGTCAGGAAGACAACAACAGCTAGCCCTGGCTTCGTAACTGGCTGACAACAGATTGGCCCCCGCTCACGGTCTTGGGCGAGGGCCAATCACGACCATCCGCGTCTCCTCAGACCGGCCACCTATTCGTCACTATGACGTGAATTTGATTGAACCTGGCAGTCTGTAGCTGTAGCTCTGCGATGCTGGAGGTCGATCGAGAGGGGCCGCAGCGATGCAGTGGAAGATCCACGGGGAACGTCCGATCTACGAGAACAGCTGGGTGAACCTGTGGCTCACCGACGTCGAGACGCCGGACGGGAACCGCTGGGAGCACCACGTCGTCAAGCTTCGGCACCTGGCCGTGGCCGCCGTCGTCAATGAGCGCCGCGAGGTTCTGATGATGTGGCGGCATCGCTTCATCACGGACGCCTGGGCGTGGGAGCTGCCCATGGGTCTGGTCGAGGAGGGCGAGACACCGGCCGAGGCGGCGGCCCGTGAGGTGCTGGAGGAAACCGGCTGGCGCCCCGGTCCGATCAAGCCGCTGATCTACGCCGAGCCGGCGAACGGCATCACCGACTCCCAACACCACGTCTTCCGCGCCGACGCGGCGACGTACGAGGGTCCACCGACTGAGAAGAACGAGTCGGACCGGATCGAGTGGATCCCGCTGGCCGACGTGCGGGGCATGATCGACCGGCGCGAGATCGTCAGCAGTGGCTCTTTGGTCGGGCTGCTCTATGTGCTCATGGACGAGGCAATCCGATGACCTGACGGGGCAGCACTTCCCGGAGCCGGGCCTCGAATGCCACTGCGGCCGGTTCGCGGCGGAAGGGTTCCAGCTGTTCGTAGAACTCCCGGAGGTGGCCGGCGACTCGTTGCGAGCTGACGGCCGCCGCCGGGGCGAGGGCGTCCATGGCCGTGTGGCACGCCTCGTCGAGTTTGCCGCGCTGGAGTTGGGTGCGGGCAAGCCAGAAGGCGTGGAAGGCGCGGCCTCGGTGGTTCGTATGGTGTTCTCGGCGGAGGGCGTCCGCGATGAGGGGTTCGGCGAGGG
This sequence comes from Streptomyces sp. NPDC057249, assembly GCF_042669245.1. Classification (NCBI taxonomy): domain Bacteria; kingdom Bacillati; phylum Actinomycetota; class Actinomycetes; order Kitasatosporales; family Streptomycetaceae; genus Streptomyces; species Streptomyces sp. NPDC057249. The sequence goes on along the minus strand of NZ_JBHUXS010000001.1, from coordinate 654,314 downwards.
CGGCTTCGCCCAGGCGGCCGTGTGCGATGCCGGTGTCCACGATCAGTTTCGGTTCGTCGAAGTAGGCGACCCAGGCCGGGTCCGGATCGCCGGCACCGATCCGTCCGAACTGGGTGTGGGCTTCCGAGATCGCAGTGTGGGTCGCGCCGTGGTTGCCGAGGGTGGCGTGGGCGAAGGCTTCGCGCATCGCGAGCATGGCCAGCACGCGCGGTGTCGTCCCCGCGGCCGTTCGGGCCTGGTCCTGGGCGGCCGTGACGAGTGCGAGGGCGTCGCCGGGCTTGTCCTGGTAGGTGGCCTGAAGGCTCATGCAAGCGAGGACGTTGGCCATGAACTGGCGGTCGTCGATGGCCTTGGCCAGTCCGAGGGATTCGGTGAAGTAGGCGCGTGCCTGGTTGTACTGGCGGGCGTCGAAGTAGGTCCATCCGGTGAGCCGGGCCAGCTCGGCCGCGATGCTGTGCAGGCCGTCCCGCAAAGGAGCCGGACGCTGCTCCTTGAGGAGGTCAACGACGTAGCGGAGTTGGCCGACGACCGCCGGCCGTAAGGTCTCGCCGCCGTGCTCGTCGTCCCGGCGCCAGTAGTCCGCGATCGACGAATGCAGCGCGTCCAGCGTCGAGGCGCTGAGATCCCGCTCGGCCGCCAGGGCGAGAATGCTGTCGACGTCCGCGCTGGGCAGTCCGGCGACAAGCGGCTCGACGGCTGAGGTCGACACCTCGGCCGGTTCGCGGGGCGTGACCGTCATGCTGGGCGGCGTCTCCCAGGAACGGCGGGCAAGGCCGAGCATGTGTCCGGGGATGCGCAGCCCGTCCGAGATCCGTTCGATCACGTCCATGTGCAGCAACTGCCGCCGTCCGGCGATCACCTCGCCCACGCGGCTCGGGGTCAGGTCGCAGCGACGCGCGACCATCGACGGATAGATGCCTGCTCGTGCCTTGACCAGCTGAAAGATGCGGCCGAAGTCTCTGGCCTGGCATGCCTCGATCATCACTGGGTCCGTGAGCAGGCTGACCGGGAGTTCCTTCGAGCGAGATGGCTCGGGCATCGGGCACGCTCCGGCATGAGGACTACGGATCGCTGCACTTGGTCAACCGAGGGTGATGTTACCCAAGTTGGGTAATCCGCTTGGCCTTTCTGGCCGGGTCCGCGGATCGCGATGCTCCTGACCATGGCGAACGGACAGGACGACGTACGGATGACGTTGCGGGTCTCCCGCGACTCCGGCCAGACGTGGGGGCCTCTCACGGAGGTACGTGTGGGCCAGGACCCGGTGGTCCCGGAGAACCCGGGCCGCTACCCGCCCTGCATCTGCTCTCAGTGCTCGCAGCAGGAACGGAACGCTGTCGCGTCCTTCCGGATGGTGTCGTGATGCGGTGCGCGCACTGGCGCCGGGTTCCCCTCGACCTGGCCCGGGAAGCACGGCAGAAGTCGGCCGCCACCTACATCGACAGGGCGGTGCATTGCCAGCTGTCCGCGCACGACGAGGGTCAGCACTTCGGTCTCCTCACCGACGCCGGCGCCTACGGAACCGCGCTGTGGCTCCGCTGGCACGGGACAAACGAGACGGAACTCGTCGTGCTGCCGGACTGCCCGGTGACCGCCCCTGGTCCTGACGGCGAGGGCTGCTGTCTGTTCGACGACCACGCCAAACAGCACACCTGGGAAGACGCCATGGAGGAGGTCTCGTGCACCAGTTGATCGCGAGCCCGCAGAAGCCCCGGCGCCCTCGCTCGCCTCGCAACGAACAGTGCGGGGACTGCGGTGGCACCGGCGCCAACTCGTCCGGCAAGACCTGCGGCACCTGTAACGGGCTGGGCGAGATCCACTGCCTCGCCGGCCGCCAGGAGTCCCATGTGCTGTCCCGCTCCGTGATCCGGAAGGAGGGCCACCGATGGCCCACGCTCTGATCGCCTCCCCGTTCCTCGACGGGCACCTTCTCCTCAAGCCGGGAGCACGGGCCGGCGCCCGAATCTCCGCCGACCACTACGAGGGCTTGCGCCAGACCGCCACCGACGGTGGGTCGCTTCCCACCTGGGCGGTGCAGACCGCCGCCGACATGTGGGGCCTCGACCTGGACGGCCAGACCGCGCAGGGCACCGTGCTGGTACGCGAGCCGTCCTCGTACGGCTATTGCCGCGCCTCCTGGGAGATCAACCTCGGCTGCAACTTCGGCTGCAAGCACTGCTACCTCGGCGAGCGGCCGTTCTCCGGCCTCGGCTGGGAGGACAAGGTGCGACTGCTGGACATCATGCGTGAGGCCGGTGTCCTCTGGCTCCAGATCACCGGCGGCGAGCCCACCATGGATCCTCACTTCCAGGGTGCCTACCGGTACGCCTGGCTGGCCGGGATGATGCTCACCATCTCCACGAACGGCTCGCTGCTCTGGCGGCCGGACCTCCTCAAGCTCTTCCGGGACTGCCCGCCGTACCGCCTGGTGGTCAGCATGTACGGGGCGAGCGAGGAATCCTTCGACACGCTCACCCAGCGCCGTGGGGCGTGGAAGGCGTTCCGGCGCGGCATCGACGCCGCCCGCGAAGCGGGTCTTCCGCTGCGCATCAACGTCGTGGTGACCGAGGACAACGCCTCCGAGGCCGACGAGATGGCCGCCCTCGCCGACGAGTGGAACGTCGAGAACCACGCGTACACGAACATGACGCCCACGATCTACGGCGGCGGAGAGCCGCTGCTCGCCCAGTCCGCCGCCCACCTGCGGCAGCGCAAGCCGTTCGCCGGCTGCAACGCGGGACACACCTTCTTCCACGCCGACCCGCACGCCAAGGTCTCGATCTGCAAGGTCGGCCGCGACGACCAGATCGACCTCATGGCCGAAGGCATCGACGGCCTCACCCGGCTCGGCGCCATCGCCGACCGCCTCATGCTTCGCACCGGCGGGTGCGAGGGCTGCGCCCTGTCCGGCACCTGCCGGGTATGCCGCCCCCTGGCCAAGCACTACCAGGAGGCCAAGGCGCCGCTGCACAGCTACTGCCAGCACGGAGACAAGGAGAACGCCTCATGAACCCGCCCGTACCAGTGACCATCCTCCCCGGCCCACCGCCCTCGGCCCGTCGCGCGGCCCCGCCCGTCGCGACCGCGTCGATCACCGCCGTACAGGACCTCGACGTGATCGTGGAGAGCGCGGAATGCTCCTGCGATGCCGGTGACGACAACCCCCACTGACCGACACGATCCGGTCAACTCCGTTCAGGCCCCGGCGTACTCGCGTCGGGGCCTGAGCCCTGCCCGTCCCACCGCTAGGGTGCCGCTCATGTTCTTCCGCTGGGACTGGATCCGGCCCCAACTGACCGCGCCGATCGTGCCGACCCTCGGGCCCGTCCACCCCGATGCCCTGACCGTCAGCATGTTCGAGGACATCCTGCGAGCGGCCGACACCGGGGACTTCCTGCCCTACGACAAGGACCGGCGTTGGGGAGGTGAGAAGGATGAGATAGTCCTCCGCGAGGATGTGGTTCACCAGCCCGAGCACACGCTCATTCCCACGCTGACCAGGCGCGGACGCGGCACTGTGAAGGTCTTCGCCTACGGGCTCCGCGACAGTGTCGTGGAGGAGGCCGCCGAGCTGGCCGCGAAGCTCGCCGCCACGCACGACGTGGTCAACGCCCGGGTCGTACGTCCCCTCGGTCCCGAGACCGCACACCCGCGCGGCACCCGCATCCAGCTGAAGGACTTCACCGTCGCCCCCTGCCCCGACCCGGGTGGTCCGGTCCGGCCCGTCACCGCCTGGCCGACCGCTGTGCAGGAGACCTTCGTCCCGTTCGCCGAGGCCATGGCAGGCGATGGCCTGGCCTTCCTCCACACCCAGATGCAGGCTGGCCAGTGCGGCCCGGTCCTCGCCGCCGCCATCGAGGACCGCATCGTGGGCGCGATCGGCCCCATGGACGTACTTCCTGACGCCATCGGTCGCCCCCAGCTGATGCCCCAGTACTTCGCTGTCCTGCCCGAGGCCCGGGGCCGCGGACTAGGTCGCGTCTTGTGGCGGGCCGCGATGCACTGGGGCCAGTCCCATGGCGCCACCTACCAGCTCCTCCAGACCGAGGTCGACGGCCCCTCAGACCGCCTGTGTCAGTCCGAAGGACTGGCCTCCCTGGGCTTCACCCACACCACGTCCGCGTAGGTCCTTACCGCGCCGCCTTCCCTGGTCAGCTGCCTTACGCCATTTGCGACCTCAGCCACAGAAAGCCAGCCACGACGGTGGGTGCCCCGACCGACCACCCGCCACGTGTGTCTCCAGCAACCACCCACCGGCCCCGACCACGCTTCCCCAATCCGTCACGGTCTCGGCCACGTTGCAGCCTGAGCGCTGCCGCAGACCTCGCCTGACGGGTGGGCAGGAGGCCGGCCGACCGGATCACGGCTGGTTGAACGTCGATCCGCAGCGGCCGGTGCGGACTTGGCAGGCATTCCGCTCCTGCTGGCCGTGCTCGCCGCCGGACAGCTACCGGGATTCCTCCGGGATGCGGATACCCGCTCTTCGGGCTTTTGCGGCGCGAGTGGGCGGGGGCCCGAACTCACCGACGCAGCCGTGGCCGGGTACGTCGCCAAGTACGCCACCAAGAGCGCCGAGGACTCCGGCACCGTGGACCGCTCCTTGGTCTGCCGGACCTGTTCCGGCCGGGGGGCTGTCGGGGGCCGGGTGAAGGAACTCTGCCCCGACTGCGAAGGCACCCGCCAGGCCGAACCCCTGCGGGAACTGCCCGTGCACCGGCACGTCCGACAGATGATCCGCACCGCCTGGGACCTGGGCGGCCTGCCCGAGTTCGCAGATCTCAAGCTCTGCAAGTGGGCGCACATGCTCGGCTTCCGCGGCCACTTCTCCACCAAGTCCCGCGCCTACTCCACGACCCTCGGTGCCCTCCGCAACGTCCGCCGCGCCTGGCGCCTTGCCCAGGCCGACGCCGCCCGCGTCCGCGCCGGCCATCCCGCCCCTGCCCCGGACACCGTGCTCGTCACCGAGTCCTCGTGGGCCTACCTCACCTCCGGCTACCGCCCCGGCGAAGAACTCCTCGCCAACCAGACCCGCCACGACATCAACCAGACCCGCGCCGACAAGGAACGCGCCAAGACCGAAGGGGAGGTATGGCAGTGACCGCCGCACCGACCACCCGCATGCTGACCATGGTCGAAGCCCTGGACGAGCTGCGCATGTCGCGGGCCGCCTTCTACCGGCTCCGCGCTCGCGGGAATGCCCCACGCTGCCCCAAGCTCCCCAACGGACAGATCCGCATCCGCCGGGCCGACCTCGATGCCTGGTTCGAGGGATGCGAGGTACCCGCGTGCTGACCTTCGACGTGCAGATCTGGGGTATCCGCAAGCGCCCCGACCGCGCTGCGGCCTATCAGCTTCGCTGGCGAGTCGGCGTCCAGCCGTTCTCGAAGAGCTACAAGATCAAGGCCCAGGCGGACGGCCGACGCTCCGAACTGCTGGCCGCGCTGCGCAAGCGCGAACAGTTCGACACCGAGACCGGCTTGCCTGCCTCCGAAGTACAGGCGGCCCAGTCCCCCACCTGGTTCACGCACGCCCAGGAGTACGCGGCGATGAAATGGCCCAACGCCTCGGCCAAGCACCGCGCGAGCATCGCGGACGCCCTCGCCACCGTCACACCGCGTCTGGTCAAGGACAACCGTGGTGCCCCCGCTCCTCGGGTTCTGCGAACCGCGCTCTACTCCTGGTCCTTCCGCCTCGTCCTCAGCCAGAGCGGTGAACTCGTGGCCCGCATCGACGCCGAGGAAGCGCCCGAAGCGATCGTGGCCGCCCTCGACTGGATCGGCCGTAAGTCCGTGGACATCTCGGCCCTGAACACGCCGACGGTCGTGAGGTCCGCCCTGGACGCGCTCTCCCGCAAGATGGACGGGACCGCCGCGGCGGACAACACGGTGAACCGCAAGGTGCCCGTGTTCAGCAACTGCCTGCGCTACGCCGTCGAACTGGACCGCCTGCCCTCCCTGCCCCTGGCCAAGGTGGACTGGACGGCGCCCGAGACGGACGAAGAGATCGACTTCCGATACGTCCCCGGCCCTGCCATGGCCCGCAAGCTGATCGACGCCGTGGGCAAGCAGAACGACCGTGGTCGGCACCTCAAGGCGTTCTTCGGGTGCCTGTATTACGCGGCCACCCGTCCCGGTGAAGCGGTGGGTCTCCGCGAGTCGGACTTCACTCTGCCCGAGGAAGGCTGGGGCCAAGTCATCCTGTCGTCCAGCTCCCCTCGCGTCGGCTCCGGCTGGACCGACTCCGGGGAGTCCTACGACTCCCGGGGCCTCAAGAAGCGCGCCCGAAAGGCCACCCGCGAGGTACCAATACCGCCGGTCCTGGTCAGTCTGATCCGCGAGCACATCGCGGAGTTCGGCACAGCAGAGGACGGCCGGCTGTTCCGCGCGGCCCGTGGCGGCGGCCTCCTGAGCAAGGAGTACGGCGACATCTGGAAGGCAGCTCGCCGCGTCGTCCTCACGCCGCACGAGTTCAAGACTCCTCTTGCAGAGGTGCCGTATGGCCTCCGCGCCGCTGGTGTCTCGCTCTGGCTAGATTCCGGCGTCTCCCCGGCCGAGGTCGCCCGCCGCGCCGGCCACAGCATCGCCGTGCTGTTCCGCTTTTACGCCAAGGCCATCCGCCGCAACCAGGACTACGCAAACCAGCAGATCGAGCAAGCCCTCGATGGCCAAGAGGGAAGCCGGCAGCGACAGAGCGCAACCGACGGGGAGACTCCTGCAACCCGGAGCCTCCCCGTCACGGTTCACCGACAGTGTTATCAGGAGCGTCAGCCACCTCTCACGCACAAGTGATGACCTATGAGTGTTCAGTGACTACGCTGGCTACATGGCCGCCATCAAACAGCGCATCAACCCAGACGTCCTCGTCTGGGCGATGAAACAGGCTGGCCTCACGCGGGTTCAACTGGCAGGTGATCTAGGCACAGACCCCGGCACGGTGGACTCGTGGATAACTGGTGATGACGCTCCAGGGCTGACGCAACTCCGTCAGATCTCAAAGGCCCTACGGCGGCCAACCTCTCTATTCTTCTCGCCGCGTGTTCCATCACAGCAGCCCTTGCAGGCAGCCTTCCGTAGCCCGTTGGGTGCCCACGGAGCACGAAGCCTGACCTCAGAGGAACGGGCCGAACTCCGACTGGCTGAACGGCGGCAGAAGATCGCAGTTTGGGCAGCGGAGCGCGTAGAAGAACATGGGCCAGTCGACTTGCCTGGACGAATGCAGACGCCAGAAGCGACCGCAAAAAGCGTGCAAGCATGGCTCCATTGGGACATCACGAGCCAAGTCAAGGCAAGTAAATCAGGCGTGACCAAGATGGTTCGCAGATCCCTTGAAGACCAGGGGATCATGGTCATCCAACTGTCGATGAACAGCGAAGCCTGCCGCGGCTTCTCCATCTACAGCGGAACCGTCCCGCTGATCGCCTACAACAGCACATCCCAAGTGTCGGCTGCACGCACCTTCACCATCCTGCACGAACTCGGCCACTTGCTGTCGCACGAACAAGCAGTTTGCGATCAACCTGAGGATTCCGAAGAGCGCTGGTGTGACAGATTCGCAGCGGCATTCCTGATTCCAGAACCACATTTGCGCGCATATCTTGAGAAGTATCTCAAGATTTCTCGCGTGGAAAATGATGACGTGGAGTCAGTACGGAGGATTTCGAACCGTTATGGCGCCAGCTTCCAATGTGTCGCCCTGCGATTGATCCATCTCGGAATCGCCTCGCAACCTCTATATCGCGCGGTTTCATTGAATCCTCTGGAATTTGATGCCCCCGCGTTCGGCGGCGAACCTCAGACCACGCACCTAGTCCGGATCAGAGAATATGGCGTCACTTATCCACGACTGCTCCTTGCCGCAAGGGATCGCGGAAAGCTCCACGACGTGGACGCCCGTAAATACCTGAACGTTAACGGAGAACAACTGAGGAGCCTTCAGCAGCGCATAGCGGAAGAGGTGTAATGCCTCCGCTGTATGTCATCGACACACATGCGCTACTAACGCTCCCCACTCTATGCACGTCCGAGGATCGGGTGTATTCGTTCTTTGATCTACTGACCGAGGAGATCTCGGCCGGAAATCTCACGTTTCCGAACCTCGCGATGCAGGACTGTAAAAAATTTGCCGAGGGCGAGTTCATTTACACTTGGGTTAAGGCCGCCTCCGCCCATCGCAAGCAATACCGAGTGGATAACGGTTGGCAGGAGGACGTCCTCGGGACCTGCGAAGAGCTGGCCGACTTCGATGACGAGTGCGAACAGACCCCTGTACTCGTCGCCTCGCTAGCCCTCATGGTCAGCGATACTGGGCGATCGACCGTGGTCGTGACAGAAGACAATCGCGAGCTGCCCAATCGGATGTGCCTGGGCGACGCCTGTCAGGCCCTTGGACTCGCTTCAATGTCTACAGCAGACATGATTCACGCAATGGGCATGGAAACCTACCTTTAGAGGTGGAAGAGTTCCAAGGCTGTCCCCTGCATGTAATGAGCCAGCGTGGGTTCAGGTAGATCAGACATATCACTAAGCCAGCCAAGGATGACTGAACAGAAAATCAAAAGAGCGCGCCCAGGGTCCCCAATGATCCGAGTGTCGTTCCTAGGACCAGTCCTCCCGACTGGGTAGGGAATACCAGCCCTAAGCGCCACCTTGCCCTTTTCATCGGATCGCGGCCTTTGCCAGTTTTCAGAGATTCGCTCTCCGGAGGAATCCAGCGCATGCAAGGCAGCCAAACCGATCGAATACTCATCGGATCCATTTTTTTGATCAGGCTGCCCGCCCCTGCCAGCACCCCGGGATTTACGATACACATGGCCTCCGGACGGAGGGACTTGTCAATCTTCCGCAGGTGGCTAGCAACGGTGGAAATCATCGTTGCAGCATTATAGGCGAGCACCATCATTGGAGGTGCCGGCTTACCGGTTGCCGTACGCAGCGACCGCTGCGCTTCCCCCTTAGCGACACAATCAGCAATTTCGTCCTCATCGAGGGTTGTTTTCACCTCAATGGTCATCATTACGTTCTCAACCGGAAAAATCGCCTGCGTTGTCTGCGCGAGAATCGACGGTTGATCCGCAGAATTATAGATGACAATGTCAGTCTGCTTTGATACGCCACCATACGAATCAATGATCATGCCACTGCCCACGCCAACGCTGGTAGGTAGCAAGTTTTCCATCAGGCGGACTAGCGACAGTTCGTTCTCCCGCCCCTGCTCCCCGGCGTGGCCAATGAGCTTGTTGAAGGTGTCAACTTCCTCCTGAAGCCGGCGGGCCACTGCCGACCAGTACTGCTCCACAATCTTGCTCATCGGTACACCCCTTGCCCCACTCTTGGCTCCTGCGCAGCGATCTTACGAGCGGTATCACCGATGCCGGAATCGATCAGGAAAACCTACTTGCGGCCGGGGGTCCTACGTGCCGAGCTACGAACGCCCATCAACCAGTCTGCTCTTACAGCCAGACCCGTCAGCCTTGGTCCACGCCTGGTCCACACACCATGATCCAAAGCGGTACATGGGCGGGTCAGGGTGGGACAGGGCACCATGACGAAGGGGTGCCCCTGGTCGGGACACCCCTTCTGATCAGCACATCGTCTGACCTGCTGCGGTGGGTGTGGGATTTGAACCCACGGTGACTCGCGCCACGACGGTTTTCAAGACCGTTCCCTTAGGCCGCTCGGGCAACCCACCCCGCGCCGGCGCGGTCGGTGAGGACCGGTCCGGCGCGGGGACAGCCTAGCCGGTCAGCTGTCGCCCTTGCGCTCCCCCAGGGTGACTTCGGCCGTCGCCGTCTTGCCGTCGCGCTCGTAGGTCAGGGTGACGCGGTCGCCCGGCTTGTGGGTCCAGATCTCGCCGATCAGGGTGGGACCGCTGTCGATGACGGTGTCGTTGAACTTCGTGATGACGTCGCCCGCGCGCAGGCCCGCCTTGGCCGCCGGGCCGTTCTTCGTGACCGCGTCCGTGCCACCCGTGCCCCGGTCCGCGATGACGGCGCCGCCGCTCTGCTCGTCCATCGTCACCGTGGCGCCGATGACGGGGTAGACCGGCTGGCCGGTCTTGATCAGCTGCTGGGCGACGGTCTTCGCCTGGTTGATCGGGATCGCGAAGCCGAGGCCGATGGAGCCCGCCTGGCTCTGGCCGGAGCTGCCGGTCGACTGGATCGCCGAGTTGATGCCGATGACCGCGCCGCCCGAGCTGAGCAGCGGGCCGCCGGAGTTGCCCGGGTTGATCGAGGCGTCGGTCTGCAGGGCGCTCATGTACGAGTTGCTGCCGCCGTTGCCGTCGCCCGAGGCGACCGGGCGGTTCTTCGCGCTGATGATGCCCGTGGTGACCGTGTTGGACAGGCCGAACGGGGCGCCGATCGCGATCGTGGAGTCACCGACCGCCACCTTGTCCGAGTTGCCCAGCGGCAGCGGGGTCAGGGACTCCGGCGGGTTCTTCAGCTTGATGACGGCCACGTCGTAGCCCTGGGCCCGGCCGACCACCTCGGCGTCGTACTTCTTGCCGTTGGAGAACGTCGCCGTGAGCTGGCCGCTGTCCGCCGCGGAGGCCACCACGTGGTTGTTCGTGAGGATGTGGCCTTCCTTGTCGTACACGAAGCCGGTGCCCGTACCGCCCTCGCCGTCGCCGCCCTGCGCCTCGATCGTCACGACGCTCGGCAGCGCCTTGGCGGCCACACCGGCGACCGTGTTCGGGTCGCGCTTGAGGTCCTGCTGGTTCGCCGACGCGGAGACCGTGGTGGAGCCGGCGTCGTCGTTGCGGTCCGCGGCCCAGTAGCCGAGGGCGCCGCCGATGCCGCCCGCCACGAGCGCCGCCACCACCACGGCGGCCACCAGACCGCCCGCACCGCGCTTGCGCGGCGCCTCGGGGGTGTGCGTCGCGCCGGGCGGGCCCCACACCGGGCCGCCGGCACCGCCGTGCGCCCCCTGGGCGTACGCCGGGACGGCGGGCGGCGGCGGAGGCCAGCCGGCGTCGGCCGCGGACTGCGGCGGGGGCGGCGGCGCGTACTGCGGGTTCGTCGGGTAGGCGGCCGTCTGCGCGGTCGCGGGGTCCGGCGAGGAGGGGACGGGAGCGGGCGGCTGGTCCAGCGCCTGCGCGGCCGGCTGCTGCCTGGTGACCGTCTCGTCGGGGTGGGAGGCGGCGGGGGGCGTGTCCTCGGGGGGCGCCTGGGGAGCGTCGGCCGGCACGGGAGGTACGGACGGGGCGGCCTCGGCCGCGTTGCCCTCGTTGCCCTCGTTCTCGGTGCTCACAGCTCTTTACTCCTCGGTTCCACATCAGTCATTCGGCAAGAGATCCGCTGTGTACGTGTCCGCAGTCAGCTTTTCCCACGACACGTCAGGCCACTGTAAGCAGGACCTGTGCATCTGCGCACGACCCTTACATCGGACAAAACGGCCCCGCGTCGCAAGGTGTGCACGGCCGTGTTCCCGCGGTGACACCATGACCCGGGTGAACCGAGCACGGCAGCAGCACCCGATGCAGCATCCCATCCAGGTCATCGCCCACCGGGGCGCGTCCGACGACGCCCCCGAGCACACCCTCGCCGCCTACCGGAAGGCGATCGAGGACGGCGCCGACGCCCTGGAGTGCGACGTACGCCTCACCGCCGACGGCCACCTCGTCTGCGTGCACGACCGCAGGGTGAACCGTACGTCCAACGGCCGCGGCGCGGTCTCCGCCCTGGAGCTGAACGCCCTCGCGGCCCTCGACTTCGGCTCCTGGAAGGACCGCGACGACACGGAGTCGCCGGACTGGGACCCGGTGCCCGGCGAGCTCACCTCCGTACTCACCCTGGAACGGCTGCTCGAACTCCTCGTGGAGACGCGGGCGGCCGGGCGCCCGCTCCAGCTGGCCATCGAGACCAAGCACCCCACCCGCTGGGCGGGCCAGGTCGAGGAACGCCTGCTGCACCTGCTGAAACGCTTCGAGCTCGACGCGCCGCCGCCGGCCGGCACCCCTTCGCCGGTACGCGTCATGAGCTTCTCCGCCCGCTCGCTGCACCGCGTCCGGGCCGCCGTGCCCCATCTGCCCACCGTGTACCTGATGCAGTTCGTCTCGCCTCGGCTGCGCGACGGACGGCTGCCCGCGGGGGCGCGTGTCGCCGGGCCCAGCGTCCGGATCGTGCGCAGCCATCCCGGCTACATCGAGCGGCTCCACCGGGCCGGGCACCGGGCGCACGTCTGGACGGTCAACGAGCCGGAGGACGTCGAGCTCTGCGTACGGCTCGGTGTCGAGGCCATCATCACCAACCGCCCCAAGCAGGTCCTGGCCCAGCTCGGCCGTTCGTGACCGGCGCCCCGGGGCACGCCTCGGCGTATCTGCGTATGAACGCATCACCCCATCTCCCCATCAGGAGATCAACTACAGGGAGTACACCGGCGCACTCGGACTGTGCCTGTTCGTGACGAGTGCGTCACTGACAGCCCCCTCGCCGGTTTCCGGCACAGCTCAGGAGGGCATCCACTCCGTGGCGTGGGGCAAAGGAGGTCTCGGGGGTGGCGTTGGTGGTGGCACAGGAGGTGCCCACGTCGTCGAGCATGGCCGTTCCCCATGGCCCTGCGGGCGTGGGCCAGGCGCGGCACCGGATGCGCGAGCAGTTGCGCAGCCACGGGGTGTCGGATGCGGTCGTCGACGATGCGGTGCTGATTCTTTCCGAGCTGCTCAGCAATGCCTGCCGGCACGGCAGGCCGCTGGGCTGGCAGACCGAGACGGGGGACGGCGACGTGCGCGCCGCCTGGCGCGTCGACAGGGCGGGCGGACTGACCGTCGAGGTGACGGACGGCGGCGGCCCGACCCGGCCCGTTCCGGCCACCCCCTCGGTGACCGCGCGCGGCGGCCGGGGGCTCAACATCATCAGCGCCCTGGCTCAGGAGTGGGGCGTACGGGACGACGCGCCGGGCGAGGTCACCGTCTGGGTGCTCGTCGACGGGGGCCGCGGGCGCCGTGCCGACCGGCCGGGCGGCCGGGGCAGCGGGCGGACGGCCGGGATGGCCGGACTGTCCGGCGCACCGAGGGCGACCGTCGTGCCGGGGCTCGAAGGGCTGGATTTCGCCGGCGCGTTCGACGACGCGTTCGATGACGCGGGCTGAACATCCGGTCCGGCCCACGCGGTTCGCGTACGCGGGCTGAGCCGGTCGGCACGGCTGTGGTGCCCCGGCGGGCGGCGGGGCGGCTAGGCTCGCGGGCCAGACCGCACTGTCGCACTCGGGAGTAAGCCCACCATGGCGAAGAAGCGCCCTCAGACCAAGGCCGGGAAGCAGCAGCTCAAGGACGGCGAGATCCCGGTGGTCGGGGCTCGTGAGCCCTGCCCGTGCGGTTCGGGCCGCCGCTACAAGGCGTGTCACGGCCGCGCCGCGGCGCAGGCGGTGACCGAGCTGGTCCAGCGGCCGTTCGAGGGCCTGGCCGGGGAGTGCGACTGGGTCGCGCTGCGCGAGCTGGTCCCCGCCGCCACGGCCGATCTGACGCTCAAGGGCGGCCTGCCCGAGGGCGTGCCGTCGGTGACGCTCGCGACGGTCCTGCCGATGGCGTGGCCCGCGCTGCGCCGCGACGACGGCTCCGTTCTGCTCGCCCTGCAGAACGACACCTCCTCCGGCGATCTCAGCCGGGACCTCGCGGACACGCTGAGCCGCGCGCTGGAGGCGGAGCCCGGTTCGCCCGTGGCCGCCCGCCGCGTGCCGGCCGACGGGCCCCGGCTGCAGGACCTCCTGGACGGCGACGCCCCCTTCGAGCCGGTGGTGCACTCCGGCTTCGAGTTCTGGGTGCCGGATTCGGAGAACGCCACCGCCGAGGTGTCCGCGTCACTCGAACGTGCGAACGAGGCGGCGATCCCGACCGCCCTGCTGTCCGGCGTGGACGCCGCCTACTGGTGCGAGACTCCGGAGAAGAACCACCTGCGCTGGGTCATGCCGCACGCCGAGGAGCAGCTCCTCGACGCGCTCGCCCGGCTGCATGCCGCGGGCGAGTCCTCGCTCGGCGAGGGCACCCGGCTGGTCGGCTCGTTCCGGGCGCACGGGCTGATGGTCCCGGTCTGGGACCTGCCGAGCGCGATGGGCGCCGAGGACTGCGAGAAGCCCGCCGCCGCGTTCGCGGAGCGGCTCGCGACCGCGCTCGCGTCGGACGCGCCGCTCACCGCCGAGGAGCGGCGGGCCCGTGGCGGGCTCACCAACCGCCAGGTGACGCTCAGCTGACCGTGACCGCCGCCCGGCCCGGACGGTGACTCCCGTCACAACTCGCCGTACTGGCAGGTAAATCGCTGTCCGAATACGCGAGATCGAATTTGCGAACGGCAGATCTCTTGTTACGGTTCAAGAAGCCCGGTCGCTGGTGCATCCCCCGTCGCCAGCGATCGGGCATCCTCATTTCCGGGTACGGCGCGCTCCGCGCACCGGGGCGCGCAGGCCCGCGTACGGGCCCCGCCCGGACCGTCCCGCCCCTCACCCTCCCCAGCTCCTCCGCGCGATGGCCCGGCGTCAGCCCTGCGGCCCAGGCGACCGGTTGGACCTGCGCCGCGGCGGGAACCGCGCCCGAAGCGCCCTCAGAGAGCCACGCCCCGCCGGGTTTTACCGCGCCCGAATTCCCGCGGCATCGGCGACACCACCGGACAAATGGAAGCACCACAAGGAACGCCGCCGTTTACCCGGAAATCGTGACGCAAGACGGAAGGGAGTGAGAGGGAGTGAGAGGGAGCGGGAGGGGGTGCGGAGGAACGGAAGAGATTCACCGGAGACCGGACAGAGAAGCGACAGAACTCCGTAATGAATGGCCTCTGAAAGAACACCCGCCCATCAGAATCTGGCCAACCCTGCCCCCAACCGCTCAGTGCGTAAGTCTGCTACCGCCGTCCGGGGCACTCACGCTCGCCGCGACCAAGGCGTCCAGTACGGCCTCGACATCCGGAAGCCAGGGCGCCACGCCCGGCGCGGCGGCGCCCTTGGGGCGTGAACCCGGCGTGCGCTCCGGCGCGCGCTCCCAGCGGACCTGCCCCGTGCCGATCTCCGACGGCGGCAGGACGACGTAACCGCCCTCCCCGTGGAACCGCAGCGAGCTGGGCACCCGGCCCTGCGCGTACAGCAGCTCGCCGAGCCGTTCCAGGGTGTACGGGGCGACCAGCAGCGCCCACCGGGTGGGCGTCGCCACGACGGGCCCCAGGCGCAGGCCCGCGCGGTCGAGCGCGGCCAGGGCGCGGGCACCGGCCGGCGCCGGCAGGCTCAGAGCGCACGGCGCACGGCCGCCGGTGGCCAGCAGCACCGGCGCGGTCGGCCGGTTCGTCCACCACCAGCGCACCATCCGGGCATCGGTGGTCGCGGCGAGCAGTCCGGGGTCGAAGGGGTGCGCGCCGGGCACCGGGCACTCGGGATCGGGGCACGCGCAGCGACGGCCGCGATCCCCCTCCCCGCGCAGCCCCGCTCCGGGGACCACGGGCCACTGCCACTCCGTGGCGCAGGTCAGGGCCGCGTCGAGCCGGGCGGAGCCGCCCCTGCGGCCGAGCCTGCGTCGCCTTCCGAGGATCTCGCGCATGAGCGCTCGTTCCTTTCCGTTGAACGCCGAGGGTCCGCCTCGCATCGTGCGTGGTCACACCATGCCTGCGGATCTTCTGGTGTACGTGCTCGTCGAGCCTGCGGTACGGGTCGTTCGTCGGTACCGAGCGTGAGCCGTGCTGAGCCGGATCGAGCTGCTTGCGGTCGGCATCGTGGCGAGGTGCGGGGCGCACGGCGCGCCTGCGGTCCGTTGCGTGCGGCCTCACCACTCGGGGGTGGGGCGCGGCCGTCACATGTGAGGACGTCCGGGCCTGCTGCCGGGTTCCGGGGGCGGGCGGGGCCACCCCTGGCCATCCAAAGAATTACGTACCCAGCATGCCCGGAATGACGCGCCCCTGGGACTTCACCCGGAGGTGCACCCCTGCCGGGCAGACCCAGTCGACCTCTCATGCGCACAGCGAGGTGCGTTTTTTGGCCAAGTTGATTAAGGCACGGACACCGGGTTTTCCGGGGGGACAATGCTGGACATCGCCTCACTTGTGCGTGTACATGTGGATGCACTGGTAGCGGCGCAGAATGACATGGGGGTTTGCGATGCTATTCGACGGAACACA
Organism: Streptomyces sp. NPDC057249; assembly: GCF_042669245.1. Taxonomy (NCBI): domain Bacteria; kingdom Bacillati; phylum Actinomycetota; class Actinomycetes; order Kitasatosporales; family Streptomycetaceae; genus Streptomyces; species Streptomyces sp. NPDC057249. The sequence continues at coordinate 638,227 of NZ_JBHUXS010000001.1, read as the reverse complement.
CCGCTCGGAAAGCCGGCGACCATGAGCGCTCCGCACCTGCCAAAAGTGGCTGGAATCGATCCCACAGTTCCGGTTTCGGATGAGACTGCGCGCCCCATCGAGGCGGTGCCCGCCCCACCCGGCGCCTTCATCCAGGACCGGCTCGCCGGCTGGGTCTCCGACCTCACCACGCTCCACGAACTCACCGAGCGCCTGGCCGGAACCCGCACCCTGGACGACGCCCTGCACGAGTTCCTCGAAGCCGGGGCCGCCCTGGTCGGCGCCCGCCGCGGCCTGGTCGTCTTCGAACCGTCCGACCGACGCGGCCCCGTCAGCACCGTCGGCCTCGGGCTGGCCCACGCCGAGCTGGGCGAGATCGAGACCGTGCCGCGCAGCGCCACCTCGTACGGACGCGTCCTGGAGGGCCTGCCCCATCCGGACGCCCCGCTGACCACCCCCGATCTGCTCGGCGACAGCGGCCTGGACCCCCGCAGACGCGAGGTCGCCGCCCGCCTCGGCTACGCCGCCAGCTACGCGCTCCCCCTCGCCGCGGCGACGACCGGACGGCTCGGCGCCGCCGTCTGGCTCTACGACGAACCCGCGGAACCCCTCGAGCGCCAGCGCCACCTCGTCGGCCTGTACGCCGGCTACGCGGCCGAGCACCTGGCCCGCCTGCTGGAACTGGAACGGGCCAGGGCGGATGTCGCCACCGTGGCCGAGGAGCTGCTGCCCACCCGGCTGCCCCGGGTCCCCGGTGTCCAGCTCGCCGTACGCCACGAGGTGGCTCCACAGGGCGGCGGCGACTGGTACGACGCGCTGGCCCTGCCCGAGGGCGCCCTCGGTCTCGCCGTCGGCTCCGTGGGCGGCTCGGGCCCCAGCGCGCTGGCCGCCGCGGGACGGCTGCGCGCCGGGCTGCGCGCGTACGCGGTGATGGAGGGCGAGGACCCGGTCGCCGTGCTCTCCGACCTCGAACTGCTGCTCCGGCTGACCGAGCCGGCCCGCTCGGCGACCGCCCTCTTCGCGTACTGCGAACCGGCCCGCCGCAAGCTCCTGCTCGCCGGGGCCGGACACACGCCTCCGCTGATCACCGGCGAGCGCCGCACCTCGTACGTGGAGACCACGCTCTCCGCCCCCCTGGGGATGCTGTCCTGCTGGGAGGCGCCCAGTGTGGACGTCGCGCCCGCACCCGGCGAGACGGTTCTGCTGTACACCGACGGGCTGCTGCGCCGCGCCGGGGACTCGATGGACCGTGCGTACGCGCGCCTCCGATCGGCGGCGGCGAGCGTCCCGAGGGCGCTGCGCGGGGACGCCGCCTCGGTGGCCGACCATGTGGTGCGCACCGTGCTGCCGGACGGGGCCGGGCGGGCGGACGGCGCCGAGGACGTGGTCGTGCTCGCGGCCCGCTTCGACTGATCCGGACCCCTCCTGTGTAAGAGGTCTTCCGGCCCTGGGCCCCCTTCCGTACGCCCGTACGATGGAGAAGGTCCAGTGTCGTATCAAGGAGAACAGTCGTGTCTGAGGAGTTCCCGGAGACCCCGGAGACCGAAGAGACAGAGCCGGTCAAGCAGCGGAAGAACGGCCTGTACCCGGGCGTGTCCGACGAGCTCGCCGCCAGCATGAAGTCCGGCTGGGCCGACACCGAGCTGCACGGCCTGGAGCCGATCGCCCAGGCCGGTCACACCGCCGACCGCCGCGCCGCGCTGTCCGCGCGCTTCCCCGGCGAGCGGCTGGTCATTCCCGCCGGCCGGCTGAAGACCCGTTCCAATGACACCGAGTACGCCTTCCGCGCCTCCACCGAGTACGCGTACCTCACCGGCGACCAGACGCAGGACGGGGTCCTCGTCCTGGAGCCGACGGACGACGGCCACGAGGCGACCGTCTACCTGCTGCCCCGCTCGAACCGGGAGAACGGCGAATTCTGGCTCGACGGCCAGGGCGAGCTGTGGGTCGGCCGCCGCCACTCCCTCACCGAGGCCGAGCAGCTGCTGGGCATCCCCGCCAAGGACGTGCGCGAGCTGCCCGCCGCGCTGGCCGAGGCCACCGGCCCCGTCCGCAACGTCCGCGGTCACGACGCCGGCATCGAGGCCGCCCTCACCGACAAGGCCACCGCCGAGCGCGACGAAGAGCTGCGCGTCTACCTCTCCGAGGCGCGCCTGGTGAAGGACGCCTTCGAGATCGCCGAGCTGGAGAAGGCGTGCGACATCACCGCACGCGGCTTCGAGGACGTCGTGAAGGTCCTCGACAAGGCCGAGGCCACCAGCGAGCGCTACATCGAGGGAACGTTCTTCCTGCGCGCCCGCATCGAGGGCAACGACATCGGGTACGGCTCGATCTGCGCCGCGGGACCGCACGCGACCACCCTGCACTGGGTGCGCAACGACGGCGCCGTGCGCTCGGGCGAGCTCCTGCTGCTGGACGCCGGAGTGGAGACCAACGACCTCTACACGGCCGACGTGACCCGCACGCTTCCCATCAGCGGCACGTTCACACCGCTCCAGCGCAAGATCTACGACGCGGTGTACGAGGCGCAGGAGGCGGGTATCGCCGCCGTCAAGCCCGGCGCCGACTTCCGCGACTTCCACGACGCCGCCCAGCGGGTCCTCACCGAGAAGCTCGTCGAGTGGGGCCTGCTCGGCGACCTGTCGGTCGAGAAGGTCCTGGAGCTGGGCCTCCAGCGCCGCTGGACCCTGCACGGCACCGGCCACATGCTCGGCATGGACGTCCACGACTGCGCCGCCGCGCGCACCGAGGCGTACGTGAACGGCACGCTGGAGCCGGGCGTCTGCCTCACCGTCGAGCCCGGTCTCTACTTCCAGGCCGACGACCTCACCGTGCCCGAGGAGTACCGCGGCATCGGCGTCCGGATCGAGGACGACATCCTCGTCACCGAGGACGGCAACCGGAACCTCTCGGACAAGCTGCCCCGGCAGGCCGACGAGGTCGAGGCGTGGATGGCCCGGCTCAAGGGCTGACCCGACGCCTGCCGTACGGACGGAGGGGCGCCCCGCTCAGGACACCATGAGCAGGGCGTCCTTCCGCCGTCTCAGGACCTTGTCGAAGCTCACGACCGCGCCGGCGCACCCCGGGCGGTTGCCGAAGTGGACGTGGTCGGCGAGCTGTTCGATCAGACACAGACCCCGTCCCTCCTCGGCGGTGACGGGCGGATGCGACGCGTACTGCGGGTCGGGCAGTCCGCTCCCGGGCTGCCGCTTCGACGTGTGCGGCCCGCCCCGGGTGGGGAAACCGGGCCCCGAATCGGCGACTTCGATGCGGCACTTCTCGCCGTCCAGATACGCGGTGACCCGGTACTGTCCACTGGCCGTGGCCGACGGATCCTCCCAGGCGTCCCGGTCGTTCCCGGTGCCGTCGGAGGTGCCGTCGTGCTCCCCGCCGTGCTCGACCGCGTTCGCACAGGCTTCGCTGAGCGCGAGAGACAGGTCGAAGGAGATGTCCGGGTCCACGCCCGCGGATTCCATAGTGCCGAGCAGGAACCGACGGGCGAGCGGGACGCTCGCAGCGTCGCGCCGCAAATGGAGTGACCACCAGATGCTCATGCTCCGGCCTCCTGGCTGCGGCTAGACATACCGCTACGTATTGCCGCACCGGGGCGGTCGTAAGCACGTGCGCGCTCTGATGCCGCCCATTCGGCGGATAGCCGGATGCGCCACACCGGTGTATCCCGGTCCCATACGCCCCCTTCCGCCCGGTCCCGGGAGCCACCGGAACCCGTGCGAACGGCCCTGCTCACCCCCAATCCGCCCGGAAGACGACCTTCCGGACCTGCCGTACGGGGACGGGGGGCCGGGTGCGATGATGGGCCCGCCATGTCTGTGCCTGTGGGACGCGCCGGAGCCGGTCTACGGCTACTGAGGGCCGCGGTGTTCGCCGCGGTCTGCGTCGCGTTGTCCGCGGCCGGACACGCGGTGGCCGCCTGCGCGACCGTCCCCTGGTGGACGCTGCTCGCCGGTTTCCTCGGTGTCCTCGCGGTGGCCGTCCCCCTCGCCGGACGCGAACGCTCACTGCCCTCCATCGCCGCGGCCCTGGCCGGCGGACAGCTCGCCCTGCACACCCTGTTCGGGCTGGGCACGCACACCACGGCCCCCGGCACGACGGGCGACGACGCGCTGATCCGGTTCGCGGCGAGCCTCGTCTGCGGCGCCGGACCCCGGCAGCTGGACGCCGCCGACGCGCGGCACATCGTCGGCACCGCGGGCGTCGACCCCGCTGCGGTGACCGCCCAGGCGCACCAGCACCTGGCGGCGGCCCCTTCCGGCCCCGCGTGGGCCACCCCGGACGGCCTCCTGCACACGCTTCCCAGCCTGCCCATGCTCCTCGGGCACCTGCTGGCCGCCCTGGCCACCGGCTGGCTGCTCCGACGGGGCGAGGTGGCCCTGTTCCGGCTCGCCCGGCTGTCGGCGCACGGTGCCCAGCAGGTCGCGGCCGGGGCCCGGTTCAGGGCGTTGCGGGACGCGTTCCGCCTCGTCGCCGCCCTGCGCGCCGGCCTGGCCGGCGAACCCGCGACCGGGCCGCGCACCCCCCGTACCGCCGTGGACGCACCGCGCCCGGCCACCGGGGACCCGTTGCAGCACCTGGTGATCAGGCGCGGACCGCCCTCCGTGCTCGCTCTCGCAGCCTGACGCGACGCCCTCCACGCGATGCGCCCCGGCCCCTTCGGGCAGCCGCGCGCATTCGGTCCGTACGGAAGTGGCGTCGCGATACCGGTGCGCACCCGTGCGCCGGAGCACCTTCCCTTCGTTCCCTGTGGAGTGATCCCTGTCATGAACGTTTCCCGCATCGCCCTCGCCGGCGGCGTCGCCGCGTCCGCCGTGCTGCTGCTCGCCGGCACCGCCTCCGCCCACGTCAGCGTCCAGCCGCAGGGCGAGGCCGCCAAGGGCGGTTACGCCGTCATCAACTTCAAGGTGCCCAACGAGCGTGACAACGCCTCGACGACCAAGCTGGAGGTCAGCTTCCCGACCGACCACCCGCTGGCGTCCGTCATGCCGCAGCCGGTGCCCGGCTGGGACATCGAGGTGACGACGAGCAAGCTGGCCAAGCCGCTGCAGATGCACGGAAAGACGATCAACGAGGCCGTCTCCAAGGTCACCTGGACCGGCGGCAAGATCGAGCCCGGCCGCTTCCAGCAGTTCCCCCTCTCCGTCGGCCAGCTCCCCGAGGACGCCGACCAGCTGGTCTTCAAGGCGATCCAGACGTACTCCAACAAGGAGGTCGTCCGCTGGATCGAGGAGCCCAAGGAAGGCGCCGACGAGCCGGAGACCCCCGCCCCCGTCCTCAAGCTGACGGCCCCGGCCGATGACGCGCACGGGGCGGCCGGCACGGACGCGAAGTCCTCGGACTCCGCCGCGGGCTCCTCCGAGAAGAGCGACGAGACCACCGCCGCCGCGTCGTCCTCCTCCGACTCCTCGGACAACACGGCCCGGGTGCTCGGCATCGTCGGCATCGTCATCGGCGCCGCCGGCGTGGCCTTCGGCGTCCTGGCCGGGCGCCGTCGTACGACCTGACAGCCCACCCGGGGGCCAGGCTCTTCCTGGCCCCCACCCGCTCCACCGACCCCTCAGGAACAGTGCTCCATGGTTAAGAAGATCGTCCCGGCCGCGGCGCTCGCCGTCGCGGCCGCGCTCACCCTGTCCGCGTGCGGCGGCAGTGACAACGACAGCAAGAAGCCCGTCGCCGACGTGTCGATGCAGACGAAGACCCAGGCCGCGACGGTGCTCGACCAGCCGTTCACCAAGCCGGACCTCGTCCTGACCGACACGCACGGCAAGAAGTACGACCTGCGCAAGGAGACCAAGGGCAAGCCGACCCTCATCTACTTCGGCTACACCAACTGCCCCGACGTCTGCCCGCTCATCATGAGCAACATCGCCATCGCGAAGAAGTCCCTGCCCAAGGCCGACCAGGACGACCTCCGGGTCGTCTTCGTCACCACCGACCCGGAGCGCGACACCCCGGCCTCCCTCGGCAGCTGGCTCAAGGCGCAGGACCCCTCCTTCATCGGTCTCACCGGCGACTTCAAGGCCATCCAGGCGGGCGCCCGCCAGATCGGCATCGGCATCTCCGCGCCGAAGAAGGAGAAGGACGGCACGGTCGTCTCGATGCACGGCTCACAGGTCATCGCCTTCTCCCCGAAGACCGACAAGGGCTACGTGCTGTACAGCGAGGACACCACGCCCGACGACTACACCAAGGACCTCCCCAAGATCGTCAAGGGGGAGAACCCGTGAACCACCGCACCATCCTCGCCGCCGTCCTGGCCGTGACCGCGGGCCTGACGCTGGCGGGGTGCTCGACCTCCTCGGACAAGCCGGAACTGAAGGTCGTCGGCGGGTTCATGCCGCAGCCCGTCAACGACATGGCGGCCGGCTTCCTCGTCGTGCAGAACAACGGCACCGGCGACGACCGCCTCACCTCGGTCACCAGCCCGCTCTCGGACGACGTCACGATCCACGAGACGAAGAACCAGGTCATGCGGAAGGTGACGTCCTTCGACGTGCCCGCGGGCGGTGAGCTGGATCTCGAACGTGGTGGCAACCACATCATGTTCATGAAGCTCAAGAAGCAGCCCAAGCAGGGCCAGAAGGTGTCCGTGGAACTGCACTTCGAGAAGGCCGGCGCGATCGAGGTCGACCTTCCCGTGAAGGAGACCACCCACAACCCGAAGAAGCAGTGAGGGACTGACACGCCATGACAGCCACCGCCCCGCCCTTCGGGCCGCCCCCGTCCGCCCTGCGCCGGCCGCTCGCCGCGGCCGGACTGCTCACCGCGCTGCTCGGCACGGTGCTCGGTCTGCTGCTGGCCGTCGCGGCTCCCGCGTCGGCCCACGCCGCGCTCACCGGGAGCGATCCGCAGGACGGGGCGGTGGTCGCCACGGCACCCACGGAGATCACCCTCACCTTCTCCGAGCAGGTCGCCCTCGGTGCGGACTCCATCCGCGTCCTGGACCCTTCGGGCGAGCGCGCCGACACCAAGGCCGCCCCGCGCGACCTGCACAGCGGGTCCACCGTGAAGTACGGCGTCGCCCTGCGCGGCGGCCTCGGCGACGGCACGTACACGGTGGCCTGGCAGGCGGTCTCGGCCGACAGCCACCCGGTCTCCGGCGCTTTCACCTTCTCGATCGGGGCGCCGTCCAAGACCACTGTCGCCCTCCCCGACGGCGAGGCCGGGGGCGGGCTCGTCGGCACGCTCTACGACATCGCGCGCTACGCCGCGTACGCCGGGTTCATCGTCCTCGCGGGCGGCGCCGCCTTCGTCCTGGCCTGCTGGCGGCGCGGAGCGGGTGCGCGTCCGCTGCAACGTCTGGTCGTCCGCGGCTGGACCACGCTCACCGCGGCGACCATCGCGATGCTGCTCCTGCGCAGCGCGTACACCGGCTCCGGAAAACTGGCGGACGTCCTCGACCTCGACGGCCTCAAGGCGGTCCTCGACACCAAGCCCGGTGCCGCGCTGGTCTCCCGGCTCCTGCTGCTCGGCGCCGGCGCGCTGTTCGTCGCCGTGCTCTTCGGCACGTACGCCAAGCGCGAGGACCCGCGCGAGAAGAGGGACCTCACCTTCGGCCTCGCCATCGGCGGCACGGTCATCGCCGCCGGTATCGCCGGCACCTGGGCCCTCGCCGAGCACGCGTCGACCGGCATCCAGCCCGGCATCGCGATGCCCGTGGACGTGCTCCACCTGCTGGCCGTCGCCGCCTGGCTGGGCGGGCTGGTGGCGCTGCTGACCGCGCTGTACCGCACGCCCGACCTGACCTCGGCGGCCGTACGCCGCTTCTCCACGATCGCCTTCGTCAGCGTCGTCGTCCTCGTCGCGACGGGGGTCTACCAGTCGTGGCGGCAGGTCGGCACGTGGTCGGCGCTGACCGGTACGGGTTACGGGCAGCTGCTGCTGGTCAAGGTGGGGCTCGTCGCCGTTCTGGTGGGGGTCGCGTCGATGTCGCGCCGGTGGACGGGGAAGCTCGCGGAGGGCGGCGATGCCTCGGCGGCGCCCGAAGCCGAGGCGGAGGCGGAGCCCGAGGCGGAGGCGGAGCCTGAGGCCTCAGCGGAGAGCGCCGGGGACCCCGCCCGGGCCGCGCAGCTCGCCCGGCAGCGGGCCGCCGTGGCCACCGCCGAGAAGAAGCGGATACGCGACGCCGACCCCGGCCGCTCGGGCCTGCGCCGCTCCGTGCTGGCCGAGGTCGGCGTCGCCGTGGCCCTGCTGGCGGTGACCACGATCCTTACGTCGACCGAGCCGGGCCGTACGCAGGAAGAAGCGGCACGCTCCTCTTCCTCCCCCTCCTCCTCGGCTGCGGCCGGACCTGTGGACAGCGGTCCCGTCAACCTCACGCTCCCCTTCGACACGGGCGGGGCGAACGGCAAGGGCACGGTACGGGTGGACATCGACCCGGGACATACCGGCGCCAACGTGATCCACCTGTGGATCGAGAACCCCGCCAAGAAGCCCATGGACGTCCCCGAGGTGAAGGTCGCCTTCACCCTGGAGTCCAAGGACATCGGCCCCCTGCCGGCCACCCCGGTCCGGCTGACCGAAGGGCACTGGACCGCCACCGGCCTCCAGCTCCCGATCGCGGGAGACTGGAAGGTCGCGGTGACGGTACGTACCTCCGACATCGACCAGACGACGGTCGACAAGAACGTGAAGATCGGCTGAGCAGGACCGTGAGCGGAAAAAGCACGAACAGCGGCACCAGTAACGCCCATGCCCTCTCCCGGCGGCGGCTTCTCGGCACCGCAGGCGCCGCCGGGGCGACCGGACTGGTCCTCGGAGCGGCCGGCGGCGCCACCGGCTATGCCGCGACCCGTGACGAGGCACCGGCCGCGCTGACCACGGTCGGCTCCACCGAGGTGATGTTTCACGGGAAACATCAACCGGGGATCACCACTCCGCTTCAGGCGTCCGGCCATCTGATCGCCTTCGACCTCGCCCCCGGGGCCGGGCGCAAGCAGGCCGCCGCCCTGATGCGCCGGTGGTCCTCAGTGGCGCAGCGGCTGATGGCCGGCGAACCCGTGGCGGGCGCGGCGGACGGCCCCGCGCACGACACCGGTGTCGCCCTGGACGCGGGCCCGTCCTCGCTCACCGTCACCTTCGGCTTCGGCGCCACCTTCTTCGAACGCACGGGCCTCACCGCGCACCGCCCGCCGGGGCTCGACCCGCTGCCGCCGTTCTCCTCCGACCACCTCGACGCCGGCCGGTCCAACGGGGACCTGTGGGTCCAGATCGGCGCCGACGACGCCCTCGTCGCCTTCCACGCGCTGCGGGCCGTACAGAAGGAGGCCGCCTCGACGGCCACCGTGCGCTGGCAGATGAACGGCTTCAACCGCGCGCCCGGAGCGACCGCCAAGCCGATGACGGCCCGCAATCTGATGGGCCAGGTCGACGGCACCGGCAACCCGAAGCCCACGGACGACGACTTCGACAAGCGCCTGTTCGTCCCCGGCGGCCAGGACCCGGCGTACGACTGGCTCGCGGGCGGCTCCTACGCGGTGGTCCGGCGCATCCGGATGCTCCTGGACGACTGGGAGAAGCTTCCGGTGGAGCGTCAGGAGCGGGTCATCGGCCGCCGCAAGGCGGACGGCGCCCCACTCAGCGGCGGCACCGAGACCACCGCGATGGACCTCGACAAGGCGGGCCCGGACGGCAAGCTGCTGATCCCGGACAACGCGCACGCCCGGATCTCGTCGCCCGAGCGCAACAGCGGTGCGGCGATGCTGCGCCGGCCGTTCTCGTACCACGACGGCATCGCCCCGGACGGCACCCCGGACGCCGGGCTGCTGTTCATCTGCTGGCAGGCCGACCCGCTGCGCGGCTTCGTCCCGGTGCAGCGCAAGCTGGACCGGGGGGACGCGCTCTCCCCCTTCATCCGCCACGAGGCGAGCGGCCTGTTCGCGGTGCCGGGCGGGGCGGCGGCCGGGGAGTACGTGGGGCAGCGGCTTCTGGAGTCCTGAGCCGTGGAAGGCCCGCCCGTTCCGGGCCTTCCACGCCCGCACCGCGCATTAGGGTGACGGTATGTCCGCCACGCGCTACGCCTACCTTGGCCCCGAAGGCACCTTCACCGAGGTCGCCCTCCGTACGCTTCCGGAAGCTGCCACCCGCGAACTCGTTCCGATGGTCTCCGTACCGGCGGCTCTGGACGCGGTGCGCAACGGAACGGCCGCCGCGGCACTCGTACCGATCGAGAACTCCGTCGAGGGCGGCATCACCACCACCCTCGACCAGCTCACCAGCGGCGAGCCGCTGATGATCTACCGCGAGGTGCTGCTCTCCATCACCTTCGCGCTGCTCGTACGGCCCGGCACCGAGTTGTCCGACATCAAGACGGTCACCGCTCACCCGGCCGCGCAGCCGCAGGTGCGCAACTGGATGGCCGCCCATCTCCCGCAGGCCGTATGGGAGTCGGCGGCGTCCAACGCGGACGGCGCGCGGCTCGTGCAGGAGGGCCGCTGTGACGCGGCCTTCGCGGGGGAGTTCGCGGCGGAGAGGTACGGGCTCGAACCGCTGGTCACCGAGATCCACGACGCGGAGAACGCGCAGACCCGCTTCGTGCTCGTGGGCCGGCCGGCCCGGCCCTCCGCGCCGACGGGTGCGGACAAGACCTCCGTGGTGATCTGGCTGGGCGACGACCACCCCGGTGCCCTGCTCGAACTGCTCCAGGAGTTCGCGGTGCGCGGGGTGAACCTGATGCTGATCCAGTCACGGCCGACCGGGGCCGGCATCGGCAACTACTGCTTCGCGGTGGACGCGGAGGGCCACATCTCCGATCGCCGCGTGGGGGAAGCCCTGATGGGGCTCAAGCGCATCTGCCCCAAGGTGCGCTTCCTCGGCTCCTATCCGCGGGCCGGTGTGAGCCCGGAGGACGTGCGCCCGCTGCGCGCGGGCACGTCCGACAGGGAGTTCACCGAGGCGTCCGACTGGCTGGCACGCAACCAGGACGGACGAGCCTGACCGAGCCCTGGGCCGCCCGGCCCAGGGCCGCCGTCTGTCCACAGGGTCGGTGTGATCAGCGGATTGTCTGCGCCGGAAAAAGTTATCCACAGGCGAGGGCTTGCACCTGGGGACAAGTCGACACCGCAATCCGACATGGTCGACAAACCGACACGGGTCACTCGCACCCATCCACAGGGCACTCGTTCACCCCGTGTCAGCCCAATTCCGTCGATCAACTCTTTAGGGCTAGCAATTCCCACTCGAACGAGCGCGTGAAACGGGTTTGAACCTTGAATCCGCGCGTTTTCACCGGGCCCCCGGAATGATCTCTTCCACGTCCACAGACTTCCCCCACAGCCTGTGGATAACTTTGACGAGTCGGCCACTCCTGTGGAAAAGCCCTGCCCAACTACCCCGCCGCACAAGCCCGGTGGCCAACCCGCCTCACAATGCCAAATACTGCCAATTCGGGCAAAGCGCCACGCTTGTCCCTATCGGTTCAAGTGGGCGAAGCCGACACCGGTAGCCTGGAGGAGTGATTGACCTTCGCCTGATTCGTGAGGACCCCGACCGTGTTCGCGCCTCCCAGCGCAACCGGGGAGAGGACGTCGCACTCGTCGATGCCCTGCTCTCCGCCGACGAACGGCGCAGGTCGTCCGGGACCGCTTTCGACGAACTCCGCTCCGAGCAGAAATCGCTCGGCAAACTCATTCCCAAGGCCTCGCCCGAGGAGCGCGCCGCACTCCTGACCCGCGCCGAGCAGCTCAAGGCCGACGTCAAGGCGGCCGACGCCGCCCAGGACGAGGCCGAAGCGGAGACCAGAAATCTGCTCCTGAGGCTCGGCAACATCGTCCACCCGGACGTGCCGGTCGGCGGCGAGGAGGACTTCGTCGTCCTGGAGACGCACGGAACGATCCGCGACTTCGGAGCCGAGGGATTCGAGCCCAAGGACCACTTGGCGCTCGGCGAGGCGCTCGGCGCGATCGACATGGAGCGCGGCGCCAAGGTGTCCGGCTCACGCTTCTACTACCTGACGGGCATCGGCGCGCTGCTGGAGCTCGCCCTCGTCAACGCGGCGATCGCCCAGGCCACCGAGGCCGGCTTCACGCCGATGCTGACCCCCACCCTGGTCCGCCCCCGCGCCATGGAGGGCACCGGCTTCCTCGGCCAGGCCGCGGAGGACGTCTACCACCTGGACAAGGACGACCAGTATCTGGTCGGCACCTCCGAGGTACCGCTCGCCGCGTACCACATGGACGAGATCATCGACGCGGAGCAGCTGCCGCTGCGTTACGCCGGCTACTCCTCCTGCTACCGCCGCGAGGCGGGGACGTACGGCAAGGACACCCGCGGCATCTTCCGGGTGCACCAGTTCACCAAGGTCGAGATGTTCTCGTACGTCGACCCGGCGGACGCGGAGGCCGAGCACCTGCGCCTCCTGGACTGGGAGAAGCAGTGGCTCACCGGCCTGGAACTGCCCTTCCAGGTCATCGACGTCGCCAGCGGCGACCTGGGGGCCTCGGCCACCAGGAAGTACGACTGCGAGGCGTGGATCCCGACCCAGGGCAAGTACCGCGAGCTCACGTCGGCGTCCAACTGCGGCGAGTTCCAGGCGCGAAGGCTCTCGGTCCGGATGCGGGAGACCCGCGACGGCAAGAAGGCCATGCGGCCCCTGGCCACGCTGAACGGCACGCTCTGCGCCGTCCCCCGCACCATCGTGGCGATCCTGGAGAACCACCAGCTGGCGGACGGTTCGGTGCGGGTGCCCGAGATGCTCCGCCCCTACCTGGGCGGGCGCGAGATTCTGGAGCCGGTCGCCAAGTGACCTTCCCCTACAAGCTCGTCGCGACCGATCTCGACGGCACCCTGCTGCGCGACGACGAAACCGTCTCCCCCCGGACCCGCGAGGCGCTGAAGGCCGCCGCCGATGCCGGCGCGGCGCACATCGTCGTCACCGGCCGCGCCGTCCCGTGGACCCGGCACATCCTGGACGACCTCGGCTACGAGGGGCTGGCCGTCTGCGCGCAGGGCGCCCAGGTCTACCACGCGGGTGAGCGCAGGCTGTTCACGTCGCTCACCCTGGACCGGCAGCTCGCCGGGCTCGCCCTCTCCAAGGTCGAGGCCGAGGTCGGTCCGCTGGCGCTGGCCGCGAGCCGCGACGGGCTCGACGGCGAGGTGCTGGTCGGGCCGGGCTACCGCGTGCAGGAGGGGCCGCGGCCGGCCGTCTTCGTCCAGGACCCGGCCGAGATGTGGGCCGCGCCGCTGAACAAGGTGTACATACAGCACCCGGATCTGGACGACGACGCACTGGCCAAGGCCGCGCGGGCGGCGGTCGGGAATCTGGTGGACGTGGTCATGGCGGGTCCGGGGGTCGTGGAGATCCTGCCGCTGGGACTGAGCAAGGCCACCGGCCTCTCGCTCGCCGCCCGCCGACTGGGCGTGAAGGCCGCGGACACGATCGCCTTCGGTGACATGCCCAACGACATCCCCATGTTCGCGTGGGCCCGGCACGGCGTGGCCATGGCCAACGCCCACGCCGATCTGAAGGCCGTCGCTCAGGAGACGACCGCGTCGAACGAGGACGACGGGATCGCGGTGGTGCTGGAGCGGCTGCTGCGGCAGCCGTAGACCTCCCGCCCTCTTCGCGCGGCTCAGGGACCGGGGCACCGCCTCGGTCCCTGAGCCTTTTCCATGCCTGCGGGGCGGAATCAGCGCTGGTTGCGCCGGTTCAGCTCCTTCAGATTGCGCGCGAGTGCGTCCATGCGGTCGTCGAGCCGGACGACGTCCTCGGACACCCCGCTGAGCCGCACACTCATGGCGCCGACGACCTGGTGCGTGGCCTCCAGCCTCCGGTCGAGGCTGTCCAGCCGGTGCGACATCCGGCTGAGGACGGGGCCCAGCTCCTGGAGCGCGGTGCCCACGCCGGCCAGGTGGCTCTCGACCCGGGTGACGCGGTGTTCGAGCGACGCGTACCCCGCGCGCAGGTCCCGCTCGGCGTCGAGCAGATACGTACGCACGCATCGGGCGACGTCGCTGTCGCGAAGAAGCATGGCGACGTTGAGCACCGTCCGACGGGTGTAGAGGCGGAGCTGAGTGGCCGCCTGTGGATAACTTTCTCCCTCTTGGCCACCCCATAGCGACAGCATGTCGCTATGGAAGTCACGCAGGTCAGAGCCGCGCAGCACTCGCATCCCGTTCTCGGAGAGCTCGCCCTGATGGCGGTCGGTCAGCCTCCGGACCGCCCTTGTGGATACTTCGAAGTAACGAGCCACATCCCCTGTGCGAACGTGAATCCCGTCCGGGAGCATGACAAGGCACTTCACCTTGTCCAGGGCGTCGACACGCCCCATCTGTTCGACGCGCAGCGCGCGCGATTCAAGTAGAGCGACTTCCGTCGGCATGAGCTGCCTTCCGTTCATGAAAGCTTCGCGGAAATGGACAGCCCTCTCCCCGGGCTTCAGGGGCGGAGGACGCTCACGGTTGCCACTCACTCAAGGAACCGACCGACGAGGGCGCTCCCCCCCGCCGCATCGGCCATCTGCACTTTCACGAACGCTACGACGCCACGGATTCCAGTTGCCTCCACGCACCGAGGACAACGCGCCGATAAACGTACAGTTACGCGTAAGACTGTCCGACATGTGACAACCCCCGGCCGGGGGCCGGGGGTTGTCACATGTCGGACGGCCGTCCACTCACTCCTCGCCGGCCAGCTTCAGCGTGCGCAGCTTCTGCCCCGCGTACCAGGTCGCCGCGACGGTGACCACGGCCAGCAGGACCGTGGCGAGCGGCAGACCCACGTCCGAGGTGATCGCACCGTCGCCGCCGGTCTTCTCCGCCAGCGCCAGCGACCACTGCTGCACGCTGAGCGTGCGCGCGCCCGGCACCAGGCTGCCGAACAGGGCCTCCCACACCAGCGCGTAGACGAGTCCCAGCACGACCGCGTGCCGGCTGACCGTGCCCAGCAGCAGGAACAGCGCGCTGTAGGCGATCGAGGCGACCAGGGCGGCGATGGTGTACGCCACCGCGATCTGCTGCCCGTTGCCGTTGAGGATCAGGCCCGCGATCAGCGTCGGCACCGCCGAGAAGACCATGGTCACCGCGATCGCGACGATCAGCTTGGTGAAGATGATCGTCGGCCGGCTCACCGGCTTGGACAGCAGGTAGACGATCGAACCGTCGTCGATCTCCGGCCCGATGGCGCCCGTACCGGCGATCACGCCGATCAGCGGCACCATGGTCGCGATGGCGAACCCGCCCAGAACGTCCGAGGCCACCTGGTCGTCGGCCCCCGCGAACATCCGTACCGCCACCGCGATGACGATCAGCAGTGCGGGCAGTACGAAGAGGATGGCGGCCCGGCGCCGGCCGAGCAGCGCCCGGTAGGTGAGCCGGGCGACTGTGGGGTCGTACATGACGTCACAGCTCCTTGTCGGCCTCAGGCCGCTACGAGATAGGAAAAGACCGATTCGAGGGACTCGTCGGACGGTGAAACGGTCAGCAGACGGATGCCCTGCTCGCGCGCGACCTTGGGCAACAGCGTGGTGAAGCGACCGAAATCGATCGCTTGGATACGCAAGGCGTTCTCGCTCAGGTCCACTTCGATCCCTGCCGTCGACGGGTCGGCGATGAGCGCGGCGGCCAGGGCCCGGTCGTCGCTCGACCGTACGAGATAGCGGTGCGGGCGGTCCGTCATCAGGCGCCGGATGCGGCGGAAGTCACCGGACGCCGCGTGCCGGCCCGCGACGACGACCTCGATGTGCGAGGCGAGCTGTTCGACCTCTTCGAGGATGTGCGAGGAGAAGAGGACTGTCCGGCCCTCGGCGCCCATCCGCCGCAGCAGGTCCATCAGCTGCATCCGCTGGCGCGGGTCCATCCCGTTGAACGGCTCGTCCAGCAGCAGTACGGACGGGTTGTGGACCAGCGCGGACGCCATCTTCACGCGCTGGCGCATGCCCTTGCTGTACGTCGCGATCTTGCGGTCCTGCGCGTACTCCATCTCGACCGTGGCCAGGGCCGCGGCCGCCTCGGCGGCGCCCAGTCCGTGCAGTTCGGCGTTGGCCACCACGAACTCGCGGCCGGTCAGGAAGTCGTACATCGCCTCGCGCTCCGGGACGATACCGATCTCCCGGTACACGGCCTCGTTGCGCCAGATCGCCTTCCCGTCCAGCGTGACCGTGCCCGTGGACGGTGCGAGAAACCCGGCCATCATGTTGATCAGCGTCGACTTGCCCGCGCCGTTGGGGCCCAGCAGACCGGTGACACCGGGACCCACGGTCATGCTGACGTCGTTGACGGCGACCACGTTGCCGAACCAGCGGGAGGTGTGGTCGATCTCGATGGTGGTCACAGGCCGACCTTCCGGTAGCGGCGCATCAGTACGGCGTACGAGCCGGCGACGAGCGCGAGGACAACGAGCAGGTAGAGGACGCCGGTGCCGGCGCCCGGACCGTTCCCGCCGGGGAAGGCCGAAGTCGCACCGAGGAACGCGGTCTGCACCCCGTCGACCAGCGTGATCGGGGAGAACAGCCCCAGCCACGGCACCGCGCCGTCCGAACCCGTCGACCAGGCGATCTCCTGGATGGTCGAGACCGCCCCGTAGGTAATCATCAGCAGCGCGATGACGGCCGCCACGCCGAAGCCGCGGCGCGGGGTCAGCGCGGCCATCACGAGGCCGAGTCCGGCGAACAGCACGGAGAGCAGAAGCACGGAAACCATCCCCTGGGCGAACCACGCGGTCTGGTCGCCGAAGTCGAACTTCCCCAGCAGCGCGCCGATGTAGAGGATCACGACCGGCGCCCCGGTGAGCACGAAGACCGCGGAGGCCATGGCGGCGAACTTGGCGAGGACGTAGTCGCCGTGCTCGATCGGCCGTGAGAAGTACAGCGGCACGGTCTTGAACCGCAGGTCCCTGGAGACCGCCTGCGGAGCCTGCGCGGCGATGAACAGGCTGATCACGGGCTGCAGGTAGATCGCGAACGACGTGTACTTGATGGGGAGCTTCGTCGTCCCCGGGGTGGCGATGGCGACGGCGACGATGATCGCCGCCACCATGCACATCACGCCGAACAGCAGCATGGGCAGCACCTTGGACTTGGCCGACCGGCCGAGCCCGAAGGAGCCGCGCAGGGTCTGAGAGTACAGCGAGCGGCGGGCGTACGCGCGCCCGAGCCGCGGGCCGTCGTAGGCGCGGTAGCCGATGTTGTGGATCCGGGAGGTCTCGTTCCCGGTCGCGGCGCCGGTCTCAGTGCTCATCGCGTCCGCTCCCCTTCTGCAGTACGGCTCCGGCCGGCACGGCCGCGGGCCGCTCCTCGTCGCTGCGGAACACCTCGGCGATGTGGTGACGGCGCTGTTCCATCCTGACCAGGCCGAGTCCGAGCCCCGCGACGCTGTCGCGCACGAGGTCGTACGTCTCCTCGCCGGTCGCCTCGACCAGCAGGATGTGACCAGCACCGGGCAGCCCCTGGGTGTCCAGCCCGTCGAGACCGACGAGTGTGACGCCCGCCTCGGTGAGGGAACGGCGCAGGGCGCCCGTTCCGTCCGGGTGGGCGTCGCTGTCGGTGACCTCGACCGCAAGGGTCGTGGTCGTCTGGGTGAAGTCACTGGTGGAGCTGGAACGCAGCAGCTTTCCGCCGTCGATGACGACGACGTGGTCGCAGGTCCGCTCCAGCTCGCCGAGCAGGTGCGAGGTGACCAGGACCGAGATGCCGAAGTCGCTGTAGATCCGGCGGATCAGGCCGAGCATCTCGTCGCGGCCCACCGGGTCGAGCCCGTTGGTCGGCTCGTCGAGCAGCACCAGCTGAGGGTCGTGCACCAGCGCCTGGGCCAGCTTCACCCGCTGCTTCATGCCCGTCGAGTAGCCGCCGATGGGTCGGTAGCGCTCCTCGTACAGGCCGACGTGGCGCAGGGTGTCCGCCGTGCGTTCACGGGCGGCGGTCGGTGGCAGTCCGGACATGCGCGCCATATGGACGACGAACTCGGTGGCCGAGACGTCGGGCGGCAGGCAGTCGTGCTCCGGCATGTAGCCGACCCGCTCGCGGATGGCGGGACCGCTGGTCGAGACGTCGAGCCCGAGCACGGCGGCCCTGCCCTCGGTCGCGGGGGACAGCCCCAGCAGGATCTTGATCAGCGTGGACTTGCCGGCCCCGTTGGCGCCCACCAGCCCGGTCACACCCGGGCCGATGTCCAGGGTGAGCCGGTCAAGCGCGGTCACCCGGGGGAACCGTTTACTCAGGCCTTCGGCAGCGATGACATTCACGGATACGACGGTAGTGGCGCGGACCACAGCAGTCGTCAGACCTGACGGCTGGATCGGCGTCAGACTCGAGTTGTAGGGAGCCCGTAAGGGGCCCTCACTGAGGACCACTCGACCCCCGGCCGAAACCCGTCATGGCCTGCACGGAGAGTTGTCCACAGGCCGCGCACACCCCTTGACGCAGCCGCCGGTCATTGTCACATTCATCAATGTCACGTTACGAGCACGTACCGCACACAGCAGCGAACGGACGGTGGCATGGCGTCACGAGGGAAGAGCGAACGGCCCGCGGTCGAGGGGCGGTCCGCGGGGAACAGCGGTCCACGGCTGCGTGATCTGCCGGGCGCGCGCGAGCGCCGGGTGGCCACGGGTGGGATCGAGCTGTGCGTGGTCGAACTGGGGGACCCGGAGCGGCCGACGATCGTGCTGGTGCACGGCTACCCGGACAGCAAGGAGGTCTGGACGCAGGTCGCCGCCCGGCTCGCCGACGCATGGCACGTCGTGCTGTACGACGTGCGCGGGCACGGCGAATCGACGGCTCCGAAGCCCTTGCGCGGCGGTTTCACGCTGGAGAAGCTGACCGACGACTTCCTGGCCGTGGCCGATGCGGTGAGTCCGGACCGTCCCGTGCACGTGGTGGGACACGACTGGGGTTCGGTCCAGTCCTGGGAGTTCGCGACGGTCCGCCGTACGGAGGGCCGGATCGCGTCCTTCACCTCGATGTCCGGCCCTTCCCTGGACCACTTCGGGCACTGGATCAAGCGCCGGGTGAACCGGCCCACCCCACGCCGGGTGGGCCAGCTCCTCGGACAGGGCGCCAAGTCCTGGTACGTCTACATGCTGCACACCCCGGTTCTGCCCGAGCTGGCCTGGCGCGGGCCGCTCGGCAAGCGGTGGCCGGGCATCCTGGAGCGGCTGGAGAAGGTGCCCCCGGGCGGCTACCCGACGCCGTCGCTGCCGAACGACGCGGCGCACGGGGCCTGGCTCTACCGGGACAACGTCCGCTCCCGGCTGCGCAGGCCGCGTACCGACGCGTACGCGCACGTCCCGGTGCAGCTGATCACGCCGACCGGGGACGTGTTCCTGTCGGAACAGCTCTACGACGACCTGGAGTCCTGGGTACCGCGGCTGACCCGCCGCTCGCTTCCGGCCAAGCACTGGGTGCCGCGCACCCGCCCGGACCAGCTGGCCTCGTGGGTCGGCGAGTTCGTGACGGCCGTCGAGTCGGCCCGGGCGGGCGGCGCTCCGGTGGAGTCCCCCGCGAGTGGACCGTACGCGGAGTGGTTCGGCGGCCGGCTCGTGCTGGTGACGGGTGCTGCGGGCGGCATAGGGCGCGCCACGGCGCTGGCCTTCGCGGAGGCGGGGGCCAGGGTGGTGGCCGTCGACCGCGACGCCGAAGGCGCCGAGCGGACTGCGGAGTCAGCCCGGGCGGCAGGAGCTCCGGAAGCCTGGGCCGAGGCGGTGGACGTCAGCGACGAGCAGGCCATGGAGAAACTTGCCGCGCGGGTGGCCGATGCGTACGGCGTGGTCGATGTCCTGGTCAACAACGCGGGCATCGGGCTGTCGGGGCCGTTCCTGGAGACGACGTCCGAGGACTGGCGGAACGTCCTGGACGTGAACCTGTGGGGGGTCATCCACGGCTGCCGGCTCTTCGGGCGGCAGATGGCGGAGCGCGGCCAGGGCGGCCACATCGTCAACACCGCGTCAGCGGCGGCCTTCCAGCCGTCCCGCGCCCTCCCCGCGTACAGCACGTCCAAGGCCGCCGTGCTGATGCTCAGTGAGTGTCTGCGGGCCGAGCTCGCCGAGAAGTCGATCGGGGTCAGCGCGATCTGCCCCGGGATCGTCAACACCGGTATCACCGACACCGCGCGGTTCGTCGGGACGGACCCGGCGGAGGAACAGCGACTGCGGAAGCGTGCCGGCAAGCTCTACGGCGCGCGCAACTATCCGCCGGAGAAGGTGGCGGAGGCGGTTCTCCGTGCCGTCGTGCGCAATCAGGCCGTCGTCCCGGTGACGCCGGAGTCCCACGCCGTACGCTTCCTGTCCCGCGTCGGCCCCGGCGTACTGCGGGGCATCGCCCGGCTGAAGCCGCCGCTGTGAGCCGGGCGGGGCGGGCGGGAAGCGCCGAGGGCGAACGCGGGCCGGTGGCCGGGCCGTTGGCGCGCGAGTACCGGATCGAGGACCTGGCACACGTCAGCGGCGCCACGGTCCGGACGATCAGGAGCTATCAGGACCGCGGCCTGCTGCCCGCCCCGGAGCGGCGAGGCCGGGCCAATGTGTACGGACCCGCCCATCTCGCCCGCCTCCGGCAGATCGCCGATCTGCTGGACCGGGGCTACACGCTGGCCAGCATCAAGGAGTTGCTCGATGCCTGGGACACGGGCCGTGGGCTGGGGGGTGTGCTGGGGCTCGTCGCCGAGGTGCACGGCCCGTGGACCGACGAGCGAGCGGGCCGCATCACCCGCGCCCAACTGGCGGCGAAGTTCGGGGGAGAGACCGATGACCGGGCCATCGACGAGGCGGTCGAGCTCGGTGTGCTCGAACGACTTCCGGGGACGAACGACGAGTTCGGCGTCCCCAGCCCTCAGGAACTCGCCGTGGCAGCCGAGTTGCACGGCGCCGGCGTGCCGCTGTCCGCTATCGCGGCGCAGCTGCGAGAACTTCGCGGCCAGGTCGAGCGAATAGCCTGCCGCTTCCTGGAGTTCACGACCGAGCACGTCTTCGCCCGCTATCTGGGCCATCGGCCCCCGACCGACGCGGACGCGGACGACGCGGCGTCGATGGTGCGGCGCCTGAGGCCGCTCGCCCAGCAGACCGTGGACGTGGAACTCGCTCGGGCGATGCGGATGTTCGCGACGCGGCACTTGGAATTCCACCTGGCCGCCGACGTGGCCGGCGAAGCCGCAGCCGCCGCCCGCGACGAGGCCCCCGTAAGGCTGCCGGCCTCGACGATCGGCGCGGTGGAAAGGCTGGTTGGAGCCGGTGATGTGGGCGCCTTCATCGCTGCTGCGGCCGAACGGGAGGTGAACAAGAGGACGTTGGACTCACTGGCCTCACCGAGCCGCGGAACCTGACAAGTTACTCAAAGCGCCCATTCGGGACGGCCATTGTCCACAGAGTCGTCAATTTACCTGTGGATAAGTCGAACTGACTGTGGATCAAACCTCGGGATCCGCATTCGTTCCGGTGAAGCGCGGGCAAAATGCGGATGCACCGAGGAGGTGTCAGCGGCACGCTGAAGGGATGGACGAAAGACGCACCGTCAAGGTGTCCAAGTACCTCTCCAAACATCTGCGGCACCAGCCCGAACGGATCGGGCTCACGCTCGACGCCCACGGCTGGGTGCCGATCGAGGAGCTGCTGAGCGCGGCGGCCCGCCACCATTTTCCGATCAGCAGGGCGGAGCTCGACCATGTGGTCGCCTCGAACGACAAGCAACGCTTCGCCGTGGTCGCCGGTCGCATCCGGGCGAGCCAGGGCCATACCGTGGCCGTGGACCTGGGGCTGCCGCCGGCCGAACCGCCGGCGTACCTCTACCACGGTACGGTCGGCCGGTCTCTGGACGCGATCCGTGCCGAAGGGCTGCGCCCCATGAACCGGACCCACGTCCATCTCTCACCCGACCGCGAGACCGCTACCCGCGTGGGGGCCCGGCGGGGGCGCCCCGTCGTGCTGTCCGTGGACGCGGGCGCCATGCACCGCGCGGGCCACACGTTCTGGGTCAGCGCCAACGGGGTGTGGCTCACGGATGCCGTGCCCGCCGAGTTCCTGCGCCTGCCGGGCTGAGCCGGGGCCCGAGAGCGTACGGACCCCGGGCCCGCCGTCAGCCGGCCAGCTGGGCCGCGCCCCGCGTCGCGATCTCCTCGAACAACTTCTCGTCCGGCACCGCCGCGTCGAACCCCGGCCCGTCGGCGGGCACCGGCGCGTGGATGACGATCTCCGTGAACCCCAGCTCCGCATGCCTGCCCGCGAAGTCCACGAACGCGTCGACGGAGTCGAAGGGCCGGCCCCCGCCCGCGGCGAGGCCCCGGTTGAACTCCGGCGTGAATCCGGTGAGCAGGACCTTCTCCAGCTCGGCCACATCCCTCCCGGCCTCCGCGCATGCGCGCCCCAGCCCGTCCACCTGCCGCCCCAGAGCCTCGACCGACTGCGCACCGCTGCCCGCCTCGTACAGCTTCGGGTCGCCCGTGGTCACCCACGCCTGCCCGTGGCGTGCGGCCAGCGCCAGGCCGCGCGGGCCCGTGGCGGCCACGGCGAAGGGCACGCGGGGCCGCTGCACACAGCCGGGCAGGTTCCGCGCCTCGGTGGCCGCGTAGAACTCCCCCTCGTACGACGTGTCGGACGGCTCGCGCAACAGGGCGTCCAGCAGCGTGACGAACTCCCCGAAGCGGTCGGCGCGCTGCCGCGGCGTCCACGGGGCCTCGCCGCTCCGCAGCAGGGTCGTCGCGTCGAAGCCGTTGCCGCCCGCGCCGATGCCCAGCGTGATCCGGCCCGCCGAGATGTCGTCGAGCGAGATCAGTTCCTTGGCCAGGGTGACCGGGTGGCGGAAGTTCGGCGAGCCCAAGCCTTGCTCATACCATCGGTGCCATGCCCCGCCCCAAGCACCGAGAGCCGACCATCACCCCAGGTGAACCGGCCGCCCTGTACTGCCGAATATCCCAGGCCGACGATGACGACCAGACCGGCGTCGACCGGCAGGAACGTATCTGCCGGGAGATCGCCGAACGCCGTGGCCTGGCCATCGACCCCGCCCACGTCTTCGTCGACAACAGCCGCTCCGCCTGGCGCCGCGACCGCAAGCGACCCGGCTGGGACCAGCTCCTCGAACACGCCCGGCGTCGCGAGTTCCGGCACATCATCGCGTACCACCCCGACCGGCTCATGCGGCAGCCGCGCGACCTGGAGGAACTGCTCCAGGTCTCCGACGAGCAGGAGATCGTGCTGCACGGCGAGGCGAACCGCCGGAACCTCTCCGACCCCGACGACCGCTTCATCCTCCGCATCGAGGTCGCCCACGCCTGCCGCTCCTCCGACGACACCTCCCGCCGCCTGAAGTCCGCACTCGCGGAGCGCGCCGAGACCGGCATGCCGCACTCGGGCAAGCGGCGGTTCGGGTACGAGCCCGACGGCATGACCGTCAGGGAGGACGAGGCCGAGATCGTCCGCGAGGTCTTCGACCGCTACCTCAAGGGCCAGAGCCCGGTCGCCATCGCCTTGGTCCTCCACAAACGCGGCATCCGGACCGTGTATGGCAAGGAGTGGACCCAGGGCACCGTCCGGGCGCTGCTCGACTCCCGCCACGTCGCCGGCATCCGCATGCACCAGGGCGAGGAGGTCGGCGCTGGGAAGTGGCCCGCCATCATCGACGCCGGCACCTGGGCCGAGGTCCGCGCCCGCCGCGAGTACCGGTCCGCGATCCACCAGACCAACCTGGAACTGCGCCGCTTCTACCTGCTGCGCGGCCTGGTCATGTGCAAGCGCTGCGGCACCCTCATGTCCGGCACCAAGGTCGGGGCGGTGCCCTCGTACCTGTGCACGCGCAAGAGCCGTAACGACGAGAAGAAGTGCGTCCGCCGCATCGCCGCCGTGAAGCTGGAGGAGTTCGTCACCGAGGCCGCGATCGACCTGCTCGGCCGCCTCACCGTCTCCGGCCGGCTCTCCTCCGCCACACCCACGAACGCCCTGACCGAGGCGGTGGAGGCGGACCAGCGGCAGCTCGCCGAACTCAACCAGATGTGGACCGCCAAGGAGATCTCCACGGCGGAGTACCGGGCGATGCGCAAGGGCATCACCGACCGGATCGCCAAGGCCCAGAAGCGGATGGTCGTACGTCCGGTGAAGCTGCTCGACGGACTTACGGGTCCGGGGGCCAGGGCGGCCTGGGAGGCCGACGAGATGACGGACGAGCGGCGCAACGCGGTGCTCCGCTTCCTCTTCTCCGGCGTGGTCATCGACGCCTCCGGCAAGCCGAGCGGGGTCTTCGACTGGGACCGCATCGACATCGAACAGAACCAGCTCTGAGGGCCGGCCAGGCTCGGGCGGGGGCGGATTATCCACGAGATCGCCGGTTCACCCAACCGGCGATCCTCCGGAAACTTATGGGCGTCGCGTTCGGACGGCCTGCCAGTCGGTCATGAGCGCGGCACGCGCGGCCCCAGGTGTTGGAGCACCTGGACGCAGCGCGATGCAAGCGACCGCCCGACGACCTCATGCGGTGCGGGGACTGCCATCCCCGCACCGGCCGCAAGGAGCTGCCCATGCGCCCGCCACCCCAGGCGACCCCAGCACCGACGACCGCCACCACGACCCGAACCGCACGACACGAGGAAGCCCGAGCCCAGGCCCTGCGGCGTGTCTGCGCCGGCTTCACCACGACGATCAGCCCTCACAGCGCGGCACGGCTGGCCGACCTGATGACCGCGTCGCGATACGAGAAGGCTGCCTGAGCCACCACGCAGAGAAGCGGCCCCGGTGTTGGAGCACCAAGGCCGCTGCTACTCCCAAGACGACCGCCCAAAACGATCTACACGGTGCCGGGACCTGCCAGTCCGTATCGGCCCGAGACAAGGAAGCTCAGTGCCCCAGGGTACGACCCCGCAGTGGCAAGCACCATCCGCTCACTCCCGCACCGGCCCGCAGGACGCGATCGGCGTCACGGCCCCCCAGCCCCACGACACCGACGCCGAGGCCGCCGTGCTCGGGGCCTGCATGTTCCACAGCTCGGCCATCGACGAGGTCCGGCAGGCGCTGGAACCGGGCGACTTCTTCCGGCCCGCGCACACCACGATCTGGCACGCCTTGCTGGAGCTGCGCAGGCGGGAAGCGCCGACCGACGCGGTCGCGCTGTCGCACCAGCTGAAGACCACCGGCGACCTCACGCGCGTGGGCGGCTCCCCATACCTGCATTCCCTTGCAGCCTCGGCGACCGTGGGTTCAGGTGCCACGTACTACGCGGACATCATCCGCAGCCACGCCGACCTGCGTGCCCTGCAGTCCACGGCGCTGCGCGTGCTCCAAGGCGCCACCGCGCCGGGAGCCGACCCGGCGGAGGTACGGAGCCTGCTGGCGGCATCGCTGAGCGAGGCCGCCGACCGAGCCCGCCACAGCTCGGGCGGGCGACTCCAGCGGTACGCCGTGGACGGCTGGTCCTTCGTCACCGACACCCCCACCACCACCGAACCCGTGTGGGGGACGCCGGGAAAAGCGGCCTGGGCATCGGGTGAAAGCCTGATGCTCGTCGGGCCACCCGGCGTCGGAAAATCGACGATCGCGCAGCAGATCGTCCTCGCCCGCCTCGGCCTGCTCGCCCAGGTCCTGGACATGCCCGTACGGGAGGGCGAGAAGGTCCTCTACATCGCAGCGGACCGGCCCAGCCAGCTCGCCCGCGCCTTCACCCGGGTCGTGCACCAGGCCGACCGGGACATCCTGGGTCGGCGCCTGGTCTTCTGGTCGGGACCACTGCCCGCCTCGCTCAACACCGAGCCTCAGCTCCTCGCCGAGCTGGCCGCCGAGCACGGGGCGGACACCGTGGTGATCGACAGCCTCAAGGACGTGGTCGGCAAGCTCACCGACGACGAGGCCGGCCTCGCGTACAACAACGCCCGCCAGCAGCTCCTGCGCGACGGCGTCGAGCTTCTCGAACTGCACCACCAGCGCAAGCAGGGCCCCGACGCCTCGCGCACCCAGCGCCCTGTCCTCGACCAGGTCTACGGTTCAGCCTGGTTCACCGCGGGCGCGGGAAGCGTTCTGTTCCTCAGCGGCGCGGCCGGGGACCCGGTGGTCCACCTCCATCATCTCAAGACCATCAACGACGAGATCGGCCCGCTACCGGTCATCCACGACCACCCCCGTGGCACGTCGCGCGTCGACACGAGCCTCGACCCGCTGACCCTCCTGCGGCAGGCGGGCGCGAAGGGGCTCACCGCTCGTCAGCTCGCCACGCAGATCACCGGTGAGGACAAACCCGTCGCGGCGGACATCGCCAGGGCGCGGCGTCGCCTGGAGAACCTCACCAAGAGCGGGCTCGCCGCCCAGGAGACCGGCGCCGGCGGCGGCACCGGGGGCGGCCAAGCAACCCGATGGAAGGCCGCCACCCGCCACATGACCGCCGTTTCCTGACCGGCGGACCCGTACGCGGTGCCGTACGCGCCCCGACCCGCCGAGGGCGTGTACGCACCGCCTCCGCCGCGTACGAGTCTCGGGAAACCGCAGATCAGACGCTTACGCGCCATCGAACGGCGCATTCACACCCTGGGCGCGTACGCGCTGCCCCCTCCTTGGAGAGGGGGCAGCGTAGACGCCTCCGCCCTCACAACCCGTGGAGAACACCCTTGCTCGTCACCGCATCCCCGGCCGACACCACCGCAGCGCTTGTCGCCACTGCGAGGGGAGCGCGGGCATGACCAAGCAGAGCACCGAGCGATACGCGCTCGCGGCGGCCGGAGGGGTCATCGTCGCCCTTACCATCGGCGCCTTCTGGCTCTCCTACGCGCACCTCGCCGATGTCGCAGGGCAGCATGGGCTCGGCGGCTTCCCCGCGCGACGATGGACGTGGCCTGCCACCCTGGACGCCTTCATCATCGCGGGCGAGCTGCTCATGCTCCGTGCGGGTCTGCGCCAGGTGACCGACCGATGGGCCATCGCCATCACCACCGTCGGGTCGGTCAGTTCCATAGCGCTCAACGTGGCGGGCGTGAGCGGAGCCGACGCTTCCCGCACTGCGCACTGGCTCGACTACGTCGTCGCCGCGGTCCCGCCAAGCGCCGCCCTCCTCGCCTTCGGCGTCCTGATGCGGCAACTCCACCAGCTCGTCGCCGAGCCCGCCGACCGTCCGGTTCCTGTTCCCGATCAGGTCCCTGATCCGGTGGCCGGTAGTTCCGTTCAGCGACCGGAACCCCAACGAACAGTTCCGCAGAACAAGGCACGCGGTGGTCGACCGCCCGGCGCCACTCTCGACGAACTGGTTGAGATAGGCCGCATCGCCGTCGCCGAGAAGAAGAGCCTCACACGGGCGATCGTCCAGCAGGCCATACGGGACAAGGGCCTTTCGGTCAGCGGCAAACGACTGACCGAAGTGATGAACACCCTTCGGCCCGAGTTCGACACCAAGGCCGGCTCCATCCCGACCGGCAGCTGACGATCCTCGTGGCCGACCGGAGCCTCAAGCCCCGTCCCGAAGGCCCGCAGTCCGAGCCCCGGCCAGCTCCTCACCCCCCTCACGGAGAAACCGATCGTGATGCACGACCGCCACCCCATCGACACCCTCGGCGCGCGTCCGTCGCCGGCGAAGTCGTCCAGGATCTTGGACCGTTTGCGGCAGGCGTTCGGACGGGCTGCCCCGGGCGGAGCCAGTAGTACCCCGAGTCCGACTCAAGGCCGGACTTCGGGGATCTCCGCCCCGGGGGTGGCGGAGTCGGCCCAGCGCCAGGGGGCGCTTGGCCGGGAGGTCGGGGCCGAGGGCGGCCCCGACCAGGACAAGCTCCACGCCGTCCAGCAGCAGATCCTCAGCCCCGCACATGCCACCGACCCGACGGCCGGCGAACGAGCATCGCAGAGCGTGCAGCCGACGATCCGCCGCTTCACCGGCACCAAGCGGACCGTCCGTGTCGGACCGCTGCGCTTCACCGGTGACGAGCACGCTGCGCTCCAGGAGGCCGCAGCCGAGCATGGCTACAAAGGGGAATCCGGCTTCACCGCGGACATCGCCCTCGCCTTCATCACCGGCCGGTTCACCGCGAACCTGCCGCTGTCCGAGGACCGCCGCCGCACCCACATGTTCCGCGCCCAGGTACTGCGTGAGCTCAACCGGATCGGCGTCAACGTCAACCAGATCGCCCGCGCCCTCAACAGCGACCTCACCCCGCCCGACGTACGTCACCGTCTCGACGAGCTGCGCCAGCTGCTGGACCTGATCGCCCAGGCCCTGTGTGGACCCGCCGAGGCTGAGAAGGAGCAGGCCGCGTGATCGCCGCGATCAAACCGGCCGGGTCCAACACCCGTGGCCTGCTCGCCTACCTCTACGGCCCCGGCCGCCACGACGAGCACCTCGACCCGCACGTCGTCGCGGGCTTCGCGATGCTCGGCATGCCCGACCCCGGCCGGAACCCGGACACCACCCTCACCCAGCTCGCCCACCACCTCGACGAACCCGTGCATCTCCGGAACAGCGAGTTCGGGAAGAAGATCAGCGACCACGTCTGGCACTGCCCAGTCCGCGCAGCCCCTGAGGACCGGCACCTCTCCGATGCCGAGTGGGCCGACATCGCCCAGCGCATCGTCGAAGCCGCGGGCATCGCCCCGCCCGGCGACGACCTCGGCTGCCGGTGGATTGCCGTACGCCACGCGGACGACCACATCCACATCCTCGCCACCACCGTCCGCGAAGACGGCCGCCGCCCCAAAATCCACGGCAGCGGCATCCGCGTCGGCGACGCCTGCCGCCAGATCGAGACCGAGTACGGCCTGCGCCAACTGAAGAAGGGCGACCGCACCGCCGGAAAGCGCCCCACCCAGGCAGAGATGCACAAGGCCCAACGCCTCGGCTGGGAACAGACCAGCGCCGACTGGCTCCAGGACCGCATCCGCGCCGCCATCCCCCACGCCAGCAACACGGAAGAACTCCTCGCCTACCTCGAAGCCGACGGCATCGCGATCAAACCCCGCCGCGGACCGTCCGGAGACCTCCTCGGCTACGCCGCCAGCCGCCCCGGCGACCTCAACAAGGACGGCGAACAGATCTTCCACCCCGGCGGAAAGATCGCCCCCGACCTCACCCTCCCCAAGCTCAAAGCCCGCCTGGAAACCACCGCACCCGAAGAACACCCCACCGCACGCCGACAGCGCCCCACCACCCCCTGGCACCAGGCCACCGACGCCCTCGACACCCTCCACCAGGGCAGGACCGACGACACCCACGCCCAGGCCCACATCTCAGCGCTCGGCGAACTCATCGAGGCCACCGCACAGAAAGCACCTGACCACTCCCGAGCCGAACTGCGAACCGCAGCACGGACATTCGCCCGCGCCCAGCGCTCCCAGATCCGAGCCGAGCACCAGGCCGCCCACACCCTGCGCCGCGCGGCCCGCGACATCGTCCACACCGCCACCGGCCCCGACGGCAGTGCCTTCGCCGCCCTGCTCGCCGCCCTCGCCTGGGCCACGATCGTCGCCGCCCGCTGGCACGAGGCACAGAATCACGCCCACCAGGCCGAAGCCGCCCGTCAGGCCCTCCACCACCTACACACCGCCGCCGACCACGCCCTCGCCCCGGTCATCGACACCCTCGCCGCTCGTCAGCCGAGCGACCAGGCCAGCCGAATCCTGGCCCACGACGTCCGGGCCGCCGTCCCCGACCACGCCGACCGCATCCTCACCGACCCCGCCTGGCCGGCCCTCGCCACCGTCCTCGCCGACGCCGAAGCTGGCGGCCACAAACCCCACCAGCTCCTCAAGGAAGCCGCCGCTCAGCGCGAACTCACGACCGCCCGCCAGCCCGCCCGCGTCCTGATCACGCGAATCCAGCACACCAGCCGCGACCCCGCCCCCAACCTCCGAGCCGAAGCCGCCCGCCTCCGCTCGACCCTCGTGTCTGCGCGCAGCACACACCAGACCCAACCGAATACCCTCACCACGGCATCGGCGCGCCCCACCGACCAACACCACCGGCGCCGCTGACGGCTAGTGACCCCGGGTAGGCATTTCTGTAGGTTGACTTCTCGTGGCCACCAGGCGGCTTGCTGTTGTGGGGAGGGGTCTGACGAGTGGCTGAAAAGACCGTGCGGAAGTCAGTGTCGCTGGCTGTGTTTCTGGCTGTAGCCGCTGATCCCGGGGTGCCGTTCAGGATCGTCGAGCTGGCGGGCCGCGGTATCGCCGCGGATGCGGCCGCGAGCCGTTGGGTGCTTGAGGCCGGGAAGCCTTCTCTCGACGGCTTCGTACTCGCCGACAAGTTGATCGACCTCGGTGAACGTGAGGATCAGCTCGTCGCACTGTGGCACGAATACGGAGCCGACGAGGTCGGTGTGGTGGGCTTCGAGTCACGGCTGACGGAGATCGTGACGGCTATGGAGATGTGGGTGCCGGTCCCGGAGGGGCCCATGGAGGACTTCTCAGTCCGGCTTCGCCGCGTTCCAAACACGGATGGGTGACTCGGGGGCTACACGCCCCTTTCGGTTCGGCTCAGGCGTTGGGCCATCGCATGTAGTACGGCGATGACGGCGTTCCGCTCGGCGTGGCTGCGGTAGTCGGTGCCGTTGAGCGCACCAGGATGACTCGCCGAAGACACCCTCCACGATCACGATCTGGGAGCAGCCTGCCGGGCAGCGGACCAAAGATCCGGGACGGGCCGCTGAGCGACCACCACGAAGCACGGGCCGGCCTCGGCTGCTACTTCTCGTAGTCCCACGCCCGCCCGGTCTGGCGGTACTCCTCCACAGGGATGGGAACGACGCCCGTCCGCATCTGTGCGGTGTAGAGCAGGCCGTCGAGGTGGTCGATCTCGTGGTGAACCAGCCGGGCGAGCCCTCGTTCGTAGGTGGTGGTCACCAGACGGCCCTCCAGCGTGGTTGTCTCCACGGTGATCCACAGCGGCCGAGGGACCATGCCGCGAACGTCGAAGAACGACAGACAGCCCTCGTACTGCTCGTCTTCTTCGCTGGAACGGTCGGTGATTCGGGGATTCAGCAGGACGATCGCCGGAGCCTCGGCGGCGTGGGGCTGGACGACGGCGGCGGCACGGCCGATGCCGATCTGGGGCGCCGCGATGCCCATGCCCTTGGCGAAGGGGTGGACTTGCCCGATCCGCTCCATCGAGGAGAACAGCCGCTCGATGGCCTGCTCGGCCGCCTCGCGCTCAGTCGGCAGGTCGAAGACGCGTGCCTGCTCAGCAAGAACGGGGGCCCCGCGCTGCACGACGCCGAGGTCCCGCATCTGTTCACTGGGACGCATCTGGATCACCTGAACTCCCCGTTATCCGCATCATGTTCGGGACCGGCCCGGAACCGCCACTCCAAACGGTATCGGGCGTGGAGCGCGGGTGCGGAAGTGCTCCAGGCGAAGACGCGCACCCCTCCCTCCTGGCGCTGGACCGGTGCCGTTCGCAGCGGAACCGCTTCGGCGGTCATGGACGTCTCGGTGCCCCACACAACGGGGTCGAGTTCAACAGGAAAGGCGAGTTCAACCACCAGATGCTCGGTAGGCAGGCGGACGGCGCGCTGGAACCAGCGGCCCCATTTCTCCTCGCCCACCGAGTAGGCGTATTCGATCCACACCGACTCACCCGGGTAGAGAGGGAAGCGGCCCTGCTCGTTCTCGAACAGCAGCCACACCTCCTTGAAGGCATCGCGGTCGTGCTTGGCCTGCCAGCGCATCGCCTCCCCTCGACAGGTCGCGGTCAGCGAGAGCTCGTCCCAGGTCAGCGGATGCGCGCGATAGTGGGCGTTGGACTGTTCCGGCTCGCCCGGGTAACGGTCGACGCTGATGCGGATCAGATAGCGGGTGATGGGCTCACTGCCGGTGTTCCGCAACAACCGACGCATCGTGAGCCGGTACAGGCGCCCGTCGTAGTCGAGGCGGGCCGCGTCGTGCTCGACGACGATCGCCGACCCGGTCGCGTATGGCTGCTCGGTCCGGCGGGGGACGGGTACGACCGTCGCCGGGGCCACGGGAGCCTTGGCCGTCTCGTATTCCAGCCAGCGCTTCCAGATGGCCTTGCCCGCGTTCAGGGCCTCCTCCGCACGACGGGCGAAGTCCTCGGTCGGCTTGTGCCGGCCCGACTCGACGTGGCTTACGTAAGACGGGTCGAAGCCCATCCTTCTCGCCAACTCCCGTTTGGCCAGGCCCCGCACCTCACGCCAGTAGGCGACCTCCGCCGCGAACGCCTCGGCGGTTTGCTCAACCGTCAAGGCATCGTTCCGCGCATCCATCAAAGCCCCCGCCCCGGCCATCGGATGAGATGAATGAACCGTGAGTGATCTCGATTCACCATTCTGTCACGGCCCCGTCCGCCAGTTTGCTTCCTCTACCGGCCCAGGTCGACCCCCGGGCCCCAACGAGGAGGGCCTCAGCGATGCGCGTGCTGTATCTGCTCAACGTTTCCAACGCCAGTCAGCTGTCCGCTGATTCCGGCTACACCTTCGCCGACATGCTCGCCCCGGCCCTGACCGACGCCGGGGCAGAGGTGACCGTGGCCTCGCCCGTGCCGGTCGGCGACGCCCGCGTGCACTTCGCGCTCACCGCTTCGCCGTCCACCAAGTACCGGGCCCGCTTCGATCCCGGCATGGACGCCTTGGTCGCCCTGATCCGCGACCGACGGCCCGAGGTCGTGGTGGCCAACCAGATCGAGGCCGCTCCCGCGATCCGGGCCGCACTCCTGGAAGCAGGGGTCGACGCGCTGATCGCGGGCTACTGCCACTACCTGCCGTTCTCCTTCACCGACACCGGCGTCCTGGAGCTGGACCCCGCGCTGGACGACCGGGGCCTGGGCCGTAGCGTGCTGCTGGCCTTCGCCGCCGGCCTCGGGGCCTGCGACCGCGTCCTCGTCCACTCCTCCACCGCTGCCTCCTGGACCACCGCGGCCGCCGCCCGTACCGGCGTCGAACTCGGCGACAAGCTGCACGTCGTCCCCGCACCCAGGGACGTACGGCTGGTACGCGACCCGGCCGACATCACCCCGCCCGCAGGCAGGGCCTCGGGCATCTACAACCACCGCCTGTACAAGCACTACGGCACCGCTCGCTTCACCCAGCTCGCCCGCCGCCTCGTCGCCGACGCCCCGGTGCGGCTCACGGTGATGGACCTGTTCGGCACCCGCAGCCCCGAGCGAATCCGCCTCGACCCCAGCCCCGAACGGCACCTGGAGGAGCTGGCGACCACGGACGGCGTCGCCATCGCCTCCGACCGTGGCGACCGCATCCGCTACCGCAACCTGCTGGCCAGCGCCCACTTCGGCATCGCCCCCTTCCGCCCGGGCTGCCCCTGGTCCATGTCGGTGATCGACTGCCAGGCGATGGGCCTGCCGGTGATCGGCCCACGCACCGGCTGGCTGGCCGAGCACATCGACCAGGAGCTGCTGTTCGACACCGACGAGCAGGCCGTCCAGATCGCCGAGCGCCTCGCCACGGATACCGAGTTCTACCTGGTGCACGCCAAGCGCGCGCACGCCTCCACCGGCGACCTCACGCCCGCCGTGGTGGCAGCCCGTTACCTGGAGGCGATCAAGTGACCGGCTTCGAGGCAGTGCAGCTCTCGTACGACGAGCCGCTGGCCGGCTCCCTGCACACCCGCCTCGCCCGGGTTCTGGGCGGCAGCGTCAAGCGCCTGCACGGAGTCCGCGGGATGCGACGCGCCTACCGGCTCACCGCCGAGCTGGTCGACACCGAGCAGTTCTTCCTCGCCGACGGTGACTTCGCCATCGACCCCGAGTTCCCCACCGCAGCGGTCCAGCCTCTGGCCGACGGTGTGGCGATGCGGGTCTGGCAGGCGGTCAACCCGGTCAACGGTCTGACCTACGGCTACGGCGGGCTCAAGCTGATCCGACGCGCGGCGCTGAGGGAGATGGGCCAAGCCGTCGACGTGCTGGCCGCACTACCCGGACGCGTCGAGTTCTGCCGCCGGACCGCCGGGGTCACGCGGTTCAACCAGAGCCCGTTCCACGCGTGGAAGGCGGGCTTCCGCGAGTGCGCGATGCTCGCGCGCGGCAGCGAGTACGGAATGACCGACGCCTCCACCCAGGAACGCATCGCCGCCTGGACGGCCAGCCGCGACGGCGAATTCGCCCCCTACGCGGCGGCCGGAGCCCGCGACGGAATCGCCTTCGCCCAGGCTGCCGCCCGCGACCCGCAGCGCTTCGAGGCGCTCAACGACCCGCCCTGGCTGCACCAGCACTTCACCACGCTGCACGGCGAGCAGGCGGTGACCGGATGAGCACCGTTCCCGGGCCGCTGGTGCTGATCGAGCCATACGCCCACCGGGCCGGCGGGCATCACCAGCGCACGCTGGCGGCGCTCGCCGCCGAACGGCCGGGCAGCCTCGTCATCGCCCCCGGCGGCCTGAGCGAGGACCTGGCCCCGCTGGTTCGATCGGGAGCCCGAGTCGCTGCCGGTCCGGCCGGACCGGCAGCGAGGATCCTTCTCGCCGTCGCACGGGCGGCAGCCCGCGTCGCTGCCGCTGGTCAGCGGGTCTTCGCCTCCCGGAGCTGGCCGCAGACGGTCCGCAGGTCCCCGCACCAGGTCACCCTTCTCGCCCGGTGCCTGACCGAGGCCGCCTGCCTTCGCACCGCACGCCGTCTCACCCCGCGAGCCTCGTCCGTGGTGATCCTCAGCGCGAGCGAGGCCCTGCACGGTGCCGCCGCCCTGCTCGGCGGCACCCCGCACCTGCGGTTCGTCCACGAGGCGGTCACCACCGAAGACCGTCCCGTCCGGTGGCTGGGCCGGCTCGCCCGCAAGGGCGAGAAGCGGGTGATCGCGCTGTACCCGACCGCCGCCGTCCGTGACCAGGTCGGACCGCACTTCTCTCACCTTCCCGGCGTGGTGAGGGCGTTCGCGGTTGATGACGGACGCCCGCTGACCAACTCCGAACGCGACGGGGCTCGTAGCGCCTTCACGATCCCCGCCGACGCAACGGCCGTATGTGTGATCGGCGGCTGGTGGCCCTACAAGGACATCCCCACCATCGATGCCGCCCTCGCCCGCCTCACCGCCCCGCTTCACGTCCTGGTGTGCGGCACGCCACTGGACGACGCCGTCCTCACACGCTGGCACCAGCTCCCCAACGTCCACCTGCACACCGTGCCCGGCCCGGTCGGTGACCAGGTCCTGCGGCTCGTCTATGCCTCCGCCGACGCGGCTCTCGTCGCCCGGAAGTCCGGCGTGGGCAAGGAATCCGGGCTGGTCATGGACGCCGTCCGCCTCGGCGTACCGCTGATCGTCTCCGCGCACGACCCCGAGCTGACCGCCCGCCTCGCCGGGGAGCCGTGGACCAGGCTCTTTCCCTCCGGTGATCCGGACGCCCTCGCCAAGGCGCTGGACCAGCTCGCGGCAGATGCTCCCGCCCGCCCGGGCCCGTCAGCGTGCGGGGCGCTGAACATGAACTCGGCGGCCGACCAGGCCGCCTTCCTCACCGACACCTACACCCGCCTGACCAAGGAATCCCGATGAAGACACCCGTCTCTCCCGCCCTGGTCGCGGTGGTCGGCCCGGTCGAACCGGCCCTGCTGGCCGCCTGGACCGCCCACTACCGCCGACTCGGCGTCGAGCGGTTCCACCTCGCCTTCCACTTCCCCGACCACATCCACGCCGCCTGGCGGCACCAGCTCATCGCGGCTAGCCACGACCTCGGCATCGTCCCTGCCCGGATCAGCACCGGCCCCTGGCACGAGCACACCAACACCCAGCTCCGCGACTTCCTGCGCGAGCATGCGGGCCCCGGCTGGCACCTGATCACCGACTCAGACGAGTTCCAGACCTACCCCGCCCCGCTCAACGAGATGATCGCCTGGGCCGAGACCGCCAAGCACAAGGTGATCGGTGGGCTGATGCTCGACCGCGCCACGAACGACGGGCGGCTGGCACTGTGGCGGCCGCAAATCGGACTGGACCGGTCCTTCCCGCTCGGCGGGCACCTCACCCACCGGCTGCTGAAGGGCGATCCCCGCAAGATCGTCCTTGCCCACTCCTCGGTAGCCGTTGCATCCGGCAACCACCGGGCACCGGGCCACAAGCCCGACCCAGACACGCTCGCATGCGTCCACCACTTCAAGTGGCGCTCGGGCGTCCTGGACGACCTGCGACGACGGGTCGACCGGTTCACGTCCGGTGACTGGGTCGAGCACACCCCGGCCGTCCGCAGCGAGGCGTCCCGCCTGTTGCAGCACATCGACCGCCACAACGGCCGGATCGATGTCGCCGACCCGCGTCTGGCCTTCCGTCACGTCACGCTCGATCGACTGCCGAGCGGCTGGGCCGCCGAAGCCGCCAAGATCACAGCCATCTGGCGCCCACACACGGCTCAGAGCCAGCCCGGCTCCACGATCTCCTCGCCCTCGTCCTGAGGCTTCTCGAAGCGAGCGAAGAAGTCGTCCAGCGCCTCCGGGGTCACGACCAGAGCGTTGGCGTCTTCCCGCTCATTGCGCTCCGCCAGCCTGCGCAGCAGCTCCTCGCGCTCCACCGGGAAGTACAGCAGCCGCCACCGGCCGCCGGCCGCCTCCACCAGCTCCTTCATCGCGTCGCGATCCTTACGCGGCCACAGCCCGTGGTCCCACACCACGTCCCGGCCCTCGGCGACCAGCTCGGCGAGCCGCTCGTGCAGCTCGGAGACGACCGGAGCCTCCTTCTCGAAGTAGGTGTTCTCCGGGTAGTCGACGCCGTACCGACCGTGCCGCTCATGGACGACCTCGTCCACCGACAGCCGCACTGCACCCTCCGGCTCCAACTGCCGCTGGGCATAAGTGGTCTTCCCCGAGCCGGTGAGCCCCACCAGCAGGAACACCACCGGAGTGCGCTCGGCCACCGCCAACTCCCTTCAACACCACCAACGTCCCCTGGCCAGTCTGTCACCGTCGGCCGGCCCAGAGCCCCGTTCCGCCTCACCACCACCCGAAGGAACCGCCCGTGTCCGCCTCCGCACTCGCCCGCGTGCTGCGGGCCTACGTCCGCTACGCCCCCGGAACGTTGGGCAAGGCCCGGCTCGTCGGTCGCTTCCTCGACGCGCACCTGCGAACCCACCCCGTCCACGCCACCGTAGGGCTGCGGTCCGGCGACAAGATCGGCGTGACCACCAGCGACGTCATCCAGCGCTACCAGTACCTGTTCGGCGAGTGGGAGCCCAACTTGAGCGCCTTCCTCCGTGACCGGCTTCGCCCTGGAGACACCTTCATCGACGTCGGAGCCCACCGAGGCGCTTTCAGCCTCCTCGCCTCCCACGCAGTCGGCCCCTACGGCCACGTCATCGCCGTAGAGCCCTCCCCGCAGTTCCACGACGACCTGACCGCCGCGATCTCTGCCAACCGCCGCACCAACATCCAGTCGATCCGATCGGCAGTCTCCGACACTCATGGCAGGCAGACCCTGTACCTGGAGGACCCCACCAACCTCGGCCACACCACCGCCGTGCGGCCCCGCCACGCCCACATGACCTTCGACGTACAGACCGCGCCCCTGGCCAGCCTCATCAGCAGCGCCCAGTTCGCTACCACTCGGATCATCAAGATCGACGTCGAAGGCGCCGAAGCCGCAGCCGTCCGCGGACTCCTACCGGCGCTCGCGCACTTGCCGGACGACGCGGAGCTTGTCGTGGAGGTCACACCTCGGCTCTTGGCCAAGCAGGGCGAGAGCGCCACCGGGATCATCGACATCCTGAGCGAGAACGGCTTCCATGCGTACACGCTCACCAATGACTACGCCCCAACCACCTATCCCAGGACCATGCGGCACCCGCAGCCGCCCGTTCGATGCACCACGGTCCCCGAGGAGATGACCGACCTGGTGTTCTCGCGCACTGATGCGGACCACCTCGCATCCGGGCGTTGAAGCCGCCCGCGCTCCAAAAGGGAGCCGGCATCCCCGGATGCCCGCACGACCCCGAAGAATCCGAAGCACGTCGACAAAAATGGAGCGGACACGGTGAGCAGCAAGAGTGTGATGAACAGTCGCAATGCGGTCTGCGTGATCGTCCACGACAAGAACACCGACACGGTCGCATCCCTGCTCTACGGGGCCCGTAGCTGGTCCCCGCAACCGGTCTGGACCCTTCCCGGCGGCAAGGCCGAACCCGGCGAACCCCTCGACGAAGCCGCTGCCCGCGAACTCGAGGAAGAGACGGGCCTTCTCGTCGACCCCGCCAACCTCTCACTCGTCCACGTCGTTCACGTCGAGCAGGGCTGGGACCGGTCCGGGCAGTTCGTGCTCTTCGCCTTCGCCACCGACACCTGGACCGGTGAACTGACCAACGCCGAACCGGACAAGCACCTCGCAGTCCAGTGGCTCGCGGCCGAACGCCTCCCCGAGCCTGCGTTTCCGACAGCCGCACAGGCCCTGGTCGCGTACAGGGATGGCGGTCCGTCCTTCTCCCGCTACGGATGGCCGGCCACCATCACGAACTGAATCGCCACGCTGTTCTGGACGGCCCGGCGGCCGCACGGCACCGCGCCTGATCAGTGGGGACTCGCCTACGTCGAGCCGCGACCAGGAACGCGCTCGACGTAGGCTCACCGGCATGAGCCTGCGCCTGAGCACCGTGATCCTTCCTGTCGACCGCTGGCACGAGGGAGGCCGCGCCAAGTGGCAGCGCGCCGAGGAACTCGGCTTCCACGCCGCGTACACCTACGACCACCTCTCCTGGCGCAGCTTCCGCGACGGCCCGTGGTTCGGCGCCCTGCCCACCCTCACCGCCGCCGCCACGGCTACGGACCGCTTGCGCCTGGGCACCTTGGTTGCGTCGCCAAACTTCAGGCACCCAGTGACGCTCGCCAAGGAACTGATCTCGCTCGACGACATCTCCGGCGGACGCGTCACCCTCGGCATCGGCGCCGGCGGCAACGGCTTCGACGCCACCGCACTCGGCCAGGAGCCGTGGACGCCCAAGGAGCGGGCGGACCGGTTCGGCGAGTTCGTGCCACTGCTCGACCGCCTGCTCACCGAGGGCGCCGTCTCACAGAAGGGCGATTTCTACACGGCCGAGGAGGCCCGCAACCTCCCCGGCTGCGTACAGCGGCCTCGGCTGCCGTTCGCGGTGGCTGCGACCGGCCCACGCGGCCTGAAGCTCGCTGCTAAGCACGGGCAGGCGTGGGTGACGACCGGTGACCCGAAGCTGTACGAGGAGGGGACCCGGGAGCAGTCGGTGACGGCACTCCGCGGGCAGATCGAAAGACTCGGCAAGGCGTGCGCCCAGACCGACCGGGACGTCGCCGACCTCGACAAGATCCTGCTCCACGGCTTCACCCCCGACCGGAACAGGCCGCTGGAATCCGTGGACGCCTTCGTCGACTTCGCCGGCCGCCACCAGGAGCTCGGCTTCACCGAGATCGTGATCCACTGGCCGATCGCGGGCTCCGACTTTGCCGCCGACCTGAGCACCTTCGAGGCCATCGCCACTGAGGCCATCGGGCTCCTCAGCTGAGGAGGTGATTTTGCCCGTTGACCTGGATATTGTCGAATTTCGGCTGAATCCAGGGCTGATCGGGCGGCGGCCCCTGCCCCCCCAGCAAGTCCGTAATCTGCTCGACCTCGTCGTACAAGAGCGAAGACGCATACGAACCGTCGTGGCAAATAGCGTGTCGAGAGGTACCTGCGTGCGAGCACCCACGCGCACGGGCCGTTCGGTTCGCCGTGCTAGGTGACCGGGAGGCCCACTTCGGGGGTTCGTCGGCACGCCGTGGAGTCCCGGATTTGGTCACCGCCTTGTCTCTCAGTGTTGGCTGAATGGGGAGGGTTATCGCACCCAGTCGCATAGCGACAAACCGACGGTCTCGCTGCAGCTATCCGTTGCCGCGCGTCGTCCAGAACGTCTGGACCCGCGGATCATCCGAGTCCTCCAAAAGGATCTTGCTGGGGCCGATCCGGAGGCGTACGCGGAGCTTCCGGCTGCCGCTCGCGGACACGAATGTCCGCGATGCCAGATGCGCGTCTACGAGCGCATCCACAAACGGCTTCCATTCATCCTCGTAGTCCCTTACCCACTTGAGCCTGTGGTCTTCTGGCAGGTAGCCAGACGGAAGGACCATTGACATTTTCCCGCTGACCTCCAGGTTCTTGAGAAAATGGCGGGCGGCTTCCACTGCAATTGGGGGCTCCTGGCTGGCCGCTTCTTCATCAGCAATGCTGGCCCCCAACAGACTCAGTGTTGACAGGATTTCCGGGCGACGGAAACAGACCTCGCGTCCTGGGACGACCAACTCCACGAGGGACTTGTGGATGATCCCGCGCATTCCAGACAGGTCCGGGTTATGAGCGGTTGTCAGGGAGCGCAACACAGAACGGTCAAGCGTGAGGGTCCAGTTGGATCCTGCGGGCAGAGTCAAGCCCGAGAGGGTACACCGGACGAATCTACTGTCGGCGACGAGCACCCCCGCGAGATCGAGTGGATCGATGAACGTAGCATCACGAATGGTGACCGACGGTACCTCCTTCGTCATTCGGATTATCGCGGCCCACAGGGATCCCAGATTGAGCGAGGCGAACCCTCGGGAGGCAGACAGCGATTCGGCTTTCAGATCGAACCCGGCAAGGAGGCTCTGAAGTTTCATGCCCGGCGACTCGGAGACCACGCGTTTGACCATCGCCGGACGCCATTCCGACGCGTTCAGGAGACGGTAGAAACGTCGTACATTACTGCCGTTCGCGTACTCGAGAGCCAGCCCGGCTAGGAAGTAGTCGAAGAACAACTCGTGCTGAAAGCGGAATCTTTTACTGCTCCCTACCCTGGACGCGCCGGCCGTCATGCCACACAGGACCTGGAGCCGGTCGCGTAGATGCGGTCGTGCCTCGTTCAAATCCTCGACGTCATCAAGCCCGAGCACCGTCGCGGCGCCGATCTCAAGATCGGCAGCGCTGATCTCGCGCTCGCTATTGTCGACCATGCACTCAGCCGCGAACTCGAAGACGCAGCGAAGCTCCTCACTCGACAACAGGGGAGTGGTGTCGTCAAGGGAGTAGCTCAGCTTCTTCTCCTCGCGCCGGAGATACTCGCTTATAAGCCGTCCAGCGACATTCGAAACCTCGCCGGGCATCCGCGCCATTTCCGCGAAGGCGCGGGCGAAAAATGGAAGGCGCAGAAGTTCCATATCATCGCGGGAAAGCTCCTTGAGCCGTGCCGAGGGGATCTCATGGGCGCCCATGAAAGACTCCACCTCACCGTCGGACCACCTATTCATTTCAGCAATCTTGTGGTGGACGCTGACGCCCTCTTCCTGGGCATGCTTCAAGCTCTCTTGGAACTGGTTCGCGTAGTAGGACGAGCGGGCGGAAACGACCAGCACGCCGCGTCCGTCTAGCTCTTCGAGCCAAGGCCGCAACGCCGTCACCGCGTCATTGAACCCAGCACCACCGAGGAGCTCGTCGAAGCCGTCGATGAGAAGCGCCATCACTCCATTCCGGCACAGTGCTTTCACCGCCAGGTCGGTCAGATTGCGGGTGGTGGCGACAGCACTGTTGACTACCTCGACCAGGTTCTCCAGGACGTGACCATTCGACCGGATGTACAGGAAGAGCGGGACACCGTCTACCTGGTCTCCGCTGGCCACCTCCGCGGCCCGATGCAGCGCAGCCGACAGCATGGCCCGAGTTTTCCCGATGCCAGCTTCACCATTGACGAAGTAGATCAGCGTCTGACCGTGCTCGACCCCTACTTCCTCGTCGAGGTCATCGATCAGACCGTTGAAGGTCTTGCGCTGCGGCTCCGCCCTGTTTCCGTCGTCCCGTACCGTGACAGTCGCTGGCAGCACCGTCTTTTCGCTACTCCAGCCGAGACCTTCGACTTCCTCCTCGATCAGCCGCTTCTCCAGCTGATCCATCTCATGCCAGAGCCGACGCGCAACAACCCCAAGGTTGGCGATCCTGCGCAGAAATGCGCTGTACGGAAGCCAACCCGCCCCATCGTCCCGCCACTCGCGCAGACCGTTTTTCCCAACACGGAAGTGGTCCATTCGGAGTTCTGTTCCGTCGCTCGTAGCGCGGTGCCATTCAATTACAAAGCCAACGTCCGCCTCGTCGTATGGGTGCGCTGGAGTTCCGCTCGCTTCCTGAAACCCAGCGAGGTCCCGCAGGATGGCGTCCCGAAAATAATCGCTCTGATCGTCTGGAGATCGGCGATTCTTGAGCAGCTGAGTCAGAGCTGTCAAAGCCTCGTCACTCTTTGGTTGGACAAGCGTCCGCTGGGGGTCGCCAAAACTTATGTACGACGGCTTCTTATGATTGAAGGCAGAGAAGATCTGCCAACTCCCGTCCTCGGACACGTAGAAGAACGGGAACAGGTCCACCGAGTCGGTTCCCCAGACGAAGACAGGATGCCTCTCAAAGCCGCCCCCGACACTCCGGACCTCCGCGCCCTCTAGGCAGTCGGCCATCACGTCCCAGAACCTGCCAGTCAACGTGTCGACGGGGCCAGCAACTCCGTCCGGTACCGGGCCACCATGGCTGAGGTGGTCCCGCAGCATCTTGTAGGAGTTGAAGGGAAGCTCTCCTCCAGGCCCGTCCCGATACAGCTTACGAACGCGCTGGACAGCGACCCGCACCCGGACGACCGCCTCTCCCGCCCTCGCGACATCCAGAAGCGAACCCAGCTCGGATAGAGAGGTTACCCAGCCCGCAAGGCCAGGTGATCGAGCGATCTTCGGAGCTGTGACTCCCGCAGAGCGGAGCGCAGCGACAGACAGGAGGGAGGCGAACCGGAGGACGAACTCGAATGCGGCAACGCTGTCACGGACGCCACGCAGTTGTCCCGGCTCTCCACAGGAGTATGCACGCTCCATGCGGCGGAGAACATCAATGGCCGTTCCGTGCGACTGCCCAGTCACTTGAGGCACCTTCCAGCACGATCTCGGAGATCACTGACTGGGCAGATTAGCGGACTTGGCCCCAGGCCGTTCGGAGTTGAAGCTCCAAGGCTGCATCGGAGGAACTGTGACGCCGGGACGAGCCGGTACACCTCCGCCCCGTCACCAACCAGTTCGCTCTTCACCAAGATGGCCGACCTCGGTGTATGGGTAGTTGGGGTTGATCTCCCTCCGCTACAGCTGTCCCGAGATGTGAACGTTGCACTACACCTCTGACCAGCTCTGCTTCGGTTACTTCCGCAGGTCAAGTCGTGATAGGCGAAAAAGGCTTGACTGAGGTGACGAGCGTGCCGAGCCGGAGCCGGTCGGTGGCCGCCGCGGCTGCCGTGAGCGTCGGCAGCGCACCGAACCACGGACCGTCCCGGAAGGCCCTCCAGGACAGGTGGTCGTACGTGTAGGCGGCGTGGAAGCCCAGCTCCTCGGCGCGCCGCCAGCGCTCCCGTCCGCCCTGGTGCCAGCGGTGGATCGGCAGAATCACAGTGCTCAGTCGCATGGGGCGACCCTACGAGAGGTCGAGGAGGTGCCGCATCGCCTCCGCGGCGCGGACGGCGGCGTCGCCACAGCAGTTATTGAAGAGCACATGGACCTCGTGCGCCCGCACGGCCATCTCGCGGACGCGCGGCACCCACTCGGAGAGCTCTTCGGTCGTGTAGGCGTGACGGAACCTCTCCTCCTTGGTTCCCGTTCCCCAGGCACTGCTGCGGCCGTGCAGCCGCACGAGGGCGAGCCGCGGGTGGGTGACCCGTACGACGGGAGGCACGGAACTCGGCAGCGTCTGGACCATGTCCACGGCCACGGCGGCCGCGTCCAGCTCCGTCAGCAGGGCGGCCGTCGCGTCGGCGCGGTCCCCCTGCCACCAGCCCGGATGCCGGAACTCCACCGCCACCGGCCATCCCGCGGCACGCTCGCGGCACCGCCGCAGGAACTCCTCCGCCGGCCTCCCCGGTACGAGCCGGGCGGGGAACTGGAAGACCAGCGTGCCCAGCCGGCCGGCGGCCCGCAGCGGTTCGAGTGCGGCGCCGTACCGCTGCCACACCTCGTCCAGCAGACCCGGATCGGCGCCGGCCCGCCCGCGCGCGAAGGCCGGGCGCAGGTCGGCCGGAAGTGCCTCCGGATGAGTGGGGTGACCGGTGAACAGGGAGAACGCCTTCACGTCGAACCGGAAGCCGTCCGGGGTGCGGTCCACCCACAGCTTGCTGTTGCGGAGGCTGGGCAGCCCGTAGTACGTGGAGTCCACCTCGGCCACCGGGAACCGCGTGGCGTAGTGCCTGAGCCGGCTCTCCGCGTCGCGGCTGCCCCGGGGATACCAGCCGCTGGTCACCAGGGCCTTGTCCGTCCATGAGCAGGTGCCGATCCGGATCTCTCCCATCCCGCCCGTCTTCCCCGTCTTCTCCACGCGATTCCGGGCGACGCCGACATATGCCGGAGGAATGTTCGAAGGTCAGAGGCGCGGGCTCTCAAATGTGCGACCCTGCGCACGCCCGTGCGCTTCCATACGCGAGAATGTACGGGTGACCACCGTTATCGAGCAGTCCGCGCCTGTCGCTCCCCGGCTGATCGCCACGGATCTGGACGGCACCCTTCTGCGCGACGACAAGACCGTCTCGGACCGCACGGTCCGGGCGCTCGCCGCCGCCGAGGAAGCGGGGGTCGAGGTCTTCTTCGTCACCGGCCGCCCCGCCCGCTGGATGGGCGTCGTCAGCGACCACGTCCACGGACACGGCCTGGCGATCTGCGCCAACGGCGCGGCCGTCGCCGATCTGCACGCCGGTGGACGGCTGCTGAAGGTCCGGGGCCTTGAGCGCGCGACGGCCCTGGACGTCGTCCGCACGCTGCGCACCGCCGCGCCCGGCACGTCGTTCGCCGTCGAGCTGACCACCGGCATCCACTACGAGCCCGCCTATCCGCCCTTCCACCTCGACCCGGGCGCCACCATCGCGGTCGCGGAGAAACTGCTGCACGAGGAGACCCCGGGCGGGGGCGTGCCCGTGCTGAAGCTGCTCGCCAAGCACGGCGAGCTGGACCCGGACGAGTTCCTGGCGCTGGCCCGGGCGGCCGCCGGGGAGCGGGCCACCTTCACCCGGTCCAGCCCCACCGCGCTCATCGAGATCAGCGGACCGGGCGTCTCCAAGGCCAGCACCCTGGAGCTGTGCTGCGCCGA
The DNA here is from genome assembly GCF_042669245.1 of Streptomyces sp. NPDC057249. Lineage (NCBI taxonomy): Bacteria > Bacillati > Actinomycetota > Actinomycetes > Kitasatosporales > Streptomycetaceae > Streptomyces > Streptomyces sp. NPDC057249. The sequence goes on along the minus strand of NZ_JBHUXS010000001.1, from coordinate 593,359 downwards.
GCGCGGCATCGCGGCCGCCGAGGTCGTCGCGTTCGGTGACATGCCCAACGACGTGGAGATGCTGAGCTGGGCCGGCACCTCGTACGCCATGGGCAACGCCCACCCGGCCGCCCTCGCCGCCGCGTCCGGCCGTACGGTCACCAACAACGAGGACGGGGTGGCCGTGGTCATCGAGCGCATCCTCGCCGAACGAGCGGGGAGCCTCGCGGGACGCTGAGCGGTGCGGGGCTCGGGGGCCGTGCTCGGAAGCCAGGCTCAGGAGCCGGGCTCAGGAGCCGGGCTCGGAGGCCGGGCGCCGGGGCCGACGCGGCGGGCCCGGACTGCCTCCGAGGCCGTGCGGCAGCGCTCACAGCGGTGCCTGCCACACCACCGCCGTACCGCCGCCACCCTCCCCGATCCCCCGCTCGAACCAGCTGGCCCCGCCCAGCGACTCCGCCCGCCGGGCCAGGTTCCGCAGTCCGCTGCGGCGCCCGCCCTCGGGCATGCCCACCCCGTCGTCGGCGACCGAGAGCCGCACCGCGTTCCGCCCGTCGTCCAGCGTGACGGTCGCGTCCACGACCACCTCGATGCGCGCCGCGTCGGCGTGCCGGAAGGCATTGGACAGCGCCTCCCGCAGCGCCGCGATCAGGTTCTTGGCCGTCAGCTCGCCGACCAGGGAGTCGACCGCCCCGAGGAAGCGGTGGGACGGCTTGAAGCCCAGAGGCACGGCGGCCATGTTGATCTCGCGCAGGACCCGGGTGCGCAGCCCGGACGGCGCCTCCGCCGGTTCCTGCTGGAGCGCGAAGATCGCGGTCCGGATCTCCTGGATGGTCACGTCCAGCTCGTCCACCGCCCGGCCGACCCCGGTCCGCACCTCCGGCACGTCCGACCGCCGCTGCGCGCTCTCCAGCATCATCCCGGTCGCGAACAGCCGCTGGATGACCAGATCGTGCAGGTCGCGGGCGATCCGGTCGCGGTCCTCGTAGACCGCGAGGCGTTCCCGGTCTCGCTGTGCGTCGGCCATCATCAGGGCCAGCGCGGCCTGCGAGGCGAACTGGGTGGCCAGCGTTCGTTCCGTCTCCGTGAAGGGCCGGTCGCCCCTGGCGCGGGGCATGGCCAGCGCGCCCAGTACCCGGCCCCCGCTGTGCAGGGGCAGCAGCATGCTCGGACCGAACGGATGCGCCAGCCTGGTGATCAGGCGGGTGTCGGTGGCCGAGTCGTCCACGAAGACCGCCTCGCCGCTCAGGAGCATGGCCACCACAGGGCTCTGGGCCGGAACGATCACCCCGAGCGAGTCGGCCGGATCGTCCGCCGAGACGGCGACGATCTCCAGGCCGCCGCCCTCGGCCGGCAGCAGCACGATGCCGGCGGCGGCACCCGCGAGACGGCGGGCCTGCTCCGCGACGACCGTGAGCGCGTCGTCGGCGTCGCTTCCGGAGAGCAGCGCGGTCGTCACGGCGACCGAGCCGTCGATCCACCGCTCGCGCTGCCGGGCCGCTTCGTACAACCGGGCGTTGCCGATGGCGATCCCGGCCTCCGTCGCCAGTACCCGCACCAGGTGCAGGTCGTAGTCGCTGAACTCGCCGCCCCCGTCCTTCTCGGCGAGATACAGATTGCCGAAGATCTCGCCCTGGACCCTGATCGGAACGCCGAGGAACGTGCGCATCAGCGGATGGCCGGGCGGAAATCCGGCGAACCTCGGGTCGGTGGTCAGGTCCGCGAGGCGCAGCGGGCGGGGGTCGTGGATGAGGGCTCCCAGCAGCCCCCGGTGCCCGTCGGGCCGCCGGCCGATCTCATGCGCCACGGGATCGGGCACCCCGTAGGTGACGAAGTCGGAGAGCCCTTCGCCCTCCTCGTCCACGACCCCGATCGCGGCGTAGCGGGCGTGGGCCAGCTCCGCCGCCGTTTCACAGATCCGGTCGAGGGTGGAATGCAGTTCGAGGCCGGTCCCCACGGAGCGCATGGCTTCCAGCAGGCGCGGCACCCGGGCGGTGAGCTCGGTGGACAGGCCCTGCAGGCTCCTGGCCGGATCCTCCTCAGACATACTGCGAGCCTAATTAGTCACATTTGCCCTGGAAAGTCGGAATCGATCGTGCTCCGCCCGGAAGGGAGGCCCAGCGGCGGCCGGACACCACCTACGAGCGCGTTCCCACGGCTGCTTCAGGCTGGCCCATGCTCTGCCGTTCCCGCGCCAGCATCCGGCGGAGCGGCCCGTCCACCGAGGCCAGCACGTCGTACGGGCCCCGCTGCACGATCGAGCCCGCCTCCAGGACCACCACCTCGTCCACCGCGTCGAGACCGGCGAGCCGGTGCGTGATCAGAACCGTCGTACGCCCCCGGGTCGCAGCCAGCAGATCCGCCGTCAGGGCGTCCGCGGTCGGCAGGTCCAGGTGCTCGGCGGGCTCGTCCAGCACGAGGACGGGGAAGTCGGCGAGCAGGGCCCGGGCCAGGGCGAGCCGTTGGCGCTGGCCCCCGGAGAGGCGGGCGCCGTGCTCCCCGACGAGGGTGTCCAGCCCGTCCGGCAGCGCATCGGCCCAGTCGAGCAGGCGGGCCCGGGCCAGGGCGTCGCGCAGTTCGGGCTCGGTCGCGGCGGGCCGGGCCAGCCGCAGGTTCTCCCGCAGCGAGCTGTCGAAGATGTGGGCGTCCTGGGCGCACAGCCCGACGAACCTCCGCACGGTGTCCCCGTCCAGCGTCGAGGCGTCCACGCCGCCGACCCGGTAGGTGCCCGTCCGGGCGTCCAGGAAGCGCAGCAGCACCTGGGCCAGCGTGGTCTTGCCGGACCCCGAGGGCCCAACGACGGCGATCCGGCGGCCCGCCTCCAGCGTGAGGTCCACGGAGGCGAGCGCGTCGCGGGCCGTGTCCGGGTACCGGGCCGACAGCCCGCGCACCTCCAGCGGGAACGGGCTCGCCGGCGTCGCTGCCGGTGCTTCGGGCTCCCGTACGGGCACGGGGGCGTCCAGCACCTCGTACACGCGCTCCGCGCTCCGGCTGACCCGCTGCCGGTACTGGGCGGCGAGCGGCAGGCCGGTCACGGCTTCGAAGGCGGCCAGGGGGGTGAGGACGACGACGGCGAGTTCCACGCCGGCGAGCCGCCCGTCCGCCACCGCCGGAAGGGCCACCAGCGCGGCGGCCACCACGGTGAGGCCGGCGATCAGAGCGGTGAGGCCGCCCCCGAGCGCGGTCGCGGTCGCCGCACGCGACGCGATCCGGGTCAGGACGGCATCAGCCTCGCGGGTGCGGGCCGCGCGGCCCGGCAGGGCGCCCGCCACGGTCAGCTCGGCCGTCCCGCCCAGCAGATCGGTGATCCGGGTGGCCAGCTCGGCGCGGGCGGGGGCCAGCCGGCGCTCCGCGCGGCGGGCGCAGGCACCGCTGACGAGCGGGACCCCGACGCCCGCCAGCAGCAGCCCCACGGCCAGGACCAGGCCCGCCTGGGGGAGCAGCCAGCCGGTGAAGCCGACGGTGGTGGCACCCACGAGGACGGCGGTCCCGACCGGCAGCAGCCACCGCAGCCAGTAGTCCTGGAGCGCGTCCACATCCGCGACCAGCCGCGAGAGCAGATCCCCGCGCCGGGCGCCGCGCAGTCCGCCCGGTGCGATGCGCTCCAGGCTGCGGTACACGGCGACGCGCAGTTCGGCGAGCATCCGCAGGACCGCGTCGTGTGAGACGAGACGCTCGGCGTAACGGAAGACCGCCCGGCCGATACCGAAGGCACGGGTGGCCGTCACGGCGACCATCAGATAAAGGACGGGCGGCTGCTCGGACGCCCGGGAGATCAGCCAGCCGGAGACCGCCATGAGCCCGACGGCGCACCCCAGGGCGAGGCTCCCCAGCAGCAGGGCGAGCCCGAACCGGACACGTTGGGCGCCGGCGGCGTCCCGGACCCGGGTCAGCACATGCCCACGCGCCGACCCGGCCTGCTCGGGCGCTCCGCCCGCGGGCGGAGGCTCGGTCGGCAGCATGTCGCCGGGAACCCGGGCGGAACCGGTCGCCCCGGGCAGCGTGGCAGGGGCCTCCGGCGCCCCGGCGGCCTCGGCCGCCGTCAGCGTCACCACCCGGTCCGCGACGGGCAGCAGCGCAGGCCGGTGCACCACCAGCAGCACGGTCCGGCCCGCGGCCAGCCTCCGTACGGCCTCGACGATCCCCGCCTCCGTCCCGCCGTCCAGACTCGCGGTCGGCTCGTCGAGCAGCAGCACCGGCCGGTCGGCGAGGAAGGCCCGGGCGAGCGCGATCCGCTGCCGCTGGCCCGCGGAGAGTCCCGCCCCGTCCTCACCGAGAACGGTGCGGTCGCCGTCCGGGAGCCCCTGTACGAACTCGTACGCCCCCGCGTCACGCAGCGCCGCCGTCACCGCGCTGTCATCGGCGGCGGGCCGGGCGAGCCGCACGTTCTCCGCGATGGTGCCCGCGAAGAGATGGGGGCGCTGCGGTACCCAGGCGATGCGCTCCCGCCAGCGTTCGGGAGAGATGTCCGCCAGATCGGTGGAGCCGACCCTTACCCGGCCCTCGTCGGGGGCGGTGAAGCCCAGGACCACGTTCAGCAGCGTGGACTTGCCGACACCGCTCGGGCCGACCAGGGCGACCGTCTCCCCCTGCTCGACGGTGAGCCAGGTCGCGGCGAGTGAGGGATCGGACCTCCCCTCGTGCCGTACCGTCACCCCCTCGATCTCCAGTCGCAGCGATCCGGGGACCTCCCCCGTGCCACTCGGGCGGGGTTCCGTCTCCAGGACCGCGAAGACCTCCTCGGCCGCGGAAAGGCCCTCGGCGGCCGCGTGGAACTGCGCGCCCACCTGCCGGATGGGCAGGTACGCCTCGGGCGCGAGGATCAGGACCAGCAGACCGGTGTAGAGGTCGAGTTCCCCGTGCACGAGCCGCATGCCGATGGTGACCGCGACGAGAGCCACCGACAGGGTGGCGAGGAGTTCGAGGGCGAAGGAGGACAGGAAGGCGATCCGCAGGGTGCGCAGAGTGGCCTGGCGGTACTGCGAAGTGATCCGGCGGATGGATTCGGCCTGGGCCTTCGCCCGGCCGAACACCTTCAGCGTCGGCAGTCCGGCCACCACGTCGAGGAAGTGGCCGGAAAGCCGCGAGAGCAGCCGCCACTGACGGTCCATGCGCGACTGGGTCGCCCAGCCGATCAGGATCATGAAGAGCGGGATGAGCGGCAACGTGACCACGATGATCGCCGCGGACACCCAGTCCTCGGTCACCACCCTGGCCAGCACGGCCGCCGGCACGACGACGGCGAGACCCAACTGCGGCAGATACCGCGCGAAGTAGTCGTCCAGCGCATCGATCCCCCGGGTGGCCAGCGTCACCAGCGAGCCGGTGCGCTGCCCGCTCAGCCAGTCCGGCCCCAGCTCCGCGGCCCGGTCGAGCAGCCGTCGGCGCAGCTCGGACTTGACGGCCGCACCGGCCCGATGGGCGGCCAGCTCGGTGAGCCAGGCGACCAGGGCCCGCCCGAGCGCGACCACCGCGAGCAGCAGCAGCGGGGTACGCAGCCCACCCGCTGTGAGCCCGTCCTCGAAGCCGCCCACCACGATCTCGGCGATGAGCATGGCCTGGGCGATGACCAGCGCCGCCCCGGCCAGGCCGAGAACCACCACGGCCGCCATGAACAGGCGTGTGGCGCGGGCGTGGCGGAGCAGGCGCGGGTCGATCGGTTTCACGTGAAACATCCCTTGCGGCTCGGCACGGTCAGGGGACTCTCTGCGTCAGTGCGCTTCGGCGATGTGCTGGGTACCGATCCGCTTGCGGAACACCCAGTACGTCCACCCCTGGTAGAGCAGGACGACCGGGGTGGCGACACCGGCGCACCACGTCATGATCTTCAGCGTGTACGGGCTGGACGAGGCGTTGGTGACCGTGAGGCTCCACGCGTCGTTCAGCGAGGACGGCATGACGTTCGGGAAGAGCGTCAGGAACAACATGGCGACCGTCGCCGCGATGGCCACACCGGAGAGCGCGAAGGACCAGCCCTCACGGCCGGCCGCGGTCATCGCGATCGCACCGACCAGCGCCGCCGCGGCGACGACCATCGCGATCAGGCTCCGCCCGTCCCCGTTCTCGATCTGGGTCCAGACGAGGAAGGCGAGCGCGAGCACAGCCGTGCCGGCACCCAGCTTCAGAGCCAGCCCGCGCGCCCGGGCCCGGATGTCACCGGCCGTCTTCAGCCCGGCGAACACCGCGCCGTGGAAGGTGAAGAGGGTGAGGGTGACCAGGCCGCCCAGAAGCGCGTAGGGGTTCAGCAGGTCCAGGACGCCGCCCGCGTACTCCATGTGCGCGTCGATCTTCACGCCGCGCACGATGTTGCCGAAAGCCACACCCCACAGCACGGCGGGGATCAGCGACGCCCAGAAGATCGCGTGCTCCCAGTTCGTCTGCCACTTCTCCTCGGGGCGCTTCGCCCGGTACTCGAAGGCGACGCCGCGCACGATCAGGCAGAGCAGGATGAGCAGCAGCGGCAGGTAGAAGCCGGAGAACAACGTGGCGTACCACTCGGGGAACGCGGCGAAGGTCGCTCCGCCGGCGCTGAGCAGCCAGACCTCGTTGCCGTCCCAGACCGGGCCGATGGTGTTGATCAGCACCCGCCGTTCCTTGCGGTCCCGGGCGAGCAGCTTGGTGAGGACGCCGATCCCGAAGTCGAAGCCCTCCAGGAAGAAGTAGCCGGTCCACAGGACGGCGATGAGCACGAACCAGACGTCGTGGAGTTCCATTTCTCGGCTCCCGCTCTCAGTAGGAGAAGGCCATGGGCCGGTCGGCGTCTTCGTGGTCGCCGCCGATCCGGGTGGGCGGGTTGAGGTCGTCGGCGGTGAGCTCCGGCGGGCCGGCCTTGATGTACTTCAGGAGGAGCCGCACCTCGATGACGGCGAGCACCGCGTACAGCACGGTGAAGACGATCAGCGAGGTCAGCACCTCGCCCTGGGACACACCGGGGGAGACCGCGTCACGGGTCCGGAGCACGCCGTACACCACCCAGGGCTGCCGGCCCATCTCGGTGAAGATCCAGCCCCAGGAGTTGGCGATCAGCGGGAACAGCAGGGTCCACAGGGCGACGATCCAGTAGCACCGGGCGAGGCGCGGGCTGAGGGCCTTGGTCTTGAAGAGGACCAGATGCGGCACCTCGTCCTCACCCGTACGCATCGCCTCGGGCAGCATGAACTTCTTCCGGGTGAGCCACAGGCCGAGGATGCCGAGGCCGAACGAGGCCATGCCGAACCCGATCATCCACCGGAAGCTCCAGAAGGCGACGGGGATGTTGGGACGGTAGTCACCAGGGCCGAAGCGCTCCTGCTCCGCCTTGTTGATGTCGTTGATGCCCGGCACGTACGAGTGGAAGTCGTCGTCGGCGAGGAAGGACAGCACCCCGGGTACGGAGATCTCGACGGAGTTGTGGCCCTTGCTGACGTCTCCGTAGGCGAAGATCGAGAAGGGCGCGGCGTTCTCGCCGTCCCACAGTGCCTCGGCCGCCGCCATCTTCATCGGCTGCTGCTTGAACATCACCTTGCCGAGCTGGTCACCGCTGACGGCGGTCAGCAGGCCGGAGATCACCACGGTGATCAGGCCCAGCCGCAGCGAGGTCCGCATCACCGGGATGTGCTTCTTGCGGGCCAGGTGGAAGGCCGCGATGCCGACCATGAACGCGCCACCCACCAGGAAGGCGGCCGTGATGGTGTGGAAGAACTGGGTCAGCGCGGTGTTCTGCGTGAGCACGTGCCAGAAGTCGGTGAGCTCGGCGCGTCCGCGTTCCTTGTTGATGCGGTAGCCGACCGGGTGCTGCATCCAGGAGTTGGCCGCCAGGATGAAGTAGGCGGAGAGGACGGTGCCGAGGGACACCATCCAGATGCAGGCGAGGTGGATCTTCTTCGGAAGCTTGTCCCAGCCGAAGATCCACAGGCCGATGAAGGTCGACTCGAAGAAGAACGCGATCAGGGCCTCGAACGCGAGCGGAGCCCCGAAGATGTCACCGACGAACCGCGAGTAGTCGGACCAGTTCATCCCGAACTGGAACTCCTGGACGATGCCAGTGACGACACCCATGGCGATGTTGATCAGGAAGAGCTTTCCCCAGAACTTGGTGGCCCTGAGGTACTTCTCCTTGTTCGTCCGCACCCAGGCGGTCTGCAGACCGGCGGTGAGCGCCGCGAGAGAGATCGTCAGAGGAACGAAGAGGAAGTGGTACACGGTCGTCGTACCGAACTGCCATCGCGCCAGGGTCTCCGGCGCCAGAGCTAGCTCCACGTCGTCTTCTCCTTACGTCACCGCCGCCGCAACGGCGATTTGTCCGTGAAATCCGAGGGATCACGGGAGGAAGCAGGACACGCTTGTGAACGCGTTCACATTCACAAGCAATTATGGCGCACACGCTTTCGAGGCTTTCGCCCGGGGGGTCCCCTTCGCCCGCCGGCCCCGCGCCGGGCATACGAAAGGGCCCCGCACCTCTCACGAGATACGGGGCCCGGCTGCCGGACGGTGCCCGGTCACAGCTCCTGGCGGAACGACTCCGTCACCTTCAGGAACAGGTCGTTCGCCTCACTCTCGCCGATCGTCACGCGCACGCCCTCACCCGCGAACGGCCGGACCACCACCCCGGCCTTCTCGCAGGCCGCCGCGAAGTCCAGGGTGCGCTCACCGAGCCGCAGCCAGACGAAATTCGCCTGGGACCCGGGCACCGTCCAGCCCTGCCGCGCCAGGGCCTCGGAGACCCGGTCCCGCTCGCACACCAGCGAGCCGACCCGGCCGAGCAGCTCGTCCTCGGCGCGCAGCGAGGCAACCGCCGCGTCCTGGGCGAGCTGGCTGACGCCGAACGGCACCGCCGTCTTGCGCAGGGCGGCGGCCACCGGCTCATGGGCCACCGCGAAGCCGACCCGCAGCCCGGCGAGCCCGTACGCCTTGGAGAACGTCCGCAGCACCGCCACATTGGGGCGGTCCCGGTAGATCTCGATGCCGTCGGGGACCTCGGTGTCCCGGATGAACTCCTTGTACGCCTCGTCCAGCACCACGAGCACATCACTGGGAACCCGGTCGAGGAATCGTTCCAGCTCGGCCCTGCGCACGACGGTGCCGGTCGGGTTGTTCGGGTTGCAGACGAAGATCAGCCGGGTCCGGTCGGTGATCGCGTCCGCCATCGCGTCCAGGTCGTGCACGTCACCGTCGGTCAGCGGCACCTTGACCGAGGTCGCACCGCTGACCTGCGTGATGATCGGGTACGCCTCGAAGGAGCGCCAGGCGTAGATCACCTCGTCGCCCGGGCCCGAGGTGGCCTGCAGCAGCTGCTGCGCCACGCCGACCGAACCGGTGCCGGTGGCCAGATGCGACACGGGCACACCGAAGCGGTCGGCCAGCTCGTTCATCAGGCCCGTGCAGGCCATGTCCGGGTAGCGGTTGAAGTGCTCAGCGGCTGCGAGCGCACTCTCCATCACTCCCGGCAGCGGCGGATACGGGTTCTCGTTGGAGGACAGCTTGAAAGCGGCCGGTCCGTCCGCCGATGCCGGTTTGCCCGGCACATAGGCGGGAACACCGTCCAGCTCGGCACGCAGCTTGGGGCTCGTCTCGCTCACCGCAGGTCCTCCTCGGCCATCCGTACACATCAATACTGCTCACCATATGAGGATTGGGCGCCGCTGCGAACGGGTGGACAGCGGATTCGTCCGGTGAGACCCGGAATGAGGGGGAGCGTGACCGTGAGTGGCGCGCGCTGGTGGCTCACTCCGTGGCGCGCGTCCCTCGAAAAGGTGAGTTGAGACCTCCCCGAGACCTCGCCCCCTCGGCAGGTGCATCCGGCCGGACGCATGACACATGACGGTGCACCCCACCAACAGCCTTGCTTCATAAGGCGTTTGCGGCCCGATGACCTTGCAGAAACGTGCCTGTCAACGCGTGCATATGCGACCGGACCAATTCCCCGCCCGACCCCTAATATCGGCTCGCCATGACAGCAGCAGGGAAGCACCAGGTGAGCCGGACGGAGACCCCCCGGCGCGGCGGCAGGCAGGGACGTGCCGGAATCCGGGATGTGGCCGCCGCGGCCGGCGTCTCCATCACGACCGTCTCCGACGCGCTCAACGGCAAGGGCAGGCTCCCGGACGCCACCCGCCGCCATGTCCGCGAGGTCGCAGAGCGCCTGGGCTATCGCCCTTCCGCGGCGGCCCGCACGCTCCGTACCGGCAAGTCCGGCCTCATCGGCCTGACCGTGACGACGTACGGGGATGAACCTTTCACCTTCACCGAGTTCGCGTACTTCGCGGAAATGGCGAGAGCCGCCACCTCGGCGGCACTGGCCCGCGGCTACGCCCTGGTCATCCTGCCGGCCACATCGCGCCACGACGTCTGGTCCAACGTGGCGCTCGACGGCACCGTCGTCATCGATCCGTCCGACCAGGACCCGGTCGTCTCCGAACTGGTCCGCCAGGGGCTGCCCGTCGTCTCCGACGGCCGCCCCGCCGGGTCGCTGCCCGTCACCGCCTGGGTGGACAACGACCACCGGGCCGCCGTGCTCGACCTCCTCGACCATCTCGCCGCAGCCGGAGCCCGCCGTATCGGACTGCTCACCGGCACCACCACGGACACGTACACCCGGCTCTCCACCACCGCCTACCTGCACTGGTGCGAGCGGGTGGGCCAGGACCCGGTCTACGAGTCCTACCCCGCCCACGACCCGTGCGCGGGAGCGGTGGCCGCCGACCGGCTGCTGGCCCGTCCGGACCGCCCCGACGCCGTCTACGGGCTCTTCGACCCCAACGGCACCGACCTGCTGGCGGCCGCCCGCCGCTACGGCCTGCGCGTCCCGGAGGACCTGCTCCTCGTCTGCTGCAGCGAATCCACGGTGTACGCGACGACCGAGCCTCCGATCACGACGCTCTCGCTGAAGCCGCGGCGCATCGGCACAGCGGTCGTCCAGCTGCTCATCGACGCCATCGAGGGCATCGACCAGGACGGTCCGGTGGAACGGGTGGTGCCGACGGAGCTCATCGTCCGGACGTCCTCACAACGCCGCCCGCCCCGCACCACGGTCAGTGCGCCGCGTTCTCCGGCAGGGGACTGATCATCCCAATTGGGACCAATCGACCGACGAACCTGGCATGCGGAAGGATTCACCACCCCTGGTGCGTCCCAGAGCACGATCTGCATTCCTATGATGGGCGCACGACACCGCGGACCAACCCGACCAGCAGGGCCCGTCAGGTGTACGGCGGCGCGACGGTGGTGTGGAGGGGTCGATGACACAGGGGGCCGGTCAGGAACCCGTGGTGCGGACGGCGACGTTGCGCGACTTCCGCGTGCCGCCCTATGCGCAGTCCCCCGCGCCGCCCGCGTCTCCGCATCCGGGGAACGCCTTCCCCGAGGGCGGGACGCCGGACGGGTACACCCCGACGGCGCGGGATCTTCCCGTCATCAGCGTCGACGAACCCGCCCAGGCGCAGCCCGCGCCCGAACCGCGCCCCGCGGCCGGCCCGGGCCTCGGCCCCCTCTACGTCGTCGGTGACGTCCACGGCTACCTGGACGAGCTGCTCGCCGCCCTCGCCGAGCAGGGCCTGATCGACTCCGAAGGCCACTGGGCGGCGGGCAACGCGCGCCTCTGGTTCCTCGGCGACTTCACCGACCGGGGCCCCGACGGCATCGGCGTCATCGACCTCGTCATGCGGCTCTCCGCCGAGGCGGCTGCCGCCGGCGGCTACTGCAAAGCCCTGATGGGCAACCACGAGCTGCTGCTCATCGGCGCCAAGCGGTTCAGCGACACCCCGGTGAACTCCGGCGCGGGAACGGCCACCTTCCAGGCCGCCTGGCTGCTCAACGGCGGACAGAAGACGGACATGGAGCGCCTTCAGGACGTCCACCTCCAGTGGATGTCCCGGCTCGACGCCGTCGTCGAGGAGGACGGGCACCTCCTGATGCACTCGGACACGACGGCGTACCTCGACTACGGCTCCACCATCGAGGACGTCAACGACACGGTGCACGCCATCCTCACCCGTAACGACGCCGACGAGTGCTGGGACCTGTTCCGCAAGCTCACCAAGCGGTTCGCCTTCCGCGACGAGTCGGGCGCCCAGGCCGTGCAGGAGCTGATGGCGGCCTACGGCGGCCGGCGCGTCGTCCATGGCCACAGCCCCATCCCGTACCTGACCGGCGAGGTCGGCTCCGAGGACGGCGAGGACGGTGCCGGACCGCAGGTCGACGGCCCGCACGTGTACGCGGACGGGCTCGCCATCGCCATGGACGGCGGAGTGACCATGGCCGGAAAGCTACTGGTCGTCCAACTCCCCCTGCATGACTGACGCCCTGCGGGGAAGACCCGTCCCGGCCTGACCACGCCGAGGACGGGGGCTATTTCCGGAAACCCTCTGTCACCGCGTGCCGTGCGCGCTCTACCATCGGCGTATCAGTAGCAGGCTCTCCTCCGTCTCCGCCCGAACTGCCCGGACCCAGCGGGCACACAGGCCCGACGGAGCATCGGGGGATGCAGATGAACAGCGCTCCGCACCTGCTGACCGAGGACCGGCCCGAGTACGAACGGCTCCTCGACGACGCACTGCGTCACGCACACGAACGACCGGAACTGGCCGCCGTCGGCGAACGCCTCAACGCCGCCCAGCTGCGCACCATGGCGATGGCGGCCGTCGCCCTGATCACCGCCACGGCCGCCGCAGAGTACGAGCAGTACGTGAAGGCCCGTGACGAAGCACGCGCCCCCTCGCGGGACACGGCTGCCGGCCCGTCGCCGGACGGCCTCGACCAGTCGGGTGCCGGGATAGGAGCGGTCGTCACCGTCCTGGCGCCGATGCTGGCGGGCACCGCGGCGGTCATATTCCTGCTGGTCGGCTACCTCCTGAAGATGCTGGACCCACCACCGGCGTTCGCCGGCCCCATGGTGGACGCGGGCTGGTTCTTCGCCGCCGCCACGGCCGCCGCCATCCTCGTCGCCGCCATCGGTCTGCTCGTCGCCGCCCTGCGCAACGGCTCGACCTCCCTGTCGGCCCGGGAAGCCCGCGAACGCCTGCCCGACGAGGTGGCCCTCGCCAAGGACGCCTGGCGGCAGGCGCTGCTGGAGCGGGGCATCGTGCCCTTCCTGCGCGACGCCCTCGCCGAGCCCGCCACCGGCCCCGTGGTCCCCGCCCCGCACCGCCCGACGGGCCGCCTCCCCAAGATCGGCTACAGCAGGCCCGACTTCGCCGGCCCGGGCGAGGGCCCGCCGGCAGCGTCTCGGCCCACGTACAGCAGCCCGGACTTCAGCAGCCCCGACTTCGGCGGCCCGGAGCACGAACCGGACTGACGCCACGGCCCCGGCGGAAGGCGCCGGAGCCGTGCGCGACCGGTCCGTACCGGGTCAGTCGGCCAGCGGCAGATAGACGCGGTTCCCGCCCGCCGCGAACTCACGCGACTTGCGGAGCATCCCTTCGGCGACCTCCTCGGCCGTCGCCTCCGTACCGTCCGCGCCACCGAACTGCTCGGTGATGCTGTGACTGATCTTCATCGAACAGAACTTCGGACCGCACATCGAGCAGAAGTGCGCCGTCTTCGCGGGCTCCGCCGGCAGGGTCTCGTCGTGGAACTCCCGCGCCGTGTCCGGGTCGAGCGCCAGATTGAACTGGTCCTCCCAGCGGAACTCGAACCGGGCGTCGGACAGCGCGTCGTCCCACTCCTGCGCCCCCGGGTGCCCCTTGGCCAGGTCGGCGGCATGGGCCGCGATCTTGTACGTGATGACCCCGGTTTTCACATCGTCCCGGTTCGGCAGCCCCAGATGCTCCTTGGGCGTCACGTAGCAGAGCATCGCCGTTCCCCACCAGGCGATCATCGCGGCGCCGATCCCCGAGGTGATGTGGTCGTACGCCGGCGCGATGTCGGTGGTCAGCGGGCCGAGCGTGTAGAACGGCGCCTCCTCGCAGATCTCCTGCTGAAGGTCGATGTTCTCCTTGATCTTGTGCATCGGGACGTGTCCCGGCCCTTCGATCATGGTCTGCACGCCGAACCGCTTGGCGACCGCGTTCAGTTCGCCGAGCGTGCGCAGTTCGGCGAACTGCGCCTCGTCGTTGGCGTCCGCGATCGACCCGGGGCGCAGCCCGTCGCCCAATGAGTACGTGACGTCGTACGCGGCGAGGATCTCGCAGAGCTCCTCGAAGTGCTCGTACAGGAACGACTCCTTGTGGTGGGCCAGGCACCACGCCGCCATGATCGAACCGCCCCGGGAGACAATGCCGGTCTTGCGCCGGGCGGTCAGCGGCACATACGGCAGGCGTACGCCGGCGTGCACCGTCATGTAGTCCACGCCCTGCTCGGCCTGCTCGACGACGGTGTCCTTGTAGATCTCCCACGTCAGTTCCTCGGCCCGCCCGTCGACCTTCTCAAGGGCCTGGTAGAGCGGGACGGTTCCGATCGGTACGGGTGAATTGCGAAGAACCCACTCACGGGTGGTGTGGATGTTGCGGCCGGTGGAAAGGTCCATGACCGTGTCCGCGCCCCACCGGGTCGCCCACGTCATCTTGTCCACCTCCTCCTCGATGGAGGACGTCACCGCGGAGTTGCCGATGTTGGCATTGACCTTCACCAGGAACCGCTTGCCGATGATCATCGGCTCGGTCTCCGGGTGGTTGACGTTGGCGGGCAGCACGGCACGCCCGGCCGCGATCTCCTCGCGCACCACTTCCGCCGCGACGTTCTCGCGGACGGCGACGTACTCCATCTCCGGGGTGATCTCGCCCCTGCGGGCGTACGCGAGCTGGGTGACGGGCCGGCCGTCCCGGCTCCGCCGCGGGCGGCGCGGCCGGCCGGGGAACACCGCGTCCAGATTGCGCAGCCCACCCCGCGGCGAGGTGTGCTTGAGCCCGTCGTCCTCGGGGCGGGCGGGGCGGCCCGCGTACTCCTCGGTGTCGCTGCGGGCAATGATCCAGTTCTCCCGGAGCGGTGCGAGACCGCGCCGGACGTCGGTCTCGGCCGCGGGGTCGGTGTACGGCCCGGACGTGTCGTACAGGGTCACGTCCTTGCCGTTGGTCAGGTGCACCTGACGGACCGGCACCCGGATGTCGGGGCGCGGCCCCTGGACGTATCCCTTGTGCCAGCCGATGGACTTCCCGGCCTCGTCGCCCTGATGGGAGGCAGGCGTGCGTGTGTCCGATGTGGTCATGAGACCTACTCCCTACGCCGGCATTACCCGGTAACAGGTTCGGCGGTCGGCGCAGCGTCTCCCGTACGGTCGTACGGCGGTCAGCGCCCTCTCAGCCCGGTGCTCCGAGCTCCCGCGTGTGCAAAGGTGCCACCACGCTAGCCCCCGGACGGGCGAGCTGAACAGAGGGCCCCCTCCCTTCTTGCGATGATCGGCCGGTGACGTCCCCTCATCGCGAACCGGAACCGCAGGGCCATCAGCACGCGCACACGCACAGCCATGGCCCGGCCGCACCCGTCTCGACCCATCTGCGCAAGGTGATCGCCGCCGTGCTGATCCCCTTCGCGACCGCCGTGCTCGTCGGCCTCGTGGCGCTCTGGCCGGGCGGCGCGCCGGCGCACGAACGGACCGGTGTCGGTTTCGACCGGCAGACCCAGCAGGGAAAGGTGGTGAGCGTCGTCAAGATCGACTGCAAGGACGTGAACGCCGCCCAGCTTCCCGTCGACGGCGAGACCCGGCCCCCCGAGGGACGGCCGGCGTCCGGTGCCCTCTGCAAGAAGGCCACCGTCGAGGTCACCAGCGGTCCCGACGCGGGACGCCGGTTCGTCGAGGTCGTGCAGCCGGACGCGCCGAGGCAGCTGAGGGAGGGCCAGGGGGTGGTGGTGGCGTACGCCCCCGCCGCGCCCCATGACCTCCAGTACTCCGTGACGGACGTGAACCGGAAGTTCCCCTTGTATCTGCTGGCCGGGATCTTCGCCCTCGCGGTGGTCCTCGTGGGCAGGATGCGCGGGGTCATGGCCCTGATGGCGCTCGCCCTGTCGTTCGCCGTGCTGACCCTGTTCATCCTTCCGGCCATACTGCAGGGCTCGAATCCGCTGCTGGTGGCGGTCGTCGGGGCCGGAGCGATCATGCTGATCGCGCTCTACCTCTGCCACGGGCCGACCGCCCGCACCTCCGTCGCCGTCATCGGCACCCTGATCTCACTGCTCCTGATCGGGCTGCTCGGCTCGCTCTTCATCGGCTGGGCGAGCCTGAGCGGGAACACCGACGACAGCACCGGCCTCATCCACGGCCTGTATCCGCACATCGACATGAGCGGACTGCTGCTGGCCGGCGTCATCATCGGCTCCCTGGGAGTGCTCGACGACGTCACGGTCACCCAGACCTCGGCGGTCTGGGAGCTGCGCCAGGCGAACCCCGGCATGAGTGCGAAGCAGCTCTACCGGGCAGGGATCAGGATCGGCCGCGACCACATCGCTTCCGTGGTCAACACCTTGGTGCTCGCCTATGCGGGCGCCGCGCTGCCCCTCCTGCTGCTGTTCACGGTCGCGCAGAGCAGTGTGGGAACGGTCGCCAACAGCGAGCTGGTGGCGGAAGAGATCGTGCGCACCCTCGTCGGCTCGATCGGGCTGATCGCCTCCGTGCCGGTGACGACAGCCCTCGCGGCGCTGGTCGTCTCCGCGGACCGCACGGGGGTCGGCGCGGAAGCCGGGGCTTCGGCACCCGTGCGGAGCGGCCGGGGACGGCGAAGGCGGGCGCGGTCGTGACCGGACCACACAGCGTGATTCACCCGATCGGCAGGCGCCGTGTTCGAGTGGCAAGACGCCCACCGGGCCGCGGGCCGCTTCAGCCCGCGTTCTGCTCTTCGGCCAGAATGCGCCCCAGCGCCTCCTCCAGATTGCCGTCGAAGTCACCCAGCGTGCACTCCTGTCCGAGGGGCACCAGCTTGTCCGTTCGGTCGAGGAAGGCGACAAGAGGTGCCGTGCCTGCCCGGAAGAGCGCACGGTCGGCGCCCACCTGCAGCCGGATGTGGACATCGCACAGCCCCTCCGGCTCGGTCGGCGCGATGTGTACATCGCCGTCACCACTGGGGCTGTTGAGGCCGTCGAGCAGCAGCTCGCGGCCGAAGGCCCAGGTGACGGGGGCGTCGCCGGGCAGATGGAAGGTCATCCGGATCGCGTACGGATCGCACACTTCGTACCGGAGCTCCACCGGGATACGGAATGAGAGCTCCTCGGAGACGAGGAAGCTCATCATGACCTCAGCTTGAACCGACTCGCGCATCGTTCAACCCCGCAGTAGATGAATCTGGCCAGGAATGATCCCCCATGGCCCTATTGACGCCATCGTGGTGCACGCGATAGCAGATCACAAGGAGTGATTTTTCAGATACTGATAGAGAACACGAACGAACGCAAGAGGCTCGACACTTCACCGCGTAGTCGTTCGACTGCGGGCAGCAACCGTTCTTCCTCGTGGAGGGGGACCGAAATGGCCATCGCGGCAGCGGTGAATCCGGCCGTGATCGGGATGGCCGCGCAGACGGTCCCGAGCGCGTACTCCTGACGCTCGATGACCGGTTCCGTACGCTCCAGCGACCGCAGCCGGGTCAGGAACGCCGCACGGTCGCGCACCGAGTACCGGGTCAGCGGGCGCACCGGATGCCGGTCCAGGTGGTCCTCGCGGGCCTTCTCGTCGAGCCGGCTCAGCAGGCACTGGCCGATCGCGTGCGCGTGCCCGGTCTCGCGGAACGCCGCCCACTCGTCGACCGCCGGCCGCTCGGGGGTGTCCGCCACGGCGAGGAGTTCGATCTCACCCTCACGGTAGATGGCGCAGTACACCGGGGCCCCCACGATGTCCCGCCAGCGGCCCAGCGAACGGGCCATCACGCTGCGACGGTTCTGGGCGGCGCGGTCGCCCATCAGCCGTTCGGCGGCTGCACCGAAGTGGAAGACGCCGTTCTCCCGGCGCAGATACCCCTCGTGGGTCAGGGTCCGCAACAGGTGGTAGGCGGTGGGGAGGGGAAGCCCCGCTTCCCTCGCGAGCTGTTTGGCCGGAGCCCCGTCGCGATGGGTGCCCACGGCCTCCAGCAGCCTCAGCGCCCGCTGCACCGACCCGATGAGCGTCGGAACAGCCGTACTCGATGCCGTGGTCAACGGTCACCCCCAGGCGTGGTGACGGGCGGTCAGCCCGCCCGTGGGGGCCGCCCCCACAGGTCTGCCGCGGACCTGGGGGTCCGGAGGCCGGATGATCCCGTACAAACCACTGGTCGGGGTGGTGACTTACGGTGTTTTCCCAGGTGGTGGCAGAGGACTGTCACTGTATCGGCCGCCCTGTGACCGGGTGCCGATTCCCGTTTCCCTTAGCTCAGCTGGGCTAATCCCCCGTCGGGCGTGCGGTCACCAGCCGTTTCCGGAGGACGACGACATGAACTTCCGTACGACGAAGACGAGTCCGCCGACCAGGATCACGAAGATCAGGATCTTGAAGAGCAGACCGACCACGAACGCGACCAGGCTGGCGATCAGACCACCGAACACGACGATCGCGAGCACGGGCACCGCGATCCACTTCACCCACCAGGGCATCCCAGCGAATATCTCCCGCACGGCCATCGTCCTTACCTCGTCTCTGTGAGTTCCTGCTTCGATGCTAGAGGCGAAGGACGGCCGCCGGACCCCGGGAAGCCCTTGTCCTCCCCTGATCGATCCCTTAGGGAACCCTGGGACGCCCCGGCCGCGGACTCACCCCTCGGGCGGCGAGAAGACCACCATCACGCGCAGGTCCTCGGTGATGTGGTGGAACTTGTGGGCCGTTCCGGCGGGTACGTACACGACGCTCCCTCTCCCCACCTGTGTCGTTTCCATACCGACGGTGATCGAAGCGCGGCCACTGACCACGAAGTAGACCTCGTCCTGGCTGTGCGGCTGCTGCGGATCGAGGTCGCCGGCATCCAGGGCGTACAGACCGACCGACATGTTCCGCTCACGGATGAACTGCAGGTACGCGCCGTCGTTGGCGGCTCGTTCCGCCTCCAGTTCATCCAGCCTGAATGCCTTCATGGACCGTCCGCCCCTTGCCTCTGCCCAGCCGGTGTCCGCCACCGATCATGTCTGCCACGATCAGACACATGAAGAATTTCGTAGTCAAGACGATCGCCAACGCGGGTGCGCTCGCCGTGGCCATCTGGCTGGTCCAGGACATCACGCTGACCGGCGGCAGCACCGGCCGCAAGGCCCTGACGCTGATCCTCGTGGCGCTGGTCTTCGGCCTGGTCAACGTCGTGGTCAAGCCGATCGTGAAACTGCTCACGCTGCCCCTCTTCATCCTCACACTGGGCCTGATCACCCTCGTGGTGAACGCCCTGATGCTGCTGCTCACCTCCTGGCTGGCCGGAGTGCTCGACCTGAGCTTCCACGTCGACGGCTTCTGGACCGCCGTCCTCGGCGGCCTGATCGTCTCGATCGTGTCCTGGGCGCTGAACGTCGTCCTCCCGGACGAGGACTGATCCGCCCGGCGGGAAGCGACCCGCGTCCACCTGAGACAGTGCGACCAGGACCGGTGACCGGCCGGGGAGAGAAGCGAGGACGAACCATGAGCACCAAGGGCGACGGAACGCGTGCGGTACGCGCGGGACTGCCGGAGCCGCAGCAGTTTGAGCCCACCCTCCCCGGGCCGGTCTTCGCCGCGCACTACCACCTGTCCGGCGAGCCGACCGGCCCCTACACCTACGGCCGGGACGGCAACCCCACGTGGACCCGGCTGGAACAGGCCATCGGGGAACTCGAAGCACCGGGCGAGGACGTGGAGACCACCGTCTTCGCCTCCGGAATGGCGGCGATCTCTGCCGTTCTGCTCTCCCAGGCGCGCAGCGGCGACGTCGTCGTCCTCCCCGACGACGGCTACCAGGCACTTCCCCTGCTGCGCGGGCAGCTGGAGGCGTACGGAGTCGAGGTGCGGACCGCGCCGACCGGCGGCGACGCCCAGCTCGCCGTGCTGAAGGGCGCGAAGCTCCTGTGGCTGGAAACGCCGTCCAACCCGGGCCTCGACGTCTGCGACGTGCGGCGCCTCGTCGAGGCCGCACACGCCGGCGGCACGCTGGTCGCCGTCGACAACACCCTCGCCACCCCGCTCGGCCAGCGTCCGCTGGAACTGGGCGCGGACTTCTCGGTGGCCAGTGACACCAAGGGCATGACGGGCCACGGCGACCTGCTGCTCGGCCATGTGACCTGCCGCGACCCCGAGCTCACGGCAGGGGTGCGGCGCTGGCGCAAGATCGCCGGCGCGATCCCCGGCCCGATGGAGGCATGGCTCGCGCACCGCTCGCTGGCCACGCTGGAGCTGCGGATCGAGCGGCAGTGCGCCAACGCCCTCGCACTCGCCGAGGTGCTCTCCGCGCACCAGGCCGTGTCCGGGCTGCGCTATCCCGGCCTGCCCACCGACCCCTCGTACGCGAACGCGGTACGCCAGATGCGGCGCTTCGGCTCCGTGGTGTCGTTCGTGCTCAGCGACCGGGGGACCGCGGAGCGCTTCCTGGCGGCCCTGCGGCTGGTCGAGGACGCCACGAGCTTCGGAGGCGTCCGCTCCACCGCCGAGCGCCGGGGCCGCTGGGGCGGCGACGCGGTCCCGGAGGGCTTCATCCGCTTCTCCGTCGGCGCCGAGAACGCCGCCGACCTCATCGCCGATGTCGAACAGGCGCTGGCCGTGGCTTCCGCCGGGAGCTGACCCACCGCCTCCCGTCACACGGTACGGCGGTCCGAGCCTCCCCCCTCGTGGCTCGGACCGCCCCGGCCCTCCGCCTTCTCCACGTGAAGGGCCGTCATCACAAGGCTAGTTGACTCTGCGTCAGTGTCCAATCCCAGTAGTGTCTGCGACCTATCGACATATTTATGGTTGTCCGGGGTCCAAACGGATGCGTCACTGCGTGAGGGCGGAAGGGGCGAGACGTGGATCTGGCCCTGCTGCGCACCTTCGTCACCGTGCACCGAGCCGGTTCGTTCACCCGCGCCGCCGCGCTGCTGGGCCTCTCACAGCCCGCCGTGACCTCCCAGATACGCACCCTCGAACGACAACTGGGCCGTCCGCTGTTCCTGCGCAGGGCCCGGGGAGTGACCCCGACGACGATCGGCGACGAACTCGCGCACCGGGCCGCTCCGCATCTGGACGCGCTGGTCGAGATCGCCGAGACCGACCTCGATCCGGAGTCGGGCGTACGGACCCTGCATCTGGCGGGACCACCCGAGTTCCTCTCCCTGCGCGTCCTGCCCGCGCTCACCCCGCTGATCTCCCAGGGCCTCGCGCTGCGCGGTTCGTTCTCCGCGGACACGGACGAGACCCTGGAGGGCCTGGCCGCCGGTCACCACGACCTGGCCGTCGTGACGGCCAGGCCACGCGGGGAACTGCTCACCGCCACCCCGCTCTGCGACGAGGAGCACGTCCTGGTCGCCGCCCCTCGCTGGGCCGGCCGGCTGGGGCCGGGAACGCTGCGGCGCAACGGTCCCGTGGTCCTGGAGCAGCTGCCCGTGGTGGAGGTGCACGAGAGCCTGCCGCTCGTCTCCCGCTACTGGGCCGCAGTCTTCGACAGTGCGCCCGCGGCGGCCGGCGCCGTCATCGCCCCGGATCTGCGGGCGGTCCTGGAGTGCGCGGCCGCCGGTGCCGGACTCGCGGTACTGCCGCGCTATCTGTGCGAGGGCGCGCTGGAACGCGGCGAGGTGGTGGCGCTTCTCGACCCTCCGGTCCCGCCCCTGCGCACCTACTTTCTGACCGCACGGACCGGCACGCTCGCGCTTCCGCATCTCGCCCGGGCGCACGAATGGCTGCTGCGTGCAGCGGCCGACTGGTGACCGCGGAAGCGCCCGACAGCGCCCCGGTGTTTCAGAACGGGTCCCGTGGGCCACGCTTCTGCCATGACCGAACGTCCTGTGGTCAAGCGCACCGCACGCGCCATCCTGCTCGACGGCGACGACCTCGTCCTCATCAAGCGCACCAAGCCCGGGGTGGACCCGTACTGGGTCACGCCGGGTGGCGGGGTCGAACCCGAGGACGCCACCGTTGTCGACGCCCTGCACCGCGAGGTGGACGAGGAGCTGGGCGCCAAGATCACGGATGTGGTGCCCTGCTTCGTCGACACCGTGGAACACATCGAGGAGGGCGGGGTGAAGGGTGTCAAAGTCCAGCACTTCTTCGTCTGCCGCCTCGACTCCATGGACCTGTCCCTGCGCCACGGCCCCGAGGTCGACGCCCCCTGCGGCGCGTACGACGTCGTACGCGTGCCCTTCAGCCGGGTCGGCATCGCCGCGGTGCACCTTGTGCCGCTGTCGTTGCGCCACTATCTGGACGGCAATATCGAGGGGGTCCGGGCGTTGCACGCCGCCGACCTGGGCTGACGCCGACGGGCTCGTGTTTCACGTGAAACCCTTCGCTGCCAGGGTCCGGGCTCGATTTTTCGCTGCGGGGCACGACCAGTTCCGGTAAAGCGGTGGACGGGCGATCAACGGTCGGAGAGCCTGGCCCGTATGCCCAGCTCATTGCCCCGCCCGCTGTCCGATCTCCCCATCCGGCGCCTCACCCGGGACGACCTGGTCGCCTGCGCCGATCTCAGCGAGGACCGGGGCTGGCCGCGCGACGAGGAGCGCTGGACGCTGCTGCTCGCCGCCGGGACGGGTTACGGCATCGATGACCCCGACAGCAAGGGCCTGATGGCGAGCTGCATGGTGCTCTCGTACGGCCCCGAGATGGCCGCCGTCGGCATGCTGCTGGTCGCCGGGCGCCATGCCCGGCGCGGAGTCGGCCGGTATCTGATGCAACGGGTGATCGAGGCCGCCGGGGACACCCCGCTCAGCCTCCACGCGACAGCCTCGGGGCGCCCCCTGTACGAAGCACTCGGATTCGCGCCGTTGGGGCGCACCGTCCGCCTGAGTGGTGCCTTCCAGCTGCCCGTGGCAGCGGCCCCGGAGCCTCTCGGCGCCCCCGGCACCCTCATCCGGTCCGCTTCGGCCCACGATCTGCGGGCCGTGGTGCGGCTGGACTCGCTCGTCTTCGGACTCGACCGCACGCATCTGCTGACCCGGCTCCCGACGTTCGCCGATCACCTACGGGTCGCGGAGGAGGACGGGGAGCTGACCGGGTTCGCCGCGCTCTCGCCGAGCGGGACGAACCATGCCGTCGGCCCGTTGATCGCCAAGGACACCCCCACCGCGAAACTGCTCGTGGCCTCGCTGGCCGAGGCGACGGACCGGCCGCTGCGCGTGGACGTCGATGCCCGTCACGAGGACCTGCTGGACTGGCTCGCCCGCTGCGGGCTGCGGGCGAACTCGGAGACCACGGTGATGTCGCTCGGCGGGCGACAGTACGCGGACTGGCCCAGGTACTTCGCACCCTTCAGCCTGGCCACGGGCTGACTATAATTGCAAACGCTGGCTATTGCGGCCGTCGGCTACTCTGGACGTAAGCAGCTCCGGCACGGAGGAGAGACCATGACAGCCACGGACCCGGCCCTGACCGCCCTCTCCCAGGGCTGGATCGCGCTCTCCCTGCTCCACGGCAAGATCGAGACCCGCATCGAACGGGCCTTGCAGAGCGGCCACGACCTGAGCGTGCGCGAGTACTCACTGCTGGACGTGCTCAGCCGGCAGCACAGCGGCCCGGGCGGGCACCTGCAGATGAAGCAGGTGGCGGACGCCGTAGGGCTGAGCCAGAGCGCCACCACGCGCCTGGTCACCCGCCTCGAAGACCGGGGGCTCCTGACCCGGTACCTCTGCGACACCGACCGCCGGGGCATCTACACCGATGTCACCCCCGACGGACTCACCCTGCTCTCCGAGGCCCGGCCGACCAACGACCGCGCCCTGCGCATCGCGCTCGACGAGGCCGCCGAGAATCCCGAGCTGACCCCGCTCGTCCGGGCCGTCGAGGAACTGAAGGCGGTTTCCGCCTAAGGGCTGTCCCTGCCGACTGCGTAGGCTGCGGATCATGAGCGATCTGGAAATACGCCGCGCGACTGCCGACGATCTGACCGAGATCGTGGCCCTGCTCGCCGACGACCCGCTGGGCGCCCAGCGCGAGTCGCCGGACGACCTCGTGCCCTATCGGGCGGCGCTCCGGCGTCTGGCCGACGACCCGCATCAGCACGTGATGGTCGCCGTGCGCGAGGAGCACGTCGTCGGCACCCTGCAGCTGACAGTGATTCCCGGGCTGTCCCGGCGCGGTGCGACCCGGTCCGTGATCGAGGGTGTCCGCATCCACGCGGACGAGCGGGGAAGCGGCCTCGGCACCCGGCTGATCCAGTGGGCGGTGGACGAGTCACGCCGCCAGGGCTGCCAGCTGGTGCAGCTCACCTCCGACGTGTCCCGCACCGACGCGCACCGCTTCTACGAACGGCTGGGGTTCGTCGCCAGCCATGTGGGCTTCAAGCTCGCCCTCTGACCTGCCTGCCGCACCCGCCGCATTCCTGAGGAGCCGACGTGCAACGCATCAGTGACGAACAACGGCGCATCCGCATCGCCCGCCGCCATCTGCTGGCCCCCGGTGAGCGGGTGTCGTCGCCCGTCGCGGTGACCGATGCCCTCGTCGCGCTCCACGCGACCGACGCGGCCACCGTCTTCCTCTCCGCCTGCGCCAGGCTCGCCGAGCCCGCCGTCGCCGAGGTGGAGCGGTCCCTCTACGAAGACGTCTCCCTGGTGCGGATGCTCTCCATGCGCAACACCCTCTTCGTCGTGTCCGACGAGATGGCTCCGCACGTCGAGGCGGCGAACGCGCGCGCTGTGGCGGCCAAGGAACGCCGCACGCTGCTCAAGCATCTCCGCGAGGACGGCAACGGCCTGGACGAGCGCTGGCTCGACGAAGCCGAAGGGAGCGCCCTCGCCTTCCTGGACGGCAGCGGCCCGGTCTCGGGCAGCGAACTCGCCGCCGGCGTGGCCGCTCTTCGCACCAAGATCACCGTGTTCCCCGGTAAGAAGCAGGAAACGGTCCAGGGCGTCGCGACCCGGGTGATCCGGGTGCTGGCCGCCGAGGGGAAGATCCGCAGGGACCGGCCACGGGGCTCCTGGACCTCCAGCCAGTTCCGCTGGGCCCCGGCCCGCCCGCGGCCGGTGGAGGAGACCGCTCCGGCCCAGGCGGAACTGGCCCTGCGCTGGCTCCGGGCGTACGGTCCGGGCACCGAGGCCGACCTGAAGTGGTGGACCGGCTGGGGCGCCCGCGAGGTGCGTACCGCTCTCGCAGCGGTCGAAGCCGTGGAGGTGCGGCTCGACAACGGGGCTCCCGCCTGGGTAGCCCCCGGAGACACGGAGCCCGAGCCCGGCGAGGACCCCTGGGCGGCCCTGCTGCCCGCGCTCGACCCGAGCGGCATGGGCTGGGCGGACCGCGGCTTCCATCTGCCCGCCGAACACCGGGCCGCCCTCTTCGACCGCTCGGGCAACATCGGCCCCACGGTCTGGTGGGGCGGCCGGATCGTGGGGGGCTGGGCCCAACGGGGCGACGGTGAGATCGTCTGGCGGCTGCTGACCGATCCGGGCCGGGAGGCCACCGCGGCGATCGAGGCCGAGGCAGCCCGGCTGGCGGGCTGGGTGGGGGAAGCCCGGATCACCCCGCGCTTCCGGACCCCGCTGGAGAGGGAGTTGACGGCCTGAGCGGCTGTGCTGCCCGTTTCACGTGAAACGGGCAGTACCTGTTCCGGGCGGGTCCGGCTGCGTTCATGCCCCCAGGCCGCGCCATCCCTCCTCGTCCACGCCACCCGGCACCGGTGCCGCGGGGGCGTACGGCTCACGCGTGAAGACGAAGGACCCCAGATCGAGGTGGCTCACACCACCGTCCGCGTTCCGCACGATCCTCAGCGTCTCCCCCGCGTAGTAACCGTCCAGGCCGACCCAGGTGCCGTCGGGGCGCGCGGCGAAGCGGGCGCCCCGGCCCTGGCCGTTCACCGGCCGCAGCTCCAGCCCGCGATCGGCGGTCAGCGTCAGGATGTTGGGGCGCGTGGCCCAGTACCACGGCCCGGTCAGGGCGAGGAGTTCCGCGTCCACCTCGGGCAGCGGACGCCATGGTTCAGGGATGCGCGGCTCGGCCTCGGCAACGATGTCCACGAGATCGGCGGCGACCTCACCGATGGCGACCCCGGACGTCGCGTTGACGAGCACCACGGCAGCCACGTCGTCCTCGGTACTGACCCAGAGGGCAGCCAGGAAACCAGGGAGCGAGCCCGTGTGGCCGATGAAGGTACGGCCCTTGCGCCGGACCAGCTGCAGTCCCAGGCCGTAGTGATCGACCCACTCACCGGGCGCCGGAGCGGCCGACGGCTGCTTCATCTCCTCCACCGACGCTGCGCGGAGCACCCGGTCGTCGCCCCCGGCGAGGAACGCCGCGAAGCGGAGCAGATCCGCTGTCGTGGACCAGAGCTGTCCGGCGGGCGCCATGAGGCCCAGGTCCTCCGCCGGTTCGGGAAGCAGGGCGTCCGCCCAGGTATGCACCGCCCAGCCACCGGCGTGCGGAGCCTGTGGCAGCGAGCCGGTCCGGTGCATACCGAGGGGTTCCAGTACCTCTCGGCGCAGCACCTCCTCCCAGGACGCCCCGCGCACAGCCTCGACCAGCGAACCCAGCAGCGTGTAGCCCGGGTTGGAATAGTGGTGCCGGGTGCCGGGCGGGTGCATCGCGACCTGCTCATCGAGCACGTCCGCGAGCGTGGGCCGCAGGCTGCCGGGGGTCCGCTCCCACCAGGGCGCGGTCGTCTCGGCGCCGAGCCCCGCGCTGTGGCCGAGCAGCTGATGAAGGGTCACGTCACCCGCGCCGGTGCCGGGCAGGTGCTTCTCCAGCGGATCCGCCAGGTCGAGCAGCCCTTCGTCACGCAGCCTCATCACGAGGACGGCGGTGAAGGTCTTGGTGAGCGAACCGATCCTGAACTGCGTGTCGGAGTCAGGGGCATGGCCGTCGACGCAGCTGCGTGCGCCCTCCCAGGCCATCTGCCCCTGCCGTTGCACGGCGGCGACCAGAGAGGGGGTACGTCCTTCGGCCTGAGCCGTGGCGACGCGGTGCAGCAAGGCCCGTCGGGTGCCGGGAAGCAACTGTTCAGCTGGAGAAGTCATCGTCAACAACTACCGCCCGATCCGGCGTACGGCGACTCGATTTCCGCCCGGTGCCGGTCAGGTCTGCGCCATGTCCACGAAGCGGGAGTAGTGGCCCTGGAAGGCGACGGTGATCGTCGCCGTGGGGCCGTTTCGGTGCTTGGCCACGATCAGGTCCGCCTCGCCAGCGCGCGGCGACTCCTTCTCGTATGCGTCCTCCCGGTGCAGCAGGATCACCATGTCGGCGTCCTGCTCGATGGAGCCGGACTCACGGAGGTCCGAGACCATCGGCTTCTTGTCCGTGCGCTGCTCGGGGCCACGGTTCAGCTGGGAGAGCGCGATGACCGGCAGCTGCAGCTCCTTGGCCAGCAGCTTGAGGTTTCGCGACATGTCGGAGACCTCCTGCTGGCGACTCTCGGCGCGCTTCGAACCGCCGGACTGCATCAGCTGGAGATAGTCGATGACCACCAGTTTGAGGTCGTTGCGCTGCTTGAGGCGACGGCACTTCGCCCGGATCTCCATCATGGAGAGGTTGGGGGAGTCGTCGATGTAGAGCGGGGCGGCGGAGACGTCCGGCATCCGCCGGGCCAGCCGCGTCCAGTCCTCGTCGGTCATCGTGCCGGAACGCATGTGGTGCAGGGCCACCCGTGCTTCGGCGGACAGCAGACGCATCGCGATCTCGTTCCGTCCCATTTCCAGGGAGAAGATCACGCTGGGCATGTTGCTCTTGATCGAGCAGGCGCGGGCGAAGTCCAGCGCGAGGGTCGACTTACCCATGGCGGGACGGGCGGCGATGACGACCATCTGACCCGGGTGCAGACCGTTGGTCAGGGCGTCGAGGTCGGTGAATCCGGTGGGCACACCCGTCATCTCGCCACTGCGGGAGCCGATCGCCTCGATCTCGTCCAGGGCGCCTTCCATGATGTCGCCCAGCGGCAGGTAGTCCTCACTGGTCCGCTGCTCGGTGACCGCGTAGATCTCCGCCTGCGCCGAGTTCACGATGTCGTCGACATCACCGTCGGCGGCGTATCCCATCTGCGTGATCTTCGTACCGGCTTCCACGAGCCGTCGCAGAACCGCGCGTTCGTGGACGATCTCCGCGTAGTACGAGGCGTTGGCAGCCGTCGGGACCGACTGGACCAGGGTGTGCAGATACGGGGCGCCGCCCACCTTGGTGATCTCGCCGCGCTTGACCAGCTCGGCGGCCACCGTGATCGGGTCGGCGGGCTCGCCCTTGGCGTAGAGGTCGAGGATCGCCTGGTAGACGGTCTCGTGCGCGGGGCGGTAGAAGTCGTGGCCCTTGATGATCTCCACGACGTCGGCGATGGCGTCCTTGGACAGGAGCATGCCACCGAGCACGGACTGCTCCGCGTCCAGATCCTGGGGCGGGACCCGCTCGAAACCCGCGGAACCGCCTTCCCAGTCGTGCGACTCGCGCCCGCGGTCGTGGCGGTCGCCCCGGTCCCGGTCCTCACCCCTGCGCTGACGGGATACGGGCAGCCGGTCACCGGGGCCGGTGTCCGCCCAGGGGTCGTCCAAGGGTTCGGGAATGCTCATCCGGCCACCTCCTCCCGTCCGCTCCGCGGACCTAGCCGTGCTCCTCTTTCTTACGGCACGGCACCGACAAACAAGACCCCCGACTCCGGTTCCGGTGTGTCGAGTTCTGCGGTGTCGCAGAGCCGAAACAGAGTGGGGGCGCCGGACTACGGTAGGCGGCTCCGCACCGTCAGCCAATCTGGTTATCCACAGGCCCTGTGGACGAGCGACCAGATGCTGTGGAGAACCCCCCGGAACCTGTGCACGGACCGGGGGACAGCACTGTGGACAAACTCATAGGACCCCTGCAAATACCGCCCTGACCTGCCCTTTTCCCGTCCACCGGCTGTGGGGGAGAAAAAGTTGGACGGCGGGAGCGAGATCACCGCGTGTCCGACACAAGAGTTACCCACAGGCAAGCAAATGTAAGGACCTCTCACGGATTGCATCTGTTACCTGTGGAAGATTAGATTGGCTGCCATGATCCAGCCACCGGGAACCCCGTCTTCCCGCCGCCGACGGCACGACCGCGAGATCATCGCGCTCGCCGTCCCGGCCTTCGGCGCGCTCGTGGCCGAGCCGCTGTTCGTGATGGTCGACAGCGCGATCGTCGGCCATCTCGGCACCCCCCATCTGGCCGGACTGGCCGTCGCCGCCGCCCTTCTGACGACCGCGGTGAGCATCTTCGTCTTCCTCGCGTACGCCACCACCGCAGCGGTCGCCCGCCGGGTGGGCGCCGGCGACCTCGCCTCCGCGATCCGGCAGGGCATGGACGGCATCTGGCTGGCCCTCCTGCTCGGAGTCGCCGTCATCGCCCTGACACTCCCCCTTGCCCCCTGGCTCACCGAGGTGTTCGGCGCCTCCTCCACAGCGGCGCCCCACGCCATCACCTATCTCCGGATCTCCAGCCTCGGCATCCCCGCGATGCTGGTGGTGCTGGCCGCGACCGGCGTGCTCCGGGGCCTCCAGGACACCCGCACCCCGCTCTACGTCGCCATCGGTGGTTTCGCCGCCAACGCGGCCCTCAACGCCGGCCTCGTCTACGGCGCCGGCCTGGGCATCGCCGGATCGGCCTGGGGCACCGTCATCGCCCAGTTCGCGATGGCGGCCGCGTATCTGGTCGTCGTCGTCCGGGGCGCCCGACGCCACGGTGCGTCGCTGCGTCCCGATGCCGCGGGCATCAAAGCCTGCGCCCAGGCGGGCGCGCCCCTCCTGGTCCGCACGCTGTCGCTGCGGGCCGTCCTGCTCATCGCCACGGCGGTCGCCGCCCGGCTCGGCGACACCGACATCGCCGCCCACCAGATCATCCTCTCCCTGTGGAGCCTGATGGCCTTCGCCCTCGACGCCATCGCCATCGCCGGGCAGGCCATCATCGGGCGGTACCTGGGCGCGGACGATGCTCAGGGCGCGCGCGAGGCGTGCCGCCGGATGGTGGAGTGGGGAATCGCGTCCGGTGTGGTCCTGGGCGTACTGATCGTCCTGGCCCGCCCCTTGTTCGTCCCCCTGTTCACCAGCGACACGGCGGTCCGGGACGCCCTGCTGCCCGCCCTCCTGGTGGTGGCGGCCACCCAGCCGATCGCCGGCGTCGTGTTCGTCCTGGACGGCGTGCTGATGGGCGCCGGCGACGGACCGTACCTGGCGTGGGCCATGCTCGTGACGCTGGCCGTCTTCGCCCCCGCAGCCCTTCTGGTCCCCACCCTGGGCGGTGGGCTCGGTGCCCTGTGGTGCGCGATGGCACTGATGATGGTCGTGCGGATGGCGACGCTCTGGCTCCGTACCCGCTCGGGAAAGTGGCTGGTCACCGGCGCGGCCCGCTGACCGAGCTGGGATGTTTCACGTGAAACGGCGAAGGGCCGCACCCTGGAGGGTGCGGCCCTTCACTGTTCTGCTGAGGTGCGGCCCGATCAGGCGGCAACGACCTCGACGCCGAGCTTCGCAGCGACCTCGGGGTGCAGACGCACGGACACCTGGTGCCCGCCGAGCGTCTTGATCGGCGAGCCCAGCTCGACGCGACGCTTGTCGACGTCCGGGCCACCGGCGGCCTTGATCGCCGAGGCGATGTCGGCCGGGGTGACGGAGCCGAAGAGGCGGCCGGCGTCGCCGGAGCGAACGGCCAGACGGACCTTCACGGCCTCCAGCTTGGCCTTGACCTCGTTGGCCTGCTCGATCGTGGCGATCTCGTGGATCTTGCGGGCGCGGCGGATCTGCGCCACGTCCTTCTCGCCACCCTTGGTCCAGCGGATGGCGAAGCCACGCGGAACCAGGTAGTTACGGGCGTACCCGTCCTTGACGTCTACGACGTCGCCGGCAGCACCGAGGCCGGTGACCTCGTGGGTGAGGATGATCTTCATGTTTCGGTCACCCTTCCCTTATCGCGCGGTGGACGTGTAGGGCAGCAGCGCCATCTCACGGCTGTTCTTGACTGCCGTGGCGACGTCACGCTGGTGCTGCGTGCAGTTGCCGGTGACGCGGCGGGCACGGATCTTGCCGCGGTCGGAAATGAACTTCCGCAGCATGTTCGTGTCCTTGTAGTCCACGTACTGGGTCTTGTCCTTGCAGAACGCGCAGACCTTCTTCTTAGGCTTGCGCACAGGCGGCTTCGCCATGGTGTTTCTCCTGTGTGATCAAGAAGTGGGGGTACGAGCTCCCCTAGAAGGGGGGCTCGTCCGAGTAGCCGCCGCCGGAACCGCCGGAGCTTCCGCCCCAGCCGCCTCCGCCTTGCTGGCCGCCCTGGCCGCCGGCCGGAGCGCTGGTGGCCCACGGGTCGTCGGCGGGAGCACCGCCGCCGCCCTGCTGGCCGCCACCGGGACCGCCGCCCCAGTTGCCGCCGCCCTGCTGGCCGCCGCCGTATCCACCCTGGCCGCCCTGGCCACCACGACCGGTGGTCTTGGTGACCTTGGCGGTGGCGTTCTTGAGGCTGGGGCCGACTTCCTCGACATCCAGCTCGTAGACCGTGCGCTTGACGCCCTCGCGGTCCTCGTACGACCGCTGCTTCAGCCGGCCCTGCACGACAACGCGCATGCCTCGCGTGAGCGACTCGGCGACGTTCTCCGCCGCCTGCCGCCAGACCGAGCAGGTGAGGAACAGGCCTTCGCCGTCCTTCCACTCATTGGTCTGCCGGTCGAAGATGCGGGGAGTGGACGCGACACGGAACTTCGCGACCGCCGCACCGGACGGGGTGAAGCGCAGCTCGGGGTCGTCGACGAGATTGCCGACGACCGTGATGACGGTCTCGCCTGCCATGGGTGAACCTCTCGGCGGGGATTTCTTGGCTGCTTACTGCTACTCGGACCCGATGACCGCTGAGCCGGAAGCTCAGTGAATCTCGGGACGGAGGACCTTGGTCCGGAGGACCGACTCGTTCAGGTTCATCTGGCGGTCGAGCTCCTTGACGACCGCAGGCTCGGCCTGCAGGTCGATGACCGAGTAGATGCCCTCGGGCTTCTTCTTGATCTCGTAAGCGAGACGACGACGGCCCCAGGTGTCGACCTTCTCAACCTTTCCTTCGCCCTCACGGACGACGGAGAGGAAGTTCTCGATCAGCGGGGAGACTGCTCGCTCCTCGAGATCGGGGTCGAGGATGACCATCACCTCGTAGTGACGCATGTGGAACCCACCTCCTTTGGACTCAGCGGCCACGGTCGTTCCGTGGCAGGAGGGTCGTGATGCGTTGAGCAACGGTGTCCGAGTAGATCAGGCCCCACTGACAGCGCCCTCGGTGAGAAGGACGGTCCGTGTCGGCCTGGGCAGACACCGGTGCAGACCGACCAGAGTACCCGCAGACCACCTTCCGGTTGAAATCCAGTGGTCAGGGGACGCAATCTGTACACATCGGGTGTGAGCGGCGCCACGACGCGCCGCATGTCGGCCAGGAGGTACTCCATGGCACACGTAACGCGGACCCGCCCCTCCGTCTCCCTCTTCGCCACGGACGGCAGGCCCCATCCGCTGCAGGACGCGCTCGTGGTGGTCACGCTCGTCCTCGGCGCCCTCGCCTTCATCTCGGCGATGTTCCACAACCTGCACCTGCTCAGTTCATGGGCGGGCCTCATCGGGATCCTCACGGGGGCGTACGGCCAGTACATCTCCGTCACGACGCGTGAGAGGTTCCCACTGGTCATCGGCATGGGGGCGTCCGCCCTCGGGTTCTTCCTCGGCATGGCCCACGGCGGACTCTTCGGCGGCGTGATCGGCTGACCTCTCGGGTCCGGCCCGGGCGGCCCCGTCACCGGACGGGGCCGCCCTCGCACGCGTACAGGTACACGGGGCCAGACCGCTCGCTCCACGGCCACAGTAGGCTTCGGCGCGAGAGCCGGAGCCCCTGACCGATGGGGACACACCTGCCGAGGAGCGCCCCGCATGAGCCTGACCCTGAGGACCATCAGCCGAGAGCAGCATCTGGCCTACATCCAGAGTCTGCCCGCGGCCAGCCACATGCAGGTCCCGGCATGGGCGGACGTGAAGGCCGAATGGCGCTCCGAGAGCCTGGGCTGGTTCGACAAGACCGGTCAGCTCGTCGGCGCCGGTCTGGTGCTCTACCGGCAGCTTCCCAAGATCAAGCGCTACCTGGCGTACCTCCCCGAGGGCCCGGTCATCAACTGGTACGCCCCGAATCTGAGCGACTGGCTGCAGCCGATGCTGGCCCACCTCAAGCAGCAGGGCGCCTTCTCGGTGAAGATGGGCCCGCCGGTGATCATCCGCCGCTGGGACGCAGCGGCCATCAAGGCCGGCATCCAGGACCCGGACGTGAAGCGCCTGCGGGACGTCGAGGCCACGCACATCGAGCCGCGCGCCTTCGAGGTCGCCGACCGGCTGCGGAAGATGGGGTGGCAGCAGGGCGAGGACGGCGGCGCCGGCTTCGGTGACGTACAGCCCCGCTACGTCTTCCAGGTGCCGCTGGCGAACCGCTCGCTGGAGGACGTCCACAAGGGCTTCAACCAGCTCTGGCGACGCAACATCAAGAAGGCCGAGAAGGCCGGCGTCGAGGTCGTCCAGGGCAGTTACGCGGAGCTCTCCGAGTGGCAGCGGCTGTACGAGATCACCGCGGAGCGCGACCGCTTCCGGCCGCGCCCGCTCGGCTACTTCCAGCGCATGTGGACGGCCCTCAACAGCGAGGACCCCAACCGGATGCGGCTCTACTTCGCCCGTCACGAGGGCGAGAACGTCGCGGCGGCGACCATGCTGATCGTCGGCGGGCACGTCTGGTACTCGTACGGCGCCTCGGCCAACCACAAGCGTGAGGTGCGCCCCTCGAACGCGATGCAGTGGCGGATGCTGCGCGACGCGTACGCCATGGGCGCGACCGTCTACGACCTGCGCGGCATCTCCGACTCGCTGGACGAGACCGACCACCTCTTCGGCCTGATCCAGTTCAAGGTCGGCACCGGCGGCCAGGCGGCGGAGTACCTCGGCGAGTGGGACTTCCCGCTCAACAAGCTGCTGCACAAGGCGCTCGACATCTACATGTCACGCCGCTGATCCGAGCCCCACAGCTGACGAAACCGGCTCCATTGGTTTCAATGGGGCCTGAACACGCTTCTCCTCCCTGATCCACCGCAGCCACCAGAAGGGTTCCGGACCGGCCATGGCGCTCTCCCTGTACGTCGACACCGCGCGCTGGCGGGCGCACCAGAAATCCGTTATCGACCAGTTCCCCGGCATCGTGCCGGTCTGCAAGGGCAACGGGTACGGCTTCGGCCACGAGCGGCTGGCCGACGAGGCCATCCGTTTCGGCTCCGACATCCTCGCGGTCGGCACCACGTACGAGGCGGCCCGCATCAAGGACTGGTTCAGCGGTGACCTGCTGGTCCTCACGCCGTTCCGGCGCGGTGAGGAACCGGTGCCGCTGCCCGACCGCGTCGTACGGTCCGTGTCCTCCGTCGACGGGGTGCACGCCCTGGTGGGCGCCCGGGTCGTCATCGAGTGCATGAGCTCGATGAAGCGCCACGGCGTCAAGGAGGAGGAGCTCGGGCAGCTGCACGCGGCCATCGAGGACGTACGACTCGAAGGCTTCGCCCTCCACCTGCCGCTGGACCGCACGGACGGGTCGGACGCGGTCGAAGAGGTCATCGCGTGGATGGACCGCCTGCGGGCCGCCCGGCTGCCGCTGCACACGATGTTCGTCAGCCACCTGCGCGCCGACGAGCTCGCCCGGCTGCAGCAGCAGTTCCCGCAGACCCGGTTCCGCGCCCGCATCGGCACCCGGCTCTGGCTCGGGGACCACGAGGCGACCGAGTACCGGGGCGCCGTGCTCGACGTCACCCGGGTCGCCAAGGGCGACCGGTTCGGCTACCGGCAACAGAAGGCCGCGTCCGACGGCTGGCTGGTCGTCGTCGCCGGAGGCACCTCGCACGGTGTGGGCCTGGAGGCCCCGAAGGCCCTGCACGGCGTGATGCCGCGGGCCAAGGGCGTCGCCCGGGCCGGCCTGGCCACCGTGAACCGCAACCTGTCCCCGTTCGTCTGGGCGGGCAAGCAGCGCTGGTTCGCCGAACCGCCGCACATGCAGGTGTCGATCCTGTTCGTGCCCTCGGACGCCGAGGAGCCCCGGGTGGGCGACGAACTGGTGGCCCACCTGCGCCACACGACCACGCAGTACGACCGCATCGTCGAACGCTGAGTCCGCGCGCCCGCCCCGCTCAGTCGGCGGCGGGCGTGCCGGCCGTGCCCCACTCCACCCGCGGTCCGGACGCGGCGGGCAGCTTCTCCCGGCGGGCGGTACCCGTCTCGACCAGCCGGGACAGCACGAACACGTCCTCGGCCCCGTCGAGCACCCCGCCCGACGGATCGTCCGAGCCGTCCCGCCGCACCCCGTCGCGTTCCGGCGTCACGATGTCCCGCACGACGACGGCGCACAGGTACAGCGTGCCCAGCAGGTGCAGCACGATCGCCAGCTGATAGCCCTCCGTCGGCAGCCCCTGGTGCTTGTCGCCGCTCGTCGTG
This sequence comes from Streptomyces sp. NPDC057249, assembly GCF_042669245.1. Classification (NCBI taxonomy): domain Bacteria; kingdom Bacillati; phylum Actinomycetota; class Actinomycetes; order Kitasatosporales; family Streptomycetaceae; genus Streptomyces; species Streptomyces sp. NPDC057249. The sequence continues at coordinate 557,980 of NZ_JBHUXS010000001.1, read as the reverse complement.
TAGGCGAGGTACAACCAGATCCCCAGGAAGTAGAGGACCTCGCACGTCTGCCAGATCAGGAAGTCCCGCCAGCGGGGCCTGGCCAGCGCGGCGAGCGGGATCAGCCACAGGACGTACTGCGGTGAGTAGACCTTGTTGACGAGGATGAACACCGCGACGACGAGGAACGCGAGCTGGGCGAACCGCGGCCGGCGCGGGGCCGTCAGCGTCAGGACGCCGATCGCGGCACACAGGGCGATGGTGGTCACCGTCGATACGGTGTTGACGGTGCCGACGTCGATGGGCTCACCGGTGCGCTGCGTGATGACCAGCCAGAACGAGCCGAAGTCGATGCCGCGTTCCTCACTGAAGGTGTAGAACTTCTTCCACCCCTCGGGCGCGAAGATCATGACCGGCAGATTGACCACCAGCCAGGAGCCCGCCGCGCCCAGCACCGCCGCTCCGAACTCACGCCACTTCCCCGCCCGCCAGCACAGGACGAACGCGGGCCCCAGCAGCAGGACGGGATAGAGCTTCGCGGCCGTCGCCAGGCCGATGAGGATGCCGAACGCCAGCGGGCGGCTCCGGGACCACATGAGCATCGCCCCGGCGGTGAGGGCCACGGCCAGCAAATCCCAGTTGATCGTGGCGGTGAGCGCGAAGGCGGGTGCGAGCGCCATCAGCAGGCCGTCCCAGGGGCGCCGCCGGTGCGTGCGGGCGACGCAGACGGCGATCACGGCGGTGCAGATCATCAGCATCCCCGCGTTGACCAGCCAGTACGCCTGCTCCTGCTCCTGGATGGAACCGCCCGGCGTCAGCCACGCCGCGACCTGCATGAACACGCCGGTGAGCACCGGGTACTCCAGGAACTGCATGTCCCCGGGCAGCCGGTCGAAGTACGGCACCAGCCCGTCGGCGAAGCCGCGTCCCGAGTACAGGTGCGGGATGTCCGAGTAGCACGCGTGCGTGTACTGGGAGCCGGCGCCCCTGAACCACGCCCAGTTGTAGCAGGGCAGCTTCTGCACCATGCCGAGCGCGAACATCCCGATGGCCACCAGGGCGATCGCCCCCACCGGGGTGAGCGCGGCGCTGCCGAGCCGCGACCAGCGCCCCGACCTCCCGCCGATCAGCTCGCTCCCGGCAGCCGCGACCTCGTCCCGGTACGTGGGCCGGACGAGGGGCTGTTCCTGGTGCACGCTCGTGTCCTCTGCGCTTGGCATGCCGCACATCCTGCCGTACGGCGCTGTGGAACGGGCGAGGGCCGCCGCACCGGGGTGCCGCGGCCCTCATCTCCTGTCCGGACCGCCTCGCGCCCGGCTCTGCACCGGGCGCGAGGCGCACTGCGTACCGGGCTCTACCCGGCCGTGCCACCCCACCAGCCGTTGTTCCCGGTGCTGTTGTTCCCGGTGCTGTTGGAGTTGCCGCCGGTGGCGCCGCTGTCGGTACCGCCGGTGGTGGTGCCACCGTCCGTACCGTCGTCTCCGCCGGTCGTACCGGTGGAGGTGCCGGTGTCCGTGCCTCCGTCGTTGCCCTGGCTCGTGCCCGTGTCCGTACCGCCGTCGTTGCCCTGAACGGTGCCCGCGTTGGCGCCGCCGTTGTTGTTCTGGCAGTTCCAGTCCCACGTCCCGCAGGTGTCGCTCGGGTCGGGGGTCGGGACGTCGGGCGTGGGTGTGGGCGTCGGCGTCGGCTTCGTCGTCTCGGTCTCGGTCGGCGTGGGCGTGGGTGTCGGCGAGGGCTTCTTGGACGCGCCGCCGCCGTAGACCTTGTCCCCGATCGGCTCCGCCTCGGGGAAGGGCACCGCCTTCTCGTTCTTCATGGCCTCGGCCATGTAGTCGTGCCAGACCTGTGCGGGGAAGGAGGCACCGTGGATCTTGTCCTTGCCACCGGTGCCGTACATCTTCTCGAACCCGCGGTTCTTGTTGTTCTCGTCGTCATCCAGCCGGTACATGCTGATCGCCGTCGACAGCTGCGGGGTGTAGCCGACGAACCACGCCGACAGGTTGTCGTCGGTCGTACCCGTCTTGCCCGCGACCTCGCGGCCCGGGAGCTGCGCGGACGTACCGGTCCCCTTCTCGACGACGTTCTTGAGCACGTCCGTGACGTTGTCGGCGATCGCGCTGTCGAAGGCGCTCTTGGTGACCACCTTGTGCTGGTACTCCGGCTTGCCCCGCTTCTCCACCTCGGTGACGGAGAACGGCTCTCGCTGCTGTCCCCGGGCCGCGAAGGTGGCGTAGGCGCCGGCCATGCGCGTCGTACTGGGCGAGGACGTACCGATCGAGAACGACGGCACGCTGGAGTCCGCCATGTACCGGTTGTCCTTCAGCCCGGCGGCGATGGCCGCCTGCTTCACCTTGTCCGTGCCGACGTCCATGCCCAGCTGCACGTAGGGGGAGTTGGCGGACCACTGCATGGCCTCACGCAAGGTGATGTTGCCGTACGACTCGTGGTCGTCGTTGGTCTGCAGCCACTCCTTCCCGGCCTTGTCGGTCCAGACGTCGCCGTTGTACTTCCGGATCTTCAGCTTGTTGGCGCCGTTGTAGATGCTGAGCGGAGAGACCTTCGTACGCTGTGACTCGTCCTGCTCCGGGCCGCCGGACGGGTCCCGCTTGCCGTACTCCATGGCGGCCGCCAGCACGAAGGGCTTGAAGGTCGAGCCGACCGCGGCGCCGGTGGGGTCGGCGTTGCTCTGGAAGTGCTTGGTCGCGTCCTCACCGCCGTAGATCGCCTGGATCGCGCCGGTCTTGGGGTCGACCGACGAACCACCGAACTGCACGTGGGTGTCGTACTTCGGACGCTTCTTGGGGTCGATGTTCTCCTTGTAGACCCGCTTGACGGCCCTGCTGAGCTGGTCGACCTTTTTCTTGTCGAAGGTCGTGTGGATCTCGTAGCCGCCCTGGTCGAGCATGTCCTTGGTGATGTCGGTCTTCTCGAAGATCTCGGCCTTGGCGGTGTTGACGAGGTAGCCGATCTGGCCGCCCAGCTGCGCGCTCCGCTTCGGCTTGTCGGGCATCGGGAACTCCGTGTACTTGTCCCGCTCCTTCTGCGACATCCGGCCGTCCTTCACCTCCTCGTCGAGAATCCACTTCCAGCGCTTCGTCACCCGGGCGAGGTTCTTCTCCGCGGTCGCCTGCACGGGGTCGACCTCCGGCGCGCCGGCCGGGTCGTAGTAGCTGGCGCCCTTGAGGAGGCTGGCCAGGAAGGCGCACTGGCTCGGGTCCAGGTCCTTGGCGTCCTTGCCGTAGTACGTACGGGCCGCGGCCTGGATGCCGGAGGCGCCGCGCCCGTAGTACGAGACGTTCAGGTACCCGGCCATGACGTCCTTCTTCTTCATCTCGCTGCCGACCTTGAGCGTGATGAAGAGTTCCTCGAACTTGCGGCTCAGGGTCTGTTCCTGCGACAGCCGCGAGTTCTTGACGTACTGCTGGGTGATCGTCGAGCCGCCCTGGGTCTCACCGCCCTTGGCCATGTTGAAGACGGCGCGGGCGATACCCATGGGGTCGATGCCGTGGTCACTCTCGAAGGACTTGTTCTCGGCGGAGATGACGGCGTTGCGCATCGCCTCGGGGATCTGCGCGTAGTCGATGACCTGCCGGTTGACCTCACCGCCGGTGGCCACCATCTGGGTGCCGTCGCTCCAGAAGTAGACGTTGTTCTCCGCCTTGGCGGCGGCCTGGATCTCCGGCTTCGCGACCATCGCGTACGCGAGCCCGGCGAGGCCCATCAGCAAGCCGAGGAAGCCGATGCACAGGCTGGACACCAGCTTCCACGACGGAACCCAGCGGCGGAGGCCCTGGCGGCCTGCGCGTGGGTAGTCGATGAACCGCTTCTTGGCCGGGCGCCGGCCACCGCGCCCGCGGCCCTCGTGCCCGTCGTCCCCGCCGCCGCGGCGCCGTCCGCCGCCGCCGTCGGAACCTCCCCGCCCTCCGCCGCCGCGCTGGGCCGCCCGTCTGGCGGCTGCACGACCTGCGTACGGGGCCTCCTCGCTGTGCGAGTCGGAAGGTGAGTCTGAAGTTACTCCGCGTGACGGTGCTGCGCGGCGTCCGGAGGACTGCTGGGCGGCTCGTCGGGCCGCGGCACGTCCGCCACCTTGCGGTTGCGACGTTTTGCGACGGTGCTCGCTCATCGAACGACTACTCCTCGGGCAGGCGAGAGCGCCTGGAAGCGGCAGGTGAGATCCGGTCCCCCGAATGACGGGCCAGCCCGGCGACAGGCTCGCCCGCAGTGCATCCGGATGGCCCGCGAGCACTGACGCACGCGCGCGTCTCGCGGTTCCCGGTGGTCTGCATGCCGCACAGACTACGCACGGTCAAAACCCTCCTGGGACCGAACTTCACCTCAAATAACGCAAGTCGGTTCCTACGAATTGTCGATGTGACGCCGCTCACTGAGGCTCCCCTTGTCGGCATCGCCGGTCCGATCTATCGTGCTGATGTATCGAGTCGATACATCAGCTCGGTACATCGACCCGCTACAAGGGACCGCGAGAGCACTCGGAGAAGGAGGGGCGAGGTTGAGCAGACGTTCCGGCATCCTCGAGTTCGCCGTCCTCGGACTGCTCCGCGAATCCCCGATGCACGGCTATGAGCTGCGCAAACGCCTCAACACCTCGTTGGGCATCTTCCGTGCCTTCAGTTACGGAACGCTCTACCCCTGCCTGAAGACGCTGGTCGCCAACGGCTGGTTGATCGAGGAACCGGGGACCGCTCCGGCGGAAGGGGCACCCGGCTCCGGCCGGCCCGTCGCTCCCGCCTCGTCCCTGGCGGGGCGCCGCGCCAAGATCGTCTACCGATTGACGGCGGAAGGTAAGGAGCACTTCGAGGAGCTGCTCTCGCACACCGGCCCCGACTCCTGGGAGGACGAGCACTTCGCGGCTCGCTTCGCCTTCTTCGGACAGACGGAGCACGAGGTGCGGATGCGGGTGCTGGAAGGGCGCCGCAGCCGGCTGGAAGAGCGCTTGGAGAAGATGAGCGCCTCTTTGGCCCGCACCCGTGAGCGCCTCGACGACTACACACTTGAGCTGCAGCGACACGGCATGGAGTCCGTGGAGCGCGAAGTGCGCTGGCTGAACGAGCTCATCGAGAGCGAGCGGTCGGGACGGGATCAGCGACGATCCTCGCCCGAGAGCTCAGCTCAGCAGAAGACCGCGGGAGAGCCTGACGGCCTGCCCCGGCGGGGAGACAACCCGCCGGATCCGTCCGGCGACACCGCCAAGTGAGTTCACCGCAGATCCGCGGCGAGCTCATCAGAAACATCCATTACACACAGGGAGCAACCGGAATGGGTTCGGTTCGCGTAGCCATCGTCGGCGTGGGCAACTGCGCCGCCTCGCTGGTCCAGGGCGTCGAGTACTACAAGGACGCCGATCCGGCCGGCAAGGTGCCCGGTCTGATGCACGTCCAGTTCGGCGAGTACCACGTGCGGGACGTCGAGTTCGTCGCCGCCTTCGACGTCGACGCGAAGAAGGTCGGCCTGGACCTCTCGGACGCCATCGGCGCGAGCGAGAACAACACCATCAAGCTCTGCGACGTGCCGAGCACCGGTGTCACCGTCCAGCGCGGCCACACCCACGACGGCCTGGGCAAGTACTACCGCCAGACCATCGAGGAGTCGGCCGAGGCCCCGGTCGACATCGTCCAGATCCTCAAGGACCGCAAGGTCGACGTCCTGGTCTGCTACCTCCCGGTGGGTTCCGAGGTGGCCGCGAAGTTCTACGCCCAGTGCGCCATCGACGCCAAGGTCGCGTTCGTCAACGCTCTTCCGGTCTTCATCGCCGGTACCAAGGAGTGGGCGGACAAGTTCACCGAGGCCGGTGTCCCGATCGTCGGCGACGACATCAAGTCGCAGGTCGGCGCCACCATCACGCACCGCGTGATGGCGAAGCTCTTCGAGGACCGGGGCGTCATCCTGGACCGCACGATGCAGCTGAACGTCGGCGGCAACATGGACTTCAAGAACATGCTCGAGCGTGAGCGCCTGGAGTCCAAGAAGATCTCCAAGACGCAGGCCGTCACCTCGCAGATCCGTGACCGCGAGCTGGGCGAGAACAACGTCCACATCGGTCCCTCGGACTACGTGGCCTGGCTGGACGACCGCAAGTGGGCGTACGTGCGCCTTGAGGGCCGCGCCTTCGGTGATGTCCCGCTGAACCTGGAGTACAAGCTGGAGGTCTGGGACTCCCCGAACTCCGCCGGTGTCATCATCGACGCCCTCCGCGCCGCGAAGATCGCCAAGGACCGCGGCATCGGTGGCCCGATCCTCTCGGCTTCCTCGTACTTCATGAAGTCCCCGCCGGTCCAGTACTTCGACGACGAGGCCCGCGAGAACGTCGAGAAGTTCATCCGCGGTGAGGTCTCCAACTGACTCCCGTGAGTCAGCCGCGCAGGTGAGGAGCGGCAACGCTTCTCGGCTGCCGCGCCGTTGAGGGCCCCCAGGCAATCCCCCCGGGGGCCCTCGTCGTGTGTGACCCTTGCTCCCATGCCCGTCGCGCGCGACCTGCGCATACTTCTCCGTCTCCCGGACTTCCGCCGCCTGCTGGCCGTGCGGGTCCTGTCCCAGTCGGCCGACGGGGTCTATCAGGTGGCGCTGGCCACGCATGTGGTCTTCGCACCGGAGAAGCAGGCGTCCGCCGGGGCGATCGCCTCCGCCATGGCCGTGCTCCTGCTCCCCTACTCGCTCGTCGGGCCCTTCGCCGGGGTGCTGCTGGACCGCTGGCCCCGGCGCAAGGTCTTCGTCTACGGCAACCTGCTGCGCTCCGGGCTCGCCTGCTGCACCTCCCTCCTGCTCATCGGCGCGGCTCCCGCGTGGCTCTTCTACGCCTCCGCGCTGTGCGTCACCGCGGTCAACCGCTTCGTCCTCGCCGGTCTCTCCGCCGTCCTGCCGCGCGTGGTCGAGCGGAAGCATCTGGTGCTCGCCAACTCACTGTCGCCGACCGCAGGCACTCTCGCCGCCACGGCGGGCGGCGGACTGGCCTTCGTGGTGCGGCTGCTGGCGGCTTCGGACTCCGCCGTGGTGTTGTTCGGGGCGGCGCTCTACCTCGCTTCGGCGCTGGCGGCGCTGAGCCTGGCGGCGGGGCTCCTCGGGCCGGACCGCGGCACCGGGCGCATGTCGCTGCGGGCGGCGCTGGCCACTGCGGCCGGCGGACTCCTCGCCGGACTGCGGCACTTGCTGGAACACCGGACCGCGTCCCGCGCACTGGCGGCGATGACGGTGATCCGGCTCTGCTACGGGGCGCTGACCGTCATGGTCCTGATGCTCTGCCGGTACGCCTGGACGGACAGCGAGGACGACGGTCTCGCCCTCCTCGGGCTGGCGGTGGTCGTGTCCGGTGCCGGGTTCTTCGCGGCGGCCGTGCTGACCCCGTGGGCCGCGGGACGGCTCGGGCGGCTCCGTTGGATGGTGGTGTGCGCGGGCACCGCCGCGGTCCTCGAACCGGCCCTGGGGCTGTGGTTCGCTCCGGCGCCGATGCTCGTCGCCGCGTTCGTCCTCGGACTCGTCACCCAGGGGGCGAAGATCGCCACGGACACCGTGGTGCAGACCGCCGTGGACGACGCCTACCGGGGCAGGGCCTTCTCGTTCTACGACGTGCTGTTCAACGTGGCCTTCGTCGCCGCGGCAGCGGTCGCCGCGCTGATGCTCCCGCCGGACGGGCGGTCGGCGGTGCTGGTGATCGGTGTGGCGGCACTCTACGCAAGTTCTGCCCTGTGCCTCGCGCATTGGAGTCGGGGCGGTGATGTCCTATAGCGTGCCCGCGTCAAACAAGACGCACGAATCACGGGGGCATTCAGATGACTTACCCGCCGCAGCAGGGCAGCGGTCCCTACGGTCAGCAGCCGGCTCAGCCCTACCCGCCGCAGCAGGGCGGATACGGCTACCCGCCGCAACAGCCCCAGCAGGGGTGGGGCGCCCCTCAGCAGCCGCAGGGCTGGGGAGGCCCCCAGCAACCGCAGCAGCCCCAGGGGTGGGGCACTCCTCCCCAGGGGCCTTCGCAGCCCTCCGGCGGCAAGAAGCTCCTCGCCACGCGCAACATCATCCTCATCGTCGTGGGCCTCGTCGTCCTCGGCGTGCTGAAGTTCGGCCTGGGCGACATGTTCGAGTCCGACGCCAAGGCCGCTTCGGTCGGGGACTGCCTGGAGAACAAGGGCACCAACTTCGACCCCGACATGCAGTCCGTCGACTGCGGCTCGTCCACCGCCGAGTACAAGGTCGCCGAGGTGCACGACAACACGACCGACACGGATCTCTGCGATGCGGAGAAGTACTCCGCCTACACCGAGAGCTCGGGACGTCGTAAGAGCCGGAACAGCGTGGTGCTCTGCCTGACACCGCTCAAGGCGACCAACTGAGCCTGCGCAGCACTCAGAACACCGACCGAGGGCGTTGTTTCACGTGAAACAACGCCCTCGGCGTATGCGTCGGCGCTCATGTTTCACGTGAAACATGAGCGCCGGCGAACGGGACCCAGAGCGTCAGCTCTGCGCCTCCCACCACTTCTTCAGTTCCGCGACTGCCGCATCGTGCTCCAGCGGACCGTTCTCCAGACGCAGCTCCAGCAGGAAGGCGTACGCCTTACCGATGACCGGGCCCGGCCCCACGTCCAGGATCTGCATGATCTCGTTGCCGTCCAGATCCGGCCGGATCGCGTCCAGCTCCTCCTGGCTCTTCAGCTGGGCGATGCGCTCCTCAAGGCCGTCGTAGGTACGCGAGAGAGCGGCAGCCTTGCGCTTGTTCCGTGTGGTGCAGTCCGACCGCGTCAGCTTGTGCAGCCGATCCAGCAGCGGGCCGGCATCCCGTACGTAGCGACGCACCGCTGAGTCGGTCCACTCGCCATCGCCGTAGCCATGGAAGCGCAGGTGCAGCTCCACCAGCTTCGAGACGTCCTTCACCATCTCGTTGGAGTACTTCAGCGCCGTCATGCGTTTCTTGGTCATCTTGGCGCCCACCACCTCGTGGTGGTGGAAGGAGACCCGCCCGTCCTTCTCGAAGCGCCGCGTCCTCGGCTTGCCGATGTCATGAAGGAGAGCGGCAAGACGCAGAACGAGGTCGGGCCCCTCCTCCTCCAGGCCGATCGCCTGCTCCAGGACGGTCAGGGAGTGCTCGTACACGTCCTTGTGCCGATGGTGCTCGTCACTCTCCAGCCGGAGGGCCGGCAGCTCGGGCAGGACCTGCTGAGCCAGCCCCGTTTCCACGAGGAGGGACAGACCCTTCCGGGGATGCGCGGAGAGCAGGAGCTTGTTCAGCTCCTCCCGCACACGCTCGGCGGAGACGATCTCGATCCGGCCCGCCATCTCCGTCATGGCGGCGACGACCTCGGGGGCCACATCGAAGTCGAGCTGCGCGGCGAACCGTGCCGCCCGCAGCATGCGCAGCGGATCATCGGAGAACGACGCCTCGGGCGTTCCCGGCGTACGCAGGACCCGCTCGGCCAGGTCCTTCCGGCCGTCGTGGGGATCGATGAAGTCCTTCCCCGGCAACGCGACGGCCATGGCGTTGACCGTGAAATCGCGCCGCACGAGGTCATCCTCGATGGAGTCCCCGTAGGACACCTCCGGCTTGCGTGAGGTCCTGTCGTAGGCCTCCGACCGGTACGTCGTGACCTCGATCTGGTAGCCGTGCTTCTGCGCTCCCACCGTGCCGAAGGCGATTCCGACCTCCCACACGGAGTCGGCCCACGGCCTGACGATCTTCAGCACGTCCTCGGGGCGTGCGTCGGTCGTGAAGTCCAGGTCGTTCCCGAGCCTGCCGAGAAGTGCGTCACGGACCGAGCCGCCGACCAGTGCGAGACTGAATCCGGCATCCTGGAATCGGCGGGCGAGATCGTCGGCGACCGGGGCGACCCGCAGCAGTTCACTGACTGCGCGGTGCTGCACCTGGGTCAGGGCGCTGGGGTTGTCTTCGTTGGCATTCGGCACAACAGAAAAGGGTACGTGCACGGACCGGTCCGGGCGTCACCCATTTCCCCGGCCCTGCGAGACTCTCCCGATCATGCAGCACACTCCCCGGCACTTAGCCCCGACGCACCTCGTTACCATGCGGGGACGCAGCAACGGACGACGATCAACAGCAGTTGACGATGACGAGGGACGGGTACGCGTGGCCGAGGCGGCAGACATCCAGGGGATGCATCCCTCTCCTGCCCGCCGGTGGCTGCGGCGCACAGCCGCCGTGCTCGCCGGGGCTCCGCTGATCGCCGCCCTGCTGGCCGGAGCCTCCGCCCCGCAGGCCCTGGCCGACGCTCCGGCCAAGGCGCCGACAGGTTCCAGCACGGTGTCGGTCTCCCTGGACGAGATCACGCCCAGCGCCCCGGAGAAGGGGGACACGCTGCGCATCTCCGGGACGCTGACCAACAAGGGCAAGGAGACGGTCACCGACGCCCAGGTCGACCTGCGGGTCGGCCCCCGTCTCTTCAGCAGGACCGCCATCGACACGGCTGCCCGGCGCACTGGCTACCTGCCCGGTACCGACCCCTATCCGATCGGGGGCAAGTACACGGTCGAGATCGACAAGCTGCGCTCGGGCATCAGCCAGGACTTCACACTGTCCGTTCCGGTCAGCAAGTTGCGCCTCGGGGACGACGGGGTCTACCAGCTCGGCGTCTCGCTGTCGGGGCGCACCTCGCACACCGTGTACGACCAGGTGCTCGGCATCAAGCGGACTTTCCTGCCCTGGCAGGACGGCGACCGCGACTCCAAGATCGGCATCAGCTACCTCTGGCCGCTGATCGCTTCCGCGCACCTCACGGCGGAGACCGGCTCGGACGAGCAGCAGACCCCGGTGTTCGCCGACGACGACCTCGCCGCGGAGATCGCACCGGGCGGCCGACTCGAACAGATGGTCTCCCTGGGCAGCCGGCTGCCCGTGACCTGGGTCATCGATCCGGATCTGCTGGCCAGCGTCGACGCGATGACCAAGCCCTACCGGGTCAAGTCCGGTGACACCACGGTGGCCGGGACGAACCAGGGCGTGGCCAAGAAGTGGCTGACCTCGCTGGAAGCGGCCGTGTCCGACGGCAAGGTCGTGGCCCTGCCCTTCGGCGACCCGGACCTGGCGTCGATCGCCCACCGCGGCAAGAACGTCTCCGGCACCCTCAGCCACCTACAGACCGCCAGTGAGGTCGCCGGGATGACGGTGGAGACGATCCTCCACCTGAAGCCGTCCACCGACTTCGCGTGGCCGGTCGACGGTGCGGTGGACCCCTCGATCGTGGATGTCGCCACCTCGGCCGGTGCCCACCATGTGATCGCCCGCAGCGACAGCCTCGACGAGACCGGGAACCTGGTCTACACGCCTTCCGCCGCCCGCCCGATCGGCGGCGGCACCACGGCGGTCGTCTCCGACGCAAGGCTCTCCACGGCCTTCCAGGGCGACATGGGCAACGCCGGCAACTCCACGCTCGCCGTGCAGAAGTTCCTCGCCCTGACCCTCGCCCTGGCCGAGCAGGACACGGACAAGGACCGGTCCGTCGTCGTGGCACCCCAGCGCACGCCGACGGTCGCCCAGGCGCAGTCGATGGCGCGCGCCATCGACGCACTGGACGACGACCGCTGGACGAAGGCCGAGGGCCTGGCCCAGGCGGCGGCGACCAAGCCGGACTCCGAGGCCACCACCGACGTGCCTCCGGCATCCCGGTATCCCAAGAAGCTGCGCCGCCAGGAGCTGCCGACGCAGGCGTTCCAGGACATCAAGTCCATCCAGTCCTCGCTCAACAACTTCCAGGTCATCCTCACCCACCCCGAGCGGGTGGTGACCCCCTTCGGTAACGCCGTCAACCGGTCCATGTCGACGTCGTGGCGGGGGAGGCCGCTGGAGGCCCAGCAGTACCGGGACTCGGTCCGCACCTATCTGCAAGGGCTCGTCGGCGAGGTCCAGCTCGTCCCGAAGTCGGACATCACCCTCTCCGGCCGCAGCGCCACGATCCCCGTGACCGTGCAGAACAGGCTGTTGCAGGACGTCGAGCACCTGGTGCTGCGGCTGAAGTCCGACAACGCGACCAGGCTCAAGCTGAACGACGGCGGCAGCATCGCGGAGCAGCCCATCCAGATCGGCGCCGGACACAGCCAGTCCGTGAAGTTCGACGCGGCGGCCAACATCAACGGCCAGGTCCAGATGACCGCGCAGCTCTACACGGAGGACGGGACCCCGTACGGCGAGGAGATGGCCTTCACCGTGAAGGTCTCCGAGATCACCCCGACGGTGCTTCTGGTCATCGCCGGCGGGCTCCTGCTGCTGGTCCTGGCGGGCATCAGGATGTATGCACATCGCAAGCGCGCCAACGCGGGCGGCGCGGCGGGCGACGACGGCGGTGAACCCGAGCAGCCGAGTGACCCGACGCCGGACACCGGTCCCGAAAGCGCGGAGCCGTCGGGCACGGGTGAGAAAGTGGACCGTTGAGCGATGTCTGTCGTGGCCGGTCGGCCGGGGACGATGAGGTGGGGTTTCGATGAACGCGCCGTACGACGGTGACCGCGGTCAGGGTACGGGCGGGGCCGGGTACTCCGGCGGCCCTCCGGTGCCCCCTGACCCGCAGCAGCAACCGGCGCCGGACCCGTATCTGCAGTCCGCGTACGACTACGACCCGTACCGGGCCCAGGATCTCTCGGCCCAGGACCCGGTGGACGAGGCGCTGTACGACCGTGCCGCGCATCCGCCGCCGCCTCCCGGCACCTACCAGCAGCCGCAGCCGCTCTACCAGCAGCCTCAGGCGCCCCAGTACGCCCCCGACCCCCGCATCTGGGCCCAGACGCCGCCGCCCGAGCCCGCCGGACCCTCGCGCCACCTCCCGTACGGCGACCATGCCGCGACGACCCAGTTCGTGGGCGTGGACGACCTCGTCACACAGGCTTCCGCGAACCGCGACGAGCCCGACGCCTTCGCCCACCTCTTCCGCGACCAGGAGGGCCCCGCGAACCCGGGCGCCTCTCCGGCACCGGCCCAGCCCGAGCCCGCCCCGGCGCCGGCCAAGTCCGGCGGCCGTGCCTCCAGCCTGCTGAAGTCCAGCGCGGTCATGGCGGCCGGAACGCTGGTCTCGCGGCTCACCGGCTTCGTCCGCAGCCTCGTGATCACCGCGGCGCTCGGCGCGGCCCTGCTCGGTGACAGCTTCACCATCGCGTACACACTGCCCACGATGATCTACATCCTCACCGTGGGCGGCGGCCTCAACTCCGTCTTCGTCCCCCAGCTCGTCCGCTCGATGAAGGACGACGAGGACGGTGGCGAGGCATACGCCAACCGGCTGCTGACCCTGGTGATGGTCGCCCTCGGCCTCATCGTCGCCGTGGTGGTCTTCGCGGCCCCCTGGCTGATTCGGCTGATGTCCTCGACGATCGCGGACGACCCGGCGGCCAACAACGTCGCGGTCACCTTCGCCCGCTACTGCCTGCCCACCATCTTCTTCATGGGTGTGCACGTCGTGATGGGCCAGATCCTCAACGCCCGCGGCAAGTTCGGCGCGATGATGTGGACCCCGGTCCTGAACAACATCGTCATGATCTTCACCTTCGGGATGTTCATCTGGGTCTACGGAACGTCCCACGAGTCCCACATGGGCGTGCAGACGATCCCGCCGGAGGGCGTACGGCTGCTCGGCATCGGCACCCTGCTCGGTCTGGTCGTGCAGGCGCTGGCCATGATCCCGTACCTGCGCGAGGCCGGCTTCCGCTTCCGTCCGCGGTTCGACTGGAAGGGCCACGGGCTGGGCAAGACGATAAAGCTCGCGAAGTGGACGGTGCTGTTCGTCTTCGCCAACCAGGCCGGTGTGCTGGTCGTCACCCAGCTCGCGACCTCGGCCGGCAAGGCGTCCGGGAAGAACGGCGCGGGCTTCCTCGCCTACTCCAACGCCCAGTTGATCTGGGGCATGCCGCAGGCGATCATCACCGTCTCGGTCATGGCCGCCCTGCTGCCCCGGATCTCCCGGGCCGCCCACGACAACGACCCCGGCGCCGTCCGCGACGACATCTCGCAGGGGCTCCGCAACTCCGCCGTGGCCATCGTCCCGGTCGCCTTCGCGTTCCTCGCCCTGGGCGTGCCGATGTGCACCCTGCTCTACTCGTCCAGCGGCCCCGAGGCCGCCCGCTCCATGGGATTCATCCTGATGGCCTTCGGCCTCGGCCTGATCCCCTACTCCGTGCAGTACGTGGTGCTGCGCGGGTTCTACGCGTACGAGGACACCCGCACGCCCTTCTACAACACCGTCATCGTCGCCCTGGTCAACGCGGCGGCCTCCGCTCTCTGCTACGTCGTGCTGCCCGCCCAGTGGGCCGTGGTCGGCATGGCCGGCTCGTACGGCCTGGCCTACGCCGTCGGCGTCGGGATCGCCTGGCGCCGGCTGCGCAACCGTCTGGGCGGCGACCTGGACGGTGCGCATGTGGTTCGGACCTACGCCAGGCTGTGCCTCGCCGCACTGCCCGCCACTGTGGTCGGCGGAGCGGTCGGCTTCGGCCTGCTGCGGGTGCTCGGGGAAGGCGCCTTCGGCTCGCTCGTCGCGCTGGTCTGCGGCGGTGCCCTGCTGCTGGGAGTGTTCTTCGTCGCGGCGAGGAAAATGCGGATCGAGGAGATCAACGGCATGGTCGGCATGGTCAGGGGGCGGCTCGGCCGCTGAGGCCGGCCGGCCCGCACAACCATCGCCGGTCTCCGCGTGTCGTGCATAGCGCCGGAGTGTGGGCACAATTGGCGTGACTGTGCAGAGCAGAGCTGGCTGGCATCGCGCAACGGATGGGGAGGCAGGAACGACGGTGGCGGAACGTAGCACGGCTGCCGTCGACGTGGCCGACAACAGCGGCGACAAGCCGCTGGCCGCCAAGGCGGACGAGGCCACGACCGACGGTACGGCAGAAGCGCAGGACGCGGCGGACACGGGCTCCCCGGAGGAGAACGGCGAGAAGGCCGCATCGAAGACCTTCCCGGCCACCCCGGATCTGCACAGCGGTCACAAGCTGGCCGGCCGGTACCGGCTGGAGGAGTGCGTCACCCGTCTGGACGGGTTCAGCAGCTGGCGTGCCGTCGACGAGAAGCTGCGTCGCGCGGTGGGGGTCCACCTCCTGCCCGCGGACCACCCGCGGGCACGCTCGGTCCTGGCCGCCGCCCGGTCCTCCGCGTTGCTGGGAGACCCACGCTTCGTGCAGGTCCTCGACGCCGTCGAGGAGGACGAACTCGTCTACGTCGTCCACGAATGGCTTCCCGACGCCACCGAGCTCACAGCCCTGCTGAGCGCGGGCCCGATGGACGCCCACGACGCCTACCAGCTCGTCAGCCAGCTCTCCCAGGCCATGGCGGCCGCGCACCGGGAGGGCCTGGCCCACCTGCGGCTCACGCCGGGGGCCGTGCTGCGCAGCTCGTCCGGTCAGTACCGCATCCGCGGCCTCGCGGTGAACGCGGCCCTGCGGGGCATCACCTCCGAGGGCCCCCAGCGCGCCGACACGGAGGCGATCGGGGCCCTGCTGTACGCCGCGCTGACCCAGCGCTGGCCGTACGAGAGCGATGCGTACGGACTCACCGGCCTGCCCAAGGGGATGGGACTGCTCCCGCCCGACCAGGTGCGGGCCGGAGTCCACCGGGGTCTCTCCGAGATCGCCATGCGGGCTCTCGCCAACGACGGTGCCACGGCCTCCCGCCAGGAGCAGCCGTGCACCACGCCCGACGAGCTCGCCAAGGCCGTGGCGGCCATGCCCCGCATCCCCCCGCCCGAGCCGGTCTTCACCGCACCGCCCGAGTACCAGCGGACCACCTACCAGCAGGGCACCTACGGCAGGTCGGCGGCAGCCGGTGCCGTCGTCACCCAGCCCGTCGTGCCCGTGCCCCCCGCACCCTTGCAGAGCCGTACCGGCAGGGCCCTGAAGTGGGCCGTGTCCGCGCTGCTGATCGCCGCCCTGGGCCTGGGCAGCTGGCAGCTCGCCGAGACGCTCATCGACCGGGACAACAACTCGGGCGGTGACCCCGGCACCACCCAGTCCAACCCGGAGAACAACGACGCCCCGCCGGTCGAGAAGAGCAAGCCCGTCCCGATCGTCACCGCCCAGGACTACGACCCGCTGGGCCCCGACGGCAGTGAGAAGCCGCAGAGCATAGGAAACGTCTACGACGACGACCCGAGCTCGTACTGGTACACCGACTGGTACGCGTCGACCGACTTCGGCAGGCTGAAGAAGGGCGTCGGCGTCGTCCTCGACCTCGGCAAGACACAGCGCGTCGGCAAGGTGGACGTGTCCTTCCTCGGTGGCACCACCTCGGCCGAGCTGCGGACCGCCGACGGCTCCACGGTGCCGACCGAGCCCACCGGATTCGACACGGTGGCCCAGGGCTCGGGGACCAAGGTGACGCTGAAGCCCGCCAAGCCCGTACAGGCACGGTTCCTGCTCGTCTGGCTCACCAAGCTCCCGCCCAGCGACGGGGGGCACTTCCGGGGGAAGGTCTCGGACATCAAGGTCACCAGCTGACGGCTCCGACAGAATGGGGCTGGGCCGGATCCGAGGATGATCCGGCCCAGCCCCATTTCCTTGCCCGCGAGCCGATTCAGCGGTCAGTACGAAGGTGTCTTCGAGTGAAGACTCACGTTGTCGTACTGGGACCAGCCTTCCGCATATGAGGAGAGCGGGTCCTTGTCGTACACCATCGCCGTGTAGCAGGTATAAGAGCCGAGCGACGAGCTGTAGGAAAGCTTCGTGCAGTTATAAGATTTACCGTCCGAGTTCCGCACGATCTGGGCCTTGCCCCATACGTCCTCGGAGAGGGTGATCCGCGCCCACGCGGTGTGGCACTTGACGCTGTACCGCAGCTCAACGGCGCCGAGCGTCCAACTGGAGGTGCCGATCGCAGCGCGCTTCACGCTGGTGGCGTCGCCGGAGCACCCGGCGGAAATGGGATTCTTCCCATCCATCGAATAGGTGGCCGCCGATGCGCTCCCCGGGAGCAGCGCCACGAGCACGGGTGCGGTGAGAACGGCCGGGAGTACCTTTCCCAGGTATCGCTTCACATGCTTCTGCATCACATGGCTCCTTTCTGATTTCCCTCAATATAGGGCGGACAGGACACCTCAGAAGCACGAGCGAATCGCGCCTTTTATCATTCATACAATCGAACCGACCCCGCCATTTACTTCCCGGCATGGATCGGTTTGAATGCACGGATGGCGACAGCTGAGGGGGGAGACCGCGAGCGCTTCGGCGCCGATGCCACCGATCCACCGAGCGACGCGGACCTGCTCGCCCGTCATGTCGCCGGAGACCCAGAGGCCTTCGGTGAACTGGCTCGACGCCACCGCGACCGGCTGTGGGCCGTGGCCCTGCGGACGCTGGGCGATCGCGAGGAAGCGGCCGACGCCGTGCAGGACGCCCTGATCTCCGCCTTCCGCGCCGCCCACACCTTCCGAGGCCAGTCCGCCGTCACCACCTGGCTGCACCGCATCACGGTGAACGCCTGTCTCGACCGTGTACGCAAGGCAGCGTCCCGGAAGACCTCGCCCGTCGACGACCCGGAACGGCTCGACCAGCTGCTGGAACCGCATGAGTCCGCAGCGGCCCCGGCGGAACGCCACGATCTCCACCGCGAACTCCTCGCCGCGCTGACCACCCTCCCCGCCGAGCAGCGTGCGGCGCTCGTCCTCGTGGACATGCAGGGGTATCCGGTGGCGGAGGCCGCTCGCATCCTCGATGTGCCCGTGGGCACCGTGAAGAGCCGTTGTGCGCGGGGCCGCGCCCGACTGGCGCCCCTGTTGGCACATCTCCGAAGCGACGGGCGCGCCGGAGAAACACCCGGTACGGAAGGGAACCGCGCGCCCAGGGCATCCGTCCCACCGGCAGCCGGACCACGAGACGCGGACACGAGCGACCCCACTGTGATGAAGGGCGGAGGTGGACACCGATGACGACAACACCCGGCACGACCCAGCACCCGGAAGTCTCGGAAATCTCCGACCTGACCGAGGACCTGCTCCCTGAAGACCGCGCGGCCGAGATCCGCAGCCACCTGGGCACGTGCGAGCCCTGCAGCGATGTCCTCAGCGCATTGGAGGAGATCCGCGGGCTGCTCGGCGAATTGCCCGCCCCTGAGCCGATGCCGACCGACATCGCCGACCGCATCGATGCGGCTCTCGCAGCCGAGACGCGGAATCATTGCGCGGAGCCGGATGCGACGCCCGATGTTTCACGTGAAACAGAGCCCGCGCACATAGCCGGTGGTCCTCCGTCCCGATCCCACACCTCGGATCGTCCGGCCGGCCGCGGGCGTGCGAACACAGGCCCCGGGCGGCACCCCGGCCGAAGGCGGCGTCGCACCACCCTGCTCGCCTCCGCACTGGGTGCCGCCGCCCTGGTCGGCATGAGTGTCTTCCTGCTGCAGAACGTCCCGGGTTCGGAGAGCAGCAACGCCTCCGCCTCCGGGTTCAGCCGGGACACAACGGCCACAGCCCCGAAGAGCCGGTCGCAGGCGTTCTCCGCAGCCACCCTTGAGGCCCGGGTACACGCACTCCTGAGTCCGAGCAACGGCACGGAGAACCCGCAGGCTCCCAAGGGAAGCGAAGAGGCTCCCCCTGTCGAATCCCAGTCCTCACCCCTGACCTCCCCCTCCCTCCAGGCGAACCCCTCGGACTCCATGTCCCCCGAGTCCCCCCTACGGGCCCCCGCTGTGACCGTCCCTGCTTGCGTGGAGGAAGCCATCGGACGGAACAGCCCGGCCCTCGCCATCGAGAGGGGCAACTACGAAGGTGCCGACGCATTCCTCGTCGTCCTGCCTCATCCCACGGACCCGGCCGGAGTCCAGGCGTATGTCGTCGACGCGTCCTGTGTGGGGGCCGAGCCTCCCGCCAAGGGGAAGCTGCTGCTGACGCACACCTACGCGCGCCCCTGAGAACCGGGCCGCCTGTTGCCCCGGCACGTCGGGAATGCATCCCCCGTAGGATCCGTTGGGTGGGGTGAGAGTCGTTGAACCGGCCCCAGTAGGCGTGGACAGTAGGCAGTCTGCAGAGACGAGGAAGAAACCCGTGAGCGACGTGCGTAATGTGATCATCATCGGCTCCGGCCCGGCCGGCTACACAGCCGCCCTGTACACCGCGCGCGCCTCGCTGAAGCCGCTGGTCTTCGAGGGGGCCGTCACCGCCGGTGGCGCACTCATGAACACCACTGACGTGGAGAACTTCCCCGGCTTCCAGGACGGCATCATGGGCCCCGAGCTCATGGACAACATGCGCGCCCAGGCCGAGCGCTTCGGCGCGGAGCTGGTCCCGGACGACGTGGTCTCCGTCGACCTCACCGGTGACATCAAGACCGTCACCGACACGGCCGGCACCGTCCACCGTGCCAAGGCGGTCATCGTCACCACGGGCTCCCAGCACCGCAAGCTCGGGCTCCCCAACGAGGACGCCCTCTCCGGACGCGGTGTCTCCTGGTGCGCGACCTGCGACGGCTTCTTCTTCAAGGACCAGGACATCGCCGTGGTCGGCGGTGGCGACACTGCGATGGAGGAGGCGACCTTCCTCTCGCGCTTCGCCAAGTCGGTCACCATCATCCACCGCCGCGACACCCTGCGTGCCTCCAAGACCATGCAGGACCGCGCCTTCGCCGACCCGAAGATCAAGTTCGCCTGGGACAGCGAGGTCGCCGGAGTCAACGGCGAGCAGAAGCTCTCCGGCGTGACGCTGCGCAACACCAAGACCGGTGAGACGTCCGAGCTGCCCGTGACCGGCCTGTTCATCGCCGTCGGCCACGACCCGCGTACCGAGCTCTTCAAGGGGCAGCTCGACCTCGACGACGAGGGCTACCTGAAGGTTGCCGCGCCCTCGACGCGCACCAACCTGACCGGGGTCTTCGGCGCCGGTGACGTCGTCGACCACACGTACCGCCAGGCGATCACCGCGGCCGGCACCGGCTGCTCCGCCGCCCTCGACGCGGAGCGCTTCCTCGCCGCGCTCGCCGATGACGAGAAGGCCGCCCCTGCGGCCGCCGTCTGACACCAGACCTCACTCACATCCCCACACACCCCGCGAAGTTAGGAGACCGCCGTGGCCGGCGCCCTGAAGAACGTGACTGACGACTCCTTCGAAGAGGTCGTCCTCAAGAGCGACAAGCCCGTGCTGGTGGACTTCTGGGCCGCCTGGTGCGGCCCGTGCCGCCAGATCGCCCCGTCGCTGGAGGCCATCGCGGCCGAGCACGGCGAGATCGAGGTCGTGAAGCTCAACATCGATGAGAACCCGGCCACCGCCGCCAAGTACGGCGTCATGTCCATCCCGACGCTGAACGTCTACCAGGGCGGCGAGGTCGCCAAGACCATCGTCGGCGCCAAGCCGAAGGCCGCGATCCTCCGCGACCTTGAGGGCTTCATCGTGGGCAAGGACCAGTAGGGCAGAAGCTGCGTCCGCTTGTTTCACGTGAAACGGGCCCGTCCTCCCCAGGACGGGCCCGTTTTGCATGCGAGGTTGCATGCGCGCCTCACAACGGCCGCAGCGCAGGCTCCTTCTGCACCGCGCCCAGGAGCCGGTCCAGGGCCAGCTCGACGTCTTCCTTCCAGGAGAGCGTCGTACGCAGTTCCAGCCGAAGCCGAGGGTGCACCGGGTGCGGACGCACCGTCTTGAACCCCACGGCCAGAAGGTGATCGGCAGGCAGCACGCAGGCCGATTCTTTCCACCTGGCGTCCCCGAACGCCTCGATCGCCTTGAAGCCCCGGCGGATCAGATCCTTGGCAACGGTCTGCACCATGACCCGCCCGAGCCCCTGCCCCCGATACCCCGGCATGATCAGCGCGGTCATCAGCTGCACGGCATCGGGGGAGACGGGACTCGTCGGGAAGGCGGTGGCGCGCGGAACGTATGCGGGTGGTGCGTAGAGCACGAAGCCGGCCGGCACGTCATCGACGTAGACCACCCGCCCGCAGGAGCCCCACTCCAGGAGAACGCCGGAGATCCACGCCTCCTTCTCCCGGTCGGATGTCCCGCTCTTGACGGCGGCCTCTCCGCTGACGGGGTCGAGCTCCCAGAAGACACAGGAGCGGCAGCGCCGGGGAAGGTCGGGAAGGTTGTCCAGCGTGAGCGGTACGAGCCGACGCCCCATGAAGGCTGTTCCTCACTTCTCGCGCCCACTGCGTCATGGACGGAAATGCCCTGCCAGAACGCATCGTAACCACCGCCGGATCAAGCCGACACCGTGACAGAACAAAGGGCGGGCTGTATCCCGTGAACCGGGAACAGCCCGCCCTCATCGTCCGGGTGCGTCAGCTCTCGTCGGCCTCGGCCGACTTCTCGGAGGGAACACGGTCCAGCACTCGGCCTTCGCCCGGGGCGAGGCTGCCGAGGATGCGGTCGAGGTCCTCCATCGAGGCGAACTCCACGACGATCTTGCCCTTCTTCTGACCCAGATCGACCTTCACCCGCGTCTCGAACCGGTCGGAGAGCCGCGACGCCAGATCGGTGAGCGCCGGGGAGAGCCGCGCCCCTGCCCGGGGGCCCTTGGCCTTCTTGGCGCTCGTGGGCCTGGAGCCCATGAGCGTCACGATCTCCTCGACCGCCCGCACCGAGAGCCCTTCGGCCACGATGCGATGAGCCAGCTTGTCCTGCTCCTCGGAGTCGTCCACCGACAGCAGTGCTCGCGCGTGGCCCGCCGACAGCACCCCGGCGGCCACCCTGCGCTGCACCGGCGGAGACAGCCGCAGGAGACGCAACGTGTTGGACACCTGCGGCCGGGAACGGCCGATCCGGTCCGCCAGCTGGTCATGCGTGCACTTGAAGTCCTTGAGCAGCTGGTCGTAGGCGGCGGCTTCCTCCAGCGGGTTCAGCTGAGCCCGGTGCAGGTTCTCCAGGAGGGCGTCCAGGAGAAGCTTCTCGTCGTCCGTGGCCCGGACGATGGCCGGGATGCGCTCCAGGCCCGCCTCGCGGCAGGCCCGCCAGCGCCGCTCGCCCATGATGAGCTCGAAGCGGTCCGCCCCGATCTTGCGCACCACGACCGGCTGGAGAAGACCGACCTCCTTGATGGAGGTGACCAGCTCCGCAAGCGCGTCCTCGTCAAAGACCTCACGCGGCTGACGCGGGTTCGGCGTGATGGAGTCGAGCGGCACCTCGGCGAAGTACGCGCCGGCCACATCACCCGAAGCCGTCGCCTCGGACGCCGACACCGGCGAGCTGGGCTCCGGCACGACGGGGACGGCCCCGAGCGTGGCCACCTTGGCAGCTGCCACACCCCGCTCCGTGGTCAGAACGGGCGAGGAAGCCCCGGAGCCGCCGGACGACAGCTGCTTCTCCTGCGGAGCGGCTGGGATCAGGGCACCGAGCCCTCGCCCCAACCCTCGACGACGCTCACTCACTGGATCCCCTCCGAATTGCTCTGCTGACTGATCGAACCGCCCGTGTGGGCGTGCTGTCCCTCGTAGTGCACCCCGACCCCTCGCAGCG
The DNA here is from genome assembly GCF_042669245.1 of Streptomyces sp. NPDC057249. Lineage (NCBI taxonomy): Bacteria > Bacillati > Actinomycetota > Actinomycetes > Kitasatosporales > Streptomycetaceae > Streptomyces > Streptomyces sp. NPDC057249. Next base: position 535,638 of record NZ_JBHUXS010000001.1, on the reverse strand, counting down.
CGATCTCGCGTGCTGCTTCGAGGTACGACAACGAACCGCTGGACCCAGGGTCGTAGGTGAGCACGGTCTGCCCGTAGCTCGGTGCCTCGGAGATACGGACGGACCGGGGGATGCTGGTCCGCAGCACCTCCTTGCCGAAGTGGCTGCGGACCTCCTCCGCGACCTGCGACGCCAGCCGGGTCCGGCCGTCGTACATGGTGAGCAGGATGGTCGAGACATGGAGGTCGGGGTTCAAGTGACCCCGCACCAACTCGACGTTCCGCAGGAGCTGGCCCAGGCCCTCCAGCGCGTAGTACTCGCACTGAATCGGGATCAGCACCTCCGCACCGGCTACCAGCGCGTTGACCGTCAGCAGGCCCAATGAGGGCGGGCAGTCGATCAGGATGTAATCCAGCGGCTGCTCATACGCCTGGATGGCGCGCTGGAGTCGACTCTCCCGCGCCACCAGCGACACCAGCTCGATCTCCGCACCGGCGAGATCGATGGTGGCCGGGGCGCAGAAGAGACCTTCGACGTCCGGTACGGGCTGAACCACGTCGGAGAGCGGCTTGCTCTCCACCAGGACGTCATAGATCGAGGGAACTTCGGCGTGATGATCGATGCCCAGAGCCGTCGAGGCATTGCCCTGCGGGTCGAGGTCCACCACCAGGACCCGTGCCCCGTGAAGTGCCAGCGACGCGGCGAGGTTGACCGTCGAGGTGGTCTTACCCACCCCGCCCTTCTGGTTGGCCACGACCATGACGCGGGTCTGCTCGGGCCGTGGCAGCCCCTCGCCGGCTCGGCCAAGGGCCTCCACCGCCAGCTGGGCCGCACGACCGATGGGTGTGTCGTCCATCGGCGGCGGTGTTTCACGTGAAACACCGTTCCCCGCCGATTCGGTTCGGGGGCCGGGGACCGGATCGGTCATCGGCCCCGCGATGTTGGCGTCGGACCGCAAGGATTCACTCTCCTCGACTTCAGGCTCGCAATGAGCAGAGCCTGTCATGGTTTCGGGGTCGTGAACCAGCGAGGCCCGCTCTTCTGTGGATGAAACCACTTCTGTGGACAACTCCGTAGCCCTAACGGGCCTGCGATGGGGAGGGGCGGCCGCCTCATGACCGCGGCCGATGATTCCATGCAGCAGAGAACGACGTTTCACGTGAAACACGATGCCTCCGCAGCGTAGCTACGGCGTCACGACACTCCGCGCAGGGCTCAGCGACGACGCCGCGTCCGGCTGGTCCGCGCCGCCTTGGCACGCTTCGCGGCGAACCTCACACCGCCCGGGCTCTCACCGACCACCACCCGGACCACGGTGGACGTCGGGTCGACCACACCCTCGCCGACATGCAGCACCTCGGTGTCCACCACGCCCAGCTTGCTGAGTGCGGCCCGCGCCCCGTTGATCTCCTCTTCGGCGGTGTCACCCTTGAGCGCCAGCATCTCGCCGTACGGGCGCAGCAGGGGCACACCCCAGCCGGCCAGCCGGTCCAGCGGGGCCACCGCCCTGGCGGTCACCACATGCACCGGCTGCAGAGAGCCGAGAACCTCCTCGGCTCGGCCGCGGACGACCGTCACATGGTCGAGCCCCAGCAGCTCCACGACCTCCTGGAGGAAGTTCGTCCGGCGCAGCAGCGGTTCCAGAAGGGTGATCTTCAGGTCCGGGCGCACCAGAGCCAGGGGAATGCCCGGCAGCCCGGCCCCGGAGCCCACGTCGCAGACCGTGACCCCTTCGGGAACGACCTCCGAGAGCACCGCACAGTTCAGCAGGTGCCTCTCCCACAGACGCGGGACCTCGCGCGGCCCGATCAGTCCGCGCGTGACCCCCGCGTCCGCCAGCAGTTCCGCGTACCGGACAGCCTCGGGAAAGCTCTCACCGAAGACTTCCCGGGCCTCGTCGGGCGCCTGGGGAAGCGCTACTTCCTCCGTCACGGGGGGACCGTCCTTCCGTACCGCACTACCAACCATGGTGGCTGCCTATCAGGCTGACAAAGATCGGCCCCGTCTGCGAACAGACGGGGCCGACAGGTAAGGAGCCGGTCAGGCCGGCAGGACGACGACGAAGCGCTGCGGCTCCTCGCCCTCCGACTCGCTGCGCAGGCCCGCCGCGGCGACCGCGTCGTGCACGACCTTGCGCTCGAAGGGCGTCATCGGGTCCATCTTCACCGGCTCACCGGTGCTCTTGACCTTGTCCGCCGCCGTGGCACCCAGCTCGGCGAGCTCCGTGCGCTTCTTGGCCCGGAACCCGGCGATGTCCAGCATCAGACGGCTCCGGTCACCGGTCTCCCGGTGCACGGCCAGCCGCGTCAGCTCCTGAAGCGCCTCCAGGACCTCACCGTCGCGCCCCACGAGCTTCTGCAGTTCGCGCGTCGACTCGCTGATGATGGAGACCGCGGCCCGGTCCGCCTCGACGTCCATGTCGATGTCGCCGTCGAGATCGGCGATGTCGAGCAGGCCCTCGAGGTAGTCCGCTGCGATCTCCCCTTCCTGCTCAAGGCGGGTCAGGGTGTCGCTGCCCTCAGCGGCCGTGGAGGTGGTGCCTTCCGTCACGGATGGACTCCTTCTTACTTCTTGGACGGGTGCTTGGGCCGCTGCGGGCCCTTGCGCTGTCCGGACTTGGCTTGGCGTGAGGAGCCGGACGCGGCCTTGCCCGCCGGCTTCGACTTGTCGTCCTGCGCGGTGCTCTTCTTCAGAGAGGTCTTGGACGCCGGCTCGCCGGAGTCGTCGTCCTTGGCTCCGCCCTGGTGGGCCGCACCGGTCTGGCGCTGGGCCTTCGTCTGCCGCTTGGGCTGCTGGCGGCGCTGCGGGGCTCCGCCCTCTGCCTCGGCGACGGCCGTGTCGCTCTTGGCCACCGTGCCGTCCTCCTGCGGAGCGAGTCCCAGCTTGGCCAGTCCGACGACGAACTTCCGCTCGATGTCATTGCGGTCCGGGCCCTTGGCCACGATCCGCTTGACGGTGTTGCGCCGGGTCCGGCCGCGGACCTGACCATGTGCGGTGACGCTCTTCAGCACCCGCCCGAGGTACTGCTCCTGGGCCTTGCTGCCCGGCGTCGGGTTCTGGTTGATCACGTACATCTGCTGACCCATGGTCCAGACGTTCGTGGTGAGCCAGTAGACGAGGACACCGACGGGGAAGTTGATGCCCATGACCGCGAAGATCAGCGGGAAGATGTACATCAGCATCTTCTGCTGCTGCATGTACGGCGTCTTGACCGTCAGGTCGACGTTCTTCGTCATCAGCTGGCGCTGCGTGAAGAACTGCGAGGCCGACATCAGCACGATCATGACCGCGGTGACGACCCGGACGTCGGTCAGCGAAGCATCGAGGGTGCCGACCTTCTCCGCGCTGTCCATGAACTTGGCGGCCAGCGGAGCGCCGAAGATGTGGGCCTGACGGGCGCTGTCCAGCAGCGACTGGTCGATGACGCCGATCTTCTTGTTCGAGGCGATCGCGGAGAGTACGTGGTACAGCGCGAAGAAGAACGGCGACTGAGCGATGATGGGCAGGCACGAGGAGAGCGGGTTGGTACCCGTCTCCTTGTACAGCTTCATCATCTCTTCGGACTGGCGCTGCTTGTCGCTCTTGTAGCGCTCCTGGATCGCCTTCATCTTCGGCTGGAGCAGCTGCATGTTCCGCGTCGACTTGATCTGCTTGACGAACAGCGGGATCAGACAGATACGGATGAGCACCACGAGGGACACGATGGACAGGCCCCAGGCCCATCCGGTGTCAGGGCCGAAGATCGCCCCGTACAACTTGTGGAACTGGACGATGACCCAGGAGACGGGCCAGGTGATGAAGCTGAACAGACTGGCAATCGTGTCCACTAATCAGGCTCCTTGAGCATTGGGCGAAGTCTCTGCGGCCGAACTCGGGAGGTCGGTGGCCGAACCCCCGGGAGGCACGTCAGCGGCGGAGTCCCCGCCCTTGCCGCCGCGTATGGCGCTGCGCAGCAGTTCGTGCCAACGCGGACGTTTGCGTGGTGGTACGTAGTCCACGCCGCCGGGTGACCACGGATTGCATCGCAGGATGCGCCAGGCCGTCAGCGCTGTTCCCTTGATCGCTCCGTGCCGGTCGATCGCCGTATATCCATAGTGGGAACACGACGGGTAGTAACGGCAGACAGGCCCGAGCAGCGGGCTGATCGTCCACTGGTACAGCTTGATGAGAGCCAGCAGCGGGTACTTCATCGCACGCCCCCTCCCAGCAGCCGCTGCAAGGCGGCGTCCAGGTCTCGGGCCAGCTGTTCATGGTCGGCATCGCCCGCTCCGGGCAACGCTCGTACGACAACCAGGCTACCGGGGGCCAGCAGGGCGAGCCGTTCTCGGACCAGGTGGCGAAGCCTGCGCTTCACCGCTGTGCGGACGACCGCACCACCCACGGCTTTGCTGACAACGAAACCCGCACGCGGCGGGGGAAGGTTCTCCCCAGGCACGTGCGGGTCGGTTGCACCGCTTCGTAGATGGACGACGAGGAGCGGGCGACCGGCCCGGCGTCCTCGTCGTACCGCGGTCGCGAAGTCCTCGCGCCGCCTCAGCCGATTCTCGGAAGGCAGCACGTCATGACGACCTGTACGCGATCAGGCGGACAGGCTGGCGCGACCCTTGCTGCGGCGGGACGCGAGAATCGCGCGGCCGGCACGGGTACGCATACGCAGCCGGAAGCCGTGGGTCTTCGCGCGACGACGGTTGTTCGGCTGGAAGGTGCGCTTGCTCACTCGGGGGCTCCAGAAATGACTCGTGTGTTGGCGGGACATCGCCTGGCTGTCACCGTGCGCCCACGAGAGACTCGCGTAAACGCCCTAGTGCACCGCATTCACAATCACAGATCGTGATCTTTGCCCATCGGAGGCAGGCGGCAGCAGCCATCGACAACTCGACCTGGTCACGGTACGCGCGGCTACGCCATCCGGTCAAACCGACCCTGTCGGACCCCCCATTGTGCACAGGCTGTGGACAACGACTTGAACGTCGCGGGTCGGGCTGACTACCGTGGCTGAACTCCGGTTCTTTTTCTTCCCGCCTGCCGGTCCTCACCCACCCCGACCCATACCGTCCCGAGAACCACACATTCGTGGGACCAGCGAGAGAGCGTGCCCTGTGGCTGACGTACCTGCCGATCTTGCCGCAGTGTGGCCGCGAGTGCTGGAGCAGCTCCTCGGGGAGGGGCAGCAGGGCATCGAGCCGAAGGACAAGCAGTGGATCGAGCGCTGCCAGCCGCTCGCCCTGGTCGCCGACACCGCGCTCCTCGCCGTCCCCAACGAATGGGGCAAGCGGGTCCTCGAAGGCCGCCTCGCCCCGCTCATCAGCGAGACGCTGAGCCGCGAGTGCGGGCGCCCCATCCGGATCGCGATCACGGTCGACGACTCCGCGGGCGAGCCGTCGGGCCCCCCGGCGCCCCCGATGCACCAGTCCCCCCAGCCGACCCACCGCTACCAGGGCCCGCAGCACGACGAGGGCCGGCACGGCGACGCGTACGACGGCTACGGCGGCCGGCCCGCGGACGACGGCATGCCCACCGCGCGGCCCGCCTACCCGGACTACCAGCAGCAGCGCCCGGAGCCCGGCGCCTGGCCGCGCACCCAGGAGGACCTGTCCTGGCAGCAGCCCCGGCTCGGCGGCTTCCAGGACCGCGAACCGTCCGCCGACCAGTGGCGCGAGCCGTACGGCGGCGGCCGCCCCCCGCAGCACGACTACCGTCAGCAGCCGCCCGAGCGCCAGGGGTACGAGCCCCCGCACACCGAGCGCCCCCGCTCCGAGCGTCCCGAGCTCCCCGAGCCGCAGCACCGCCCCGGTGCCGGCACCGGCCGTCCCGGGGGAGCCCCGGGGCCGATGGGCGCCCAGCCCGCACCGGCCCCCGGCCCCGGCGAGCCGCACGCCCGGCTGAACCCGAAGTACCTCTTCGACACCTTCGTCATCGGGGCCTCCAACCGCTTCGCGCATGCCGCGGCCGTGGCGGTGGCCGAGGCGCCCGCGAAGGCGTACAACCCCCTGTTCGTCTACGGGGAGTCGGGGCTCGGCAAGACCCACCTGCTGCACGCCATCGGGCACTACGCGCGGAGTCTGTACCCGGGCACCCGGGTGCGGTACGTGAGCTCCGAGGAGTTCACCAACGAGTTCATCAACTCGATCCGCGACGGCAAGGGCGACACCTTCCGCAAGCGGTACCGCGACGTCGACATCCTGCTCGTGGACGACATCCAGTTCCTGGCGAGCAAGGAGTCGACGCAGGAGGAGTTCTTCCACACCTTCAACACGCTGCACAACGCCAACAAGCAGATCGTGCTCTCGTCCGACCGGCCGCCGAAGCAGCTGGTCACTCTGGAGGACCGGCTGCGGAATCGTTTCGAGTGGGGGCTGACCACCGACGTCCAGCCTCCCGAGCTGGAGACCCGGATCGCGATCCTGCGCAAGAAGGCGGTGCAGGAGCAGCTCAACGCCCCTCCGGAGGTGCTGGAGTTCATCGCCTCCCGCATCTCGCGCAACATCCGTGAGCTGGAGGGCGCGCTCATCCGGGTGACGGCCTTCGCGAGCCTCAACCGGCAGCCCGTGGACCTGGGGCTCACGGAGATCGTGCTGAAGGATCTGATCCCGGGCGGCGAGGACACGGCCCCCGAGATCACGGCGACCGCCATCATGGCGGCCACCGCGGACTACTTCGGCCTGACGGTGGAAGACCTCTGCGGATCGTCGCGCAGCCGGGTGCTGGTGACGGCCCGGCAGATCGCCATGTACCTGTGCCGCGAGCTGACCGATCTCTCACTGCCGAAGATCGGCGCCCAGTTCGGCGGCCGGGACCACACGACGGTGATGCACGCGGACCGCAAGATCCGGGCGCTGATGGCGGAGCGGCGCTCCATCTACAACCAGGTCACCGAACTCACGAACCGCATCAAGAACGGCTGACGGCGCTCCGCGCCGGCACCGCACCGCACCCCCGGAGGGCGCTGTGCGGACTCGTCAGGAGTCCGCACAGCGCCCTTCTGTGTTCCCCCGGAATCCGGCTCGCAACCCCCTTCGCGCGGCTGTGGACGTCGGTCGGCCGTCCACCGGGTCCACTCCCGAAGCCCCGGTCTGTTCGATTACTCGGGAGGTCACGGGTGTTCTCCACAGATCTGGGCACTTTTTTCCCTCCACAGCCTGGGGATCCAAAAGTTGTCCATACTGCATCCACAGGCAGACCCTTCGGGAGGGCATCGGACCAGCTCAGCGGGTTGGGGATTTGTGGTCAACGATGATCCACAGCCTGTGGACAAGATTTTCGTCCACAGGCTGTGCTCCGGGTTGTCCACCGACTGCCCACAGGCCGGAGGCTGTTTTCCCCAGCGGTAAGCCGCTTCTCCACATCGCTGTCCACTGTTCGGCAACACGACAGGCTCCGTCACCAGGCCGAGTGAAAGGCGTCACACCGAGAGGCAGGGTTGGCCTGTGGGGAACGGGGGTAAAGCTGGGGACAGACCTGGGGAGAAACTGCCCTCCCCTGTGTACGGGTTGTGCACAACTTCCGGGTGTCCACAGAAAGCCCGGGTTGTCCACCGGTTCCACCCACAGGGTCGGTGGATAAAAAACCGGCTCTGAGCTGCGGAAACGGGGTTATCCACGGTTTCCACAGGGCCTACTACTACCACCACCCATAGTTAGCCCGGAATCCGTTTCGAAGTGGGGCCTGTGCACAACTCGCCCTCGGAGCGCTGCGGGCCGCTCGCCGCGATTTGACCCCGAGCAGCAACGAGTGTCGGTGCGGTGCGTCAGACTGGTCCCCGGCGTCCTCCCCCTCTCTTCGGCGGAGCGACCCGACCAGACGACGACGAAGGCCGACAGGGCGAGAACAGCAGGAGGCGGTTCCGGTGAAGATCCGGGTGGAGCGCGATGTACTCGCGGAGGCGGTGGCCTGGGTGGCCCGCAGCCTTCCGGCCCGTCCGCCGGCGCCCGTTCTCGCGGGCCTTCTGCTGAAGGCCGAGGACGGCGCGCTCAGCTTCTCCAGCTTCGACTACGAGGTCTCGGCACGGGTGTCGGTGGAGGCCGAGGTCGAGGAGGACGGCACCGTCCTCGTCTCCGGCCGGCTGCTCGCCGACATCTGCCGCGCCCTCCCCAACCGTCCGGTGGAGATCTCCACAGACGGTGTACGGGCGACCGTCTCCTGCGGCTCCTCGCGATTCACCCTCCACACCCTTCCTGTGGAGGAGTACCCGGCGCTCCCGCAGATGCCCACCGCGACCGGCACCGTGCCCGGTGAGGTCTTCGCCTCCGCCGCCGCCCAGGTCGCCATCGCCGCCGGCCGCGACGACACGCTGCCCGTCCTGACCGGAGTCCGGATCGAGATCGAGGGCGACACCGTCACCCTCGCCTCCACCGACCGCTACCGCTTCGCGGTCCGCGAGTTCCTCTGGAAGCCGGAGGACCCGGAGGCATCCGCCGTCGCGCTGGTGCCCGCCAAGACGCTGCTGGACACCGCCAAGGCCCTCACCAGCGGTGACACGGTCACCCTGGCGCTCTCCGGCTCCGGCGCGGGCGAGGGGCTCATCGGGTTCGAGGGTGCCGGACGGCGTACGACCACCCGACTGCTCGAAGGCGACCTGCCGAAGTACCGCACGCTCTTCCCCACCGAGTTCAACTCGGTCGCCGTGATCGAGACCGCCCCGTTCGTGGAGGCCGTCAAGCGCGTCGCCCTGGTGGCCGAACGCAACACCCCGGTGCGGCTCACCTTCGAGCAGGGCGTCCTGATCCTGGAGGCGGGCTCCAGCGACGACGCACAGGCTGTGGAAAGGGTCGACGCCGTGCTGGAGGGCGACGACATCTCGATCGCCTTCAACCCGACCTTCCTGCTCGACGGCCTCAGCGCCATCGACTCCCCGGTCGCCCAGCTCTCGTTCACGACCTCCACCAAGCCGGCGCTGCTCAGCGGCCGCCCGGCCGTGGACGCCGAGGCGGACGACGCGTACAAGTACCTGATCATGCCGGTCCGCCTCTCCGGCTGACCTCCCCCGGCCCCGCCCCGGCGGGGCCCGACGGGCGTGTTCAGCGCCGAGCACGCCCGGCGTCCTGTTCCCTTCCGGGCGTAGGCTCGGACTTGGGTACGAATCGGCACAACGCTAAGGAATCTCTGATGGAGCTCGGTCTCGTCGGCCTCGGCAAGATGGGCGGCAACATGCGCGAGCGCATCCGCCGCGCAGGCCACACCGTCATCGGTTACGACCGCAACCCGGATCTCGCCGACGTCCACAGCCTGGAAGAGCTTGTGGGCAGCCTCAAGGGCCCCCGGGTCGTCTGGGTGATGGTCCCGGCCGGAGCCGCGACCCAGTCCACCGTCGACGAGCTGGCCGAGCTCCTCTCGCCCGGCGACATCGTCGTGGACGGCGGCAACAGCCGCTGGACCGACGACGAGAAGCACGCTGAGGAGCTGCGCGCCAAGGGCATCGGCTTCGTCGACTGCGGCGTCTCCGGCGGCGTCTGGGGCCTGGAGAACGGCTACGCGCTCATGTACGGCGGCGACGCCGAGGACGTGGCGAAGGTCCAGCCGGTCTTCGACGCCCTGAAGCCCGAGGGCGACTTCGGCTCGGTCCACGCGGGCAAGGTCGGCGCCGGCCACTTCGCCAAGATGGTCCACAACGGCATCGAGTACGCCATGATGCAGGCGTACGCCGAGGGCTGGGAGCTCCTGGAGAAGGTCGACTCCGTCACCGACGTGCGCGAGGTCTTCCGCTCCTGGCAGGAGGGCACGGTCATCCGTTCCTGGCTGCTCGACCTGGCGGTCAACGCCCTGGACGACGACGAGCACCTCGACAAGCTCCGCGGCTTCGCGGCCGACTCGGGCGAGGGCCGCTGGACGGTGGAGGCCGCGATCGACAACGCGGTGCCGCTGCCCGCGATCACCGCGTCGCTCTTCGCGCGCTTCGCCTCGCGCCAGGACGACTCCCCGCAGATGAAGATGATCGCCGCGCTGCGCAACCAGTTCGGCGGTCACGCGGTCGAGAACAAGAAGTAACCCGCAACGAGGAGCGGGAAGGGGCCGACCGTCCCTCCCGCCGCCGGAGCACGGAGCAGGAAGCCGGGAAGGTCGGCGCACATCATGCACGTCACGCATCTGTCGCTGGCCGACTTCCGCTCGTACGCCCGGGCCGAGGTGTCCCTCGACCCGGGCGTCACCGCGTTCGTGGGGGCCAACGGCCAGGGCAAGACGAATCTGGTGGAGGCCGTCGGCTACCTCGCCACGCTCGGCAGCCACCGCGTCTCCTCGGACGCCCCGCTCGTGCGGATGGGCGCCGAGCGGGCGGTGATCAGGGCGGCCGTCACCCAGGGGGAGCGCTCGCAGCTGGTCGAGCTCGAACTCAACCCGGGCAAGGCGAACCGCGCCCGGATCAATAGATCGTCGCAGGTGAGACCCCGTGACGTGCTCGGTATCGTGCGGACGGTGCTGTTCGCCCCGGAGGACCTGGCCCTGGTGAAGGGCGACCCCGGCGAACGCCGGCGGTTCCTGGACGAGCTGGTCACCGCGCGGTCGCCGCGGATGGCCGGGGTGCGCTCCGACTACGAGCGGGTGCTCAAGCAGCGGAACACGCTGCTGAAGTCCGCGGCGATGGCCCGCCGGCACGGCGGGCGCTCCATGGACCTGTCGACGCTCGACGTGTGGGACCAGCATCTGGCCGGGGTGGGCGCGGAGCTGCTGGCCCAGCGCCTGGACCTGATCGCCACGCTCCAGCCGCTGGCCGACAAGGCGTACGGGGACGTGGCGCCCGGCGGCGGCCCGGTGGCCCTGGACTACCGCAGTTCCGTCGGCGGCGAGGCCGGCCCCGCACGGACCCGGGAGGAGCTGTACGGACAGCTCACCGAGGCCCTGGCCGGAGTCCGCAAGCAGGAGATCGAGCGGGGTGTGACGCTGGTCGGCCCGCACCGCGACGACCTGGTGCTGGGCCTGCGCGGGATGCCCGCGAAGGGGTACGCGAGCCACGGGGAGTCCTGGTCGTACGCGCTGGCGCTGCGCCTCGCCTCGTACGAGCTGCTGCGCGGCGAGGGCAACGAACCGGTGCTGGTGCTGGACGACGTGTTCGCCGAGCTGGACGCCCGCCGCAGGGAGCGGCTGGCGGAGCTGGTGGCGCCGGCCGAGCAGGTGCTGGTGACCGCGGCGGTCGACGACGACGTGCCGGGGGCGCTTGCGGGGACCCGGTACGCGGTCTCGGCCGGCGAGGTGGAGCGGGTGTGAGCGGCGACGGTGAGGGGAAGGCCCCCGGCGGCGAGGACCGGGCGAAGCCGGCGGAGCCGTCCGGTGTGGACCTGGCCCGGGTCGCCCTGCGCGCCGCGAAGGAGCAGGCGCGGGCGCGTGGTGAGGCGGCTCAGCAGAAGAAGCAGGCCAGGCGGGGCGGCGGGCTGCGCTCGGGGGCGCGGCGGGACGGCCGCGACCCGCTGCCGCTGGGTGCCGCGATCAACCGGCTGATCACCGAGCGCGGCTGGGAGACCCCGGCGGCGGTGGGCGGGGTGATGGGCCGCTGGCCGCAGATCGTCGGTGACGACCTCGCCCTGCACTGTGTGCCCGTGCGGTACGACGAGGAGCCGGACCAGCGGGTGCTGACCGTGCAGTGCGATTCGACGGCCTGGGCGACGCAGCTGCGGCTGCTGGCTCCCCAGCTGGTGGCCCGGCTCAACGCGGACCTGGGCAGCGGCACGGTACGGATGATCAAGGTGCTGGGCCCCGGCGGGCCGCAGCAGAGGTTCGGCCCGCTGCGTGCGCCGGGCAGCACGGGCCCGGGCGACACCTACGGCTGACCGCTGCGACCTGCGCTTTTCCTGCCCGGGGCCGGTCCTGGGCGGTGTCCTCGGTGCCCGGAGAGCCGATGACGTGGCACGTGAAACCAGGTGGTGGTGGGCGGGCGTCCCGCACCGTAGCGGAGGGCTGACAGGCCGAAGCGCTCAACGCCTGCGTGAGCCCCTTGAGGCCCCGTCCCGAATATGGGGAGTCGTCAGCCGCTCATTCAGGGCGGCACATGCGTACTCAGGTGCCCGCAAACCCCCATTCGGGTCGGCGCTACCGGTAGACTGATGAACAATCCCGCGTCTGGCGGGATTCGTCGATACAAGCCGAACGACGCAGCCGCTCCCGCCTGCCCGGAGAACGGCCTGTGCTGTGCCAGAAAGGGCGCTTCGTGGCCGATTCCGGCAACCCCAACGAGAACATTCCGTCCACCCAGGGCGAGGGCGACGCCGCTCCCGCCCCGGCCGGGGCTCAGCCCTCGTACGACGCCAGCGCGATCACCGTGCTGGAGGGCCTGGACGCGGTCCGCAAGCGACCCGGCATGTACATCGGCTCGACCGGTGAGCGCGGTCTCCACCACCTCGTGCAGGAGGTCGTGGACAACTCGGTCGACGAGGCCATGGCCGGGCACGCGGACACCATCGACGTCACGATCCTCGCCGACGGCGGGGTGCGCGTGGTCGACAACGGCCGTGGCATCCCGGTCGGCATCGTGCCGTCCGAGGGCAAGCCCGCCGTCGAGGTCGTGCTCACCGTGCTGCACGCGGGCGGCAAGTTCGGCGGCGGCGGTTACGCCGTCTCCGGTGGTCTGCACGGCGTCGGTGTCTCCGTCGTCAACGCCCTGTCCACGCGGGTGGCCGTCGAGGTGAGGACCGACGGGTACCGCTGGACCCAGGACTACAAGTTCGGTGTCCCGACCGCCCCGCTGGCGCGCAACGAGGCCACCGACGAGACGGGCACGAGCGTCACCTTCTGGGCCGACGGCGACATCTTCGAGACGACCGAGTACTCCTTCGAGACGCTCTCGCGCCGCTTCCAGGAGATGGCCTTCCTCAACAAGGGCCTCACCCTCAAGCTGACCGACGAGCGCGAGTCGGCGAAGGCGACGGCCGGCGCGGACAGCGCCGAGGCGGTGGACGTTCCCGAGGAGGAAGTGGCCCGCTCGGTCACGTACCACTACGAGAACGGCATCGTCGACTTCGTCAAGTACCTCAACTCCCGCAAGGGCGATGTCATCCACCAGTCGGTGATCGACATCGAGGCCGAGGACAAGGACCGGCTGCTCTCGGTCGAGATCGCCATGCAGTGGAACACGCAGTACAGCGAGGGTGTCTACTCCTTCGCCAACGCGATCCACACGCATGAGGGCGGTACGCACGAGGAGGGCTTCCGCGCCGCGCTGACCTCCCTGGTCAACCGGTACGCCCGGGACAAGAAGCTGCTGCGCGAGAAGGACGACAACCTCACCGGCGAGGACGTCCGCGAGGGTCTGACCGCGATCATCTCGGTGAAGCTGGGCGAGCCGCAGTTCGAGGGCCAGACGAAGACCAAGCTGGGCAACACGGAGGCCAAGACCTTCGTGCAGAAGGTCGTCCACGAGCAGCTGACGGACTGGTTCGACCGCAACCCCAACGAGGCGGCCGACATCATCCGCAAGGGCATCGCCGCCTCGACCGCCCGTGTGGCGGCCCGCAAGGCGCGCGACCTGACCCGGCGCAAGGGGCTGCTGGAGAGCGCCTCGCTCCCCGGCAAGCTCAGCGACTGCCAGTCGAACGACCCCACCAAGTGCGAGATCTTCATCGTCGAGGGTGACTCCGCCGGCGGCTCGGCCAAGTCCGGCCGCAACCCGATGTACCAGGCGATCCTGCCGATCCGGGGCAAGATCCTGAACGTCGAGAAGGCCCGGGTCGACAAGATCCTCCAGAACACCGAGGTCCAGGCGCTGATCTCGGCGTTCGGCACCGGGGTCCACGAGGACTTCGACATCGAGAAGCTCCGCTATCACAAGATCATCCTGATGGCGGACGCCGACGTCGACGGCCAGCACATCAACACCCTGCTGCTGACGTTCCTGTTCCGCTTCATGCGCCCGCTGGTCGAGGCCGGCCACGTCTATCTGTCGCGCCCCCCGCTGTACAAGATCAAGTGGGGCCGCGACGACTCCGAGTACGCGTACTCGGACCGCGAGCGGGACGCCCTGGTCGCGCTCGGCAAGCAGAACGGCAAGCGGATCAAGGAAGACTCGATCCAGCGCTTCAAGGGCCTCGGCGAGATGAACGCCGAGGAGCTGCGCGTCACCACGATGGACGTCGACCACCGGGTGCTCGGCCAGGTCACGCTGGACGACGCGGCGCAGGCCGACGACCTGTTCTCGGTGCTCATGGGCGAGGACGTCGAGGCGCGGCGCTCGTTCATCCAGCGCAACGCCAAGGACGTCCGCTTCCTCGACATCTGAGTCGGCCGTACAAGCAAGCCGCAGCGCGAAAGGACTTTGACCAGCAATGGCCGACGAGAACACCCCCGCACCCGTGACGCCCGAAGAGGTTCCGCCCGTCGAGGGCGTGGGCATGCGTGTCGAGCCCGTCGGGCTCGAGACGGAGATGCAGCGCTCCTACCTCGACTACGCGATGTCCGTCATCGTCTCGCGTGCGCTGCCCGACGTGCGGGACGGCCTCAAGCCCGTCCACCGCCGGGTGCTGTACGCGATGTACGACGGCGGCTACCGGCCCGAGAAGGGCTTCTACAAGTGCGCCCGTGTCGTCGGTGACGTCATGGGTACGTACCACCCGCACGGCGACTCCTCGATCTACGACGCCCTGGTCCGCCTGGCCCAGCCGTGGTCGATGCGCATGCCGCTGGTGGACTCCAACGGCAACTTCGGTTCCCCGGGCAACGACCCGGCCGCCGCCATGCGGTACACCGAGTGCAAGATGATGCCGCTGTCCATGGAGATGGTCCGGGACATCGACGAGGAGACCGTCGACTTCCAGGACAACTACGACGGCCGCAACCAGGAGCCGACGGTCCTCCCGGCGCGCTTCCCGAACCTGCTGGTCAACGGCTCCGCGGGCATTGCGGTCGGCATGGCGACCAACATCCCGCCGCACAACCTGCGCGAGGTCGCTTCGGGCGCCCAGTGGTACCTGGAGAACCCGGAGGCCTCGCAGGAGGAGCTGCTGGACGCCCTGATCGAGCGGATCAAGGGCCCGGACTTCCCCACCGGCGCGCTGGTCGTCGGCCGCAAGGGCATCGAGGAGGCGTACCGCACCGGCCGCGGCTCGATCACGATGCGCGCGGTCGTGGCGGTCGAGGAGATCCAGAACCGCCAGTGCCTGGTCGTCACGGAGCTTCCGTACCAGACCAACCCCGACAACCTCGCGCAGAAGATCGCCGACCTGGTGAAGGACGGCAAGATCGGCGGCATCGCCGACGTGCGCGACGAGACCTCCTCGCGTACCGGGCAGCGCCTGGTCGTCGTGCTGAAGCGGGACGCGGTCGCCAAGGTCGTCCTGAACAACCTGTACAAGCACACCGACCTCCAGACCAACTTCGGCGCCAACATGCTGGCGCTGGTGGACGGGGTGCCGCGCACCCTGTCGATCGACGCGTTCATCCGCCACTGGGTGACGCACCAGATCGAGGTCATCGTCCGGCGGACGAAGTTCCGGCTGCGCAAGGCCGAGGAGCGCGCGCACATCCTGCGCGGCCTGCTGAAGGCCCTGAACGCCATCGACGAGGTCATCGCCCTCATCCGGCGCAGCCAGACCGTCGAGATCGCCCGTGAGGGCCTGATGGGCCTGCTGGAGATCGACGACCTCCAGGCGAACGCGATCCTGGAGATGCAGCTGCGCCGGCTGGCCGCGCTGGAGCACCAGAAGATCACCGCCGAGCACGACGAGCTCCAGGCGAAGATCAACGAGTACAACGAGATCCTGGCCTCGCCCGCGCGGCAGCGGCAGATCGTCAGCGAGGAGCTGGCGGCGATCGTCGACAAGTTCGGCGACGACCGGCGTTCCAAGCTGGTGCCCTTCGAGGGCGACATGTCCATCGAGGACCTGATCGCCGAGGAGGACATCGTCGTCACGATCTCCCGCGGCGGCTATGTGAAGCGCACCAAGACGGACGACTACCGCTCGCAGAAGCGCGGCGGCAAGGGCGTGCGGGGCACGAAGCTCAAGGAAGACGACATCGTCGACCACTTCTTCGTGTCGACGACGCACCACTGGCTGCTGTTCTTCACCAACAAGGGCCGGGTCTACCGGGCCAAGGCGTACGAGCTGCCGGACGCCGGCCGGGACGCGCGCGGCCAGCACGTGGCGAACCTGCTGGCCTTCCAGCCGGACGAGCGGATCGCGCAGATCCTCGCGATCCGCGACTACGACGCCGCGCCCTACCTGATCCTGGCCACCCAGGGCGGCCTGGTGAAGAAGACCGCGCTGAAGGACTACGACTCACCGCGCTCCGGCGGTGTCATCGCGATCAACCTGCGCGAGACGGCGGACGGCGCGGACGACGAGCTGATCGGCGCGGAGCTGGTCTCGGCCGAGGACGACCTGCTGCTCATCAGCAAGAAGGCCCAGTCGATCAGGTTCACCGCGACGGACGAGGCGCTGCGGCCGATGGGCCGCGCCACCTCGGGCGTCAAGGGCATGAGTTTCCGTGAGGGAGACGAACTGCTCTCGATGAATGTCGTCAGGCCCGGTACTTTCGTGTTCACTGCCACCGACGGCGGGTACGCGAAGCGGACCCCGGTCGACGAGTACCGCGTCCAGGGTCGCGGCGGCCTCGGCATCAAGGCCGCGAAGATCGTGGAGGACCGGGGCTCGCTGGTCGGCGCGCTGGTGGTGGAGGAGACGGACGAGATCCTCGCCATCACGCTCGGCGGCGGTGTGATTCGTACGCGAGTCAACGAAGTCAGGGAGACGGGCCGTGACACCATGGGCGTCCAACTGATCAATCTGGGCAAGCGGGACGCCGTCGTCGGCATCGCCCGCAACGCCGAGGCGGGCCGCGAGGCCGACGAGGTCGACGGTGCCGTCGACGGCGACGCCGACGGCGGGACGACCGGGGCGACCACGGCCGACGAGGCCGCCGGCAGCACGGTCGACAGCAATGTCGAGGGCACGTCGCCCTCGACCGGGGAGCACGAGGAGTAGAGCGTGAGTGGAGCCACGGGCGCCGGTTCGGCCGCTTCCGGAGCCGGAGGTAACGGTGCCCGTGGCCCCGCCACGGACTCCCAAGGGGGCACTGTGACGGATACGCGGGGCCCTCAGCCCCAGTACGAGGGTTACGCGACCGGGCCGCTGCCCGGCGAGCGGGAGCCCGCACCCGGCCAGGCGGGCCCGTACCACCCGCCGCAGGCCTACCCCTCGCCTCCGGGCGGGACGCAGGGCGGCGGTCTGCCCTACGGCGCTCAGCAGGGCGTGGGACCGGCCCAGACGGTCCGCAAGCCGCGGACGGGGGCGCGGACCACTCCGCGTACCCGTAAGGCGCGCCTGCGGGTGTCCAAGGCCGATCCGTGGTCGGTGATGAAGGTCAGCTTCCTGCTGTCCATCGCGCTCGGCATCTGCACGGTGGTGGCGTCGGCGGTCCTGTGGATGGTGATGGACGCGATGGGCGTCTTCTCCACCGTGGGCGGCACCATCAGCGAGGCGACCGGTTCCAACGAGGGCAACGGCTTCGACCTCCAGGCGTTCCTGTCGCTGCCCAGGGTCCTGATCTTCACGTCGGTCATCGCGGTGATCGACGTGGTCCTGGCCACCGCGCTGGCCACCCTGGGCGCCTTCATCTACAACCTGTCGGCGGGCTTCGTGGGCGGTGTCGAGCTCACGCTGGCGGAGGACGAGTAGCCCGGCGGGTATCGATTTTGGGACTGGCCCCGACGTGCGCTAATCTTCAGAAGTCAGCGCGACGGAAACAGCGCGGCGGGGCTATAGCTCAGTTGGTTAGAGCGCATCCCTGATAAGGATGAGGCCACAGGTTCAAATCCTGTTAGCCCCACCAGTACGAAGGCCCCCACCGGGAACGGTGGGGGCCTTCGGCGTTGCCGAAGGTACTCACGTGATCGCCTCGTGGCCGTACGCCGCAGGCGGCTGCGGACCGTCTCCGTGAGGGCGCCGAGGACGAATGCCTGGATCAGGGCGCTGCCGACGACCCCGCCGGCGAGGAGCCCGTACGAGACGGCGGTCGGGCCCCCGATGCCCATGCTCGTCATGGCGAACGGCAGGGAGGCCGGGTGAGGAGGAACGGCCGGGCGTGAGTACACCTGCTCATCCGGCATGTGCGGACGTGCGGGCGCACGGGAAAGCCCCCGTCCGGTGTGAACCGGCCCGGGGGCTCAGGGGATCAGGTGCGGCGGCGTCACGGTGGGAGGAGCGAGGCGTCCTGCTCCGGAGTGCCGTGCGAGGCGCGGGCGGAGCCCGTGGTGTTCACGGTGTTCCTGGTGTCGGCGGACAGATGCCGGGTGGCGGGTGAGGAGCCGTGGGCCTCGGCCCGGATGCGCTGCTTCATCGTGGGGGGCAGCGCCCGGTCACGCGGAAGGGTCCATCGCACCGACGGTCCGGTCGCTGTTGCGCGGGCGGCGGGCGTGTGCTCGGGGGCCGTGGCCGCCGGCTCCGTGTTCGTGGTCGTGGTCGTGGCCTGCGCGGCGGTGGCCGTGGAGCCGGCGAGGCCCAGGGCCGCGAGGAGTGCGAAGAAGGCGGTGACGAAGGCGGTCCAGATGTTCTTGGCCGTGGCGGTGCTCATGGCCCCTCACTTTCGGGTGGTCCGGTTTGCTTACCTTTCCGATGATGTGGATCGGGCTGGCGATTTCGTGGACCGACGCCGCGCAAGCGCCGATCTTCAGATGAACACCACTCGTATGGTTCAACCGGCCCGTCCCGGCTTCCGGCGGGGGCTTCCGAGGGGCACGCACAGAGGGCTGCCGACCGCACGTCGGCAGGCGCCAATTGGGTTGCGGGGAGGTCACCGGTCGATATCGGCCGGTGTGTATAGTCGGGCGGCAGAAGTCCCCTACGCCAACGAAGGACGAGGTCGCGCGGTGAAGAAGCTTCTCCTGGTCGCACTGGCCGCCATCGGCGGGCTCCTCGTGTACCGCCAGATCCAGGCGGATCGCGCCGAGCAGGATCTGTGGACGGAGGCGACCGACTCCGTGCCCGCAGGTTCGGGTGTCTGAGACGGAAACAGCCTGGTAGGAAGCCCCGGTCGCCGACGCGGCCGGGGCTTCGTGCTGTTGCGGGACCGTGACGGCTGTGCTCTTGAGTTCACGTGAGCGAATTATTAGCTTGCGTGAGCAAAGGCGCTGTGGGGCGGGGGTGCGCGCGACCCCGGTTGCCTGCTGAGGGCAGCGGAGCGGCGAGCGAGGCGAAGACGCGGACAAGCGGGGCGATTCGGCCGCCGCCGGAGACAGTGGCGGTACGCGAGGGGCAGGATGGGCCGTCGTTGCGGCCGTGGGCGCGGGGGCTGCCGCCATGGCCGCGAATCCGGCCGTGTTCGTATGTGTACGCGGTCGCCGAGGGGCAGCCGCACCGATGACGAGGGGGAGCGCGTGATGAGGCGGCGCAGCAGGATGCGGGGGGCGCTGGTGGCGGTGGCGGCGGTGTTCGCGGTGGCGGCGCTGCCGGGACAGGTGTACGCGGCCGGCGCCCCCGGCTCGTACACCTTCGATCCGGACGCCGAGTCGGTCGGCGGCGCCGACATCAGCGCCGAGGCGTCGAAGCTGAAGCCGGGCGGGGTCTACAAGAGCGCGATCCGGAGCGGCCAGAAGCTGTACTACCGGCTGGACCTGGACGCGCGGACGAACGCCTACGTCTCCGCCGTCGTCGTGCCGAAGGGCGGCGGCAAGGTGGCGTACGGGGACGGGATCACGCTGAGCATCCGGGACAGCTCGGACGACGAGTGCAGTTCGCAGGACGCCGTGTTCGGGTCCGCGCAGTACCCGCGCCCCCTCGCCGCCTATGCCTCCCGGCGGATGGACAAGGACGGCACCTGCCAGGACGCCGGTACGTACTACGTGCTGATCGAGCGGGAGAGCAAGGAGACGTCCGACCAGGGGGAGTGGGGTCTGGAGCTGCGTTACGCCTCGGAGCCGCAGCTCGCCTCTTCGGAGCCGACCACCGCTCCGTCGTCCTGGCCGTCCGCTTCGCCCGCGCCGCCCGCCGCTGCCGCGGACAACACCCGGCGCGGGGGCGCCGGTTACTACGACGCCACGAGCCTGGAGACCGGCGAGTGGAAGGACCGGATCGAGCCCGGGCAGACCCTCTTCTACCGGGTGCCGGTGGACTGGGGGCAGCAGCTGTTCGCCACGGCGGAACTGAGCAACAGCACCTCCGAGAAGAACGCGTACGTCAGCAGCGCGCTGGCGATGTCGCTGGAGAACCCCGCGCTGGGGCATGTCGCCGATGTGTCGCCCACGTCCTACTCGGGAAAGCCGATCTCCGTCCCCTTCGACCCGCTGCCCCCGGTGGCGTACCGGAACCGGTACGACTCCGGTGACGATGTCCGCGGGATGCGGTTCGCGGGCTGGTACTACCTCTCCGTCTCGCTGAGCCCGGACGTCGCGAAGGCGTACGGGCAGAAGCCGATCGCGCTGACCCTCAAGATCAGTGTGAAGGGCGAGGCCGGTAAGTCGCCGTACAAGGGGGACGCCGGGATCTTCTCCGTGACCCAGGGCGACAAGGACGCGGCGCGGGAAGGGCAGAGCGGGGCGCAGGCCGCCGAGGCCAGGAGCGAGCGCGGCACGATGAAGCTGGTCGCGGCGGGCGGCATCGGCGCCGGCACCGTGCTGGTGCTCTGGCTGGGGGCCTGGACCCTGATCGCGCGACGCCGCGCGGCTGCCGCACCGGTGGCTCCCACGGGCGGGCAGTACCCGTACGGCGGGCCGCCCCAGGCCTGGTAGCCGGGGCCGCCCCCGTACTCACGCCTGGGTCAGCGCCCAGATGCCGACGGCGAAGCAGACCAGTGCCACCAGCAGGACCGGGACCGCCACCTTCGGGGACGGTCCCGGACGCGTTCCCGGGGCGGACGCCGGTGCCTGGTACGGGGCCGCCCCTTGCTGGGGGGTCGTGTAGGGGTGGGTGAAGGACTGGTCGTGCGGACCGGGGGCCGGAGCGTGCGAGGGCGCCGCGTCGGGAGCGGTGTAGCCGGCCGGGTTCGGATAGCCGTACGGGGCCGCGGGGGCGGCGGTTTGCGGGGCGTGGTGCGCGGGAACGGCCGGCCCGGGGGGCGGGAGGTGGAAACTGCCCGTCTCGGACATGGCGGCCGGTGCGGAGGGGTAGGGCTGTGCCGGCTGCCCGGCGGGGTGCGGGCCGGTCGGCTGGGGCACCGATGGCGGGGCGTCCGGGACTCCCTGGGACGAGGGCGGCGTGGCCGGCCGGCCGGTTGTCTGAGGACCCGGTGAGTGCGCTGCCGCCGTCCCGCCGGACCGCACGGGGCCGTCGGGGCCGAAGCCCTCGGGCAGCGGGCCGATCTGGTCGAAGACCTCCACCGGCTCCTCGGTGCCCGAGGGTTCGGGAAGCATCTCGACGGCGGCGTTCAGCGCCTTGCGCGCCCCCGTGGCCGTGCGGAAACGGTCCTGCGGGTCTGGTTGCAGGAGCCCCGCGATGACCTGCCACAAGGGCTCCGGGACGCCGTCCGGGGCGCTGGGCGTGCCGTGCGCGGCGAAGTGCTCGATGAGCTCCTGCGAGTCGGGCTTGGTGCCCTGGAGCAGATAGAGGGCGACCAGACCGACCGCGAACAGGTCCGCCGGGAAGTCCGGTTCGGCGCCCATCATCTGCTCGGGCGCGAAGTAACCGAGGGTCCCCACCACGTAGTTCGTCTCGGTGAGGCGGGGCTCGCCCTTGCGCATGGAGATGCCGAAGTCCGACAGCCGCAGATGCGGCCGGCCGCGACCGGTGGCCTCCATGAGGATGTTGGCCGGTTTGATGTCCCGGTGCACGACGCCTTCGGCGTGCACCGTCGAGAGGCCGGACAGCAGCTGGTCGAGCAGGGTGCAGACGAAGCGAGGGGGCAACGGGCCGTAGTCGCCGATGACATGGGCCAGCGAACCGCCGCTGACGAGGTCCATGGTGAACAGGACCTGGTCGTCGTCGGCGGCCCAGCTGGCCGGCGCCAGCACATGGGGGTGCTCGATGCGCAGCGCCTGTTCCCGGACGAAGCGGAGCAGCGTGTGCGCGTCGCTCTGCTGGAGGACCTTGGCCGCCACATAGCGGCGGCGCCGGTGGTCCCAGGCGCGCCACACGGCACCGACCCCACCGCGTCCGATCGGATCGACCAGTTCGTACCGTCCGGCGAAGACCTCACCCATGGCGCTGCGCCCGCTCCCCGTTCATGTTCCGGCCCGTGCCCCCGTACCGTGCGGGGCCTAGCTCTGGTGGCTCTCGTAGTGCGCCACCGCTTCCGCGGTGCGCCCCGCTCCGTATACCCGGAGGAACTCTGCCAGTTCCGGGTGCGTCGGGGCGAGGGAGTCCGCGGCATCGATGATGTCACCGGCCGCCGCGACCGAGCGCAGCAGCGACTGGATCTCCCGGACCACCCGGCGCACGGTGGGCGCCCCGCCGCTGGACGTGGTCTGGCCGGTGCCCGTGAGGACCGAGCCGCCCTGGGACTTCTTGATCTCCTCCATGCGGGCCGTGGCCTCGGCGGCGCTGACGCTGCCGTCGGCGACCTGGCTCGCCAGTTCCTGAAGGGCCTGGACGCGCTGCACGACCGCCGGATTGCCGATCTTCGCGCGCTGACCGCTCATGAGCTGGGAGAGCATGGGAGCGGACAGCCCGAGTGCCGCGGCGAGGCGGGCCTGGTTGAGACCGAGGTCGTCGATCAGCCGGCGGAAGAGCGCCCCCAACGGCTCCCCGTACCAACTGCGCTGGAGGTCTCTGGCTCTGGCCGTGGCCTCTTGCTGCGCTGCATCCATTGCGTCTCCCCTTCGCATCCGCTTCGCTGCTGCGAACCTCGACCAGCATCTTACGGAGCGTGGTCGCACACGGGGAGTCCCCGTAATTTTGCAGGATCACGGGGGTGAGCCGGTACTCTGTTCTGCGGCGGTGGCCGGAACATCGAGGTGTTCGGGCTGCGTGCTGTCGGGGCCTTAGCTCAGTTGGTAGAGCGCTGCCTTTGCAAGGCAGATGTCAGGAGTTCGAATCTCCTAGGCTCCACTTCCCCGGACTCCCCCGACCTGCGGAAACGCGGGTCGGGGGAGTCTTTGCACGCGCCCGGTCCGGACCGCACGGCAGCCGGACAGGTTCTTCAAAGGTTCTTCATCGTTCCCCTCCTACGTTCGCCCTGCCCGCCGCACCCGCGGCCGGGCCGACAGGGAGAGCGGGATGACGATGAGGACGAACCGGGTACGACCGGCCGCCGCGGCCTTGGCCATGGCCTTCGTACTGGCCGGCTGCGGCGGGAGCGACGGCGGCGCGGAGGTCCCGACGGCCGGCGGCGGCAAGGTGTCGGCCCCGGCCGGGCGGGGAAAGGCCACGGACGACATCGCCGCGTACGTGCGGGCGCAGCGCGCGTACGTGAAGTGCCTGCGGGAACACGGCGTGGACGCGCCGGACCCCGACGCGAAGGGCACCATCGACTTCGGCGCGGGCGACCAGCGGCGTGAGCTGAAACAGGACCCGAAGTTCAGGGCCGCCCAGGAGAAGTGCGCCCGGTACGTATCGGCGGTGCCGGAGAGCATCGAGAAGGGCAATCAGCCCGAGCTGTCGGCCGCCCAGATCAAGGTGAAGCGCGAGTACGCCGCCTGCATGCAGAAGAACGGCGCCGCCGACTTCCCCGACCCCGGCCCCGACGGCCTCGGCCAGGACGAGTGGGACCAGAGCGCGGCCGGAGCGAAGCGGGCCGCCCGGATCTGCGGGCCGATCATCGGCGTCCCCGAGAACGCCGGTCCGGGCAAGGGCTGAGCGGTGGAGACGGTGACAGACCTCGATGAGAAGCGTGGGGCCCGCGGACGGCGGATGTTGCTCGTCGTCGCCGGCGCGGTCGTCGTGGCGGCGGTCACGGTGACCGGGACCCTCGGGCTCGGCGGCGGGGACGAGGGGCCGAAACCCCTTCCCAGGACCGGCTCGACCGTGCCCGTCACCCGGGCGACGCTGACCGAACGCACCACGGTGGACGGCACCTTGGGATACGGCCCCGAGATCCCGCTGCCGGTCAAGGCGACGGGCACGGTGACCTGGCTGCCCGACTCCGGCACGACGGCGGAGCGCGGCGACACGCTGCTGCGCGTCGACGACCGCCCGGTCGTGCTGCTCTACGGGGCGCTGCCGATGTACCGCGACCTGGGCCTGGCCCCGGCCGCTCCGGAGGGCGACGAGGCAGACGGGCCCGACGAGTCCGGCAAGAGCACGTCCCCGCCCGCTCAGGAACCCACGCCCGTACGGGGCATGGACGTCATGCAGTTCGAGACCAACCTGGCCGCCCTCGGCTACACGGGCTTCACGGTGGACGAGACGTTCACCGAGGGCACCGCCGCGGCGGTCGAGCGCTGGCAGAAGTCGCTCGGCCTGCCGCAGACCGGGACGGTCGGCGTCGGGGACGTCGTCTACGGCGCGTGGCGGATACGGATCGGCCGGCCGGGCGTCCGGCTGGGCGCCGCCGTCGGCGAGGGCGCTCTCACCTACACCGGCACGGCGCGCAAGGTGGTCGTCAACGCCTCGGCGGCCGAGGCGTCGTGGGCCGTGCGCGGCGCCGGCGTGACGATCCGGCTGCCCGACGAGACCACCGTGCAGGGGCGGGTGGCGTCCGTGGGGAAGCAGGCGGACGCGGCCGAGGGGGGCGGCGGCACGGGCGAGCGGGCGGCCACGGTGCCGGTGACCCTCACCATCAAGGACCAGAAGGCCGTGGGGAAGTGGGAGAGCGGGCCCGTGACCGTCGAGTACGTGGGGCGGCGGGCCCGGAACGTGCTGACCGTCCCGGTCGCCGCCCTGGTGGCCCTCGCGGAGGGCGGCCACGGCCTGGAGCGGGCGGACGGGACGTTCGTCGCGGTGAAGACCGGGCTGTTCGCGGACGGGGGTGTGGAGGTGAGCGGTCCGGCGGTCCGCGAGGGCCTGAAGGTGAGGATTCCGGAGTGAGCGGGGACTCTACGCAGCACGGCGCGCGCTCTTCGGTGGACAGTGCGGGCTCGTCGACGCACCGCGCGGGCTCTTCGGCGGTCGTGGAATTCGACGCCGTCTCCAAGACGTATCCGGGCGGGGTGCACGCGGTGCGGGACGTCAGTCTGCGGATCGGACGCGGGGAGCTGGTCGCCGTCGTCGGGCCCTCGGGCTCCGGCAAGTCGAGCATGCTCCATCTGATGGGCAGCCTGGACCGGCCGTCCTCGGGCCGGGTGCTGATCGACGGGCACGACGTGGCGAAGCTGTCCGACCGGGAGGTCTCCGCGCTCCGGGCCACCCGAATCGGCTTCGTCTTCCAGCAGTTCCACCTCGCGGTCGGTGTCCCGGTGCTCGACGCGGTCGGTGACGGCCTGCTCTACGCGGGGGTGCCGCTACGCCGGCGCAGGGCCCGGGCGGCCGCCGCGCTCGCCCGGGTGGGGCTCAGCCACCGCGTCCACCACCTCCCGCATCAGATCTCCGGCGGTGAGTGGCAACGGGTCGCGGTCGCCCGCGCGGTGGTCGGCGAACCCGCGGTCCTGCTAGCCGACGAGCCGACCGGGAACCTCGACTCCGCTTCCGGGGCGGCCGTACTGGACCTGCTGCACGGGCTGCACGCGGCGGGCACCACGGTCGTCGTCATCACCCACGACCGGGAGATCGCGGCCGGGCTCCCCCGCCGCCTCGATCTGCGCGACGGCCGGCTGACCGGTGACGTCACCCGCGGTACGACGATCGGGGCACCCCGATGACGGACCGCACGCATACGCCCGGGCCGGCCCGGGAAGAGGCCGGGGCCCCGACGCCGTTCCCGTCCCGGCAGGCGCGAAACCGCGGGCGATTCCCATTCCGGCAGCCGCGAAACCGCGGGCGCGCCCCCGCCCGCCTGCGATCCGCCCGGCTGCGCCCCGCCGACGTCGTACGGCTCGGCTCCACCGGGCTGCGCACCCGCCCCCTCCGCGTCTTCCTCTCCGCCCTCGGGATCGCCATCGGGGTCGCCGCCATGATCGCGGTGGTCGGGATCTCCGGCTCCGGCCAGGCCGAGGTGGACCGCAGGCTCGACGCGCTCGGGACCAACCTGCTGCGCGTCGCCCCCGGCGAGTCCCTGTCCGGTGAGAAGGCCGAACTCCCGGAGGAGTCCGTGGCCATGGTCCGCCGCATCCCGCCGGTGCGGGAGGTCGCCGCCACCGGCGAGACCGGCGCGCACGTCTACCGCAACGAACGGATCGCCGTCGGGCACACCGGTTCGCTGAGCGTCCTTGCGGCCGACACGGGTCTGCTGCCCGCCGTCGGCGGCCGTCTCCGCGAGGGCCGCTGGCTGGACCCGGCCACCGAGGAGTACCCGGCGGTCGTGCTCGGGGCGACGGCCGCCCAGCGGCTGGACGTGTACCGGCCGGGCACCCGGGTCCGGATCGGCGACCGGTGGTTCTCGCTGATCGGCGTGCTCGACCCGGTGCCGCTCGCTCCGGAGCTCGACGCTGCCGCCCTGGTCGGCCGGCCGGCCGCGCGGACCTACCTGGGCTTCGACGGCCACCCGTCCACGGTGTACGTACGGGCGGAGGACAGCCGGGTCGCCGCGGTGCGGGACGTGCTCGCCGCGACGGCGTACCCCGAGAAGCCCGGCGAGGTGCGCGTCTCGCGGCCCTCGGACGCGCTCGCCGCCCGCGAGGCCACCGAATCCGCGCTCACCGGGCTGCTGCTGGGGCTCGGCGGGGTGGCCCTGCTGGTCGGCGGGGTCGGCGTCGGCAACACCATGGTGATCTCTGTACTGGAACGGCGTACGGAAATAGGGCTGCGCCGCGCGCTCGGCGCGACCCGGGCACAGATCCGCACCCAGTTCGTGATGGAGTCACTGCTCCTGTCGCTCATCGGCGGACTCGCCGGAACGGTCCTGGGAACGCTGATCACCTCGGGGTACGCCCTCAGCCGCGACTGGCCTACGGTCGTGCCCGTGTGGGCGAGCGCGGCGGGCATCGGATCGACCCTGGTCATCGGGGCGGTCGCCGGGCTGTATCCGGCGGTACGGGCCAGCGGGCTGTCGCCGACCCGGGCGCTGGCCGGCACCTGAGGAGAGGGGACAGGGTGAGCTTCCGGATTCGGGCCCTCGGTCTGCTGATGCTGATCGCGATGACCGCCACGGTGGCCACCGCCTGGCTGACCCTGCGGCAGGCCAACCGCCAGGTGCGCGAGACCGTCACGGCCGGGCAGCAGGACACCTCCCGGATCGTCGGTGAGCTGCGCGCGTACGGGCTGGCGCACGCCACCTGGGACGGGCTCGCGCCGACGGTCGCGGCGCTCGCGAAGGCCACCGGGCAGCGCATCCGGGTGGCCACGGAGGCCGACGCGCTGCTCGCCGACTCCGACACCCTGGCCGGCCGTGCACCGCGTGCGGTGAGCGGCCGGCCGCCGGTACTGGTCGACGCGCGCCCCACGCTGCGGATTGCCGGGGGACAGGTGCGGCGGGCCGCCATGAAGCAGACCGCCTCCGCCGTCGCCGCCTACCGCTCGTACGCCGCCGACGCGGCCTGCCTGACCCGGGCGGGGGCCGGGTTCGGCACCGGGACCGGTGCCTTCGGTGTGCCGACGGTGCGCGCGGACCGCAGGCCCGCCCCGTGCCCGGAGCCCACGGACGCGTACGACTCGCTGACCCCCCGGGACCTCGACGCCCTGCGCCCGTGCGAGTCCGCGAAGCGGTTCGCCGACTGTCTGCAGCGGGGCTTCGAGGAGCGCGTCGTCTCCGTGGCCCCGCCCCGCCTGGAGGTCCGGCTCGGCTTCCGGGACGAGTCGCCGCCCTCCCTGACCGTCGCGCCCACCGTGGCCGTCGCGGCGGGCGTGGCCCTCGTGGTCATCCTGGGCGGGCTGCTGCTGAGCAGGGCGGTCCTGCGCCCCGTACGCGCCCTGACGCTCGCCGCCAGGGGGCTGGGCGAGGGCGACCTGGGGCGGCGGGTGCCCGCGTCCGGCCGGGACGAGATCGCGCAGCTCGGCGGCGCCTTCAACCGCATGGCCGACTCGCTCCAGGCGAGCGAGGAGCACCAGCGCCGCCTCACCAGCGACATCGCGCACGAGCTGCGCACCCCGCTGGCCAATCTGCGGGGCTATCTGGAGGCCCTGCGCGACGGGGTCCTCGAACCGACCCCCGAGCTCCTCGCATCCCTCCACGAGGAGGCGCTGTTGCAGCAGCGGATCGTGGACGACCTGCGGGACCTCGCACTGGCCGAGGCGGGCGCGCTGGCCTACCACCCCATGGACGTCGACCTCCGCGAGCTGCTGGAGACGAGCCACCGGGCCCACCTCGCCCAGGCGCGGGGCGCGGGCATCACGCTGGACCTTCAGGCCCCGCGACCGGTGTACACGCGGGCGGACCCGGACCGGCTGCGCCAGGTCGTCGGCAACCTCCTCGGCAACGCGCTGCGCGCCACCGCCCCGGGGGGAACGGTGACCCTGGCCCTGCTCAGGGACGACGACCGGGCCGTCCTGGAGGTGCGCGACACGGGCACCGGGATAGCGGCCGAGGACCTGCCCCGGCTCTTCGACCGCTTCTGGCGCGCGGACGCCTCGCGGGACCGGGCCACCGGAGGCAGCGGTCTTGGCCTTTCGATCGCCCGCCAGATCGTCGCCGACCACGGGGGTGCCATCGAGGTGCGCAGCACGGTCGGGGAGGGCACGGCCTTCGCGGTCACCCTCCCCCCGGCGCGGGGCGCCCGGCCCCGGGCGGAGGGGGACGTCTCAGGAGGACGCTGAGACGGGACCGTCCGCGAGTCGGTAGCCCCTGCCGTACACCGTCTCCACATGGCGGGGGCCGTCCGGGCCCGTCCCCAGCTTCCGCCGCATGTTCATCACATGGGCGTCGACGGTCCTTTCCAGCACGTCCCGGTCGAAACCGAAGACGCGCTCGATGATCTGGGCACGGGTGAAGACCCGGCCGGGCTCGCGGGCGAGCGTCTCCAGGATGGCGAACTCCTTCGCGGTCAGCTCCACCGGCCGGCCCGCCACCCGGACCTCGAAGCGCGCGGTGTCCAGCTCCACGTCGCCGACCCGCAGCAGCGCCGTCCCGTCGCCACCGGCGGCCCTGCCCGAGCGGCGGAGCAGGGCCCGCACCCGGGCGGTCAGCTCGCGCGGGCTGTACGGCTTGGTGAGGTAGTCGTCGGCGCCGAGGTCGAGGCCGAGGAGCATGTCCTCCTCGGCGACCCGGGCGGTGAGCAGCAGGATCGGCACATCGGACTCGGTGCGCAGGATGCGGCACACGTCGAGGCCGTCGACGAGGGGGAGCATCACGTCGAGGACGATGAGGTCGGGCCGGGCCGAGCGCGCCCGTTCCAGCGCCGCCCGCCCATCCGCGACCACTTGGACGGCGTGTCCTTCTCTTTCGAGATAGATCCGGATCAGACGGGACTGCTTCACGTCGTCCTCGGCGACCAGAATGCGCGCGCTCACGTTCCCCCTCCACGGCCTGTGCCGGTGCCCGAACGGTAGTACAGAACGACCGTACGGAGCCGGGTGCGGGGGGAGCGTCCCGGATACGCGGGCGGGCGCCGGAGACCTCGTGGTCCTCCGGCGCCCGTCCTGGTGCGCGTGCTCTCCCGTCTGCGCGGGTCAGGGGCGGTCGTCCAGGTCCGTGCCGCCGGCGTCCGGGCCGTCCTCGCCGGCCGCCTCGGCGTCGGCCTGCTTGGCCTCCACCTCGGGGTCCAGGAGCGTCGAGGCGTGCGGGCTCCCGTCGACGGAGGAGAGCGGGGCGCGGTCGTCAACCTCGGTGGGGGCGGGCGGTTCCACCAGCCACTCGGGGTTGGCCTGCTTGTCCCACCAGCGCCACACCGCGTAGCCGGCGCCCGCGAGGACACCGGTCACGGCTAGGCCCTTGAACGCCTTGCCCGCCCTGGTCCGCCGCTCGTGCTTCCGGGCCAGCTTGCGGATCTGCTTCGCCGTGACCTGGCCGCGCAGGGCGGCCACCGCGGCGGCGCTGCGGGCGGCGGCCTCCTCCGCCACCGGCTGGGCGGCGGCCCGGGCGCTCTCGATGCGCGGGGCGGTGTAGTCCGCGGCGCTGCGGGCCGCCCGACGGGTGCGGAGCGCGGCGCGCTGGGCGACCTCGTCGACCTTGGGGGGTACGTGCGTGCGGGCGAGCTCGATGCGCGGGGCGACGTGCGCGCCGTACTGCACACGGGCCTGCTTGGCTGCCTTCGACACCTTCGGTGCGAGCAGCGTGCGGGCCTCGTGCGCATAGTGAACGGCCTGGTCCTTGGCCGAGTCGGCGTAGGGCGCCACCACTTCCGCGGCGTGCTGCACGCTGTCCCTCGCCGAGTCGGTTGCGGCACGCACGCTGTCGATGCGGGTCACGGGATCCTCCTCCTTGGTGGCGGGTAGGTACTCCGCCTTTCCGCCCCATTCGAGATCATGCCTGCGTGGGCCCTGTGCGGCATGTGGGGCGGGCATCCGGGTCATTCGTTACCTTCCGACGACCATGCCACGGTTCGTCAGGGACCGCGCCGGTTCGTCACGCACTTGGCCGCATCGTCCGTGCCGCGGGGCGCGGAGGCCACCGGCTCCCGCCTCGGACGCCGTGGGCGCCGACCGTGCAAGGATCGGAACGCCGGGCCGTCCGCGGACAGGACCGGGCCGGCGCGCAGCGCAGACGCGCAGAGCACACGTGCAGACTCACGGAAGGCAGATCGTGGCCGAGCAGCTTTACGCCACCTTGAAGACCAACCAGGGCGACATCGAGATCCGGCTCCTGCCGAACCACGCTCCCAAGACGGTCAAGAACTTCGTCGAGCTCGCCAACGGGGAGCGCGAGTGGACGCACCCCGCGACCGGCGCGAAGTCCACGGACCGGCTGTACGACGGGACCGTCTTCCACCGCGTGATCAGCGGCTTCATGATTCAGGGCGGCGACCCGCTGGGGAACGGCACCGGCGGGCCGGGGTACGAGTTCAAGGACGAGTTCCACCCGGACCTCGCCTTCAACAAGCCCTACCTGCTCGCCATGGCCAACGCCGGACCGGGCACCAACGGCTCGCAGTTCTTCATCACGGTCGCGCCGACGGCCTGGCTGACCGGCAAGCACACGATCTTCGGCGAGGTGTCCGGCGAAGCCGGCAAGAAGGTCGTCGACGCCATCGCGGCGACCCCGACCAACGCCCGTACCGACCGGCCGGTGAACGACGTGATCATCGAGTCGGTCGTCATCGAGACGCGCTGATCGCCCTCTGCTTTCCTTCGCTCACTCTCCGATTCCACGTTCGGGGAACCAACCGCCCCGCCCGTCCGTATCTCATGACAGAACGGACGCGCGGGGCGGTGTCGTGCGCACCCGCGCGACGACGAGGACCGAGGGGACCGGGAAGCCATGGGACCGATGGACCAGCAGCCGCCGGGTGCGTCCGGGCCGCCCCCGCCCCCGGAGGGGCCGGTCCGTTGCTACCGCCACCCGGACCGGGAGACGGCGGTCCGGTGCGTCCGCTGCGACCGGCCCATCTGTCCGGACTGCATGGTCGACGCGTCGGTCGGCTTCCAGTGCCCGGCCTGTGTCCGCCAGGGGTCCGGTACGGGGCACGGCGCGTCCGCCGCCCGGCCGCGCACCCTGGCCGGGGGCGTCGTCGCGGCGGACCCCCGGCTGATCACCAAGATCCTGCTGGGGATCAACCTCGCGGTGTTCGTCGCCGTGCTGGCCGACGACTCGCTGCTCGACCGCCTGATGCTGCTCGGCCGGGCCAACTTCTACTTCGGAGGACCGCCCGAAGGCATCGCGGAAGGCCAGTGGTACCGGCTGGTGACGTCGATGTTCCTGCACCAGGAGGTGTTGCACATCGCCTTCAACATGCTGGGCCTCTGGTGGCTGGGCGGACCGCTGGAAGCGAAGCTGGGCCGTATCCGCTTCCTCGCGCTCTATCTGCTCTCCGGACTGGCGGGCGGCGCCCTGACGTACTGGCTCGCCGAGCCGAACCAGCCGTCGCTCGGAGCCTCGGGAGCCATCTACGGCCTGCTGGGTGCCACCGCCGTGCTGATGCGCCGGCTGAACTACGACATGCGGCCGGTCATCGCGATCTTCGTGCTCAATCTGATCATCACCTTCAACCCCTGGGGCGGGATCGCCTGGCAGGCGCACGTCGGGGGACTGATCGCCGGAGTCCTGATCGGGATCGGGATGGTGCACGCCCCACGGAACCGGCGCGATCTGGTGCAGTTCGGGACCTGCGCCCTGGTGCTGGCGGCCGTCGTCCTGATCGTGATGACGAGAACGGCCGCCCTCACCTAGCGGGTGTCTGACGGGCGAGTGTGGACCATTTGTGACCGAAGTTGTCCACAGGGTTCCACAGCATGATCCGGATCTTGTGCATATCGCGGGCACAGCTGAGCCCCTTGTCCCTGAGCTGGGTTTTTCCAGTCGGGACAAGGGGCTTCCCGCCTCGGGGCGGGGGCGGCCGCGGTCACACCGGCGTCAACGGCCTGAGAGTTATCCACAGATCGTCTGACCTTTTCCCCCACCTGTGGATAACGCTGTGGGTAACTCAGGGCAGGGGTTGCGGAGCGGGGCCGGCGTGTGGTTCCAAGCGGCGCGCGGGCTACTTCCACTGAGTGGAGACACCGAAGCCGCCGGCGATGAAACCGAAGCCGACGACGATGTTCCAGTTGCCCAGCGAGTCCACCGGCAGATCGCCGTCGGTCACGTAGAAAACGACGATCCAGGCCAGCCCGATCAGGAAGAGCGCCAGCATCACGGGCGCCACCCAGCTCCGGCTGGTCAGCTTTATGTTGGTCGCCTGCTTCGCCGGGGGCGGCGTGAAGTCGGCCTTCTTGCGGATCCGTGACTTCGGCACGAGGAACTCTCCTGTCGATGCGCTGCGTGACCGCGCAGGGAACGGTGGCTGGCGCCGGGGCGGGGCGCGAGGGGGAATGTGGCCTCCCCCGGGCGTCCGTTAGCGTAGTCCTTCCGTGGCACCGAAGGAGATAAGGGTACGTTGAGCAATTCTGCCGACTCTCCCCCCGGACCGGTCCGCCGCACCTTCCGGCACCCGGTCAGAGTGCTCACGGCTGCCGTTTTCGCCCTTGCCGGAATCATCTTCGTGACCAGCGCGAATACGGCGAAGGGCACCAATATCCGCACCGACGCCTCACTGCTGAAGCTCTCCGACCTCATCCAGCAGCGCAGCGAGAAGAACGCCGCCCTGGAGGAGTCCGCCGCATCCGTGCGCGGGGACATCGACAGCCTCGCCCAGCGCGACAACGGCAGCACCAAGGCGGAGGCCGCCCGGCTCAAGGTACTGGAGCGGACCGCGGGGACCACCGAGCTGTCCGGCCGGGCCGTCTCCGTCACGCTCGACGACGCCCCGCCCAACGCCACCGCCAGCCCCGGCTACCCCGACCCGCAGCCCAACGACCTGGTCATCCACCAGCAGGACCTCCAGGCGGTCGTCAACGCCCTGTGGCAGGGCGGCGCCAAGGGCGTCAAGGTCATGGACCAGCGGCTGATCTCCACCAGCGCCGTGCGCTGCGTCGGCAACACCCTGATCCTCCAGGGCCGGGTCTACTCACCCCCGTACAAGATCACCGCGGTGGGCGACCCCGGTGCGCTGCGACGGGCGCTCGACGCCTCGCCGGCGATCCAGAACTACCTGCTGTACGTGAAGGCGTACGGGCTCGGCTGGAAGGTGGACGAGCGGGAGGCGGTGACCCTTCCCGGCTACTCGGGCACGGTGGACCTGCACTACGCGGAGCCGGTGAAGTAGCGGACGGCGACAGGCGCCGCACAGCTTTCCACAGGCATCCCACGCCGGGCCCCGGGCCCTTTAGTCTGGACCCGGTACCGAATGGAGGGTCTGGATGTACAGCTGGATCTGGCGGCATCTGCCGGGCAACGTGTGGGTGCGTGCGTTCATTTCGCTCGTGCTCGCCCTGGCGGTCGTCTATGTGCTGTTCCAGTACGTCTTCCCGTGGGCGGAGCCGCTGCTCCCGTTCGGCGACGTGACGGTCGACGGAGCGAGCGCGCCGGCGGGGGCCGCCCGATGAGCGCCCGCATCCTGGTCGTGGACAACTACGACAGCTTCGTCTTCAACCTCGTCCAGTACCTCTACCAGCTCGGTGCCGAGTGCGAGGTGCTGCGCAACGACGAGGTGACCACGGCCCACGCGCAGGACGGCTTCGACGGCGTCCTGCTCTCCCCCGGCCCCGGCACCCCGGAGCACGCGGGCGTCTGCGTCGACATGGTGCGGCACTGCGCGGCGACCGGCGTCCCGGTCTTCGGGGTCTGCCTGGGCATGCAGTCCATGGCGGTGGCGTACGGCGGCGTCGTGGGCCGCGCCCCCGAGCTGCTGCACGGCAAGACGTCTCCGGTGCTCCACGAGGGCACGGGCGTGTTCGCCGGTCTGCCCTCGCCGTTCACCGCGACCCGTTACCACTCGCTCGCCGCCGAACCGGACACCGTGCCCGCCGAGCTGGAGGTCACCGCGCGGACCGCCGACGGCATCATCATGGGCCTCCGCCACCGGGAGCTGGCCGTCGAGGGCGTGCAGTTCCACCCGGAGTCGGTGCTCACCGAGCACGGCCACCTGATGCTGGCCAACTGGCTGGTGCGCTGCGGGGACACCGGCGCCGTCGAGAGGTCGGCGGGGCTCGCTCCGGTGGTGGGCAAGGCCGTCGCGTGACCCCACCCCGCCACGGAGCCGGGGCCGGGCAGGACGACCCGCACGATCCGCGGGCGTACGAGGACCCGGGCGCGTTCGAGGCGGCGGTCCACCGGCTGGCGGACCCGTTGAACGACCCTTTGCCGGGGGCGGAGCCCGGGGCCCCGCGGCAGCAGGCGCCCTACGACCCGCAGAGCCCCCAGCAGGCGCCGCAGGAGTGGTACGACCCCGGCGGGTACCAACGGGACTGGTACGGCCTGCAGGAGCCCGTACAGCAGCCCCTGGCGGCACCGCCGTCCGCGCCCGACCCGTACCTCCCGGCCGACCCGGGCCCCGCCGCCTCTTACCGGTCCCCGGCCGCCGAGGCCGCGGAGCCGGCCACCGAGGTCTTCGCCCGCATGGATGCGGGCGACCCGGTCGTGCCGCTGCCGCGCCCGGAGACGGAGCCGACCGCCGGCGCCGACGAGTTCGCAGGCGAACCCGACGCGGCTGCGCCACCGCCCGCGCCACCGCCCACCGGCGGCCGTGCCGAGCGCAGGCGTGCCGCCAAGGGGCGCGGCCGGCGGCGCCCGGCACCGCGCCCCGGTCCGGAGAGCGCGGCGCCCGCGAAGCCCATGACCCGCATGGAGGCGCGCCGGGCGGCCAAGGCCGCCAAGGACAGCCCCGCGATCGTCATCAGCCGGGGCATCGGCGAACTCTTCATCACCTTGGGCGTCCTGATGCTGTTGTTCGTCACCTACCAGCTCTGGTGGACGAACGTGCGCGCCGACCGGATCGCCGGCCGGGAGACCCACAAGATCCAGGACGACTGGGCGAAGAGCGAGAAGACCCCCGAGAAACAGGGGGCGTTCGAGCCGGGGCAGGGCTTCGCCATCATCCACATCCCCAAGCTGGACGTCGTCACGCCGATCGCCGAGGGCACCAGCAAGGACAAGGTCCTCGACCGGGGCATGGTCGGCCACTACAGCGAGAAGCCGCTGAAGACGGCGATGCCCTCCGCCAAGGAGGGCAACTTCGCGCTGGCCGGGCACCGCAACACCCACGGCGAACCGTTCCGCTACATCAACCGGCTGAAGCCCGGCGACCCGATCGTGGTCGAGACCCGGGAGGCGTACTACACGTACGAGATGACGAGCGTGCTGCCGCAGACCTCGCCGTCCAACGTCTCCGTGATCGCGCCGGTGCCGAAGCAGTCCGGCTTCACCGAACCCGGCCGGTACATCACCTTGACGACGTGTACGCCGGAATTCACGAGTACGTACCGTTTGATCGTCTGGGGCAAGATGGTCGACGAACGGCCGCGCAGCGAGGGAAAACCCGACGTGCTCGCGGACTGAACGGGCCGGACGCCATGACGACAGGGCGGTGCTATGACAGCGACGACCGAGGACCAGGAGCGGGCCGACGAGTCCGCGCCACCCGCGCGGAAGGGCGGCCGTCATCCCGTCGCGACCGCCGTCAGCGTCTTCGGTGAACTGCTCATCACCGCAGGTCTGGTGCTCGGTCTCTTCGTCATCTACTCGCTGTGGTGGACGAATGTGCTCGCCGACCGCGAGGCGGCCAAGCAGGGCCACACCGTCCGCGATAAGTGGGCCGACGGCCCCGGTGCGCTGGACACCAAGGACGGCATCGGCTTCCTCCACGTCCCGTCGATGAAGAACGGCGAGGTGCTCGTCAAGAAGGGCACCGACACCGAGACGCTCAACGACGGCGTCGCCGGCTACTACACCGATCCGGTGAAATCCGCGCTCCCCTCCGCCAAGGAGGGCAACTTCGCGCTGGCCGCCCACCGGGACGGGCACGGGGCGAAGTTCCACAACATCGACAAGGTGCGCACCGGGGACGCGATCGTCTTCGAGACGAAGGACACCTGGTACGTCTACAAGGTCTTCAGCGAGCTGCCGCAGACGTCCAAGTACAACGTCGACGTGCTGGGCGCGGTCCCGAAGGACGCCGGAGTGACGAAGGCCGGCCGTTACATCACGCTCACGACCTGCACTCCGGTCTACACGTCCAAGTACCGCTACATCGTGTGGGGCGAGCTGGTCCGTACGGAGAAGGTCGACCGCGACCGCACGAAGCCGGCGGAGCTGCGCTGAGCGGTCACGGCAGAGGGCCCCGGCCGCCTTCGCGGTGGCTGGGGCCCTCTGTTCGTACCGGGTGCGGAACGGGTCAGTGGCCCCCGCCGCCGCCGTTGGGTCCGCCGAAGATGTTGCCGCCGCCGCCCACCGTGGTGAGCGTGATGACCGTGGTGGCCGGGTCGGCCTGGGTGTTCGGCTGCGGGTCGATGTTGATGACGGTGGCGTTGTCGTCCTGAGGGCTGTTCGGGGCGAACTGGATCTGCGTGAAGCCGGCCTGGTTCAGGAGCTGCTTGGCCTCGGACACCTTCTTCGTCCGCACCTCAGGGACGGCGACCGTCGGGGGCTGGGTCGGGCCCTTGGACACCTTGAGCAGGATCGTGGTGTTCTTGCCGACCTTCTGGTTCGCCTCGGGGGTCTGGCCGATCACCTCGTTCGCCGGCTTGTCGGAGTCCTCCTCGGCCTTGCCGATGTTGGTGAAGCCGAGGCCCTTCAGCTGGTTCACCGCGTCGTCGTAGGAGCGGCCGGTCACGGGAGGCATGGTGAGCAGCTTCTCCGTGGCGATCTTGAGCGTGACCTCGGAGTTCTCCTCGGCCTTCGCGCCGCCCTTGGGGGACTGCTCCAGGACGGTGTCGGGTTCCGCCTGGTCGGACTCGACCGAGGTGACGTTGACCGTGAAGCCCTTGGCCTCCAGGTTCTTGCGGGCGTCCTCCTCGGACTGGTTCGTCACATCGGGCACCTCGACCTTCGGCGGACCGCTGGAGACGAAGACCGTGAGGGTCTCCTGCTCCTTCATCTTCCCGTCCTCAGGCGTCTGGCGGCAGATCTTGCCCTTGGGCTGCTCCTTGCACTCTTCCTTCGGGCCGACCTTGAGAATGATGTTCGTGTTGTCGGCCAGTTTCTGAGCGTCCTTGACCGTGGTGCCGACCACGTTGGGCACGTCGAACGCACCGTCGTCGCCGCCGTCGCCGGGGAAGACCGCCTTGCCGATGAGGATCGCGCCGATCAGCACCAGGATGCCCGCGACGACCAGGAGGATCGTCGAGGTGTTGTTCTTCTTCTGCCGGCGGCGGTCGGGGCGGTCGTCGTAGCCGTAACCGCCGTCGTCCGGGTTGACCGGCGGCAGCATCGACGTGCGCTCGCCGTTCTGGTCGGCGGCGCGCAGGGCGGTGGTGGGCTGGTCGTTGTCGTACCCGCCGGGGTAGCCGCCGCCGTAGCCCGCCGCACCCATCGCGGCGGTCGCGGCGACCGGCTGGCCGTCGAGGCACGCCTCGATGTCGGCGCGCATCTCGTCGGCCGACTGGTAGCGGTAGTCGGGGTCCTTGGTGAGGGCCTTGAGCACGATCGCGTCCATCGCGGGCGTGATCTCGGGGTCGAAGTTGCTCGGCGGCTGCGGCTCTTCCCGTACGTGCTGGTACGCCACCGCCACCGGGGAGTCCCCGACGAACGGGGGCCGGACGGTCAGCAGCTCGTAGAGCAGGCAGCCGGTCGAGTAGAGGTCGGACCGCGCGTCGACCTGCTCGCCCTTGGCCTGCTCCGGGGAGAGGTACTGGGCGGTGCCGATGACGGCCGCGGTCTGGGTCATCGTCATGCCGGAGTCGCCCATGGCACGGGCGATGCCGAAGTCCATGACCTTGACCTGTCCCGTCCGGGTCAGCATGACGTTGGCCGGCTTGATGTCCCGGTGGACGATGCCCGCGCGGTGCGAGTACTCCAGCGCCTGGAGGATGCCCACCGTCATTTCGAGCGTCCGCTCGGGCAGCAGTCTGCGCCCCGAGTGCAGCAGCTCGCGGAGCGTCGAGCCGTCGACGTACTCCATGACGATGTACGGGATGGAGACCCCGTCGACGTAGTCCTCGCCGGTGTCGTACACCGCGACGATCGCCGGATGGTTGAGCGAGGCGGCGGACTGGGCCTCACGGCGGAACCGGGCCTGGAAGGACGGGTCGCGGGCGAGGTCCGCCCGGAGCGTCTTCACGGCGACGGTGCGGCCGAGCCGGGTGTCGTGGGCGAGGTAGACCTCGGCCATGCCACCACGGCCGAGCACCGAGCCCAGCTCGTACCGGCCGCCGAGGCGACGCGGCTCTTCCATAACTGTTCCAGCCCTCTCCGTCAGTCCTGACCGCACCGGTGTGCGGTCCGGCGGTGTGCTGTTCGCGCATACGCTACCGGCCGCGCATCAGCTGATCGGCCCGGAGGCGGTACCTGATATCCGACCGGTATCCGCAGAGGCGCTTTCGCGGCCGGGTGTGAGCGGAGTCACTTCTCGCTGTCGATGACCGCCTTCATGACCGCCTTCGCGATCGGGGCGGCCAGGCCACCACCGGAGATGTTCTCGCGGGTGGCGCCGCTGTCCTCGACGACGACGGCCACGGCCACCGGAGAACCGCTGTCGGTCATCGCGTACGAGATGAACCACGCGTACGGGTTCCCCTTGTTGTTCAGACCGTTCTGGGCGGTACCGGTCTTGCCGCCGACCTTGACGCCCGGGATCTGGGCGTTCGTGCCCGTGCCCTCCTCGACGACGGTCTCCATCATCTTCTGGAGCTTCTGGGCGTTCTCCGCCGAGAGGGGCCTGCTGAACTCCTCCTTCTCGTGCGTGTAGATCACGTCCAGGTTGGGCGCCTTGCGCTCGGCGACCATGTACGGCTGCATGAGCTTGCCGTCGTTGGCGACGGCGGAGGCGACCATCGCCATCTGGAGGGGAGTGGCGCGATTGGACGCCTGGCCGATGCCAGCCATGGCGTTCTGCGGGCGGTTGTCCTCGGGGTACACGCTGGCGTTCGAGCGGACCGGGGTGAAGATCTCCTTGTTGAAGCCGAACTTGCCGGCTTCGTCGATCATCTTCTGGTTGCCCAGGTCATCGCTGATCTTGCCGAAGACGGTGTTGCAGGAGTACCGCAGCGCCACGCGGAGCGAGGCGTTCTTGCAGGGGATGTTGCCCTCGTTGGGCAGGTCGTCGGTCGACTGCGGCAGGCGCCAGGGCAGCGGCGACTTCGTGTCCTCGTCGATGTCG
The DNA here is from genome assembly GCF_042669245.1 of Streptomyces sp. NPDC057249. Classification (NCBI taxonomy): domain Bacteria; kingdom Bacillati; phylum Actinomycetota; class Actinomycetes; order Kitasatosporales; family Streptomycetaceae; genus Streptomyces; species Streptomyces sp. NPDC057249. The sequence continues at coordinate 496,121 of NZ_JBHUXS010000001.1, read as the reverse complement.
TCGTAGAGGCCGTTCTCCAGCGCGGCGGCCGCGGTGACGACCTTGAACGTCGAGCCGGGCGGGTAGGTCTCGCGCAGCGCCCGGTTGAGCATCGGCTTGTCCTTGTCGTTCAACAGGGACTGCCACGCCTTGGTGTCGGCCTTGCTGTTGCCCGCGAAGGTCGAGGGGTCGTACGAGGGGGTGCTGGCGAGGGCCAGGATGGCGCCGGTCCGCGGGTCGAGGGCGGCGACGGCGCCCTTCTTCTTGCCGAGGCCCTCGAAGGCGGCCTTCTGCGCCGCCCCGTTGAGCGTCGTGACGACGTTGCCACCCGTCTTCTCCTCACCGGTGAACATCGACATCGTCCGGTTGAAGAAGAGCTGGTCGTCGTTGCCGGTGAGGATGCCGTCCTCCAGCTTCTCCAGCTGCGAGGCGTCGAACGCCTGCGAGGAGTAGCCGGTGACGGGGGCCCACATGGGGCCGTTCTTCCAGACCCGCTTGTACTTGAAGTCGCTGCCCTTCGTCTCGACGGACCCGGTGACCGACTTTCCGTCCACGATGATGTTGCCGCGCTCGTGGGCGTACCGCTCGATGCGGACGCGGCGGTTCTCGTCGCGGGTGTTGAGGGCGTCGGCCTTCACGTACTGCAGGTAGTTGGTCCGTGCGAGCAGGGCGAAGATCAGGACGCCGCAGAAGATCGCGATCCGGCGCAGGGGCTTGTTCACGGGCGGACCACCTGGGTCATCTCGGCGTCGGTCGAGGGCGCGGGGGCGGGCGCGGGGCGGCGGGCGGTGTCGCTGATGCGGATGAGGATGCCGATGAGAGCCCAGTTGGCGATCACGGACGAACCACCGGCCGCGAGGAACGGCATCGTCATACCGGTGAGCGGGATCAGGCCCATGACGCCGCCGGCGACGACGAAGACCTGGATCGCGAAGGCGCCGGAGAGGCCGACCGCCAGGAGCTTGCCGAACGGGTCGCGGGCGGCGAGCGCCGTGCGGATACCGCGTTCGACGATGAGGCCGTAGAGGAGCAGGACGGCCATCATCCCGGCCAGGCCGAGCTCGTCACCGACGGTGGCGAGGATGAAGTCGGCGTTGGCGGCGAACCCGATCAGGTCGGAGTGGCCCTGGCCCCAGCCGGAGCCGAGCGTGCCGCCCGACCCGAAGGACATGATGGCGTTGCCGATCTGCTCGCAGGCGCCGTCCGTCTGGAAGCACTTGAACGGGTCCTGCCAGGCGGTCACACGGGCTTCGACGTGCGGTTCGAAGGTCGCGACGCCCACGGCTCCGGCCGCCGACATCAGGAGGCCGAAGACGATCCAGCTGGTCCGCTCGGTGGCGACGTACAGCATGATCACGAAGAGGCCGAAGAACAGCAGCGACGTACCGAGGTCGGTCTCGAAGACCAGGATCAGGATCGACAGCGCCCAGATGACCAGGATGGGGCCCAGGTCGCGTCCGCGCGGCAGGTAGAGCCCCATGAAGCGGCGGCTGGCGAGCGCCAGCGCGTCCCGTTTGACCATGAGATAGCCGGCGAAGAAGACCGCGATGATGATTTTCGCGAACTCCCCCGGCTGGATGGAGAAGCCGGCGATGTTGATCCAGATCCTCGCGCCGAACTTGGCCGGAAAGAACATCGGAAGGATCAGCAGGAACAGCGCGACCGCCATCGAGATGTACGTGTAGCGCTGCAGGATGCGATGGTCCTTCAGCAGCAGCAGTACGCCGACGAACAGCGCCACACCGACCGCCGAGTACATCAGCTGCCGGGGGGCGGACGGGGTGAACACCCCGAAGGCGCTCTCGGCGTCCCTGATCAGCTTCGGCGACTGGTCGAGCCGCCAGATCAGCACCAGCCCGAGCCCGTTGAGCAGGGTGGCCAGCGGCAGCAGCAGCGGGTCGGCGTACCGGGCGAACTTGCGGACCACGAGGTGGGCCACACCGCCGAGCAGGATGAGCCCCGCTCCGTAGCCGAACATGCCGGAGGGCAGCGTGCCGTCCATGGCCAGGCCCACGTTGGCGTAGGCGAACACCGAGATGGCGATGGCGAAGACCATCATCATCAGTTCGGTGTTGCGCCTGCTCGGTGCGTCGATCGCGCCGATCGTGGTCGTGTTGGTGACAACGCTCATGGTGCTGAAGGCCCCCTACGGCTCTACTTCTTACCGCACTGCGGGACCAGCTTCTTCTCTTCCTCCGAGAGGCTGGGCCCAGGAGTGGGAGTCGTGGAAGTCTGCTCGGACTTGGTGTCGCCACCGGATGTCTTGCCGGACTTGGACGCCTTGGTGGCGTCGGTGTCCGTGCCCTGCGCCTGGCCCTCGTCGCTGTGCTCCTTCTCCGCCGCGCGACGTGCCGCGTCCTTCTTGCAGGCGGACGCCTGGACGGAGAGCTCGGAGATCTTCTCGCGGGCGTCGGCGAGGCTGCCCTCGGCGATCGTCGCCTCGACCTTCTTGCGCTGGTAGGGCGGGAGGTACTTGAGTTCGATCTCGGGATGGTCGGTCTCGACCTTCGAGAGCGAGAGCCAGCCGAGATCCTGGCTGATGCCCCGGTACAGCGCGACGTTGTCGTTCTTCGCGCCGACGTAGAACTGGGTCTGGGTCCAGCGGTAGCCGCCGTAGAGCCCGCCGCCGACGACGGCCAGCGCGAGCACCACGTACAGGGACCGCTTGAGCCACTTGCGGCCGCCGCCCTGCTTGACGAAGTCGTCGTCCGAGTACGAGCCGAAGGCCCCCTCGGGCATCCCGTCGTAGCCGGAGTCGTCGCCGCTGCCGGGCGGGCCGAAGCTGCCTGCGGGCGGCGGTACGGGACGGCCGAGGCCGGCCGCACGGCCCGCGGGCGTCTGCATCGCACCGCCGTCGTTCAGCTGGGCCGCCTGGTTCTCGGCGACCGCGCCGACGACGACCGGGGTGTCATTGAGCTGCCCGGCCAGGGTGTCGTTGCCGTCGACGTCGAAGACATCGGCGACGATGCAGGTGATGTTGTCCGGTCCGCCGCCGCGCAGGGCGAGCTGGATCAGGTCCTGGATGGTCTCCTGCGGGCCCTGGTAGCTGGCGAGCGTCTCCTCCATCGTCTGGTGGGAGACGACGCCGGAGAGCCCGTCGGAGCAGATCAGGTAGCGGTCGCCGGCCCGGACCTCACGGATGGAGAGGTCGGGTTCGACGTGGTCGCCACTGCCCAGCGCGCGCATCAGCAGGGAGCGCTGCGGGTGGGTGGTGGCCTCCTCCTCGGTGATCCGGCCCTCGTCCACCAGCCGCTGGACCCAGGTGTGGTCCTGCGTGATCTGGGTGAGCACGCCGTCGCGCAGCAGGTACGCGCGCGAGTCGCCGACGTGCACCAGGCCGAGGCGCTGGCCGGTCCACAGCAGGGCGGTGAGCGTGGTGCCCATGCCCTCCAGCTGGGGGTCCTCCTCGACCATCATCCGCAGCTGGTCGTTGGCCCGCTGGACCGCCGTGCCGAGCGAGGTGAGGATGTCGGAGCCCGGGACGTCGTCATCGAGCTGGACGAGGGTGGAGATCACCTCGGAACTGGCGACCTCACCGGCCGCCTGGCCGCCCATGCCGTCGGCGATCGCGAGAAGGCGCGGGCCGGCGTAGCCGGAGTCCTCGTTGCCCTCGCGGATCATGCCCTTGTGCGATCCGGCGGCGAAGCGCAGGGACAGACTCATGCGCACCTCACCCGTCGGTTCGGGGTACAGCCGGTCTCGAGCCACACTGCCCACCCTCCGGTCGGGAGCCTGGCCGGGTCCGTTGCCCGGACCCCCGCGGCTCGCTCGCTCCGCTCGCTCATTGTCGTACTACTTCCGCAGCTCGATGACGGTCTTGCCGATCCGGATCGGCGCGCCCAGCGGAACGGGCGTCGGGGTGGTGAGGCGGGTCCGGTCCAGGTACGTGCCGTTGGTGGACCCGAGATCCTCGACGATCCACTGGCCGTCACGGTCGGGGTAGATCCTGGCATGCCTGCTGGACGCGTAGTCGTCGTCCAGCACGATCGTTGAATCATGGGCACGGCCCAGCGTGATGGTCTGCCCCTGGAGCGCCACCGTGGTGCCGGTGAGCGTGCCCTCGGAGACGACCAGCTTGGTCGGCGCACCCCGGCGCTGGCGGCCGGGCTGCTGGCGCTGTGGCGGCGGTGCCGCGTTCTGGCGTCCCTGGGGCGGACGCGCGTCGGTCGCGGTGCGGCGTGAGCCGCGCTGCGTGACGCGCGTTCCGAACAGGTCGCTGCGAATGACCTGGACGGCCACGATCACGAACAGCCACAGAACAGCCAGGAAACCTAGCCGCATGACCGTCAGGGTCAGCTCTGACATTGCCCCCGCTTCACCCTTCGGCTTGCCGGTAAACGATGGTGGTGCTGCCCACGACGATCCGCGAGCCGTCGCGGAGCGTAGCGCGGGTGGTGTGCTGCCCGTCTACCACGATGCCGTTGGTAGACCCGAGATCCTGGATCGTCGAGGGCGTTCCGGTCCTGATCTCACAGTGCCGACGGGAGACGCCGGGGTCGTCGATCCGCACATCGGCGTCGGTGCTGCGGCCCATGACCAGCGTCGGGCGCGAGATCTGGTGGCGGGTGCCGTTGATCTCGATCCAGCGCCGCACCTGCGCGTTCGGCGGGGAGGTGGGCGTCGGCGGACGCCGGTCGGGACCGCCGTGGCGCCCGGCGCCCGGCGGCGGGCCGGGGGGCATGGGCGGAGGGGAGGTGGGAGGGTAGCCGTAACCGCCGCCGGGGCTCTGCGGAGCGGCGCGGCCGGGGTACCCCTGCTGGGGCGACTGGCCGCCGTAGCTCTGGCCCTGTGCCGGCGCCTGGCCCTGTGACGAGCTGGACGCCAGCGTGCGGCTGCGGACCCGGTAGAGACCGGTGTCGAGGTCCTCGGCCTTCTCCAGGTGCACCTTGATCGGGCCCATGAAGGTGTACCGCTGCTGCTTCGCGTAGTCCCGGACGAGGCCGGAGAGCTCGTCGCCCAGCTGGCCGGAGTACGGGCTCAGGCGCTCGTAGTCGGGGGCGCTGAGCTCGACGATGAAGTCGTTGGGGACGACGGTGCGCTCACGGTTCCAGATGGTGGCGTTGTTGTCGCACTCCCGCTGGAGGGCACCCGCGATCTCGACCGGCTGGACCTCGGACTTGAAGACCTTGGCGAAAGTGCCGTTGACCAGACCTTCGAGACGCTGCTCGAAACGCTTCATCACTCCCATGGGGCACCTCCTCCGGTGTCATCGTCCCTGTACTGCTTACTGATCGTATCCACGCGTCGGGAAATCGGCTGGTTCCCCTTGTCTGCCCTGTGGAGGAGTGTCCCCCCTCACACGGATCGTAGAGGTGGCCTCCTCACAGTGTCCCGCACCTTGGACGCACTCAGGAGGAGTGGGGGGCGGCCCCTGGGGGTTCCCGGTTCCTGTCGGACGTTCCGCGGACGTCCGCCGAGCGTGCGGCGAGTGCCCGGTGATCGGGCGGCGAAACAACGGATGTGAATCCACCCTGTCCAGCGTGCTAATCTTCCGGATGTCGCCAGGCGCTCGCACCGAAAAGTGAGAGAGTCTGGAAACACCACTCTTGCGCGAGTGGCGGAACGGCAGACGCGCTGGCTTCAGGTGCCAGTGTCCTTAGGGACGTGGGGGTTCAAATCCCCCCTCGCGCACAAGTAGGAAGCCCCCCAGGCATCGTCCTGGGGGGCTTCTTCCGTTGGGGGCGACCCCTTTCCTGTGTGTTTGGTTTCACGTGAAACGCCCGTTTCACGTGACGGGGCGTGGAGGGTCCGAGCGCCCGGCCGGCGGAGCCGTCCACCGGGGGCAGACGGCGGCCGGGGTACGGCGGTACGGTCGGCGGCAGTTGATGTTCGGGCAGGTGTTCGGCGGCTGCGCCGGGCGGGGCGGGGGAGGCTGCGCACCATGGAAACGACCGGGACGGGACTGCCATCGGTAGGACTCGTCGAACCCGGCGGTGGGGGTGCGGTCACCGGGGACGGGCTCGCCGCCGACGCGGATGAGCCGCGCATACCGGCCGTGCCGGGTTTCGCACGCCGTACGGGCAGGGCTTACGCGGAGGCCGAGGGGCGCCCCAAGGAGAAGGGCAAGGCGCTGCGGGCGCGGGTCCCCCGGTCCGCACACGCGACGCTGGACCTGCCGGCCGGGCGGCCGGACGCGGTGCGCGCGGTCGAGGAATCCAACCGGGGCCGGGTGGCGGAGCTGACGCCGATCCGGGTGGGCCGGATGGCCGCCACCCCCTTCGCCTTCCTGCGCGGCTCCGCCGGGCTGATGGCCCATGACCTGGTGGGCACCCCGGTCACCGGGGTCGCCGCCCAGCTCTGCGGCGACGCGCACGCGGCCAACTTCGGGCTGTACGGCGATGCGCGGGGCGGGCTCGTCATCGACCTGAACGACTTCGACGAGACCGTGCCCGGACCCTGGGAGTGGGACCTCAAGCGCCTGGCGACCTCGCTGGTGCTCGCGGGGCGGGAGGCCGGTGCCGACGAGGACACCTGCCGCAAGGCCGCGTACGACACCGTGGGGGCCTACCGGCGGACGGTGCGGCTGCTGGCCCGGATGCCCGCGCTCGACGCGTGGAACGCCATCGCGGACGAGGAGCTGGTCTCCCACACCGACGCGCGGGATCTGCTCGGCACCCTGGAGCGGGTCTCCGAGAAGGCCCGCAACAACACCAGTGCCCGTTTCGCGGCGAAGTCCACGGAGGACTGCGAGGACGGTGGCCGCCGTTTCGTGGACGCGCCGCCGGTGCTGCGCCGGGTCCCGGACGAGGAGGCCGCGGCCGTGGCGGCGGGGCTGGGGGACTATCTGGGGACCGTCTCCGAGGACCGGCTGCCGCTGCTGGCCCGGTACGCGATCCATGACGTGGCGTTCCGGGTGGTCGGCACCGGCAGCGTGGGCACCCGCTCGTACGTGGTGCTGCTGCTGGACCACCGGGGGGAGGCGCTGGTGCTCCAGGTGAAGGAGGCCAGGCCGTCGGCGCTCGGGCCTCATCTGGCCGCCGTGGGGTTCGGGGTGCCGGCAGCCGTGCACGAGGGCCGGCGCGTGGTGCTCGGGCAGAAGCGGATGCAGGTCGTCAGTGACCATCTGCTGGGCTGGACGACGGTGGAAGGCCGACCTTTCCAGGTGCGGCAGTTCAGGAACCGCAAGGGCAGCGTCGACCCCGCCGCCCTGGCCGCCGACCAGGTCGACGACTACGGCCGGATGACCGGGGCGCTGCTGGCGCGCGCCCACGCCCACAGCGCCGACCCGAGGCTGCTGGCGGGCTACTGCGGCAAGAACGACGAGTTGGACGAGGCGGTGGCGGCCTTCGCGGTGACCTACGCGGACCGCACGGAGGCCGACCACGGGGAGCTGGTGCGGGCGATCGGGGCGGGGCGGATCGCGGCCGAGCGGGGCGTGTAGCGGGGCGTGGCGTCCGGCAGGGCGCGGCGAGGCCGGTGCGGGGTGCCCGCGGCGGTGCCCGTGTGTCCTCGGTGGCGGGCCGGGGCCATACGCTGGGCAGGTGACCCACGAAGCCGCCGGGGTGCCCTCCCGGAACGACGATGACCCGCAGGACGAGGCACGGCCCGACGCCGGAGAGCCCGGGGGCGGTGAGCCCGGTCTCGGGGCGCCGGGGGACGACGAGTCCGGTGCGTCCGGGGCAGAGCAACGGCCCGAGGCGCGGCTCGCGCAGGCGGTGCGGGCGGCCGAACAGGCGCTGATCGAGTTCGAGATCGCGGTGGAGACGTTCCGGGTCGAGGTGGAGAACTTCTCCCGGCTCCACCACCAGCGGCTGGGCCCGATGTACGCGCGGCTGGACGAGCTCGACGCGCAGATCGCCGAGGCGCGGGCGGCGAAGACCGGTGACCCCGAGGACCTGCGCAGGGCGGCGGAGGCGCGGTCGGTCGTGATGCCCATGCCCGGCGTGGACGAGCTGTTCCACGACTGGATGGACTCCGAGGGCCTGTCGCCCGAGGCGTCGGCCATGCTGACCGATCAGAGGGTGCGCCCGCCCAAGCGGGTCCGGCCCACCGACGAGGCCCGCAAGCTGTACCGCGACCTGGTCCGCAAGGCCCACCCGGACCTGGCCCAGGACGAGGCGGAGCGGGTCAGGCGGGACGAGTTCATCGCACGCGTCAACGCCGCCTACGGGCGCGGGGACGAGGCCCTGCTCAACGAACTGGCCGAGGAGTGGGCGGCGGGACCGGCCGCGCCGCGGCAGGAGCTGAGCGAGGCCGACGAGCTCTACGCCCGGCTGGACTGGCTGACCCGGCGCAAGGAACTCCTGACGGAGTGGGCCCAGGAACTGGAGGAGAGCGCGATCGGCGCCATGCTGCGGATGGCCCCGGACGACCCGGACCAGCTGCTGGAGCAGATCGCCGAACAGCTGCTGGGCGAGGTTTCGCAGCGGGAGGCTGAGCTCGCGGCTCTGGTGCAGTAGCGTTTTCGGTGGCTCCGAGCGCACCGGTTCGGTGACCCCGAGCGCACTGACGAGAGAAGGCATGACCCATGAATTTCGGCCCGCTTCCTACGGTCGATGTCGCCTCCGTTCCGGCGGACGGCCTCGTACTGGACGTCCGGGAGAACGACGAGTGGGCGGCCGGACACGTCGAGGGCGCCCTGCACATCCCCATGAGCGACTTCGTGGGCCGCGTCGGTGAGCTGACCGAGGCGGTGGAGGACGGCCGGCGCGTGCACGTGATGTGCCGGGTCGGCGGCCGGTCCGCCCAGGTCACCCAGTACCTGGTGCAGCAGGGGATCGACGCCGTCAACATCGACGGCGGCATGCTCGCCTGGGACGGCGCGGGCCGCCCGATGGTCACCGACAACGGCACCCCGGCCTTCGTCGCCTGACGCGACCCGCCCCGGCCCTCCGGCGCCGGGGCGTCAGCGGTCGAAGTCGAGCTCCACCTCCTCGGTGACCGGACGGGACTGACAGGCCAGCACGTAGCCCGCGTCCGTCTCCTCCGGCTCCAAGGCGTAGTTGCGGTCCATCCGCACCTCGCCGGAGACCAGGAACGCCCGGCAGGTACCGCAGACGCCGCCCTTGCACGCGTACGGCGCGTCCGAGCGGCTGCGCAGCACCGTCTCCAGCAGCGATTCGCCCCCTTCCACCGGCCAGGTGCCGGAGCGGCCGTCGAGCGTCGCCGTCAGGGTGCCGCCGACGGGCGTCTCGACCCGGGGTCCCGTGGGAGCGGCGGGGGTGTCCTCGACGTGGAAGATCTCCTGGTGGACGCGGGAGCGGTCCACTCCCAGCCCGTGCAGCGCGACCTCGGCGGCCCGGACCAGGCCCAGCGGCCCGCACAGGAACCAGCCGTCGATCTCCGCCACCGGCAGCAGGGCCGGCAGCAGTCCGGAGAGCCGTTCGCCGTCCAGCCGGCCCGAGGGCAGACCCGCCTGCTGCTCCTCCCGGGACAGGGCGGTGACCAGCTGGAACCGGTCCGGATAGCGGTCCTTCAGGTCGGCGACCTCGTCCAGGAACATCGTCGAGGCGGCTGTCCGGTCGCTGCGGACCAGGCAGAACGTGGCGTTCGGCTCCTGGGCGAGCAGGGTGGCCACCATGGACAGCACCGGCGTGATGCCGCTTCCGCCGACGATCGCCGCGAACCGGCCGGCGCGCGGCGTCAGGACAAAGCGCCCCATCGGGGGCATCGCCTCGATCGTGTCCCCGACCAGCAGTTCCTTGAGCGCGTAGGTGGAGAACGCGCCGCCGTCCACCAGGCGGATGCCCACCCGCAGCGCCGGACCGGCCGAGGGCGCGGGGGCCGGCGCGCAGATCGAGTACGAGCGGCGGACCTCCTCGCCGTCCACGGTGTAACGGACGTTGAGATGCTGGCCGGGTTTGTGCCGGAAGGTGTCGTGCAGGCCGGGCGGGACGGCGAGGGTGACGGCCACCGAATCGTCCGTGAGCCGCTCGATCCCGCTGACCCGGAGCGGATGGAACATCTACAACTCCTTGAAGTGGTCGAACGGCTCCTGGCAGGCGACGCAGCGCCGGAGCGCCTTGCACGCCGTGGAGGAGAACCGGCTCAGCAGCTCCGTCTCGGTGGAGCCGCAGTGCGGGCAGCGCACGGACAGGGCCAGCGGCACCGGCCCGCTGGACGCGGTGTCGTGCGGCCTGGGCGGGGCTATGCCGAATTCCGCCAGCTTCCGGCGCCCTTCGGCGCTCATGTCGTCCGTCGACCAGGCGGGCGACAGGACCGTCTCCACGGCCACCTCCGCCACGCCGTGGGCGTGCAGCACGCGCTCGATGTCCGCGGACATGGCCTCGATCGCCGGGCAGCCGGTGTACGTCGGCGTGAGCCTGACCGTGACGTGGTCCGGGTCGTGCACCTCCACGCCCCGGACCACACCCAGGTCCTCCAGGGTCAGCACGGGCAGCTCCGGGTCGGGGACGGAGCCCGCGAGGCTCAGCAGCTCCTCCTCGACGGAGGTCCAGGTCACCATGACGCCCCCGGGTGGCTGCGGTGCAGGTGCTGCATCTCGGCGAGCATCCGGCCGAAGGACTCGGTGTGGATGCCCTGCCGGCCCGCGCCGGCCGTCCAGGCGCCGGACTGCGGGCCCGTCGGCACGGTCAGGGCGGCCCGGCCGAGGACGTCGGTGACGGTCTCCAGCCAACGGCTGTGCAGCGCCTGCCAGTCGACGTCGACCCCTTCGACCGGCTGGAACAGCTCACCGGTGAAGCGCCACAGCGCGTCCACCGCCCGCTGCATCCGCTCGTGGCTCTCGTCCGTTCCGTCACCGAGGCGCAGCGTCCACTGCTCGGCGTGGTCCCGGTGGTAGGCGACCTCTTTGACCGCCTTGGCCGCCATCCCCGCGAACGGGCTGTCGCCGGCCGCCAGCTGTTCGTACAGCCCTTGCTGGTGGACCGAGAAGTAGAGCTGCCGGGCGATGGTGTGGGCGAAGTCGCCGTTCGGCTGCTCGACCAGCTGGACGTTGCGGAAGGCGCGCTCCTCGCGGAGGTAGGCCAGTTCGTCCTCGTCGCCCACGAGGGAGAGCAGCAGCCGGGCCTGGCCCAGCAGGTCGAGGGCGATGTTGGCGAGGGCGACCTCCTCCTCCAGCACCGGGGCGTGGCCCGCCCACTCCCCCAGCCGGTGCGACAGCACCAGCGCGTCGTCGCCCAGGGCGAGGGCCGCGGTCACAGGTGCTTCACCCCGTCCGGGATCTCGTAGAACGTGGGGTGCCGGTAGGGCTTGTCACCGGCCGGTTCGAAGAACGAGTCCTTCTCGTCCGGCGAGGACGCCGTGATCTGGGCGGAGGGCACGACCCACAGGGAGACCCCCTCGGACCGCCGGGTGTAGAGGTCGCGCGCGTTGCGCAGGGCCATTTCGGCGTCCGGTGCGTGGAGGCTGCCGGCGTGGGTGTGGGAGAGCCCGCGCCGCGAGCGGACGAACACCTCCCACAGCGGCCAGTCCGTCGAGCTGCTCATGCTGTCGCCTTTCCGTTCCGTACGGCCGGGTCCGCGCCGGGCGTGTGCTTGCGGGCGTAGGCGGCGGCGGCTTCGCGGACCCAGGCGCCTTCCTCGTGCGCGCGGCGGCGCTGGGTGAGTCGCTGCTCGTTGCAGGGGCCGTTGCCCTTCAGGACCTCCTGGAACTCGGTCCAGTCGATGGCGCCGAAGTCGTGCCTGCCGCGCTCCTCGTTCCACCGGAGGTCCGGGTCGGGGAGGGTCAGGCCGAGCGCCTCGGCCTGGGGGACGCAGATGTCCACGAACCGCTGCCGCAGTTCGTCGTTGGAGTGCCGCTTGATCTTCCAGGCCATCGACTGCGCCGAGTGCGCCGATGCGTCGTCCGGCGGGCCGAACATCATCAGGGAGGGCCACCACCAGCGGTTCACCGCGTCCTGGGCCATCTCGTGCTGTGCGGCGGTGCCGTTGCTCAGCGCGAGGAGCAGTTCGTACCCCTGGCGCTGGTGGAACGACTCCTCCTTGCAGATGCGGACCATCGCGCGGGCGTAGGGGCCGTAGGAGCAGCGGCAGAGGGGCACCTGGTTGGTGATCGCGGCGCCGTCCACGAGCCAGCCGATGGCGCCCACGTCCGCCCAGGTCAGCGTCGGGTAGTTGAAGATCGACGAATAGCGCTGCCGACCCGCGTGGAGCTTGTCGAGCAGCTCCTCGCGGCCGGTGCCCAGGGTCTCGGCCGCGCTGTACAGATACAGGCCGTGGCCCGCCTCGTCCTGCACCTTGGCCATGAGGATCGCCTTGCGGCGCAGCGAGGGGGCCCGGGTGATCCAGTTGGCCTCCGGCTGCATGCCGATGATCTCGGAGTGGGCGTGCTGGGCCATCTGCCTGACCAGCGAGGCGCGGTACGCGTCAGGCATCCAGTCGCGCGGCTCGATGCGCTCGTCGGCTGCCACCGCCGCGTCGAAAGCGGCCTGGAGGGCCGCGTCGGGCCCTTCTCCGCCGCCTGCTGCCGTCTGCGCTGTCTGGCTCGCAGTCCCTGCCGCCATCCCGGACTCCCTACCGACCGATCGTTCGGTTCAATGTCTTCAATGGTGAGTCCGGGGCCCGTAGGGTGTCAACCCTGTGGATAACCGACGCGATCGGGGCGGGATGGATTCGGACGACGACAGGGACGCCCGCAGCGGGGGCGGACCCGTTCCCGCCGTCGAGGCGCCCGCGGCGCCGGGCGGAATGGCCGGGCTCTCGTTTCCGTACCAGATCGTCGCCGCGGTGGCGCTCGCCGCCTTCGGGGTGCTCGCCTGCATGCAGCTGGCCATGGTCTTCCTGCACGTCGCCCCCTCGAACACGCTGACCAAGCAGCACGGCGCGGCGGTGGACGAGTGGGTGTACCCCGAGTTCGAACAGAACTGGAAGCTCTTCGCACCCAACCCGCTGCAACAGAACGTGGCCGTTCAGGTGCGCACCGAGACGGCCGGCCCCAGCGGCCCCCGCACGACGGCGTGGCGGGATCTCTCCGCCGAGGACGGCCGGGCGATACGCGGCAACCTCTTGCCCAGCCACGTCCAGCAGAACGAACTCCGCCGCGCCTGGGACTTCTACGTCGGATCGCACGACGACAAGAACCGGGCCAACGGCCTGCGCGGCACCCTGTCCGAGAAGTACGTCCGCCGCCTGGTGATGCTGCGCCTCGGCGGCCGGGACGACGGCGAGACCATCCTGAGGATCCAGGTCAGGTCCGAGGTACGGGCCGTGGCGGCACCCGAGTGGAGCGACGAGAAGATCAGCACCGGCCCGTCCCACCGGGTCCTGCCCTGGTGGACGGTCACCGCCGACGACCTGCCCGAGGAGGCGGGACAGTGAGCACGCCCCACCCGGCCCGCGGCCTCGCCGGTGCCGTCCAGCGCGTCACGGCGTCGGCCCTCGGCCCTTACCAGAGCGCCGTCATCCGGATCGGTTTCTCGGCCACCTTCCTGCTGTTCCTGCTCCGTGAGCTGCCCCACCGGCACGAGATGTACGGTCCCGACGCGCCCTGGCGCTGGGACCTGGCGCGACAGCTGATATCCGGGAACCAGGCGTTCACGGCCCTCATGTGGTCGGACAGCGCCCTCTGGTTCGAGATCGTCTACGCGCTGGCGCTGCTCTCGTCCCTCCTGCTGATGCTCGGCTGGCACACCCGGGCCGTCTCCGTGGTCTTCATGGCCGGAGTGCTCTCGCTGCAGAACCGCAGCATCTTCATGGGTGACGGCGGCGACAACGTCATCCACCTGATGGCCATCTACCTGGTGCTGACCCGCTGCGGACAGGTCTGGTCGCTGGACGCCCGGCGGGCGAGGCGCCGCGAATCCGCGAGGGACGCCGGCCAGGAGGCCGGTGGGCGGTGGGAGCCCGGGGAGCCGGCCGGGATCGCGCTGTGGGTGGTGCTCGGGGTCGTCCTGGCAGGGGCTTCCGGGGCGGGCGGTCTGGGCGGCACCGTATGGCTGCCGCTGCTCCTGTGGTGCCTGTGGGTCGGCCAGGGCGCGTGGTGGGCCGTGAACCGGTACACGCCGCGCAACGAGCTCCGTACCCTGCTCGATGTCGTCGCCAACCTCGCCCACAACGCCACCCTCGTCGTCATCATGGCCGAGGTCTGCCTGATCTACGCGACGGCCGGCTGGTACAAGATCCAGGGTTCGCGCTGGCAGGACGGGACCGCGTTGTACTACCCGCTCAAGCTGGAGTACTTCACGCCGTGGCCCGCGCTGTCGGACTTCCTGGCCTCCAGCGGCGTCATGGTGATGGTGCTGTCGTACGCCACGGTCATCGTGCAGGTGGCCTTCCCGTTCACCCTCTTCAACCGGCGTGTGAAGAACTTCCTGCTCGGCGCGATGCTCTGTGAGCACGCGGGGATCGCGCTCCTGCTGGGACTGCCGTTCTTCTCGATGGCCATGATCGCCGCGGACGCCGTCTTCCTGCCGACCGCCTTCCTGGTGTGGCTCGGCGGGCGGGCGGGCGCCGGGCGTGAGCGGTTGTTCCGGCGGCGGGGACGGGTGCCCGCGCCGCGTGGCGCCGCCGACGGCCGGGAGGCTCCGGAACCCGACGGCGACGGGAGCCATACCCTCGTCGGGTGAGCAGTGAGACCGGCAGCACCGGTGAGACCAGTGGCAACGGCGCGCCCGTGAGCGACGAGCCCGCGCAGTACGACGAGGGGTTCGGGACGGAGATCGGTGTCGGGCCGCATCCGCTGCCCTGGCCCGAGGGCGAGCGGTACGACCCCGAGCTGCTGGCCGGCGGCGACCGGCGCAACGTGGGCGACCAGTACCGGTACTGGACCCGGGAGGCGATCGTCGCCGACCTCGATCTGCGCCGCCACGACTTCCACGTTGCCGTGGAGAACTGGGGCCACGACTTCAACATCGGGTCCGTCGTGCGGACCGCGAACGCGTTCCTGGCCAAGGAGGTGCACATCGTCGGGCGGCGGCGCTGGAACCGGCGCGGGGCGATGGTCACCGACCGCTACCAGCATGTCCGGCACCACCCGGACACCGCGAGTCTGACCGCCTGGGCGGCGGCCGAGGGCCTGCCGATCGTCGGGATCGACAACCTGCCGGGGGCGGTGCCGCTGGAGCGGACGGTCCTGCCTCGGCGGTGTGTCCTTCTGTTCGGGCAGGAGGGGCCCGGGCTGACGGAGGAGGCTCGGCGGTGCGCGGAGATGGTGTGCTCCGTCGCGCAGTTCGGGTCCACGCGGTCGATCAACGCGGGGGCGGCTGCGGCGATTGCCATGCACGCGTGGGTGGCGCGGTATGCGGTGATTCCTGGGTGAGGTGGGGGCGGGGCGGGGCGAGTTGAGGCGCCTGCGGCGGGCCTTGTCCCCTCCCCGCCCCTTCCCGAAACCGGGGCTCCGCCCCCGACCCCGCGCCTCAAACGCCGGCGAGGCTGGGATGCACGCGAGCCGAGGGCTCCGATCCGTGCCCGCGAGGGTGGGATGGACGCGAGCCGAGGGCTCGGATTCGCGCCCGCGAGGCTGGGATGCACGCAAGCGAAGGCTCGGATCCGCGCCGGCGAGAGGGGGATGCACGCCGGCGAGACGAGTGCGCGCCGGCGAGACAGGGATGCGCGCCGGCGAGGTCGGGTTTTCCGGCGGTTTCAGTTCTGGCGGCGTACCTCGATGGTGCGGAAGCGGTTGGAGACGAAGGCGCCGTCGCAGAGGGCCGCGTTGGCCGCCGGGTTGCCGCCTGAGCCGTGGTAGTCGGAGAACGCCGCCGTCTGGTTGACGTACACGCCGCCGGTGAGGTTCAGGGAGAGCTGGGCGGACTCGTCCAGGCAGACGTCCTCCACCGCGCGCTCCACCTCCGGGGAGGTCGTGTACGCGCCGACCGTCATCGCGCCCTTCTCGCGGATCGTGCGGCGCAGCAGCTCCAGGGCGTCCGCCGTCGAGTCGACCGCGACCGCGAAGGAGACCGGGCCGAAGCACTCCGCGAGGTAGGGGGCATCGCCGTCCGCCTTGGCGGCGTCGAGCTTGACGATCACGGGGGTGCGGACGGTGGCCTCCGGGAAGTCCGGGTTGGCCACCTCGCGCGACGGGAGGGCGACCTCGCCCAGCTGGGCCGCCGACTCCAGGCGGGCCTTCACATCCGGGTTGACCAGGGCGCCCAGCAGGCCGTTCGCCCTGGCGTCGTCGCCCAGGAGACCGGTGACGGCGGCGGCGATGTCACCGACCACGTCGTCGTACGACTTGTCGCCGGCGTCCGTGGTGATGCCGGAGCGGGGGATGAGCACGTTCTGCGGGGTGGTGCACATCTGGCCGCTGTACAGGGAGAACGAGAACGCCAGGTTGGCGAGCATGCCGCGGTAGTCGTCCGTGGAGTCCACGACGACCGTGTTGACGCCGGCCTTCTCCGTGTAGACCTGGGCCTGGCGGGCGTGGGTCTCCAGCCAGTCGCCGAACTCCGTGGAGCCCGTGTAGTCGATGATCTTGATCTCGGGGCGGACCGCCAGCGTCTTGGCGATGCCCTCGCCCGGGCGCTCGGCGGCCAGGGCGACCAGGTTGGGGTCGAAGCCGGCCTCGGCGAGGACCTCGCGCGCCAGCTGGACCGTGAGGGCCAGCGGGAGGACCGCGCGGGGGTGGGGCTTGACCAGGACCGGGTTGCCCGTGGCGAGCGAGGCGAAGAGGCCCGGGTAACCGTTCCACGTGGGGAAGGTGTTGCAGCCGATGAGCAGCGAGATCCCGCGGCCCGCCGGGATGAACGTCTTGTGCAGCGCGAGCGGATCGCGCTTGCCCTGCGGCTTCGACCAGTCGGCCGTCCGGGGCGCGCGGAGCTGTTCCTCGTAGGCGTAGGCGACGGCTTCGAGGCCGCGGTCCTGGGCGTGCGGGCCGCCGGCCTGGAACGCCATCATGAACGCCTGGCCGCTGGTGTGCATCACGGCGTGGGCGAGCTCATGGGTGCGGGCGCTGATGCGCGCAAGGATCTCCAGACAGACCAGGGCCCGGGTCTCGGGACCCGCCTCGCGCCAGGCCGGCATGCCCGCGCGCATCGCCGGAAGCAGCACGTCCAGATCCGCGTGCGGGTACTCGACGCCGAGCTCGGGGCCGTACGGAGAGACCTCCCCGCCCGTCCAGCCGTCGGTGCCCGGCTGTTCCAGGTCGAGCCGGCCGCCCAGGAGGGCGTCGAAGGCGGCCTTGCCCTCGGCGGCGCCGAGACTTCCCGGAGCGCCGCCCTCGCCGTACGCCTTCGGGTGCTCGGGGTGCGGGGACCAGTAGTCACGCGTGCGGATCGCTTCGAGGGCCCGGTCCAGCGTGGGGCGGTGCTTCTCGGACAGCAGGTGCGGGGAGAGCTCGGCGGCCATGACGGACCAACTCCTCATCGAGCTGGGCAGGGACGGGCGGACAGAGTTAGAGTAACCGAACGATCGGTCGGTACAAGGGGGCCCACGAAACCTGTGGACAACTCGTAGGGGAGGATCGCGGACATGACCACGGCCAAGCGGGACACGTACACACCGGAGACTCTGCTGACCGTCGCCGTCCGTGTGTTCAACGAGCGCGGCTACGACGGCACGTCCATGGAGCACCTGTCCAAGGCCGCCGGAATCTCCAAGTCGTCCATCTACCACCACGTCGCGGGCAAGGAGGAGCTGCTGCGCCGGGCGGTCAGCCGGGCTCTCGACGGACTGTTCGGCATCCTCGACGAGTCGGGGGCGACGCGGGGCCGCGCCATCGAGCGGGTCGAGTACGTCACTCGCCGTACCGTCGCGGTGCTGACGGCCGAACTCCCCTACGTCACGCTGCTGCTGCGGGTGCGGGGCAACACGAAGACCGAGCGCTGGGCCCTGGAGCGGCGGCGCGAGTTCGACCAGCGGGTCGCCGAACTGCTGAAGGCGGCCGTCGCGGACGGCGATCTCCGCTCTGACGTGGACATACGGCTCGCGACACGGCTGCTGTTCGGGATGGTGAACTCGCTCGTGGAGTGGTATCGCCCGCTCCCCGACGGCGGCGCGGATGGGGACCGTCTCGCCGACACGGTGGTGCGGCTGGCCTTCGACGGCATGAAGGCCGGTCCCGAACGCCGTTGACTACGGCAGGGGCCCGGACGACGATCGCGCCCATGACCGCTGTGCTCCGGGTGCCCGGACTCCTCTGTGCCGCCGCCGCACTGTTGCTCACGGCCTCGCTGGCGGGCTGTTCGTCGGACGGCGGGGGCGACAAGGGCGACGGCGACGGCGGGGGCGTATCGGCCGCGAAGCCGGACGACTTCGGCTGTCTGACGCCGGAGGAGGCCGAGCGGGCGTCGATCACCTTCACCAGCGAGGACGGCTCCGAAACCGGCGCGTACGCGCCGCGCGGCGGCTCGGGCGCCGGGATCGTGCTCGCGCATCAGTCCGACGGCACGGCCTGCCAGTGGAAGGACAAGGCCGACGAGCTGAGCAAGGCCGGTTATCGCGTGCTCGCGGTCAACTCGACCGGGCCGGAGGTCGCGGAGATCATCGGCGCCGCCGGCTACCTGCGGGACAAGGGTGCCGAGAAGCTCCTGCTCATGGGTGCCTCCAAGGGCGGTACCGCGGTGCTCGCCGCGGCGCCCCGGCTGAACCCGCAGCCCGACGCCGTCGTCGCACTCTCCGCCCCGGAGCAGTACTCCAACATGAACGCCGTGGCAGCCGTGCCCCAGCTGACCTCGCCCGTGCTGTACATGGTCGGAGAACTGGACGGCGACTTCGGCGCCGAGGTGAAGGAGATGAACGAGAAGAGCGTGAAGTCGTCCGAGCACAAGCTGGTCTACGTGCGGGACGAGAGCGCCCACGGGGTGGCGCTGCTCTATGACGACACGCGCTGGGCCACTGTGCGCGGCTTCCTCGCGAAGTACGGGTCCTGACTTGCCCGTATCCGCTCAGGCGAGCTCCGTGGGGCGGTCCGGGCCGGGGGCCAGGTCCGTTTCCTCGAACACCAGCAGCGTGCGCGTGGACAGCACTTCCGGAATGGACTGGATGCGGGTCAGCACCAGCTCGCGCAGCGTGCGGTTGTCCGGTGTGTGCACCAGGAGCAGAACGTCGAAATCGCCGCTGACCAGCGCGATGTGGGTGGCTCCCGGCAGCGCCTGGAGCTGTTCGCGGACGGTCCGCCAGGAATTCTGGACGATCTTGAGCGTGATGTAAGCGGAGGCGCCCTGCCCCGCCCGCTCGTGGTTCACGCGTGCGCCGAAGCCCCGGATCACCCCGTCCTCGATGAGCCGGTTGATCCGGGCGTACGCGTTCGCGCGCGACACGTGGACCCGGTCGGCCACCGACCGTATCGAGGCGCGTCCGTCCGTCTGGAGCAGTCGCAGGATGGCGTGGTCGATGGAATCGAGCGGGCGTGCCGGTGGAATCTGGCCCGGCCCTTCGGCCCCGTCGGCCATTTGTTCAGCTGGCATGTTCCCGCGCCTCCCCGTCCTGGACGACCTGCCCCTATCCCAGGCTGTGGATAACCGTTTGTCCACAGGCTGGCGGTGCCTGTAGCCAAAATGCGCTCGCGACCGAACAATCGGTAGGTGAGGCACGCCACACCTGTGCCTCACACCGTTTTCGATATATCACCATATGTCGACACCCCTCGATGCTCGGAGGTGCCTGTCATGACGGTCCAAGAGCTGCCCGGTGCGGCCGCCTACCGGCCCACGCCGCCCCCGGCCTGGAAGCCGCTGACCGATCCCGCGCCGCTGCTCCCGGACCCGGAGCCGTACCGGATCCTCGGTACGGACGCGGTGGCCGACGCCGATCCCGAGCTGCTGCTGCGGCTCTACGCGGAGCTGGTGCGCGGGCGGCGGTACAACGCCCAGGCGACGGCCCTGACGAAGCAGGGGCGGCTGGCGGTCTACCCGTCGAGCACCGGGCAGGAGGCGTGCGAGGTCGCCGCCGCCCTGGTCCTGGAGGAGCGGGACTGGCTCTTCCCCAGTTACCGCGACACGCTCGCGGCGGTGGCCCGGGGCCTCGACCCGGTCGAGGCGCTGACGCTGCTGCGGGGCGACCGGCACACCGGCTACGACCCGCGCGCGCACCGCATCGCCCCTCTGTGCACCCCGCTCGCCACCCAGTTGCCGCACGCGGTGGGGCTGGCCCACGCGGCGCGTCTGCAGGGCGACGACGTGGTCGCGCTGGCGATGGTCGGCGACGGCGGCACCAGTGAGGGCGACTTCCACGAGGCGCTGAACTTCGCGGCGGTCTGGAAGGCCCCGGTGGTCTTCCTCGTGCAGAACAACGGCTTCGCCATCTCCGTACCCCTGGCCAAGCAGACGGCGGCGCCGTCCCTGGCCCACAAGGCCGTGGGGTACGGGATGCCCGGCCGGCTGGTCGACGGCAACGACGCGGCGGCGGTGCACCAGGTGCTCTCCGAGGCGGTCGCCCGGGCCAGGAGCGGCGGCGGCCCGACGCTCGTCGAGGCGGTCACGTACCGCATGGACGCCCATACGAATGCCGACGACGCCACCCGCTACCGCGTCGACAGCGAGGTCGAGGCATGGCGGGACCACGACCCCGTCCAGCTCATGGAGCGCGAGCTGACCGGGCGCGGCCTGCTCGACGACGAGGGGGTGGAAGAGGCACGGACGGCCGCCGAGCGGATGGCCGCGGCGCTGCGGGAGCGGATGAACGCGGACCCGGTGCTCGATCCGATGGACCTCTTCACCCATGTGTACGCGGAGCAGACGGCGCAGTTGCGGGAGCAGGCGGCCCGGCTGCGGCAGGAGCTGGCCGCGGAGAACGACCAGCACGGCACGGAAGACGGGGGAGCGGCGCGATGACCACGGCAGCGGTGACGGCCGGGGAGCGGACGGCGAAGGCCAAGCCCGCCACCATGGCGCAGGCGCTGGGGCGCGCACTGCGCGACTCGATGGCCGAGGACCCCACGGTGCACGTCCTCGGGGAGGACGTCGGGACGCTCGGCGGGGTCTTCCGGATCACCGACGGCCTGGCGAAGGAGTTCGGCGACGAGCGCTGTACGGACACCCCGCTCGCCGAGGCGGGCATCCTCGGGGCGGCGGTCGGCATGGCGATGTACGGGCTGCGGCCCGTGGTCGAGATGCAGTTCGACGCGTTCGCGTACCCGGCGTTCGAGCAGCTCCTCAGCCATGTCGCCAAGATGCGGAACCGTACCGGGGGCGCGATGCCGCTCCCGATCACCGTCCGGGTGCCCTACGGCGGCGGCATCGGGGGCGTCGAGCACCACAGCGACTCCTCGGAGGCGTATTACATGGCGACCCCCGGTCTCCATGTCGTCACCCCGGCCACGGTCGAGGACGCGTACGGGCTGCTGCGGGCCTCGATCGCCTCGGACGACCCGGTGGTCTTCCTGGAGCCGAAGCGCCTGTACTGGTCGAAGGCGGACTGGTCGCCGGAGCACCCCGCGGCCGTGGAGCCCATCGGCCGGGCCGTCGTGCGCCGCCCGGGCCGCAGCGCGACCCTGATCACGTACGGGCCGTCCCTGCCCGTCTGCATGGAGGCCGCGCAGGCCGCGGTCGAGGAGGGCTGGGACCTCGAAGTGGTCGACCTCCGCTCGCTGGTGCCGTTCGACGACGAGACCGTCGCCGCCTCCGTCCGGCGGACCGGGCGCGCGGTCGTCGTCCACGAGGCCACCGGCTTCGGCGGGCCCGGCGGCGAGATCACGGCCCGGATCACCGAGCAGTGCTTCCACCACCTGGAGGCGCCGGTGCTGCGGGTCACCGGGTTCGACATCCCCTACCCGCCGCCGATGCAGGAGCGGCACCACCTTCCCGGCGTGGACCGGGTGCTCGACGCCGTCGCGCGGCTCCAGTGGGAGGCGGACAACTGATGCCGCAGGTTCTTGAGTTCAGGCTTCCGGATCTCGGTGAGGGGCTGACCGAGGCCGAGATCGTGCGCTGGCTGGTGGAGGTCGGGGACGTCGTCGCCATCGACCAGCCGGTGGTCGAGGTCGAGACGGCCAAGGCGATGGTGGAGGTGCCCTGCCCTTACGGGGGTGTGGTGACCGCCCGCTTCGGCGACGAGGGCGCCGAGCTGCCGGTGGGCGCGCCGCTGCTGACCGTGGCCGTCGGATCGCCCGTGGAATCCACCGGGGGCGGTGCGGACGCGGATTCCGGTACGGAGGATTCCGGGTCCGGGAACGTCCTGGTGGGGTACGGGACGGGGGCGCCGCCCGTGCGGCGTCGACGGGTCCGGCCGGAGGGGCTGAAGGCGGCGGCCGCCGCACCCGTGTCGTCCGTCGAGGTCACGGCCCCGGCCCCGGTCCCCGTGCCCGAGGTCGCGCCGGGGCCGGTCGCGGTCGTGTCGCCCCTGGTCCGCCGACTCGCGCGCCAGCACGATCTGGATCTGCGCCAGCTCGCCGGGTCCGGGCCCGACGGGCTGATCCTGCGGGCCGACGTCGAGTCCGCGATCCGGTCGGCCGCCGAGGCGCCCGCTCCGGAGGCCGCGCCCGCCGTGCCCGCCGGTGAGCGGGTCGCGCTGCGCGGTGTCCGGGGCGCGGTCGCCGACAAGCTCTCCCGCAGCCGGCGGGAGATCCCCGACGCCACCTGCTGGGTCGACGCCGACGCGACCGAGCTGATGGCCGCGCGCGCCGCGATGAACGGTGCCGCCGGGGCAGGGGCGCCCAAGGTGTCGGTGCTCGCGCTTCTCGCCCGCATCTGCACGGCGGCCCTGGCCCGCCACCCGGAGCTGAACTCCACGGTGGACCAGGAGGCGCGCGAGATCGTCCGCCTGCCGCAGGTCCACCTCGGCTTCGCGGCGCAGACCGACCGGGGTCTGGTCGTCCCCGTCGTACGGGACGCCCACGCCCGCACCACGGAGTCGATCGGTGCCGAGATCGCCCGGCTGACCGAGGCGGCCAGAACGGGCTCGCTGACACCGGCCGAGCTGACCGGCGGCACGTTCACGCTCAACAACTACGGGGTCTTCGGGGTCGACGGCTCGACGCCGATCATCAACCACCCCGAGGCCGCGATGCTGGGCGTCGGCCGGATCGTCCCCAAGCCGTGGGTGCACGAGGGCCGGCTCGCCGTGCGCCAGGTCGTCCAGCTCTCGCTGACCTTCGATCACCGGGTCTGCGACGGGGGTACCGCCGGAGGCTTCCTGCGGTATGTGGCGGACTGCGTGGAGCAGCCGGCGCTGCTGCTGCGGAGCGTGTAGGGGCCGGTCGCCGACGCGGGCCCGGCCGTCCGGAGGGGCGAGCGGGCCCGCATACTCGGGGCATGACCGCGTTCGACGCCATCGTTCTCGCCGGCGGGGCCGCCAAGCGGCTGGGCGGCGCCGACAAGCCCGCCGTGCGGGTGGGCGGCCGTCCGCTCCTCGACCGGGTCCTCGCGTCCTGCCCCGACGCCGGGACCACCGTGGTGGTGGGGGACCGGCGGCCCACCGCGCGGGCGGTGACCTGGGCGCGCGAAGTTCCGCCCGGCGGAGGCCCGTTGGCCGCGTTGGGCGCCGGGGTCCGGCACACCTCGGCGGACCGGGTGCTCGTGCTCTCCGCCGATCTGCCGTTCCTGGGTGCCGATACGGTCGCGGCACTGGTGGCCGCCGCGGGGCGGGAGGGCTTCGAGGGTGCCCTGTGCTCCGACGCGGACGGGCGCGACCAGCCGCTCGTCGCCGTCTACCGGGGCGAGCCGCTCCGCCGCGAACTGGCCCTGCTGGCCGCCGAGCACGGGGGACTGGGCGGGTTGCCGCTGAAGCTGCTCACGCGGGAGCTGACGCTGTGCCGGGTGGCGGTGGGTCCCCTTGCTTCGTTCGATTGCGACACCTGGGAGGACATTGTTTCGGCCCGGGCCCGGATCAGAGAACATGGAACGGTGCTGGACGAATGGATCACCGCAGTCAAGGAAGAACTCGGCATCGACCTCGACGTCGACACCGGCCTCCTGCTCGACCTCGCGCGTGACGCCGCCCATGGCGTCGCCCGGCCGGCCGCGCCGCTGACGACCTTCCTGGTCGGCTACGCGGC
This sequence comes from Streptomyces sp. NPDC057249, assembly GCF_042669245.1. Classification (NCBI taxonomy): domain Bacteria; kingdom Bacillati; phylum Actinomycetota; class Actinomycetes; order Kitasatosporales; family Streptomycetaceae; genus Streptomyces; species Streptomyces sp. NPDC057249. The sequence goes on along the minus strand of NZ_JBHUXS010000001.1, from coordinate 472,376 downwards.
GGGGAAGGCGGCCGGCGAGGGCGGGGGGCCCGAGGCAGTGGCGGAGGCTGCCCGCAAGGCGGCCGCGCTCGCGCTCCGGTGGGCGGACGAGAACGGGACGACGTGACCCGGCGCGCGGGCGCCGGAGGTGACGGTCCCCCCGGAGGCCCCTGTGGCGCCGGGTGTTCGGCGGGGGGCGGGAGGTCCGGGGAGTCCGCGGATTCCGGCGACTCCGGTGGGATCGTTGCCCACGCGGACGAGGCCGGCGTCGGGGGTGACTCCCGTGCCGGGGGCGGCACGCGTGCCGGGGACGACCCACGTGCCGGGGACGACGTCCGGGCTGCGGGGGACCCCGGCCCCGGGGCCGCTCCCCGGGCCGCCGCGGAGGCGCGCGCCGCTGCCGAGGCGGAGGTGCGGGCCGACGAGGAGCGGGCTGTCGCCCAGGCCCTGGCGCTGGTGAGCCGACCGGTGCCCCGCCCGGCGGACGCGCCGTCCGGCAGTCCCGCCGGGCCGCCGGGCGACCAGCCCTCCCCCGAGCCCGGCGACTGGCTCACCAGCCTCCACAACGACTGGTCCGACACCCCGGGCGCCCCCGACGCCCCGACCGCCCCCGACACCCCGGGCGCCCACGCCGCCGCGTCGACGGACCGTCGGCCCGACGACCCGCTGGGCGGCGCCGGTGCCACGCGTCGGGCGGAGAGCCGTGGTGGTGGCGAGGCCGCCGGGCGGACCGACGGCTCTCCCGGTGGGGGGCGGACGAGCGCCCGGGCCGGGGCGGCCCGGCGCGACCACGTCTCCTGGCGTGCGGCCCGGGCCGTCGCCTCGCGGGCCGGGCGGCGCGGTGCCGTGCGCACCGAGCGGATCGGGTTCGACGCGGTGCTGGGGCGGATCTTGGGGGAGCCACTGGTCGCGCTCACCGATTTGCCGTCCTTCGACACCTCGGCCATGGACGGGTGGGCCGTTGCCGGGCCCGGTCCCTGGCACATCCGGGACGGCGGCGTCCTCGCCGGGCACGACGCCCCCGCCCCGCTGCCCGACGGGGCGGCCGTGCGCATCGCGACGGGTGCCCGTATCCCCGCCGAGGCCACCGCCGTCATCCGCAGCGAGCACGCGCAGGCCGACGAGGCCAAGGGCGTCCTGTACGCGCAGCGGGCTGTGAGTCAGGGGCAGGACATCCGGCCGCGCGGCCAGGAATGCCGCTCGGGGGAGGTCCTGCTTCCCGCCGGCACGGTCGTCACGCCCGCCGTGCTCGGACTGGCTGCGGCCGCCGGTTACGACGAGCTGCCGGTCCGGGCCCGTCCGCGCGTCGACGTCCTGGTCCTGGGCGATGAACTGCTGACCGCCGGGCTGCCGCACGACGGGCTGATCCGCGATGCGCTGGGCCCCATGATCGGCCCCTGGGTGCACGCGCTGGGCGCCGAGGTCACGCCTCCGAGGCGCCTCGGTGACGACGCGGAGGCCCTGTGGAAGGCGCTCACCGGTTCCGAGGCCGACCTGATCATCACGACCGGCGGGACCGCCGCCGGGCCCGTCGACCACGTCCACCGCGTCCTCGACCGGATCGGGGCCGAACTCCTGGTCGACGGGGTCGCGGTGCGGCCCGGCCATCCGATGCTGCTGGCCCGGCTCCCCTCCGACGGGCCTTGGCTCGTCGGGCTGCCAGGCAACCCCCTGGCCGCCGTCTCCGGACTGCTCACCCTGGCCGGGCCGCTGCTCGGCGGACTGGCCGGCCGCACCCCCGGCGACGCCTTCCGGATGGCCGTACGCGACGATGTGCACGGACATCCGCACGACACCCGGCTGGTGCCCGTGGTCCACCGGTCGGCCGGAGAACCCGGAACCGCAGGCGGGGCGGAGCACGTCGTACCACTGCACTACAACGGTCCCGCCATGCTGCGCGGGATCGCCGCCGCGGACGGGTTGGCCGTCGTGGAGCCGGGCGGGGTACGGTCCGGCACCGAGGTGGAGATCCTCGATCTACCGTGGGCCTCGGCGACGCCGTGGACTGAAGGGTGTTTCACGTGAAACTTCCCGGCCAAGACGCGATGGCCAGGCGGGCGGACGAACAGGTCGTTCCCACCCGTGTGATGCTTCCGCGCCGGGTCGTGGACGGGCCGGCCCGCCAGGTGGCCAAGCGGCTGATGATGGCTCTGATGGTGCTGGCCATCACGGTGTTCATCGTCTGGATCGACCGGGACGGCTACCACGACGCCGCCGACGGCAAGGTCGACCTGCTGGACGCGGTGTACTACGCGACGGTCACCCTCTCCACCACCGGCTACGGCGACATCACCCCGTACAGCGACGGGGCCCGCCTCATCAATGTGGTGCTCGTGACACCGCTGCGCGTGCTCTTCCTCATCATCCTGGTCGGCACCACCCTTGAGGTCCTCACGGAGCGGACCCGGGAGGACTTCCGGCTGAAGCGTTGGAGAACCAACTTGCGTGACCACACTGTCGTCGTCGGGTTCGGCACGAAGGGCCGCTCGGCCATCCAGACCCTGTGCGCCACCGGGCTGAGCAAGGAACAGATCGTCATCGTGGACCCGGCGTCCAAGGTGATCGAGATCGCCAACGCCGAGGGCTTCACGGGTGTCGTCGGGGACGCCACGCGCAGCGATGTGCTGCTGCGGGCCGAGCTCCAGAAGGCCCGTCAGGTCATCATCGCCACCCAGCGCGACGACACCGCGGTGCTGGTCGCGCTGACCGCACGCCAGCTCAACCGGGGCGCGAAGATCGTGGCCGCGGTCCGCGAGGAGGAGAACGCCCCGCTGCTGCGGCAGTCGGGCGCGGACGCCGTCATCACCAGTGCCAGTGCGGCGGGCCGGCTGCTCGGCCTCTCCGTGCTCAGCCCCAGCGCGGGCACGGTCATGGAGGACCTCATCCAGCAGGGCAGCGGCCTCGATCTGGTCGAACGGCCGGTGATAAAGAGCGAGGTCGGCAAGAACGTGCGGGAGACCGACGACCTCGTCGTCAACGTGCTGCGGGGCCACCGGCTCCTCGGCTACGACGACCCGGCGGCGAGCCCCTTGCAGCTGACGGACCGACTGATCACCATCGTCCGGGCCTCGAACGAGCCGCCCACGACGCCGCCGCACCAGGGCGTGCCGCGTTCCTGAGACCGCCCCGCCCACGGAGTAGCCTCGCGGCCATGCATGCGATCACGATCCCCGAACCCGGTGGCCCCGAGGCGCTCGTGTGGGCCGAGGTGCCCGATCCCGTCCCCGGCGAGGGCGAGGTCCTCGTCGACGTCGTGGCCAGTGCGGTCAACCGGGCCGATGTGCTCCAGCGGCAGGGCTTCTACGACCCGCCGCCGGGAGCGTCCCCCTACCCGGGGCTGGAGTGCTCCGGCCGGGTCTCGGCCCTCGGGCCCGGGGTCACCGGCTGGGCCGTCGGCGACGAGGTGTGCGCACTCCTCGCGGGCGGCGGTTACGCGGAGAAGGTCGCCGTCCCGACAGGCCAGCTCCTCCCCGTACCCAAGGGCCTCGACCTCGTGCGGGCCGCCGCGCTGCCCGAGGTGACGGCCACGGTCTGGTCCAACGTGTTCATGGTGGCCCACCTCCGGCCCGCCGAGACCCTGCTGGTGCACGGCGGGTCCAGCGGCATCGGCACGATGGCGATCCAGCTCGCCAAGGCCGTCGGCGCACGGGTCGCCGTGACGGCCGGCAGCCCCGACAAGCTGGCGCGCTGCGCGGAGCTGGGCGCGGACATCCTGATCGACTACCGCGAGCAGGACTTCGTGGAGGAGATCCGCGAGACCACGGCCGGGGCGGGCGCCGACGTCATCCTCGACCTCATGGGCGCGAAGTACCTCGACCGGAACGTGCAGGCACTCGCCGTCAACGGCCGGCTCGCGATCATCGGGCTCCAGGGCGGCGCCAAGGGCGAGCTGAACCTCGGCATGCTGCTGAACAAGCGGGCGGCCGTCACGGCGACCTCGCTGCGCGGGCGCCCGCTCGCCGAGAAGGCGGCCATCGTCGCGGCGGTCCGCGAGCACGTCTGGCCGCTCGTCGAGGAGGGCCTGGTGAAGCCCGTGGTGGACCGTACGGTGCCGATGCCGGACGCGGCGGAGGGCCACCGTGTCATGGAGTCCAGCACCCACATCGGCAAGGTGCTGCTCCAGCCGCCGGCAGCCGCCTGAACGCGAACGTACGAGAGGGGCCCGGCACACCGCTGTGTGTCGGGCCCCTCATCCATGGTCGGTTACAGGTAGGGCCCCGAGCGGACCGGGCCGTGCGGGTCGATTCCGCCGTCCTCCTCCGGGCCGCTGCCGGGCGGCAGGGCGCGGCGCATCTGCTCCAGCTGGGCCCGGGCCGCCATCTGCTGGGCGAACAGCGCGGTCTGGATGCCGTGGAACAGGCCCTCCAGCCAGCCCACCAGCTGCGCCTGGGCGATCCGCAGCTCCGCCTCGGAGGGGACCGAGTCCTCGGTGAACGGCAGGGACAGCCGCTCCAGCTCCTCCACCAGCTCCGGCGCGAGACCGTCCTCCAGCTCCTTGACGGAACCGGCGTGGATCTCCTTGAGGCGCACCCGGCTCGCCTCGTCGAGAGGAGCGGCCCTGACCTCCTCCAGGAGCTGCTTGATCATGCTGCCGATCCGCATGACCTTCGCGGGCTGCTCGACCATCTCCGTCACCGGGACCTCCCGCGACTCGTCGTCAGTGTCACCGCCGCCGATCGCCATTCCGTCCTGCCCCACTACGAGGACCTGGGGGTGCTCCTGCGACCGTTCATTCCTCGGCATCTCCATGCCGTCATTGTCTCGCACACACGGCGCTCAACACTGTGGTGCCCCCGGAAACGGTTGATCCACCGCCCCGGGGGCACCGAACAGCTCAGCGGTTCTCAGCCGGCCCGCCGCGCCAGGGCCACCCGCGAGCGGGTGAACGCCGCCGCGAGCCCGCCCGCCAGCAGCGGAACGGCCACGGCCAGCAGCCCGATCGTCGCCCAGGGAAGCACGATCGGCGTGTACGCGGACTCCATGGGCTGCGCGCGCATCTGCTCCATCGCGTCCCGCAGATCGACCAGCCGCAGCGCCACCGCGGGCACCAGCCCCGCGGCCGTTCCGAGCAGCACCCCGGTCAGCGCCACCACCAGGCACTGGAAGCCGGAGAGCGACCGCCGCACGCGCGGTGGCGCGCCCACCGCGCTGAGTGTGGTGAGGTCGGCCTCCGCGTCCGCCTTGGCCAGGCCGGTCGTGATCGCCGCGGCGCCCATGGTGACCACCCCGGCGAACAGGGTGAGGATCAGCTGGATGGTGTTGCCCCGGTCATTGGGGCCCGAATTGGACTGCACCCAGAGTCCGCCGCCGGCCTGGTCGATGGCGGCCGACGTCCGCTGGCTCTCCGCGTCCGTGGGCTGGTGGCTTACCGCGTACACACTGGCGTAGGGCTGCGTGTGCAGGCCGAGGCGTTCGGCGGTCCGTTGCGGGAGGATCATGCGGATGCCCGGCGTGGTGGCGTACTCGGGCTTCGCGACGTACACCTTCAGCCGGTCGGTGGTCTTCCGGGCCTTGCCGGGGTGCAGCTTGCGGTTCTCCGTGTCCTTGGGGTCGTACTGGTGCACGGCCTTGAGGGTGACCTCGCCGTTCTCCGCGTACGCCTCGTTGAGCAGGACGGGGGTGCCGGCCTTCAGGGCTGCGGCCGCCGCCGGGTCGCGCAGCTTCACGTACGTGTCGAGGAGGGCCGCGTCGCCGACGACGATGTTGTCGGAGTCCGAGCTGAAGTTGCTGACGGTGAAGCGCACGTCCACGCAGGCGGGCGTCTGCATCATGGCGCGGTGCTCATCGGCGGAGAGCCGCGAGGCCAGCGCCCTGGCGCCCTTGTCGGCGAGCGGACAGGTGTGGCCCTTGCCGGTCGGCTTGACCAGCGTCATGGAGCCGCAGTTGCCCTCTTCCTCGTAGTAGACGTTGCAGTCGCTGCCCGCCCACACCCGGGAGATGTCCGCCCGGCCACCGGTCACCGCCATGTTGTGCTCCACGGCGGCCCGGGCCGCCGGAAGGCGCTCGACGGCCTCCGCGTCGCCCGCCGACAGGGAGATCGTCCCCTCGGCGAGCATGGGCGTGTAGGCGTAGTCGGACTCGGCGAGGTTGCTGGCCATGTAGGTGGCGATGGCCACCGACCCTGCCACGGCCGCCATGACGGCGGCCACCGCGGGAGCGGTGCGGCCCCGGTTGCGGGCCGCGTCGCGCAGTGCCATCCGGGGTGAGAGCGGGAACCTGCGGCCGAGCCGGCCCAGCAGCCCGACGATCACCGGAATGCACGCGAGCAGGCCCACCTCGGCGACGACCGAGCCGCCGGCGACCAGCGTGGAGTCGCCGCTGGTGCCCCCGAGGACGGCGACGAGGATGCCGAGGGCGAGCACACAGGCGCCCGTGACGGGCAGCACCCGGGAGCTGCGGCGCACCCCGCGCCGGCCGGTGAGCGATTCCAGCACGGACTGCCGGCCCGCCACGATCGCCGGGGCGAGCGCCGCCAGGACTCCGGTGATCAGGCCGAGCACGGCGATGACCAGGAGTTCGCCGGGACGGATCACCAGGGAACCGAAGCGGTGCCCGGCCCAGCCCTCGATCAGCGGCCTGCAGACCACCGTGAGCAGCAGCCCGACCACCACACCGGCGACCGCGCCGGCCCCGCCGAGCACCAGACCGCCGCCGAGGACCACCGCGCGGACCTGGCTCCGGTCGCCGCCGCACGTACCGAGCAGGCCCAGCTGACGCCGGGAGCGGCGGGCGCCGACGGCGAACGCCGGCCCGGCCAGGAGCACGATCTCCAGGATCGTCATCGCGACGACGGTGACGAGGGCGGCGCTGGTCTCCTCGCTCCCGGTGCCCGTCGCGTTGTAGTCCGGGTGCGACCGGAGCAGCGGGATCTCGGAGTCGGGCGGCGGGTTCTCGAAGACCTGCCGCGAGGTGACGACGGCACCGGCCTTGTTGGCCGCCAGCACGTCCTTCCAGACGATCCCGTCCTGCCCCGGCCCCTCGACCAGCCACTGCGCCGAGCCCGTATTGGGCTCGGGGACCTTCTTGTCGTGGTCGGCCATCGCCTGCCAGGGGGCGATCACCGCGCCCGGATCGGCGTACAGCTGCTGTGCCGCCAGGTCGGCGGGCAGTTCGACCGCGCCGGAGATCGTGTACTTCCTGCCGGACGGCGTCACCGTGATCGCGGAGCCCACGTGCAGGCCCGCCGAGTCCAGGAACGGCTCGGTGGCCACCATCTCGTCCTTGCCGCGCGGGAACGTGCCCTCCAGGAGGTCGATCCTCCCGCGGGCCATCCGGTCCGAGGTCTTGTACTCGATGACCTCGACGCTGGCGATCCCGTACTTGGTGGTGACCGTGGCGGGCACGGACTGTTCACTGATCGCCCGGGCGCCCTCGGGGAAGGCGCGGCGCATGTCGATCGGCGCCGGTTCCTCGCTGGGCGCCTCGCCGGTCGCGCTGTCGTACATGTTGCCGTCGGGCATCTGCTGGATCGGCCCCATGGCCGCGTCGCTGTACAGCGCGTCGGCCGCGCCGAGCCGGGACGTCAGCTGCTCGGCCGGGCTCAGGTCCGCACTGCGGTACGTGATGTCGGCGGCCGTCACCCCGAGGACCGGCAGCGCGATCATCGCGACCACCAGGGCGCTGCGGCCCTTGGCCCGCAACGCGTCGCGGCGGGCTATCCGGAGGGCGGCGCGCCACCCCGTGAAGACGCTCACTCGGCTCCCCCGGCGGCCAGCAGGGAGTCGGCCCCGGCCGTCAGCGTCTGGTCCACGATCGAGCCGTCCCGGAGGAAGACGACCCGGTCCGCCCAGGCCGCGTAACGCGGTTCGTGCGTGACCATCACCCCCGCCGCGCCCTGGTCGCAGCGGTTGCGCAGGAGCGCGAGGACGGCCTCGCCGGTCTCCGAGTCGAGCGCCCCGGTCGGCTCGTCGGCGAGGACCAGGCGCCGGTCCCCCACCAGCGCGCGGGCGATGGCGACGCGCTGCTGCTGTCCGCCGGACATCTCGTCCGGGAAGCGGTCCGCGATCTCCAGGAGGTTCATCTCCTCCAGTGCGGCGCGGGCCTCCTTGCGGGCCTTGCGGACCGAGACGCCGTCGAGCTCGCGGGGCAGGGCGATGTTCTCGGCGGCGGTCAGGGCGGGGATCAGGTTGTAGTCCTGGAAGACGTAGCCGACGCTGCGGCGGCGCAGGGCGGCCATGCCCTTGCGGCCGAGCGTGGAGATGTCCTGGCCCTCGATGATCACCTGGCCGCCGCTCGCGGTGTCGAGACCGCCGGCGAGGGTGAGCAGGGTGGACTTGCCCGATCCGGACGGGCCCATGACGGCGACGAGTTCACCGGCGTGCACCGACAGGCTGATACCGCGCAGCGCCTGCACCTCGGCGATGCCGGTGCCGTGGGTGCGGGTGAGCGAGCGGAGTTCGAGTACCGGGGCGTCCACCGGCAGGGGCGGGGCGGATGGGGACGGGACGTGCAGGGACATGGTTCCCTCTCGGAACGGGTGGATGTAGAGGGCGCCGGACTCAGCGGCGCGTGCGGGACCGGGCGGTGGGCCGGGTGGTGGTGCGGGCGGCCGGGCCCGGGGGCGGGCCCGCCTCGGGCTCCGTGGCGGCGGCCTCGGCGAGGCGGATCAGCCGGGCCTCGCAGTGGTCCAGCCAGCGCGCCTCGGCCTCGGCCTGGAAGATCAGCTGCTCCACGACGAGCAGCCACGCCACCTCGTCGCGGTTGGCGGGGACCTGGGCGAGGGACCGCGCCTTCAGGCGGGTGTAGTCCTGCATGGCCTTCAGCGTGTGGTGGCGCTGGGACTGGATGACGGCCTTGATGTCGACGCCGGGCGCCCCGACCGCCATGGCCAGCTTGATGGCCAGTTCGTCACGGGGCGGGCTGCTGCGGTCGACCGGCGTCTCGAACCAGGTGCGCAGCTCGGTGCGCCCGGCGTCGCTGATCGAGTAGAGGGCGTGGCCCTGGTCGTCCTCGCCGTCCTGGACGACCAGGCCGTCGCGCTCCAGCCTGCTCAGCGTCGTGTACACCTGCCCGACGTTGAGCGGCCAGGTGGACCCGGTGCGCGACTCGAATTCGGTGCGGAGCTGGGAGCCGTAACGCGGCCCGCGCTCCAGGAGGGCGAGAAGCCCGTGACGGATCGACATACTGAGTATGTATACCGAGTATGTTGATCACCGCAAGTCTCCGCCTCGGTGGGGCGGAGGGAGAGCCGTACGGGAGAGCGTACGGTCAGCGGGTGCGGCGCATCCGCAGTGCGAGGAAGCCGAGACCCAGCCCGACCAGGGCGATTCCCGCTCCGAGAGACAGCTGCTGGAGCCGCCGCACGGCCGCCCCGCTCAGGGCCTGCCGACCCGGCGGGGGATCGCGGAAGTCGTCCGGGTCGGGGGTGAAGACCGGCACGGCGGCGGACTCGGAGGGTGCGGGCCGCGGCTCCCGGTCCTCCAGCGCGTCCTGGCGCGCCACCTCGGCGGCCGACCGCCCGGGCCGCTCCCGCCCGGCCCCGGCGGGCCACCCGGCGAGCGGCGACTGCATCTCCCCGGCGCGCGGCGAACCGCTGGACGAAGGAGAGGGCGAGGGAGAGGGCGAGGCCGGCCCGGAGGCGCCCGGGGCGGCGGCGGCACCCAGGGCCGCGGCCGCCGTCAGCACCAGACAGGCCACGCCCCGGGAGCAGCGCGCGTGGAGCCGTCCCAGAACCATGCGGTCACCGTCACACGCGGCGGCACGACCGGCATCCCGGGTGAGGCGTACGGATGGCGGAGGCCCGCCCGCGGACCGCGCGGACCACGCGGACCGCGCGGACCACGCGGACTACGCGGGGTCGCCCGTCGCGATCTCCAGCTCGAAGTGCGCGCCGGTCTCCGGCACCGCGGCTCCGGACGAGGGGAACTGATTGACGACCTGGTCCTCCGCGTACGCGTTGCCCGGGACCTTCTTCACCTTGAGCGTCCAGCCCGCCGCGTCCGCGCAGGCGCGTACCGAGAGGATGTCCTTGTACATGAAGCTGGGGGCATCGACCTTGTTCGGGTCGTCCGTGTCCTCCCGCGCGCCCGAGCAGTCCTCGGGGTCGATCGTCCGGTTCCGCTCCGGATCGCGGTGCTCACCCGCCGGGGACTCGCTGGCCTTGGCCTCCGCGCCGCCCTTGTCGTCGCCGTTGAGCGCGATGACCGTGATCAGACCGCCGATCGCGACCAGCGCGACGACGATCGAGCCGATGATCACCGGCATGTTGCGCTTGGAGCCGCCGCCCGAGGCCGGGCCCGACGCCGTCTGCGGGGAGATCGTGTACGGCGCGGGCGTCTGGTGCTGCATCGGCGCCGGGCTCTGGTACGCCGGGGCGGCCGTCTGCGGGTAGCCGTACGATGGGTTGGTGGCGGGGGCCGGGGTCGCCGGGCCGTACGGGCCGGGCTGCGGCTGGTACGGGCCCGGCTGGTACGGCGTCTGAACGCTCTGCGGGGCCGGTGCGGACTGGTCCACCGGCGGGAAGACCGCCGAGCCGACGCCGGAGCCGCTGTTGGCCGGGGTGCCGCCGTCGCCGACGATCACCGGGGCGCCGGTGTGGCCGCTCGCGCTCAGCACGCGCGCGATCTCGTCCTGCATGGCCGCCGCGCTCGGGAAGCGCTCGTTCGGGTTCTTCTTGAGCGCGCGGGCGACGAGGGCGTCCATCGCCGGGGTCAGCGAGCGGTTGATCGTGGACGGGGCGACCGGCTCCTCCTGCACATGCGCGTACGCGATGGCGAGCGGGGAGTCCGCGTCGAAGGGGAGGCGCCCGGTGAGCAGCTGGAAGAGCATGATGCCGACCGAGTACAGGTCGGAGCGCGCGTCCACCCCGCGGCCGAGGGCCTGCTCGGGGGAGAGGTACTGCGGGGTGCCGACGACCATGCCGGTCTGCGTCATCGACGTCACGCCCGACTGCATGGCGCGGGCGATGCCGAAGTCCATGACCTTCACGACACCGCGCTTGGTCACCATGACGTTGCCCGGCTTGATGTCGCGGTGCACCAGGCCCATCTCGTGGCTGGTGTCGAGCGCGGCCAGCACGTCCGAGGTCACCTTGAGCGCCTTGTCGGCCGGCATCGCGCCCTGGGCGCGGATGTCCGCCGCGAGCACGGAGCCGAGCGGCTGCCCCTCGACGTACTCCATGACGATGTACGGCATCAGCGCGCCGCCGAGCTCGTCCTCGCCGGTGTCGAACACCGAGACGATGTTGGTGTGCTGGAGCTTGGCCACGGCCTGGGCCTCGCGGCGGAAGCGCTCACGGAACGACTGCTCGCGGCCCAGCTCGGTGTGGAGTGTCTTGATCGCGACCTGGCGGTCGAGAGCGGAGTCGTACGCCAGGTATACGGACGCCATCCCGCCTTCGCCGAGCAGATCGCGCAGCTGGTAGCGGCCGCCAGCGACGGAACCGCCCGCGTACCGACCCTGCGAACCGTGTGCGCCGTCGTGGCTCATGACTTGCTTCCCCCTCGGCGCGCGACTCCCGGGAACTCGGCGCGCGACTCACGCGATGATCCGTAATTACTGGCCAAGTCTGCCGTAGGGGTACGACACGTCAAGCCGGGTGCCCGTTCCGTGACCGTACGCGCCGGAAGCGTCTCGGAAGCGTTACAGGACCCGCATGGAATTTGCGTCGGCGGCGCGCCAGCCGATTGGATGGCCGGTCCGGCGCCGAATCGGCCTGTCCCACCGAGGCTGTAGCGTGACGGGGCAATGCGGCCGGCAGCGCAGCCGGCGACGCAGCAAGACACCGTGAGACCCCGCGGACGCGCGGACGGACGCGGACAGATACGACGGCGAGGACTGATGGCACCCGAACCCGAAGCAAACGGCGGCGGCGTTCCGGATGGCACCGATTCCTGGGGCATCGGCGGGGTCGTCGGCGACGGACGGTACCGGCTGACCCACCGGCTCGGCCGGGGCGGCATGGCCGAGGTGTTCGCGGCGGAGGACGTCCGGCTCGGGCGCACCGTCGCGGTGAAGCTGCTGCGTTCCGACCTCGCCGAGGACCCGGTCTCCAAGGCCCGCTTCACGCGCGAGGCGCAGTCGGTCGCCGGGCTCAACCACCACGCGGTCGTCGCGGTGTACGACTCCGGCGAGGACACCGTCGCCGGCCAGACCGTCCCGTACATCGTGATGGAGCTGGTCGAGGGCCGCACCATCCGCGACCTGCTGATCAGCGCCGAGGCTCCGCCGCCGGAGCAGGCGCTGATCATCGTCTCCGGGGTCCTGGAGGCGCTGGCCTACTCGCACCAGCACGGCATCGTGCACCGCGACATCAAGCCCGCCAACGTGATCATCACCAACTCCGGCGCGGTCAAGGTGATGGACTTCGGCATCGCCCGCGCGCTGCACGGCGCGCAGTCCACGATGACGCAGACCGGCATGGTGATGGGCACGCCGCAGTACCTCTCCCCCGAGCAGGCGCTCGGCAAGGCCGTCGACCACCGCTCCGACCTGTACGCCACCGGCTGCCTGCTGTACGAACTGCTGGCGCTGCGGCCCCCGTTCACGGGCGAGACGCCGCTGTCCGTGGTGTACCAGCACGTGCAGGACACCCCGGTCCCGCCGTCGAACATCCTGGACTCGGTGCCGCCGGAGCTGGACGGGCTCGTCATGCGCTCGCTGGCGAAGGACCCGGACGACCGCTTCCAGAGCGCCGAGGAGATGCGCGGCCTGGTCCAGTACGGCCTGCAGATGCTCCAGGTGCAGGGCGGCCACACCGGTACGTGGAACACCGGCCCGGTCGTCCTCAACGACGGGCCCGGCACCCCACCCGGCGGCATGACCGGCGCCACCCACGTCATGGGCGGCTACCCGCAGCACGGGGACACCTCGCAGGCGCCGATCCTGCCGCCGATGAACCCGGACGACGGGGGTTACGTCGGCGGGAGCACCAAGCAGGGCGGCGGCGGGCGCGGCAAGCTGTGGCTGTTCGTCGTGCTCGCCCTGATCGCGATCGGCGCGGGCGTGGCCATCGCGCTCAACGCGGCGAGCAGCGGCGGCCAGAAGCACGAGAAGCAGCCCACGGAGACCTCCAGCACGCCGTCGCCGACGGAGGATTCCCCCACGCCGACCCCCGACGAGACCCAGGACGACACCCAGCAGCCGGGCGACGGCACCGGCGGCGGCTGGGGCGACGACACCTGGTCGCCGTCGCCCACCCCGAGCGAGACCGCCGAGTCCCCGTCCGCCTCCTCGCCCCAGCCGGGCACGGGCGGCACGGACAACGGCGGCGCGGACGGCGGTGACAGCGGAGGCAACGGCTCCGGCGGGAACAGCAACAGCGGTTCCGGCAGCGGTGGTACGGGGACCAACGGCGACACCGGTACCAGCGACGGCACCAGCACCGGGACCAGCGACGGCACCAGCACCGGCACGAGCGAGGGCACCGACGCCGGCACCAGCGAGGGCGCGGCCGAGGGTTCGGAGGGCGCCCCGGGCGGCGCCGCCCAGGGCGCCTCCGCGGGGACCACCGGCACGGGAGCGGCGGGTTCGGCCGAGGGCAACTGAGCTCCGCTCACCCCGTGAAGGCCGCGCGCACCGCCTCGTACTCACGGGTCCACCAGACCGCCAGGGCCGACACCGCGGGGAACTGCGGGTCGGCCCTCCGGTCGTTCAGGCAGTAGCGCCAGTGCAGTATCCAGAAGTCGTTGAGCCGCTCCCACCAGACCCGGTGCACCGCCGCCGCCAGCTCGCCGGCGTCCGCCCCGGCCGCCCGCCGGTAGGCCCGGGCGTAGGCGCGTACCTTCGCCAGGTCCAGCGCGCCGGCCGGCTGCACGAAGAAGATCGCCGCCGCCCGGACCGCCTCCTCCGCCCGGGGCTGGACGGCCAGCCGGTCCCAGTCGAGGATCGCGACCGGGTCGGCGCCCCGGTAGAGCACGTTCAGCGGGTGGAAGTCGCCGTGCACCCAGCCGGTCGCGGGCGCCCCCGGGTCGGGCGGCCGGCGGTCGGCGTACCGTTCCAGCAGCACGCGCCGCTCGCGCAGCCGGTGCTCGGCGAGTTCGTCGAAGGCGTCCCGGCTGCGGCGCCCGCGCGCGGCGGCGAGCAGGTCGCCGATCAGCGCGTAGGTGTCGGCCGCCTCGGGGCTCGCGTAACCGGGCGGATGCCCGCCGCCCGTCCCCGTATCGCGCTCGGCGCCCATGACCTGCTCCAGACCCGTGTGTACGGCTCCGAGGAGCGTCCCGAGACGCGTCGACTGGGCGAGGGTGAGCTGGGCGCCGCCCCGGTGCAGGCCGTCGACCCAGGGGTGGAGGGCGTAGCAGCGGCCGGCGATCTCGGTGACGGTCTCGCCGTCGCGGGCCCGGACGGGCGGGGCGACGGGCACTCCGAGTGACTGGAGGCGCCGGGTCGCGCGGTGCTGGCGGACGATGGTGGCGCGGTCGCGGGTGGTGTCGTCCGAGTGGTGCTTGAGGAAGTACGAGCCCCGCGTGGTGGACACCCGGTAACCGTGGTTGAGCAGGCCCTGGGCGAGCGGGGTGCAGGTGAGCGGCTCACCGGCGTCCGGGTAACGGCGAAGCACCTCGCCGACCGGCGGAACCGGCGGGGAGGCGACAGATGAGCGCGACACGCGTCAGATGTTAGATCACGCTGCGTTGCGGATCTGCCGGCTTGCGTGGAAGTCCAGAGTGTGCACCGTGACGAAGTGAGGTTCGAGCCAGAGGTACGAGGGGGCGAACGGCTCGCCGTTGACCTCGACCGGCGGCGGTCCGAAGCGCTCGCGCTCAACGGGGGTCGGTTCCACGACCCGCGCGGGCCCGGTGAACTGCACGGACCACAGGTCCTCGGTGCCGACGGGTGCGGTGTTGAAGTTGTCCGCGCCGTACGCCACGACCGCCCCGTCGCAGGCGCCGTGGTGGCCGAGCCCGCTGTGCATGCGCAGCACGACGCGCCCGTCGATGACGATGTGCCGGGCCACGGTCAGCATCGGGAGGGCCCGCATGCTGGTCGCCAGCCGGCCGTAGGGGACCCGGCCGAGCAGGTCGATCGCGTGGAGTTCCTCGGTGGACATGCCCTCCACTGTCGGCCAGTCCGTGTGGGCCGGATAAGAGGCCGCAGCCCCCGTTTCGCCGGGACCAAAGTCCCTCAGCGCTTCTCGGCCTGGAGCCGGGCCACGTAGGCGGCGGCCTGCGAGCGGCGCTCCATGCCCAGCTTGGACAGCAGGCTGGACACGTAGTTCTTGATCGTCTTCTCCGCGAGGTGCAGCCGCTCGCCGATCACCCGGTTGGTCAGCCCTTCGCCGATCAGATCCAGGATCTTGCGCTCCTGGTCCGTGAGGTTGGCCAGCTTCTCGTCGTCCCGTCCGCGCTTGCCGTCGCGCAGCCGCTCCAGCACGCGCGCGGTCGCGACCGGGTCCAGCAGGGACTTCCCCTCCGCCACGTCGCGTACCGCCGTCAGCAGCTCGCTGCCGCGGATCGCCTTGAGGACATAGCCGGACGCGCCCGCCATGATCGCGTCGAACAGGGCCTCGTCGTCGGCGTACGAGGTCAGCATCAGGCAGTGGATGGAGTCGTCCTGGGACCGGATCTCGCGGCAGACCTCGACGCCGCTGCCGTCCGGCAGCCGTACGTCGAGCACGGCCACATCGGGGCGTACCGCCGGAATCCGCACCAGCGCGTCGGCCGCCGTGCCCGCCTCGCCGACCACCTCGATGTCGTCCTCCATCGAAAGCAGCTCATGGACCCCGCGCCGGACCACTTCATGATCGTCGAGTAGGAATACGGTGATTTTTCCTTTTTCGCGCACAATCGCAGTCTCACACACTCACCCCTTCCCTGCCGCTGCCGGGCGGGATAACGTGCCGTTGTTCCGGCGGCCTGCGAGGCTGTGATCAGTGCTGTGACCAGCGAGGCTTCCCGAATTCCTCGATTTACTTGGATATCCAAGCAAAATCGCAGGTCAGGGAGGGTTTCGCAGTTATGGGAAGCACTGGGTAACGTGCCTTGGACAGGGCGCTCGCCGGGGCACCTGTCACGCCTGTTTCCCGGACCGAGCGGCACCCACCCCGTGCACGGGTACGGACACAGGCGAGCCGCACTGGTCTCCCGGCAGACCCCGGGGGCCGGACCGACGGAGGAGCACGCACGTGACCGTGGAGAGCACTGCTGCCGCGCGCAAACCGCGACGCAGCAGCAAGCGGACCAGCGCCGCGAAAACGCCCGCGAAGACGCCGGAGGGTTCGACGCCCGAGCTCGTACAGCTGCTGACGCCCGAGGGCGAACGCGTCGAGCACCCGGACTACTCGATCGACCTGAGCGCGGAAGAGCTGCGCGGCCTGTACCGGGACATGGTCCTCACCCGCCGCTTCGACGCCGAGGCCACCGCCCTCCAGCGCCAGGGCGAGCTGGGCCTGTGGGCCTCGCTGCTGGGCCAGGAGGCCGCCCAGATCGGTTCGGGACGGGCCCTGCGCGACGACGACTACGTCTTCCCGACCTACCGTGAGCACGGTGTGGCCTGGTGCCGGGGCGTCGACCCGACCAACCTGCTCGGGATGTTCCGCGGTGTGAACCACGGCGGCTGGGACCCGAACAGCAACAACTTCCACCTGTACACGATCGTCATCGGCTCGCAGACCCTGCACGCCACCGGTTACGCCATGGGCGTGGCCAAGGACGGCGCGGACTCGGCCGTGATCGCGTACTTCGGCGACGGCGCGTCCAGCCAGGGCGACGTCGCGGAGGCGTTCACCTTCTCCGCCGTCTACAACGCCCCGGTCGTCTTCTTCTGCCAGAACAACCAGTGGGCGATCTCCGAGCCCACCGAGAAGCAGACCCGGGTGCCGCTCTACCAGCGCGCCCAGGGCTTCGGCTTCCCCGGCGTCCGCGTCGACGGCAACGACGTCCTGGCCTGCCTGGCCGTCACCCGCTCCGCCCTGGAGCGCGCCCGGCGCGGCGAGGGCCCGACCCTGGTCGAGGCGTTCACGTACCGCATGGGCGCGCACACCACCTCGGACGACCCGACGAAGTACCGGGCCGACGAGGAGCGCGCGTCCTGGGAGGCGAAGGACCCGATCCTGCGCCTGCGCGCGTACCTGGAGAAGCAGGGCGCGGCCGACGAGGCGTTCTTCACCGCCCTGGACGAGGAGAGCGAGGCGCTCGGCAAGCGCGTCCGCGAGGCCGTACGGGCGATGCCCGACCCGGACCGGATGGCGATGTTCGACCACGTCTACGCCGACGGGAACCCGCTCGTCGACGAGGAGCGCGCCGAGTTCGCCGCCTACCAGGCTTCGTTCGCCGAGGAGGGCAAGTAACCATGGCCGTGGAAAAGATGTCCCTCGCGAAGGCGCTCAACGAGTCGCTGCGCAAGGCCCTCGACACCGACCCGAAGGTCCTCATCATGGGTGAGGACGTCGGCAAGCTCGGCGGCGTCTTCCGGATCACCGACGGCCTGCAGAAGGACTTCGGCGAGGACCGCGTCATCGACACCCCGCTCGCCGAGTCCGGCATCGTCGGTACGGCGATCGGCCTCGCGCTGCGCGGCTACCGGCCCGTGGTCGAGATCCAGTTCGACGGCTTCGTCTTCCCCGCGTACGACCAGATCGTCACGCAGCTGGCGAAGATGCACGCCCGCGCGCTCGGCAAGGTCAAGATGCCCGTCGTCGTGCGCATCCCGTACGGCGGCGGCATCGGTGCCGTCGAGCACCACAGCGAGTCGCCCGAGGCGCTGTTCGCGCACGTCGCGGGGTTGAAGGTGGTCTCGCCGTCCAACGCGTCGGACGCGTACTGGATGATGCAGCAGGCCGTCCAGAGCGACGACCCGGTCATCTTCTTCGAGCCGAAGCGGCGCTACTGGGACAAGGGCGAGGTCGACACCGAGTCCATCCCGGGCGCCCTGCACGCGGCGGCCGTCGCCCGCACCGGCACGGACCTCACGCTCGCCGCGTACGGCCCGATGGTCAAGGTCTGCCTGGAGGCCGCCGCGGCCGCCCAGGAGGAGGGCAAGTCGGTCGAGGTCGTGGACCTGCGCTCGATGTCCCCGATCGACTTCGACACCATCCAGGCGTCCGTCGAGAAGACCCGCCGCCTGGTCGTCGTCCACGAGGCGCCCGTCTTCTACGGCTCCGGGGCCGAGATCGCCGCTCGCATCACGGAGCGGTGCTTCTACCACCTGGAGGCGCCCGTGCTGCGGGTCGGCGGCTACCACGCCCCGTACCCGCCGGCGCGGCTGGAGGAGGAGTACCTGCCGGGCCTGGACCGGGTGCTCGACGCCGTCGACCGCTCGCTGGCGTACTGAGGAGAGAGGAGCGTGACCACGATGACCGACACTTCCAACGCTGCTCGCTTCCGTGAGTTCAAGATGCCCGACGTGGGCGAGGGACTGACCGAGGCCGAGATCCTCAAGTGGTACGTCCAGCCCGGCGACACCGTCACCGACGGCCAGGTCGTCTGCGAGGTCGAGACCGCGAAGGCCGCCGTCGAGCTGCCGATCCCGTTCGACGGCGTCGTCCACGAACTGCGCTTCCCCGAGGGCACCACGGTCGACGTGGGCCAGGTGATCATCGCGGTGGACGTGGCGCCGAGGTCGGACTCCGGTGCCGCTTCCGCACCCTCGGAGCCCGAGGCCCCCGCCCCCGAGGCCGAGGCGCCCAAGGGCCGCCAGCCCGTCCTGGTGGGGTACGGCGTGTCCGAGTCCTCCACGAAGCGGCGGGCCCGCAAGGGCGCCGAGACCGCGCCGCCGGCCGCCGCGCCCGCCGCCGTCCAGGCCGAGCTGAACGGCCAGGGCACGGCGGCGCTCCCGGAGGCCCGTCCGCTGGCCAAGCCGCCGGTCCGCAAGCTCGCGAAGGACCTGGGCATCGACCTGGCGACGGTCACCCCGACCGGCGCGGGCGGGGTCATCACCCGCGAGGACGTGCACGCGGCGGCGACGCCCGCGGAGCCCTCGGTGTCCGCAGCGCCCTCGGTGCCCGAGCCGTCCGTCGAGGCTCCGGCCCAGGCTCCCGCTCCCGTCCCGGCCGGTGCCCGCGAGACGCGTATCCCGGTCAAGGGCGTCCGCAAGGCGATCGCGCAGGCCATGGTCGGCAGCGCGTTCACCGCTCCGCACGTCACCGAGTTCGTGACCGTCGACGTCACGCGCACGATGAAGCTCGTGGCGGAGCTGAAGGAGGACAAGGACATGGCGGGGGTGCGGGTCAACCCGCTCCTCGTCATCGCCAAGGCCCTCCTGGTCGCGATCAAGCGGAACCCCGGGGTCAACGCGGTCTGGGACGAGGCGAACCAGGAGATCGTCCAGAAGCACTACGTGAACCTGGGCATCGCCGCCGCCACCCCGCGCGGCCTGATCGTCCCGAACATCAAGGACGCCCACGACCAGACGCTGCCGCAGCTGGCCGCGTCCCTGGGCGAGCTGGTCGCCACGGCCCGGGACGGCAAGACGTCCCCGGCCGCGATGGCGGGCGGCACGGTGACCATCACCAACGTGGGCGTCTTCGGCGTCGACACCGGTACGCCGATCATCAACCCGGGCGAGTCCGCGATCCTCGCGGTCGGCGCGATCAAGCTCCAGCCCTGGGTCCACAAGGGCAAGGTGAAGCCCCGTCAGGTGACCACGCTGGCCCTGTCGTTCGACCACCGCCTGATCGACGGCGAGCTGGGCTCCAAGTTCCTGGCGGACATCGCCGCGATCCTGGAGCAGCCGAAGCGGCTGATCACCTGGGCGTAGGTGTGCGTCGACGAGGGGCCCGCGTGCAGGCTGCGCGGGCCCCTCGGCATGTGTAACAAGGGCGTATTAGCCACTGGTTGGGCGCAACGGGTACCCGCCCCGGACAGTTCTTGCTGATCGGAACTGTCAACGGATACGAGGACCCAACGATGCGCGCTCACAAGATCACCCTCGCCGCCCTGGCCGTCGTCGCGGGCCTCTCGCTCACGGCCTGCCAGAACGACGGCGACGACGCGGCGCAGACCGACCCGTCGTCGGCCGCGACCGCGTCCGCCTCCGGCGGCGGTTCGGGCTCAAGCGGTACGGCTTCGGGCGGTTCGGACAGCGGGAAGGACACCGCCGCCGGGGCCGGAGCCGACCAGTCCGGCAGGACCGCCGAGTGCCGCACCGCCGGGCTGGAGATCACCGCGAAGGACACCTTCATCGACGGCGATCCGGACGGGTCCGTCGCGGTGGAGATGAAGAACACCAGCGGCCGGGACTGCATGGTCGCGGGGTTCGCCGGCGTCGATCTCAAGACCGACGCGGGCACGATCTCCGCCGAGCGCAAGGGGGCGCCCGCAGACCCGTACGTCCTCAAGAACGGCAAGACGATCGCCTTCGCCGTCACCTACCCGCTCAACGAGACGGGCGGCTCCGGCGTCAAGATCGAAGGGCTCGTGGTGACCCCGCCGAACGAGACGAAGCCGGTCACCCTGGCCTGGCCGGGCAAGCCCTCGCTGCCCGTTACGGACGGGTCCGGCGCCCCGGTGACGGTCGGCCCGATCGGCAGCGCGGGGCAGGGCGGCTGAGTCGTACGTTCCGTGCCTGCGGGCACACCGACGAGGGGTCCCGTGACGCTTGCGGGGCCCCTCGTCCGTACGCCGGCCAGGGCCCTCAGGGGGCGGCCGTGGACTCCCAGGCCGCCTCGATCATCCCGAAGATCTCGTCCACCGCGGCCTCCGGATCGGCCGCCTCGCGGGCCAGCGCGTGCGCGTCGACCACGAACCTGGCGACAGTCCGGCAGGCCGTCGGGGTCCGGGACAGCTGGGGGTCGGCGGCGATGGCCGTCGCCAGTGACTCCGCGTGCCGCAGCTTCATCGACTCCTCGTACTCCCGCAGCGAGGGCGACCCGTCGATCATCCGCCAGATGGGGGCGGCGCCCTCCGCCGTGCAGTGCCGCACCATGGCGTGCATCTCGCGGCGCAGTGCGGCCACGAGCGGTTCGTCCGGTGCGCGGCCGGTGACCGCCTGCGCAAGCCGGTGCTCGAAGTCGGCGTCCTGCTCGAAGACCAGGGCCTCTTTCGAGGCGAAGTGGGAGAAGAGCGTGGTGACGGCCACGTCCGCCTCGGCGGCGATGTCCCGGATGCCCACCGCCTCGTATCCGCGTTCCAGGAAGAGCCGCAGGGCGGTGTCGGCGATCTTCTGGCGGGTCGCGGCCTTCTTGCGCTCGCGGCGCCCGGACTGCACGGTCATGCGCTCACGCTATCAGGTACGTATCCGTAACCGTTTCAAAACACTAACCGGTAGTGCTAACGTCCCCGGTATGAAGAAAGTGAGCTTCGCCGAGTTCGGCGGCCCCGATGTCCTGCGCCTCGTCGATGCCGAGGAGCCCCACGCGGGCCCCGGCCGGATACGTATCGCCGTGCGGGCGGCAGGAGTGAACCCCGTCGACTGGCGGGTCCGTGAGGGCCAGGTGCTGGGCGCCCATCCGACCGTGCTGCCCTCCGGCGTCGGGCTGGATGCCGCCGGGGTCGTGGACGAGGTGGGTGAGGGCGTCGAGGGCGTGGCGATCGGCGACCGCGTGTTCGGCGAAGGCGCGGACACCTACGCGGAGTTCGCCGTGCTGTCGGCGTGGGCCCGGATGCCCGAGGGGCTGACGTTCGAGGAGGCGGCCGGGTATCCGTCCGTGGTGGAGACCGCTCTGCGCGTCATCGGCCAGGTCGGCGTGCGCCCGGGCGAGACGCTGCTGGTGAGCGGGGCCTCCGGGGGAGTCGGGTCGGCGGTGCTCCAGATCGCCCGCGACCGCGGCATCACGGTGATCGGCACCGGCGGCGCCGCGAACCAGGACTACCTGCGCGGCCTGGGCGCGCTCGCCACGACGTACGGGAAGGGCTGGGTGGAGCGGGTGCGCGGGCTCGGCCGCGTCGATGCGGCTCTCGACTTGGCCGGCGCGGGCGTGCTCCCCGAACTCGTCGGGCTGACGGGGGACCCGGACAGGGTGATCACCATCGCCGATCTCGGTGCGCCGGAGTACGGCGTCCGCTTCTCCGGCGTGGCCGGGAGCGTGCCGGACGCGCTCGCGGAGGCGGTGGGCCTGATCACGCGGGGGCGGCTCCACATCCCCGTCGAGAAGTCGTACACCCTCGAGGAGGCGGCCCAGGCGCACGCGGACAGCCGGGCGGGTCACACGCGTGGGCGGCGGGTCATCGTCGTCGGGCCCGCCGCCTGACCGGGGCCCGCACCGGCCTCCGGTCCGAGCCGCTGGGGGCCCTTCGGTGCCGCCTCCGCCGTCCGTAGCGCGAGTTCGGCGAACACGGTCTTCCCGACGGTGCGCGGCTCGACCCCCCACCGATCGGCGACGGCGTCCACGAGGACGAGCCCGCGCCCGTAGCACTCGTCCGGGTCCGCCTCGCGGAGCCCGGGCAGCCGTTCCCCTCGGGGGTCGCTGACCTCGATACGGAGGGCGGTGCCTGTGGCAGTGCCGGTGACGGTGAGGTGGACCCGGAAGAGCCGCCCGCGCAGGCTGCCGTGGATGAGCGCGTTGGTCGCCAACTCGGAGACGAGGAGGGCTGCTTCCGCGGCGCGGTGGGGGTGCCCCCAGGCGGTGACGAGCCGCGCGGCGCGTCGGCGGGCGAGGGTGACGCTGCGGGCGGTGGGGGCGTAGTCGAGGCGGTCCTCGTGGAGCGGGGCATTGTCCTGGGGGGCCTCGGCGGGTGTGGACATGGGTGGGCCTCTCTGGGGTGGGGGGGCGGTGGCATTGCCGGTCCGTGCCCATGCGGGCAGGGTGGTGCGCTTCCGCCAGATATCTCTGCGTGATGTTGGCGCCACTGAAAGTAGTGGAACTTGGCCGCGGGCAGCAACTACTTCCCGCAGAGAATTCTCTGCCCTAATTGGTGTTCGAGGGACCGGAGCTTCAGACTGAGGCGGACCATGTGGGAGGGAGTGGGCTGTGGCGGGTAGCAACCCGGATCGGGGCCGTACGGTCTCCACCGTGCTCGGACGCCGTTTGGGCGGCGAGCTGCTGCGTATGCGGGAGGCGTGTTCGCTGCGCCAGGCGCACGCGGCGGAGGCCCTTACCGCTTCGGTCGCCAAGGTGGCGAAGATCGAGCGCGGACTCGTGCCCATGCGGGACCCGGATGTCAGGGCCCTCTGCCATCTCTACGGTGAGACCGACGAAACCACGGTCGGCAAACTGCTGGCACTCGCCAAGACCGACCGCGAACGCCGCAAGGCCAGCGGTTGGTGGAACCAGTACCCGGGGCTCGACGCGATGGTCGAGTACGTGGCGCTTGAGGACATCGCCACGGGCTTGCGCACCTGGCAACTGGCCATCGTGCCCGGCCTCCTGCAAACCGCCGACTACGCGCGGGCGCTGGCTGTGGGCAACGGTTCCTGGGCGGACCCGGATGAGATCGAACCCTTCGTCGAGGCCCGCATGGCCCGGCAGGCCCGTCTGACTGGCGACCGCCCCCTGGAGCTGTGGGCCCTCGTGCAGGAGAGCGCGCTGCGCCAACTCGTCGGCGGCCGCCAGGTGATGAGGGAGCAGCTGGGCCACCTGCTGGACATGGCCCACCGCCCCAACGTGAAACTCCAGGTGATGCCATACCTCGCGGGCGCACACCCGGGCATGACGAGCGCGTTCACCATCGTGTCCTTTGCCGAACCCGGGGCGCTTGACGTGGTCCACATGGATACCACCTCGAGCACTCTGTGGCTGGAGAGCGATACTGATGCCGAGCGCCACGACCGGCTCTTCGACCGCATGACGCGTGTCGCGCTTGCACAGCGCAACTCGCTGGTGCTTATCGACGGAATCCTCAAGGAGCTGTAGACCGCGTGCCCGCGTATGAGTTCGTCAAGTCCAGCTACAGCGGCGGGAACAACGGTCAGGAGTGCGTTGAGGTCGCCCGCAATGCCCCCGGCGTGGTTGCCGTCCGCGACTCCAAGCGCGCAGCCGGCCCCGTCCTCGTACTCACCCCCGCCGCGTGGTCCGCGTTTCGTGCGTCCCTGTCCGAGCGGCTGTAGGGGGCTTACGGAGACCGGGGAATCCCGTTGTGCGTACGGGCGTTGAGCTGTTCATGACTCAAGGACCCGCGCCGCGCCCCCTGTCCGACGCGTCCCTGTCCGAACTGCTGAGCCAACAGCAGTTCGGCACGCTCGCCACCGTCAAGCGCAGCGGCCACCCGCACCTGACGACCATGCTCTACAGCTGGGACGCGGCGGCCCGCGTCGCGCGGTTCTCCACGACCGTGGAACGGGTCAAGGTCTCGCACCTGCGCCGCGACCCGCACGCGGCGCTGCACGTACGGGGCGACGACGTGTGGTCGTTTGCCGTGGCGGAGGGCACGGCCGAGGTCTCCGAGGTCACGACCACTCCGGGGGACGCGGTCGGGCGGGAGCTGCTCGCCATGGTCCCGCCGGCCGCGCGACCAGAGGACGAGGGCGTGTTCCTTGAGCAGCTGGTGGCCGAGCGCCGGGTGGTCATCCGGCTGAAGGTGGACCGGCTGTACGGAACGGCTCTGGACGTGACGGGAGTTTAGGGGCGCCTGTTCAGAGGCGATCGCGAACCACAGGGTGCCCGTCCGGGTGTCGTTGGGCTTTCAGCCCCGAAACCTCCGGGCGCCGGCGAACCGGTGCCCGGAGCGAGGGACCCGCCATGGAGGGTCCTTCTAGCGGTCCGCCAGCAGTCGGCGCACATGGTCTGCCACTGCCGCTTGGGCGACGGTGGTCTGCTCGCCAGTCGTCATGTTCCGTACCGTGACGTTTCCGGCAGCCATCTCGTCAGGCCCCAAGATCGCGACGACGCGGGCGTGCTGATCGGCCGCCCACTTCAGTTGGCGGGCCAGCTTCTTCGATGTACCGAGGAAGACACCGGTGCGCAGGCCCTCTCGGCGCAACTGCGCGGCCAGGGTTGCCACGGAGGCTTCATCGACGAGTGCGGGAACGGCGACGTCCAGTCCGCGAGGGGTGGCGGTCTCGTGGCTCTGGATGGCGAGGATGCGCTCGACACCGATGGAACCGCCGCACGCGGGCATGTCCGGGCCGCCGAGCGTGGCGACCAGTTTGTCGTAGCGGCCACCCGCGCAAATGGACCCCGGGTAGGAGGGGGCGGTCGCTTCGTAGATCACGCCCGTGTAGTAGTCCAGCCCACGGACCATGCTCGGGTTGTAGGCGATCCGGTCGGCCGGGAGGCCGGCATCGGTCACCAGTTGGATGAGAGTGTCGATCTCGGCAAGACCCGCTGTTCCGCCCTCGGTGGAGGACAACCGCTCACGGATGACGTCGCGGTCGTCGGCGGTGACGTCGGTGACGAGGCTGTCGGCAGTCTCCGTCGGCAGCCCGGCCGCGCCGGTCGCCAGCTCCTTGGCGACGGCGTCCGGGCTCACCTTGTCGAGCTTGTCCAGAATGGCCAGCACGGTCGTCCCCGCCTGCGGGGTGACACCGTAGACATCTAGCAGCGCGTGCAGCGCCCGTCGCGAGTTGACGTTGAAGGTGAAGCCCTCCACGCCGAGCGCGTCGAGGCCGTCCGCGAGCGCGAGGACGATTTCGGCGTCCGCCAGGGGCGAATGGGAGCCGACCGTGTCGATGTCGCACTGAACGAATTCTCGAAAGCGGCCGTCCTGCGGACGGTCCGCCCGCCACACCGGGCCGATGGCGTAGCGCTTGTAGGGCTGCGGCAGCTTCGATCCATGGGTCGCGATGACGCGGGCCAGGGGAACCGTGTGGTCGTAGCGCAGGGCAAGGTCCGCCTGCCCGCTGGACTCGTGGATGCCGCGCTTGAGGATCTTGAAGATCAGGCGGGCGGCCTCCTCTCCGTACTTTCCGGTGATCACCGAAAGGTTCTCGAACGCCGGAGTTTCCAGCGGGTCGAAGCCGTAGCGTTCGAAGATCTCGGCCAGAGTGTCGAACGCATGCTTACGGCGACGGAGATCGTCTGCGAGGAAGTCGCGGGTTCCGGACGGGGGCTGAGCGGCCTTGCCCATGCGCGGTGTACTCCGTTGGCGTCTAGGTCGGTTGAATGCGCGTAGCCTACTTCGCCGTTGAGCGGTCGAGGCGCCAGCTGGGGAAGTATCGCGCCAGCGTCGACAGTAGCTCGTTCACGTGCTCCTGGTCGCCGTAGCCGGTGTGCATCAACGGAGTTCCTTCGATCTCGGTGAGCTGTTCCCAGCCGCTCAACTGGTCCATCAGCTTCTTCACGCCGGTCATCAGCGACAGCGACATGGAGGGTACGAGGGCGTCGATGCCGTGGGCCATGTAGTAGATCGATGACCGCCGTACGGCGGAGGAGTCCACCCGTTCGCTGTAATTCTCCTCCGAGAAGCGCGGGTAGCAGGCGTCGAGCATGCCCTTGGGGACGTCCCATACGGGCATCAGGACGTCCGTGCTACCGGTGCGGCGGACCGGGAACGGCATGGGACGGCGGCCGTTGATCAGGCAGAACAACAGTTCCGCCGCGACGTCCTCGCGGTTGTAACCGACCATCAGCCGAGACCCGCCGATCTCCTCGCAGAGCGCCCGGCCGGCGAGGTTGATCAAGAACGTGGCGAAGAAATGTGCCAGATCGGGACTGTAACGGCTGGAGAGTTCGCGCCACAGCTCGTCCGGGCCTTTGCTCATCCCCAGCAACGTCGCGATCTCGTCGGGATGAAGCACCCGATGCGCGAAGCCTGCCTCCGCACAAAGTGCTGCTGCCCGCTCGGTAGCCGCTTCAGGCCAGATCGGCTTCATTGTCAGCGTGAAGCACACCACTTCCGACGGGTCCAGACCGTGCTTGGCCACGTAGCGGTGGGTGCCCTGCACGAGGGTGTTGGAGTCACCGCCGCCGGAGATGCCGGCCACCAGAGGGGGAGTCGCGGCGTGGTCGGTGAGGAAGTCGCAGATCCTGGAGAAGACGATCTCCTGTGCCTGCTCGGCATCCAGGGCGTGGACGCGATGAGTGGGTCGTTTCGCATCATCGGCCCACTGGAAGTCGTACATCGCAACGGCCGGATTCCGGCCATGTTCCACGGTCTCCACCTTGCCGGGATCGATCGCATCGATGTCGGTATTGCGGATGCACTGAAGAATGACCTGCCGGTCGTCCTGCACCTCCGCCAAGGTCGCCGAAATGGGAATCGGCTTGAGGCTGCCGTCACCGGGTACCTCGTATGCCTGGAAGAGGCTGGGGGGAAGCCGGTGGGCGAGAAGGACGTCGGCCAGCGTCAGCAGATCCTGGGATTTCGGGCTCCGGGCGCCTTGCGAGAACAGCATCGTGACCTGATCGAGCGTGACCATGTGCGTCTCCAGTGTCGTCGGATATGCGCGGTGGCTGTGCGCAGTCGGCCCCGCCCCGCCGGGCGAACAGGGGCGGGGCCGCTGTTTCTAGATGTGCGCGGTCAGCGCTGTGACGGCCATGACTTCCTCGACCTGCTCCGAGGTCATGCGGTCCAGTCCGGCCTGCGGCAGCGTGCGCGCCATGACCTCAGTCAGTGGTCGGATGTCGAAGCGCTCCGCCGCAGCGGTGGCCGCCTCGGTGCGCGCCTGTTGTGGGGACATTCGGATTCCTCCTTCGTTGAAGGTGCGGACCCCGATGCTGAAACCCGTCGGTGGGACGGTGAAACCTCGCTAAAACACCACATCGGGACGTCCCGCGTCGGGTAGAGCGTCCCTGGCAACGTCCGTGGCGCCGTCCCGGCACCCAGGGGGAGACTGTCCATGCGGAACGAGCGATTACGCGAAGCGATGGCTGCGGCCGGTTTCACCCACGGCAGCCTCGCCGAGACGGTCGGCGTCGACCCGAAGTCCGTCGAACGGTGGGTCAACCTCGGCCGGGTCCCGCGCCGCAGGACCGCCCTGAAGGCGGCTGAGAAGTTGGGGGAGGACGTGCACGCGCTCTGGCCGGCGTTACGACAGGCGCGCCCAGCCCGCGCCGCCAGTCCTGAACTCATTGCCGTCTACGATCAGCGCGCGGATGTGCCTGTCTCTGCCTTCATCGAACTGTTCGCCCGGGCCCGCGAGCACATCGACATCCTTGTCTACGCTGCCGTGCATCTGCACGAGGCGTACCCCAGGCTGAACGATCTCCTCAGCGAGCGCGCAGCCGCCGGCTGTACCGTACGAATCGCGCTGGGTGATGCGGACAGCGACCACGTCAGTCAGCGCGGCCGGGAGGAACGGTACGGACACGGCATCGAGTCGCGCTGCCGCCTCGCCCTGATGCACTTTCGCCCCCTCGTCGGCGTCCCCGGCATCGATGTGCGTACGCACGCGACGACCCTTTACAACTCGCTGTACCGGGTGGATGACCAGCTCTTGGTCAACGCACACGTCTGGGGTGTAAGCGCCTACGCCGCGCCCCTGTGGCATCTACGCCGTCAGAGCGTCGGGGGCATGTTCACGACGTACGCGGTGTCTTTCGACGCCATCTGGTCCACCGCCACCCCCGTCCAGGAAGGCTGAGCGCATGGCAGGCCGTACGGAGTACTACGACGACCCGGACGCGCCGGAGCCCAACAGCCTCGTCGTCGCCGCCTCGGCGGTCGTCACCGACGATGTCGGCCGCGTCCTGCTTCAGCGCCGTTGCGACAACGGATTGTGGGCGCTGCCCGGGGGCGGGATGGACATGGCGGACTCGCTGCCCGGAACGGCGGTGCGCGAGGTAAAGGAGGAGACCGGGCTCGATGTGGAGATCACCGGGCTCGTCGGTACGTACACCGACCCGAGGCACGTCATCGCGTACAGCGACGGCGAGGTGCGCCGGCAGTTCAACGTGTGTTTCACGGCCCGGGTCACCGGTGGCCGGCTGACGCTGTCGGACGAGTCGACGGAGCTGCGCTTCGTCGCGCCCGGAGATCTGGACGCGCTGCCGATGCACCACACACAGCGGCTGCGCCTCGGCCACTACCTGGAAGGCCGCGAGCACCCGTATCTGGGCTGACTGTCCCGTAACGGTTCATCGTGAGCACGCATCGAACGAATGATGCAATGGCCGCATGACGGTGAACCGCGCAGACCTGGGACCACTGGAACTCACCGACGGGCGGTGGGGGATCGGGGACGCCACCCGGCCCGGCACCCATTGGGTGGAATTGCGTCCCGATGGGCTCCATCAGCATGAGCCCGACGCCGAGGGGCAGTTGGTGCCCTGGTCCAGGGTCATGACCGGTATCAGGATCACCTGGGGCAAGCACGCCCGGAACACGGCCAGCAGGGGCAAGTACACGCTGAAGGGCATGGTCGCCGACCGCGACGGGGGGTGGCTCCACCTGACCCTGCGCGACCCGTACGAGGACCACCAGCTGCGCTTCGACCAGCACGCGCGTCCCTACCGGGCGGTGGACGCTCTCCGGCTGGAGGCCCTGCTGCGGCGGCTCACCGAAGAGGGGAGGCTGCGGCTCCTCGGCGACCCGGAATGGGTCGGGCGGGCCGCCGCGTCCCTGGCCGGCGGGAAGAACCGCTGGGTCACCGACGGGTCACTGGAGCAGGCGGTGGCGGAGGCCCTGGCGGCGGCCGGCCCCGGCAGCCCCTGACGGGACCGTCACCCACCGGGCCCGTCGACCCGCAACGCGAGTACCGCCACGTCGTCCCTGTGCGGGATCTCCGCGAGGCCCGCGGAGAGGGCCTGGAGGAGGCGGGGCAAGGGCTTGTCGGCGTGGCGGGCGAGGGTGGCCGCCGTGTGCGCGGTGCACGCGTCGATGTCCTCGTCGCGGCGTTCGACCAGGCCGTCCGTGTACAGGAGGAGCACGCTGCCCGGGGGCAGGTCGTGGGTGTGGTTCTCGCGGGGCGGGGCGTCCGGCAGACCGAGCAGGAGGAGGTCGTGGTCGGGCAGGGGTGTGACGCCCGCCCCGGGGACGTACAGCAGCGGCGCGGGGTGTCCGGCGTTGGACCAGGTCAGGCGCCATCGGTTGTCGTCCAGGTCGAGGCGGGCGTGCACCGCCGTCGCCCCCACGCCCAGGGGCAGGACGTCGATCGCCTGGTCGATGGCGTGCAGGGCTGCGGCGGGTGAGTGGGCCGGGTCGTCCAGGCTCGCCTGGCGGAGCATGCTGCGGATCTGGCCCATCACGGCGGCGGCCCGGACGTCGTGGCCGATCACGTCGCCGATGGAGAGCATGAGGGCCGTGGGCAGCGGATAGGCGTCGTACCAGTCGCCGCCCACCATGTCCTGGTCGGCGGCGGGCAGGTACAGGGCGGCCATGTCCAGGCCGGGCACGTCCGGCAGCTCGGTCAGCATCGCGGTCTGGAGCTGTTCCGCGGTGCTGAGCCGGTTGGCGACGAAGCGGGTGCGTTCCACGGCCTGGCTCACGTATCCGGCCACGGTGGTGAGGACCGCCTCCTCGGTCGGTGCCATCACGTGCGGGCGGGACCAGCACCACGTCAGCACGCCGTGGCCGTCCGGCAGCGGGACGCACAGGACGGACTGGAGGCCCAGCGAGTCGTACCCGGCGACGGCCTCGGCCCCGAAGCCGGCCACCAGCGCCGCGCGGTCCGGCACGAAGACGGTGCGTTGTTCGCGCAGGGCCCGCGTGCTGGGGAAGGGCGCGTCCCGGTCGAGACGGTCGATGGCGCTCTCCACCGGGCGCACGTCGTCCGGGTCGATGACCCGCCACAGCCCTTGGCCGTCGGCCAGCAGCAGGCCCACGAACGCGGGCTCGGCGGGCCCGCGGAACAGCTGGCGGAGGCGGCGGGTCAGGTCGGTCGGATCATGGGCGTGGGCGAGTTCGACCGAGGCGCGCAGCAGCAGACCGGCATGGTCGCGGTCCCGCTGGATCAGCTCCGACGCGATCCTCAGCCGCAGCTCCATCGAGCAGGCGGCGGTGAGGTCTTCGAGGTCGTGCAGCTCGTCCGCCGTCCACTCCCGGGGCTCGTGGTCGATGGCGCAGAGCGATCCGAGTACCCGTCCGTCGGCGTCGGTGAGCGGCATACCGGCGTACGCGACCACCGCGAGATCGGGGATGGCGAGGCTGGCGCAGGTACGGGGGTGCGTCCGGGTGTCGCTGAGGACGAGCGGGCCGGCATCCGCGACGACGTGCTGGCAGAAGGAGTGGCTGAGGGGGGTCTCGCGCCGGGCCGCCCAGTGGCCGGACAGCCCGACCATGCCGGGGAAGACCTGCCGGTCGGGCTCCAGCAGCGAGACCAGGGACACCGGGACGTGCAGCAGCCGCGAGACCAGCCGCGCGAACCGGTCCATGCCGGGATCGGCCGCCGCGGTCAGCCCGGCCAGCCGCAGCGCCTCAAGCCTTCCGGGGTCCCTCACCCCGGGGCCTCCGTCCGGGCGGGGAGGAACGGCGCGATGCCCACACAACGCATTTTACAAATATAAGAGGGAAAGTCCGCGTTGTCCTGACCGGAAGCGGCGCCCCTACCCCCGACGGACCTCCGTGTCGCCGTTCACGGTGCGCAAGGTCAGGCGGTGCGCGTGGTCCGTGGGCTCGGCCGCCGGGACGTCCGTGGCCGAGCGCCCGTTGACGGTGTGCGCGTCGGTCGCGTACGCGGGTGCGCCGGCCGGGAGGGTGACGCGGGCGGAGCCGTTGCGGGTGATGCCGCTGAGCGTGTCCGGGGCGGTGGCGCACCGCACGTCCACGTCGCCGTTGACCGTCTCGGCGTCGATGCCGGTGCCCCGGAGGCCGGTCGCGCGGACCGAGCCGTTCCGGGTCACCAGGTGCTGGCGGGCACCCTTCGCGCCGGAGTCCTGGACGGTGACATCGCCGTTGACGGTGCTCAGGCTGAGTCCGCCCCGTACATCGCTCACGTCGATCCCGGCGTTGCGCGCCCGGACGGTGAGCGTGACGCCGGCGGGGACGCGTACGAGGGGCATGCCGCCGCAGTTGTCCCGGGCCCGGTCGTCGCGCCCATCGCCCTCGTCGCACGGCAGGTCGAGGGTGTACGTACGCCCGTCCCCGTCGTCGCCGTGCGCGAGGACCGAGTCGTCCACCGTGACGTGGTCGCCGTCCGCCCCGACGACGCGCACGCCGCCCTGGGTGGTGATGACGAGCCGGGTGTCCTGGGCGAGGGCGGCCGTCCGGAAGCCCTCTCTCCGCGCGTCCGCGTCGCCGCTGCCGCCGCAGGCGGTCAGCACCAGCAGCGCGCATCCGGCCAGGACGGCCGCCCGGCCCTTCGCTTCGCTCCGCGATGAGGTCATGCGAGGCGTGTGCCCCGGAAGCGGGGGCTTACGGCTCAGGTGACCGTGGGGCCGAGGTGCTCCACCGGCACGTGTGTCAACTGCGGCCCCCGCGCCCGCCGGTGAACGCCGAGATGATCCAGATCACCAGCAGGGCCAGAAAGACGACGACGATGATCGTGGGAAGCGCTGACACCCTGGTCCCCCGCGGGCTCGTGTGAGCGTAACTCCGGTGCCCCATGGGGCCCATGGGGGCGGGATCGACCGGATGCTACGCGCCCGCGGCGGGGGTCGCCAGGGTTCCGGCACGGCCTACCGGCGGCGCAGCGCCTCCGTGCCGGCGTACCGGGCGCTCGCGCCCAGCTCCTCCTCGATGCGGATCAGCTGGTTGTACTTCGCGGTGCGGTCGGACCGGGACAGGGAGCCCGTCTTGATCTGGCCGCATCCCGTGGCGACCGCCAGGTCCGCGATCGTGGTGTCCTCCGTCTCGCCCGAGCGGTGCGACATCACGACGGTGTAGCCGGCCCGGTGCGCGGTGGACACCGTGGTCATCGCCTCCGTCAGGGTGCCGATCTGATTGACCTTCACCAGGATCGAGTTGGCGACCCCGGAGGCGATGCCCTCGCGGAGCAGGGCGTCGTTCGTGCAGAACACGTCGTCGCCGGTGAGCTGGCAGCGGTCGCCGACGCGGGTGGTCAGCTCGCGCCAGCCGTCGAGGTCGTCCTCGGCCATCGCGTCCTCGACCGACACCACGGGGTAGGCGTCGATCAGCTTCACCAGGTAGTCCGCGTGCTCGGCCGGGGTGCGGCGTACGCCCTCGCCCGCGTAGTCGTACACCCCGTCGCGGAAGAACTCCGACGTCGCCGGGTCCATGACCAGGCCGATGTCCGTCCCCGGCCGGTACCCCGTGCGCTCGACGGCCGCCACGACGAAGTCCAGCGCCTCCTCGGCGGTACGGAGGGAAGGCGCGAAGCCGCCCTCGTCACCGACGCCCGTGGAGTGGCCGGCGGCGAGCAGGTCGCGGCGCAGGGTGTGGAAGACCTCCGAGCCCATGCGGACGGCCTCGGCGAAGGTCTCCGCACCGATCGGGGCGATCATGAACTCCTGGAAGTCCAGCGGATTGTCGGCGTGGGCGCCTCCGTTGACGATGTTCATCATCGGGACGGGCAGCAGCCGGGCCTCCGGCCCGCCCAGGTACCGGTACAGCGGCAGGCGGTGCGCCGCCGCCGCGGCCTTGGCGGCGGCCAGCGAGACGCCCAGGATCGCGTTGGCGCCGAGCCGGGACTTCGTGGCGGTGCCGTCGGCCGCGACGAGCGCGGCGTCGAGCCCGGCCTGGTCCTCCGCGTCCCGGCCGGTCACGGCCTCGGTGAGCTCGGTGTTGACGTGGCGCACGGCCCGGTCGACGCCCTTGCCGTGCCAGCGGGCCGGGTCGCCGTCGCGCAGTTCCACGGCCTCGCGGGCGCCGGTCGACGCCCCGGAGGGGACCGCGGCCCGGCCGAGCGAGCCGTCCGACAGTTCCACGTCCACCTCGACGGTGGGGTTGCCCCGGCTGTCCAGGACGCGGCGGCCGGTGACGGAGGTGATGGCGGTCATGGGAGTCCTTCCCTTGTCGCGTGCCGCGGTCCGGCTGCGACGACGGTGGCGCGGGACCCGGCGGAAGGAAACTCTACAGCAATGCTGTTCAGTACTGCTGTTCAGCTGTGCTGAACAGCTCTGCTGTGCAGACTTCTGTCCGGATTCCACCCCCGCGCTAAAGTGCGGTATGCCCCTCCCGGAATCCGCCTCCATCGCCGCCGAGCTGCGCACAGCGATGGGCAAGCTCACCCGCCGCGTGAAGCTTGAGGACCAGATGCCGCTCGGCCAGGTGGCCGTGCTCGGCGAGCTGGACCGTAACGGCGCCCTGACCACCAGCGAGCTGGCCGCCCACCAGCGGGTGCGCCCGCAGTCCATGGCGCGCGCGGTCGGGCTGCTGATGGACCAGGGGCTGATCACGCGCCGCGCCCACCCCACCGACGGCCGCAAGAGCCTGGTCGAGCTGTCGGAGGCCGGGCGCGCCCTCCTGGAGGAGGAGCGGGACCGCCGGGCCGACTGGCTGGCCCGCGCGATCGACGCGGAACTGAGCGAGGAGGAGCGCGCGTTGCTGGCGCGCGCGATCGGGCTCGTCGGACGGCTGGCGGCGCACTGAGGGCGGGGGCCGGCGTCCTCGCGGAGACCGGCCCTCGCGGCCTCACCGTTTCAGCAGAAAGCCGAAGTCCGTCGTCGTCCGCCCGGTCAGGCGCGCCGGCGAGACGAGGTTGCCCTCGGCCAGCAGGCGTTCCGCCTCGGCCCGGGAGAGGCCGAAACCGTCCGCGATTAGGCGCAGTGGTCGGACGGGGACGGGGGCGTCGAAGCGGACGGACACCTCCGCCACCTCGCGGTCCGGGTGATCCGCGTCCCCGGTGTCCAGGCGCCACGCGCCCGTCCAGTCGAGGGCGATGCGGTTGCGGCGCCGCACGACGCCGTCCTGGAGCAGTTCGCCCGCGAGCGCCGGATCGTTGGCGTGCATCCGGTCCAGCAGTTCAGGGCGTACGGAGCGGACGTGCGCGCGCTCCAGGACCGTGACCTTGGTGGTGTCGCCGCACCCCGTGCAGAGCGCGAGGAGCCAGGCGTCGAGCAGCTTGTGGTGCGCGTTGACGCGGAACTTGCCGTGCGCCCGGAAGGTGCCGGACCCGCAGGCGTGGCAGCGGCGCAGGACGAGGGGCAGGCGTGTGGGCATGACGGCCCAATGGATGAGCACAGGTGTACACCGGTTTCCGTGTGAGAAATCCGCAGCGGGAAGCAGCGCGGCGCACAGGGCGCGACGCGCGACAGATCAGCGGTGGAGAGGTCTCACGCGATGTACAACGGAACGCCCTTCCGGGGGACGGCAGATGAGGGCCCGCGCCGCGAACGGCCGGGCCCGGCTGGACGGTAGCGGGGCGGGCCGGGGGACTTCCACCGGTTTTCCGCCGAGCCCAGGACCCCCGACTCCGTGGCCGCTAAGGTCGTTGTGATCGCAAAGAGTGTGAAGAGCGGGTCAGGGGGAGCGATGAGTGGGAGAGGAACGGCGACGGCACGCCGGTGGGGCGCCGCCGCGGCCGGGGCCGTGCTGGCGGCGGTGTCGCTGACCGGCTGCGGGAGCGGCGGCGGCGAGGACGCGCCCGGCGCGAAGGCGACCGAGGGGGCCAAGGGCGGTGGGGACGCGAAGAAGTCGGCGCGGCGCGCGTACGACCCGCCCCTGCGCTTCGAGGGGAAAGCGGTCGTCCTGTCGGGTTCCGGGCAGCCGAGCACGTCGAGCGGGGAGGCCCTGCGGCCCGCGGTGACGCTGGTGGACGGGGTCGCGTACGTCGACAACGAGGGCGGGATCGTCGCGATCGACACCCGTACCGGCGACTCCCGGTGGTACGCGGAGACGAAGTACGAGCCGGATATGGGCGGCTTCGGGACCAAGCGGGTCGCGCCCCTGGTGTCGGACGACGGCCGGACCGTCTACGCCGCGTGGTGGCGCCAGGTGCCGGGCGAGGGCACCATGCCGGACCGGTCCGTCATCGAGGTGCTGGCCGTCGACACGGGCACCGGCAGGAAGACGTGGTCGGCCGAGATCCCGCCCGATCCCAGCTCCACCGGGCTCGCCGCCACCGCCATCGGTGCCGACGGGAACCTCGCGCCGCAGGTCGTCGGGGTGGACGCCGGTACCGCGATCGTCACCTCCGCGGACACCACGTACGCCCTCGACCCCGCCACCGGGGCCGTCCGCTGGAAGAAGGGCGACTACCGCGCGCTGAACCTCGCCGAGGGCGTCGTCGCCGGCGGCGAGGAGACCGGGTACGGCAAGGGCCGGCTGCTGGGCGTCGACGCGGAGACGGGGAAGCAGCGGTGGACCGTGGCCGACGCCCGGCAGCCCGCCCACGCCGCGCCCGCGTTGCTGAGTGCGAACCTCGACGACCGGACGGTCGTGGTGGACGCGGTGAGCGGCGAGACGCGGGTGAGCTTCGACAGCCGGGACTGGCGGTGCCTGGACGACGCGCGGACGCTGGTCGCCTGCTCCAAGGACGGGTACAGGGCGGCGGACCGCGGAATCGTGGTCTTCGACGCCACCACGTTCCGGCACACGTGGGTGCTGCCCGACCACTCCGGACGGTCGGTGCCGAAGGTCACCGGGTTCTGGCACGGCGCCCTGTACGGGAAGGTGGGCGGGCGGCCGGTCGTCCTGGACGGCACCACGGGCAAGGACCGCGAGACCGAGCCGAACGCGGCACCGATCGAGATCGACCGGTACGGCGGGGTGGAGGGGACGCGGTTCATCCCGGCCGTGGGCTGACGTCGCAGGGCCCCGCACACGACGGTGTGCAGGGCCCCTACGCGTACCGGGCGGGCTACTTCTTGAAGCCGTAGTCCATCAGCTTCTTCGCGTCCGAGGTGCGGTTCGTCTCCGACGAGGAGGTCAGGACCGTGCCGATCACCGTCTTGCCCTTGCGGGTCGCGGCGAAGACCAGGCAGTACTTGGACGCCGGGCCGGAGCCCGTCTTCACGCCGATCGCACCGCTGTACGTGCCCAGCAGCTTGTTGGTGTTGGTCCACGACATGTAGCGGTAGCCGCCGCTCTTCGTCGTGACCTTCTGCTTGGTCGACTTCGTCTTCACGACCGTGCGGAAGGTGGAGTACTTCATCGCGCTGCTGGCGAGCTTCGTCAGGTCGCGCGGGGTCGAGTAGTTGGACCCGTTCCCGATGCCGTCGAACGAGTCGAAGTGCGTGTTCTTCAGACCGAGGGCCTTGGCGGTGCTGTTCATCTTGCCGATGAACGACTTCACCCGCGCCGCCCGCGTCTTGCCGGAGCCGAACTTGTCCGCCAGCGCGTACGCGGCGTCGCAGCCCGACGGCAGCATGAGGCCGTAGAGCAGCTGGCGCACGGTGACCTTGTCGCCCACGATCAGCCGCGCCGAGGACGCGCCCTTGGAGACGATGTAGTCGCTGTACGCCTTCTGGATCGTGACCTTGGAGTCCAGGTTCAGGCCCTTCTGGGCCAGCACCACGCGCGCGGTCATGATCTTCGTCGTCGAGCCGGTGGAGCGGCGGGTGTCCGCGGACTTGGTGAACAGCGTCTTTCCGGTGCCGTTGTTCATCACGAAGCCGCCCTTGGCGACGATCGAGGGCGCCTTGGGCGCGGCGGCCCGTGCCTTGGCGAAGTAGGGCGCCTTGGGCGCGGTGGCCTGTGCCGTGGAGGCGAACGCGCCGCCCGCGATCAGGGCGCCCGTGGTGAGGGCCACCGTGACGGTCACCGGACCGCGCCTTATGCCCTTAATGCCGAGTTTCAAGTTGAACGCTCCAAATGCCCCTGGGAGGCGGCCACATGAGGGTGCCGCCGCGCTGATAAGACGAACGACCGCGCCGCTTGGTTGGGCCCGTGCGCGGGTGATTTTTTACGACATCCAGGGGCGGCGGGGCGTTCGCGCGGCGCAGGCGCGTGGCGGCCAGGGACTACGATCGGCGTCATATCCGAGCGCCCCAGAGGCCGGAGGCAACCGTGGACGATGTCGTGCGTGCGCAGGAGTCCGTCAGGGCATACGGCGAGCTCCTCGCCCTCGCCGAGCGCCTGGAGGCGCTGCGGCAGCTGGGCGAGGACGGGGTCGAGGCGCATACGACGGCCGCGCTGCACGCGGTGCGCTTCGCCGCGACGATCCTGTGGCGGACCGTGCCGGACGTGCCGGAGCCGGCCTACCGGCAGGACGAGGAGCGCCTGCTCGAACTGGCCGCGCACTGGCGCGAGGCGGCACTCGGCCTCGGCGAGTTCGCGCCCCAGCGCCCGACGCTGCGGCTGGTGGAAAACGACGGGTCGTCCGCATAGCGGCTGGGATAGCGTCCCCCGGCATGACACCTTCCCTGCGCAGCGAACGCCTGGTCCTCGAACCGTATGTGCCCGCCGACGAGGAGGCGTTCGTCGCCCTCTTCCTGGACCCCCGGGTCTCCCGGTGGATGGGCGACGGGCCCTGGCCCGAGGAGCGGTACCGGACCACGTTCTCCCGCATCTTCACGCACGCCTACGGCAGCGAGGGCTTCGACGTCTGGGCCGTGCGCCAGGACGGCCGGACGGTCGGCCACGCGGAGATCAAGCCGGCCGAGGCCGTGGAGGGGTACGAGCTGATCTACGGCCTCGCGCCCGAGGTGTGGGGCCGGGGTCTCGGCACCGAACTGGCGCGGACGATCGTCGGGTACGGCTTCGAGGTGCTGGACCTGGACCAGGTGTACGCGACCGTGGCCGAACCGAACGCGGCCTCCCTGGCGGCCCTGCGCAAGGTGGGGTTCCGGCACGTCAGGGACATCGCCGAGGAGGACGGGAGCACCACGCTGCTGCTGGCGCGCGGGCGGTAGCGGCCGGTCCCCCGTCCACAGGGTGGGACGGCGGGACGCTTGCGTGCATGTTGTATCTATGCTGTACGCATGCCAGCCCCCGCACCCTCCACATCCCCCGGCCCCGCCCCCCTCACCCCGCCCGCGAAGCAGCCCCCGGCCGCCGAGCGCGTCTACACGCACGTCAAGGACGCCGTCCTGGACCGCCGCTACGAGGGCGGCACCCTGTTGACCGAGGGCGGCCTCGCCGAGGCCGTGGGGGTCTCGCGCACGCCGGTGCGCGAGGCACTGCTGCGCCTTGAGGTCGAGGGGCTGATCAAGCTCTATCCGAAGAAGGGCGCCCTGGTGCTCGCCGTCTCCGCCCAGGAGATCGCGGACGTGGTGGAGACCCGGCTGCTGGTCGAGGAGTTCGCCGCCCGCAAGGCGGTGCCCGCGTCCCCGCAGCTGATCAGCCGGCTGGAAGCGCTCCTGGAGGAGCAGCGCCACTACTCCGACGCCGGCGACCTGGCCACCGTCTCGGTCAAGGACCGCTGCTTCCACGCCGAGATCGTTCGCCACGCGGGCAACGAGATCCTGTCCCGCCTCTACGACCAGCTGCGCGACCGCCAGCTGCGGATGGGCGTCGCCGTGATGGAGGCCCACCCGGACCGGATCGCCGCCAACATCGCGGAGCACGGCGAGCTGCTGGACGCGATCAGGTCCGGTGACGCGGAGTTCGCCGCCCAGGTCGTGCGCCGCCACGTCGGCCGGGTCAAGGTGTTGGTCCGGGGTGAGGACCGGTGAGTTCCGCCGCCGCGCCCACCCTGCCCCTGCCCGGTGACCCGCCCGGCGGCCGGCGTGCCGTCAGGATCTGGGGCATCGGCGTCGCCGTCTACTTCGTCGCCATCATCTTCCGGACCAGCCTCGGGGTCGCCGGACTCGACGCCGCCGACCGGTTCGACGTCAACGCCTCGGCGCTCTCCACCTTCTCGATCCTCCAGCTGCTCGTGTACGCGGGCATGCAGATACCCGTCGGCCTGATGGTCGACCGGCTCGGCACCAAGCGGGTGCTGACCCTCGGGGCCGTCCTGTTCA
Source organism: Streptomyces sp. NPDC057249 (assembly GCF_042669245.1). Taxonomy (NCBI): domain Bacteria; kingdom Bacillati; phylum Actinomycetota; class Actinomycetes; order Kitasatosporales; family Streptomycetaceae; genus Streptomyces; species Streptomyces sp. NPDC057249. The sequence continues at coordinate 433,030 of NZ_JBHUXS010000001.1, read as the reverse complement.
CCCTCGGCCAGCTCGGCTTCGCGCTCTCCCCCTCGTACGGCACGGCGCTCGCGTCCCGTGCGCTGCTGGGGTGCGGCGACGCGATGACGTTCATCAGCGTGCTCCGGCTGGGGACGCGCTGGTTCCCGGCCCGGCGCGGGCCGCTGATCGGCCAGGTCGCCGCCCTCTTCGGGATGGCGGGCAACCTCGTCTCCACGCTGGTGATCGCCCGTGCCCTGCACGGCTTCGGCTGGACGACCACCTTCGTCGGCAGCTCGCTGGCCGGGGTCGTGGTCCTGGTGCTGCTCCTCCTCTTCCTCAAGGACCACCCCGAGGGCTACGAGCCGCCTCCCGTCCAGCACGCCGGCGGGGCGTACGTGCGCAAGCAGATCGCCGCCGCCTGGCGGGAGCCCGGGACCCGGCTCGGTATGTGGGTGCACTTCACCACGCAGTTCCCGGCGATGGTGTTCCTGCTGCTGTGGGGCATGCCGTTCCTGGTCGAGGACCAGGGGCTCGGCCGGGGGACCGCCGGTGAGCTGCTGACCCTGGTGGTGCTCTCGAACATGGCGCTGGGGCTCGTCTACGGGCAGGTGATCGCCCGTCACCACGCGGCCCGCGTCCCGCTCGCCCTCGGCACGGTCGGCACGACGGCCGCGCTGTGGGCGGCGACGATCTTCCACCCCGGGGACCATGCGCCGATGTGGCTGCTGGTCGTCCTGTGCGTGGTGCTCGGGGCGTGCGGCCCGGCCTCGATGATCGGCTTCGACTTCTCCCGCCCGGCCAACCCGCCGGAGCGCCAGGGCACCGCGTCCGGCATCGTCAACATGGGCGGCTTCATCGCCTCGATGACCACGCTGCTGGCGGTCGGCGTGCTGCTGGACGCGACCGGTGACAACTACCGGGTGGCGTTCTCGTCGGTCTTCGTCCTGGAGGCGCTGGGCGTCACGCAGATCCTGCGGCTGCGCGCGAGGGCCGCGCGCCGCGAGCGCGATCACCACGTGATCAGCCGGGTGGAGGCGGTGCACGTGCCGGCGTGACCCGGCCCCGGACGGCGGCGCGCCCGTCCCCCGTCGTGGGGGCGGGCGCCGCTGTGTGCCGGGCTCTTGTGGTGTTACGGGGTGACGGCGAAGTGCTGCAGGATGGCGTCGGCCAGCTCCTGGTCGCCCTCGGCCTTGACCCGGTCCGCGACGGCGGCGGGCCGCACCCGGCCGCAGGCCAGCCGTACGTACGTCTCCCAGTCCATGGACAGCGTCACGGCCGGCCCGAGCGACGGGGCGACGTCCAGCGCACCGCGCCCCTCGGCGTCGATCCGCACGGTGCGCATGAACTCCAGTGGCCCGTGCACGTCCAGCACCACGGCGGAGTTGGCCGGTGCGCCGGCGAGCTTGGCCACCACCTTCGGCAGCCCCAGCAGCAGGAGGTCGCGGGCGACCAGGGCGCCGGGGGAGTCCAGGTTGCCGGGCTTGCCCAGGGCCGTCCGCAGGTCCTGTTCGTGCACCCAGACATCGAACGCGCGCGTCCGCAGCGCCGTCTCCAGGGTCTGTTCGGCGCCCAGCGGCGCCCGCACCATGGTCTCCGGGTCCCGGGTCTCGTTCCGCAGCTGCCGGGAACGGCGGATGATCGTGTACTCCAGCTCGGAGGTCATCTCCGGGGCGGTGTGGTGGCGCCTGACGTCGACCTGCATCTCCATGTAGCGGGCGAACTCGCTCTGCACGTGGAACAGGTCGCGCGGCAGGGTGTGGATCGGGCGCGGGTCGCCGAGCTGTTCGCACTCCACCCCGATGATGTGCGAGACGATGTCGCGCACGGACCAGTTGGGGCAGGGCGTGCGGCCGTTCCACTCCCCCTCGGTGAGCGGGTTCACCAGCTCGGCTATCGACTCGATGGAGTGGGTCCAGGCGTCGGCGTAGGTCTGGAGGCTGGGATGGACGGTCACGGGACCCCTCGTGCGGTTCTGCGGTGCATGGGCAACTGGGCGCGGACGGTCGGGCTGCGGGCTGCGGCGGCGATGAGGTTCGGTGGCTAAGTTACGCTGCGAGCAGGCACCCCGGCAGTGCTTTCGTGTGACGATCGTAGGCCGGTGTTGACGGCTCGAATGCCAGGACGGTGGTAGTGTGCGCGCCTCCCTCATCCAGATCGCAGTAGACCCGGACGAACCCGCCGATGCGCGCAGGGAACGTGCCGCATCCCTGATCGCCGCGCAACGGGGCGCGGACCTGGTGGTCCTCCCCGAACTGTGGCCGGTCGGGGCCTTCGCCTACACGGCCTTCGAGAAGGAGGCCGAGCCGCTGGCGGGCCCGACGCACGAGGTGATGGCCAAGGCCGCCGCCGCGGCCGGGGTATGGCTGCACGCCGGCTCTTTCGTGGAACGGGCCGAGGACGGCACTCTCTACAACACCACGCTCGTCTTCTCCCCCGAGGGTGAGCGGGCCGCCGCCTACCGCAAGATCCACCGCTTCGGCTTCGACCAGGGCGAGGCGGTCATGATGGGCGCCGGCGAGGAGCTGGTCACCGTCTCCCTCCCGGAGACCACGCTCGGTCTGGCCACCTGCTACGACCTCCGCTTCCCGGAGCTCTTCCGGGGCCTGGTCGACGCCGGCGCCGAAACCCTGGTCGTCGCGGCCGGCTGGCCGGAGCGCCGCCGCGCCCACTGGACGCTGCTCGCGCAGGCCCGCGCCGTCGAGAACCAGTCGTACGTCCTCGCCGTCGGCTCCGCCGGCACCCACGCGGGCATCCAGCAGGCCGGCCACTCCCTCGTCGTGGACCCCTGGGGCGAGGTGCTCGCGGAGGCGGGGGCGGACGAGGAGGTGCTGACCGTGGAGCTGGACACGGCCAGGGTCGCGGCGACCCGGGAGCAGTTCCCGGCGCTGAAGGACCGGCGGCTCGGGCTCGCCGCGCCGACCGTCTGACACGCGAAGGGCCCTGCTTCACGGTTTCACGTGAAACAGGGCCCTCAGGGCGCCGGCATGCGGTCAGTCGTCCTGTTCCTTCTCCGCGAGCACGATCACGCAGACCGCCACCGCGATCAGCAGCGACGCGTCGGCGTCGTCCCGCACGATGTCGATGCCGTACGTGTCCCGGACGGACAGCCAGCGGCGGGAGATCTGCGCCAGCAGCTCGCCGTCGTAGTCCACGGCGAACTCGCGGTCCAGGATCTTGCCGCTGACGTCCAGCTCGGTGCCGTCCGCGAGGGTCACGCGGTAGTGGTTGCGGAGCAGCGACAGATGCTTCTTCTTGACCTTGGCGAGCTGCTCGCCGTCCCGCTCGATCAGCATCGTGTCGCGCAGACTCAGCAGCTTCTGGCGGATCTCCACGAGGACGCGGCCCTGCGGGTCCTTCAGCTCGAAGGTGTCGCGCACCCGCATGGCCTTGCCGTCGACCAGGAAGACCTTGCGGCCGTCCGTGTCCTCGATCCAGTAGTCGTCACCGATGCCGAACAGCCGCTCACGTACGAGAAGTCTCATGGCTCACAGGTTCCCGGAGCCACCTGTGGAATGCGGGAACGCCACGGTGATGTTGACTGTTCTCATGGCAACACGTGCACGCGTCAGGGCCCCCGAACTCATCGGCAAGGGCGGCTGGCTCAATACAGGCGACCGGCAGTACACCCTCGCTGACCTGCGGGGACGTATCGTCATCCTCGATTTCTGGACCTTCTGCTGTGTGAACTGCCTGCATGTCCTCGACGAGCTGCGCGAGCTGGAGGAGAAGCACCGCGACACCGTCGTGATCATCGGCGTGCACTCGCCGAAGTTCGTGCACGAGGCGGAGCACCAGGCCGTCGTGGACGCGGTCGAGCGCTACGAGGTCCACCACCCGGTCCTCGACGACCCCGAGCTGGCCACCTGGAAGCAGTACGCCGTACGCGCCTGGCCCACGCTCGTCGTCATCGACCCCGAGGGCTATGTCGTCGCCCAGCACGCCGGTGAGGGCCACGCCCACGCCATCGAGAAGCTGGTCGAGGAGCTGGAGGCGGAGCACGCGGCGAAGGGGACCCTGCGGCGCGGGGACGGGCCGTACGTGGCGCCGGAGCCGGTGGCCACGCACCTGCGGTTCCCCGGTAAGGCGCTGCTGCTCGCGGACGGCGGCTTCCTGGTCTCCGACACCACCCGGCACCGGCTGGTCGAGCTGGACCCGGACGGCGAGACCGTGCGCCGGCACTTCGGGACCGGCGACCGCGGCTTCGCGGACGGCGGGCCCGACCAGGTCCGCTTCAGCGAGCCGCAGGGGCTCGCCCTGCTGCCCGACGGGCGGATCGCGGTCGCCGACACCGTCAACCACGCCGTCCGCGCCCTGGACCTCACGACCGGGACCACGACCACCCTCGCCGGCACCGGCCGCCAGTGGTGGCAGGGGGCGCCCACCAGCGGCCCGGCCCGCGAGGTGGACCTCTCCTCGCCGTGGGACGTCGCCTGGTTCGGCGGCCGGCTCTGGATCGCCATGGCCGGCGTGCACCAGCTGTGGACGTACGACCCCGAGGACGGCACCGTACGCGTCGCCGCCGGGACCACCAACGAGGGTCTGGTCGACGGACCCGGCGCGGAGGCGTGGTTCGCCCAGCCGTCCGGGCTCGCGGCGACCGAGGAGCGGCTGTGGGTCGCCGACTCGGAGACGTCCGCACTGCGCTGGGTCGACCGCGAGGGCGCCGTGCACACCGCCGTCGGCACCGGCCTCTTCGACTTCGGCCACCGGGACGGCGCCGCCGGGCAGGCCCTGCTCCAGCACCCCCTCGGCGTCACCGCCCTGCCCGACGGGTCCGTGGCCGTCTGCGACACGTACAACCACGCCCTGCGCCGGTACGACCCGGCGAGCGGTGAGGTCACCACCCTGGCCACGGACCTGCGGGAGCCCAGCGACGCCGTACTGGTGGACGGCGACCTCGTCGTCGTGGAGTCCGCCCGGCACCGGCTGACCCGGCTGCGGCTGCCCGAGGAGGCGGTACGCGTCGCCGACCGGGCCCACCGCACGCAGCGGTCCGCCACCGAGGTCGCCCCCGGTGCGCTCCGCCTCGACGTCGTCTTCCAGGCGCCGGCCGGGCAGAAGCTGGACACCCGGTACGGTCCTTCGACGCGGCTGCTGGTCTCCTCGACCCCGCCCGGGCTGCTGGCCGAGGGCGAGGGCGCGGGCACCGACCTCTTCCGCGACCTCGTCCTCGCGGACGGCGTCACCGAGGGTGTCCTGCACGTCTCCGCGATGGCCGCGTCCTGCGACGACGACCCCGCCAACGAGTACCCGGCCTGTCACGTCCACCAGCAGGACTGGGGCGTCCCCGTCCGCGTCACGGAGGGCGGAGCGGCCCGGCTGCCGCTGGTCCTCGCGGGGATGGACGAGGGCGCGGACAGGCCCTAGGGGTCATCCGTCGGCGGTCAGGCGGCGGGCCGCCTCGGTGTGGCGGCGTACGTGGTCCGGGCTCGCCGTCACCCGGAGCAGCGCCGCCAGGGCCCGGAGCGCGCCCTCGTCGTAGCCGGCGCGCTCCGCCTCCGTGGCCGCCTCGTCCAGGAGCCGGACGCCCTCCTCCTCCGCGCCCAGGGCGAGGTGGGCCTCGCCGCTGACGGACAGCAGCAGTACCCGGCGGGCCGCCTCCTCGTGCTCGGGGCCCAGGCCGAAGGCGGTCCGGGCGGAGTCCAGGGCGTCCTGCGGGCGGCCCGCCGTCAGCTGCATCCGGGCCAGGTGCTGGAGCGCGAGCATCTCCGTGTGCGCGTCGGGCTCCTCCCGGGCCAGCCGGAGGGCCCGCTCGCAGCCCTCCATCGCCAGGTCCAGGCCGCCCTGCTCGGCCTGCACGATGGCCAGGTTGATCAGTGCCGTCGCCTCGCCGAGCCGGTCCCCAGCCTGCCGGGCGAGTCCGGGCGAGGGTTCCAGCATGGCGACGGCCTCACCGGTCCTGCCCTCCTCCGTCAGCACCCAGCCGAGCAGGTTGCGGACTCGGGACTCGGCGTACGGGTCCTCGCGGGCGACGGCCGCCGCCAGAGCGATGTCCAGCATCGGGGTCCAGCCGTCCCGCACCCGCCACACCACGTGCGGCCACTGGAGCAGGATGATCCGCCACGCGCGGTCGTCGAGCCCGGCGGCCCGGGCTGCCGTGGCCGCCAGGGTCAGGTCCTCGCGCTCGGCGGCCAGCCAGCCCATCGCCTCGGCCCGGTCCGTGAAGTCCCGGATCGCGGCGGGCGGGTGGAAGTCGTCGGGCAGCACGAAGCAGGGCTCGCCGCCCGGTTCCGCCGTGTCGGCGGCGGCGAGCGCGGTGGCGATGTAGTGGTCCAGCACGCCGGTCAGCGCGTCCGGCGCCGCCGCCGGGTCGAGGCCCCGTGCGTACAGCCGCACCAGGTCGTGCAGTATCCAGCGCCCGGGGCCCGCCTCCGTGACCAGATGGGCGGCGGCGAGCCGTTCCAGCGCCGCCCCGGCGGTGACCGGGTCGCTGCCGGCGAGCGCGGCCGTGGTGTACGGGTCGAAGTGGCTGCCCGGGTGGTGGCCGAGCCGGCCGAGGTGGTGGACGGCGTCCGGCGGCAGCTGCTGCACCGTGAGCCGCAGGGCGGCGGACACGCCGGTGTCCTCCACGTCCAGGTAGGACAGCCGGCTGCGCTCGTCCGCGAGTTCGCCCGCCATGGCGGCCAGCGTCCACTGCGGACGGCCCGCCAGTCGGGCCGCCGTCACCCGCAGCGCGAGGGGCAGTCCGCCGCACAGCTCGGCGAGCCGCCGGGCCGCCACCGGTTCCGCGAGGACCCGTTCCTCGCCGAGCACCCCGGCCAGCAGCGCGGTGCCGTCCGGCGGTTCGAGTATGTCCACCGGGACCGGCACGGCGGCCTCGGAGGCGATCAGCCCGTCGAGCCGGTGCCGGCTGGTGACCAGCGTGACGCAGTCCGCACCGCCCGGCAGCAACGGCCTGACCTGCGCGGAGTCGCGGGCGTTGTCCAGCACCACGAGCAGGCTGAGCCGGTCGGTGAGCGAGCGGAACAGCGCCGCCGCGCCGGCCACGGACTCCGGGACCCGGCGGGGCGCGACGCCGAGCGCGAGCAGGAACTCCCGCAGCACTTCGAGCGGGGTCGGCTCGGCGGCCTCCCCGAATCCGCGCAGATCCGCGAAGAGCCGCCCGTCCGGGAAGGCGGCGGGGGTCCGGCGCGCCCAGTGCAGCGCCAGCGCGGTCTTGCCGACCCCGGCCGGTCCGGTGACCAGGCAGACGGGCGCCTCCCCGGCCGCCGCCCGTGACAGCGCGGTCAGCTCGGCCCCCCGCCCGTGGAAGCCGCGCGGCGCGCGCGGCAGCAGATCGGCGACGGGCGCGGGTACGCCGGCGACGGTGTACGGGCCGGGGGCCATGGCCGCCGGCCCGGCGGCGGCCCGCGCCTCACCGGTCCCGTCGTAGGCGGACGCCTCGGGAAGCAGCAGCGGACCGGCCTGCGGCGCGGCGGTCCCGTCGGCCCCGCCGTGCGCCTGCCTCCCGCTTGGCGTCCCGCCGTGCGGCGGACGACCGGTCTGCGGGGCGTCGGTGACCGGCCCGCCCGCGTCCCCCTCCCCGCGCAGGATGCGCGCGTACGCGTCCGCCAGTTCGCGGCCGGGGTCGATGCCCAGTTCGTCCGCGAGCAGGCGGCGGGTGCGGTGGAAGCAGTCCAGCGCCTCGGACTGGCGGCCGGAGCGGTGGAGGGCGGTCATCAGGGCCGCCGCCAGGGATTCGCGCATGGGGTGGGCGACGGCCTCCGCACGGAGGGCCGCCGCGGCGCGGTGGTGTTCGCCCAGCTCCCCGTACGCCCGGGCCAGCTGCTCGACCGTCGAGAGGCGGGACTCCTCCAGCGCGTGGGCGGCCGCCTGGAGCGGGGCGCTCGCGAAGGTGCCGGTGAGCGCGGGACCCTGCCAGAGCGACAGGGCCTCCTTCAGCATCAGCACCGTGTCGGCGGGGTCCCGCTGCTCGCGGGCCAGCATCAGCAGTTCCTCGAACCGCTGGGAGTCCAGCAGGGTTTCGGGCGCCCGGAGCACGTACGCGTCGCCGAGCGTCGCCAGCTCCACCCCGTACGCCTGCGCGTCCGCGCCGACCAGCAGGGCGCGCAGCCGGGAGACATGGCCCTGGATGACCGTGCGGGCGTGGAGCGGAGGCTCGTCGTCCCACAGACAGTCGGTCAGCCGCGCCATGGACACGGGGGTGTTGGCGTGCAGCAGCAGGGCCGCGAGCAGGCTGCGGCGCTTGGCGGGGCCGAGGGGCAGCGGCCCGGTCAGCGTGTCGACGCAGACGGTGCCGAGCAGCCGGAACTCCACGAGCGGCTCCCCTTCCGGGTCGGACGCGCCCGGTTCCGGGTCACGGACAAGTGCCCAGAATATCGGGGATTCCGCCGTGGTGTTCCGGGGGTGTGGCCGGATCGCCCCCGGTCACAGGTGCCGTTCGTCGTCGGAGACCACCGTCGTGGTGGGCGGCACGACCATGCGGCGGCGCCGGATGACGCTCGCGTAGACGAGCACGCCGATGATGCCGACGATCATCATGATCCAGCCGACCAGGTCGACATTGACGGTGTCCAGCTGCCAGTCGGTCGCGAAGGCGAGGATCGCCCCCGCGCCGATGAGGATGATGCATCCTCCGAGTCCCATGAGTTCCGCCTCCTCGGCGGCCCGGGACCTCCGGGCCGTGTACGGAGCGCGTACCCGGCCCGGTAACGAGCATGCGCGGGCGGGAGGTTGTGACCGGGCTCCCGCCCGGGCGGTCAGCCGGCCAGGAAGGCGGCCAGCGCGTTCGCGAGGTGGTACGGGTCGTCCGCGCCGCACAGTTCGCGGGCGCTGTGCATGGACAGGATGGCGACGCCGATGTCGACGGTCTTGATGCCGTGCCGGGCGGCGGTGATCGGGCCGATCGTCGTGCCGCAGGGCATCGCGTTGTTGGAGACGAACGTCTGCCACGGCACGCCCGCCTTCTCGCAGGCCGCGGCGAACACGGCACGGCCGCCGCCGTCGGTGGCGTACCGCATGTTGACGTTGACCTTCAGGATCGGTCCGCCGTTGACGACCGGGTGGTGCGTGGGGTCGTGGCGCTCCGCGTAGTTCGGGTGGACCGCGTGGCCGGTGTCGGAGGAGAGGCAGACCGTGCCGGCGAAGGCGCGGGCGCGGTCCTCGTAACCGCCGCCGCGGGCGAAGACCGAGCGCTCCAGGACCGTGCCGAGCAGCGGCCCGTCCGCGCCGGTGTCCGACTGCGAGCCGTTCTCCTCGTGGTCGAAGGCGGCCATCACCGGGATGTACGGCAGCTCGGCGTCGGGCTGTCCGGCGACGGCGGCCAGCGCGGCGGTCGCCGCGTGCACGGAGAGCAGGTTGTCCATGCGCGGGCCGGCCACCAGCTCGCGGTCGCGGCCCAGGTAGGCCGGCGGCTCGACGGGGTGCGGCATCAGGTCCCAGCCGGTGATGTCCTCGGCGTCGACGCCCGCCTCCTCGGCGACGAACCGGATGAGGTCGCCCTCCTCCACGTCCCCGAGCCCCCAGATCGGCTGCATGTGCTTCTGCCGGTCCAGCTTGAGCCCGTCGGTGTTGGCCGACCGGTCCAGGTGGACGGCGAGCTGCGGCACCCGCAGCAGCGGGCGGTCGACCGAAACCAGCCGGTCCGTGCCCCCTCGGAGCGAGATCCGGCCAGCGAGACCGAGGTCGCGATCCAGCCAGGTGTTGAGCAGGGTGCCCCCGTAGATCTCGACGGCGATCTGGCGCCAGCCGTACGCGCCGGTGTCGGGCAGCGGCTTGACCCGGAGGTTCGGCGAGTCGGTGTGCGCGCCGGCGATCCGGAACGGCGTGTGCGGCCCGGCGCCCTCCGGCACGTACCAGGCGACGATCGCCCCACCACGCAGGACGTACTTGCCGCCCGTGGTCCCGTCCCAGGCCGCGGTCTCCTCCACCTGCCGGAATCCGGCCTTCTCCAGTCGCGCGGCGGCGGTCGCCACGGCGTGGTACGGGGAGGGGGAGGCCATCAGGAAGGCCATCAGATCGTCGGTGTGCCCGCGGTCGAAGCGGGGGGAGGAACTCATGTTCTTCACTGTAGCCAGACGTGGCCGAAAGGATTCCCCGTCGCCCCCCGGCCCGAACGGCTCATCGTGCGGCTGCCGCCGCCCGGACGCGGGTCCGGGCGGCGGCAGCCGTCGATCGTGCGCAGCGTCCTAGAACGCGGCCTCGTCCAGCTCCATCAGGGAGTTGTCGACGGACTCGGCGAGCGCGCGCTCGGCGCCGACGCCCGGCAGGACGTTCGCGGCGAAGAACTTCGCCGCGGCGATCTTGCCCTGGTAGAAGGCGACGTCCTTCGCGGAGGCCGTCGGCAGCTTCTCGGCGGCCACTGCCGCGCCCTTGAGCAGCAGGTACCCGACGACGACGTCGCCGGAGGCCAGCAGCAGGCGGGTGGTGTTGAGGCCCACCTTGTAGATGTTCTTGACGTCCTCGCCGGTCGCGGTGAGGTCGGTGATCATCGTGCCGACGATCGCCTCCAGGTCCACCGCGGCCTTCGCGAGGCTGTCCAGCGCACCGGACAGCTCCTCGTTGTCCTGGGCGCCCGCGAGGAACTTCTTGATCTCCTCGGAGAGCGCGTTGAGCGAGGCGCCCTGGTCGCGGACGATCTTCCGGAAGAAGAAGTCCTGGCCCTGGATGGCCGTCGTGCCCTCGTACAGGGTGTCGATCTTGGCGTCGCGGATGTACTGCTCGACCGGGTACTCCTGGAGGTACCCGGAGCCGCCGAACGTCTGGAGCGACTGCGCCAGCTGCTCGTACGACTTCTCGGAGCCGTAGCCCTTGACGATCGGGAGGAGCAGGTCGTTGAGGCCGTGCAGCGCCTTGGCGTCCTCGCCCGCGGCCTCCTTCTCCTGGATCGCGTCCTGGACGGAGGCGGTGTAGAGGACGAGGGCGCGCATGCCCTCCGCGTACGCCTTCTGCGTCATCAGCGAGCGGCGCACGTCGGGGTGGTGCGTGATGGTGACCTTCGGCGCGGCCTTGTCCATGAACTGCGACAGGTCGGTGCCCTGGACCCGCTCCTTGGCGTACTCCAGCGCGTTCAGGTAGCCGGTGGAGAGGGTGGCGATGGCCTTCGTGCCGACCATCATGCGGGCGAACTCGATGATGCGGAACATCTGGCGGATGCCGTCGTGCTTGTCGCCGATGAGCCAGCCCTTGGCGGGGTGGCGGTCGCCGAACGTCATCTCGCAGGTGTTGGACGCCTTGAGGCCCATCTTGTGCTCGACGTTCGTCGCGTACACGCCGTTGCGCTCGCCCAGCTCGCCGGTGGTCCAGTCGAAGTGGTACTTCGGGACCAGGAAGAGGGAGAGGCCCTTGGTGCCCGGGCCCGCGCCCTCGGGACGCGCCAGCACGTAGTGGAGGATGTTCTCCGACATGTCGTGCTCGCCCGAGGTGATGAAGCGCTTCACACCCTCGATGTGCCAGGAGCCGTCCTCCTGCTCGACGGCCTTCGTGCGGCCGGCGCCGACGTCGGAGCCGGCGTCCGGCTCGGTCAGCACCATCGTCGAGCCCCACTGCTTCTCGACGGCGATCTCGGCGACCTTCTTCTGCGCCTCGTTGCCCTCCTCGAAGAGGATGCCGGCGAACGCCGGGCCCGAGGAGTACATCCAGACGGCCGGGTTCGAGCCGAGCAGCAGCTCCGCGTAGCCCCAGATCAGGGAGCGCGGCGAGGTGGTGCCGCCGATCTCCTCCGGCAGGCCCAGGCGCCAGTACTCGGAGTCCATGAACGCCTGGTACGACTTCTTGAACGTGTCGGGGACCGGCGCGGTGTTGGTCTCCGGGTCGAAGACCGGCGGGTTGCGGTCGGCGTCCGCGTAGGAGTCGGCGAGCTCGTTCTCGGCGAGGCGGGCGACCTCCTCGAGGATGCTCTTCGCCGTGTCGACGTCCATCTCCGTGAACGGTCCGGTGCCGTACAGCTTGTCGCGCCCGAGGACCTCGAAGAGGTTGAACTCGATGTCGCGGAGATTCGACTTGTAGTGCCCCATGGGAAGGCTCCGTAATCAATAGCAGTGGCGCGCAGCGCCCCGTGGAGGGGTGGCCCGGACCTATCAGGTGACCTCTCCGATGATGCTACCCGCCAGTAATAAGACGCAACCCCCTGAGCCCCGGATGTGGCCGATTACTCTTTGTTCCATGTACGGCTACGACCAGAACCAGGGCGCGCAGCAGCCGATGGGGGGCGGCTACGGCGAGCAGCCGCTGTACCCCGAACCCTCGCCGCCGTCGCTGGGTGACGCGGTACGGGCCTTCACGACCGGCTCGCTGTCCGCCGAGGACTTCCAGCAGATCTTCGCGACCTCGAAGGTCTACTGCCCGCGGGGCGACAATCCCGGCTTCCTCGCGCTGCACAACACCCAGCAGCCCGTGATCCCGATGTTCACCACGCTCAAGGAGCTGCGGCTGTACGCGGGCAAGGAGTCCAAGTACTTCGTGATCACCGGCGCCGAGGTGATCGACCTGCTGCCCACCGGCTACGGCTTCGTCCTGGACATGGAGGGCGAGCACCGGATGGTCTTCGACGCGAAGGCCGTCGAGCAGATGGTCGACTTCGCGATGCGCCGCATGTACGGCTGATCCACCGGCCCGAAGGCTTCCGGAAAGGGGCCCGTACCGCTCTCGGTACGGGCCCCTTTCCGGCTGTCCGGGGGCGCGCGGGAATGGCGGGCGCCTTGCAGGATGTTCACCGTTCAACTAAATTGGTGGCAGAACAGTCCCCCGGAGGTGGCTCCCATGCCCGCAGTGACCGTCGAGAACCCGCTGACCCTGCCCAAGGTGGCCGCTTCCGGCGACGCCGCGGCCCGCCCCGTGCTCGCCGTCACCACGGCGCCGAGCGGTTTCGAGGGGGAGGGCTTCCCCGTCCGCCGCGCCTTCGCGGGCATCAACTACAAGTACCTTGACCCGTTCATCATGATGGACCAGATGGGTGAGGTGGAGTACGCGGCGGGCGAGCCGAAGGGCACGCCCTGGCACCCGCACCGCGGCTTCGAGACCGTGACTTACCTGATCGACGGCAGCTTCATCCACCAGGACTCCCACGGCGGTGGCGGCACCATCGGCAACGGCGACACCCAGTGGATGACCGCAGGCTCGGGTCTCCTCCACATCGAGGCGCCGCCGGAGTCCCTGGTCATGTCCGGCGGCCTGTTCCACGGCCTCCAGCTCTGGGTGAACCTGCCTAAGGCCGACAAGATGATGGCCCCGCGCTACCAGGACATCCGCGGCGGCCAGGTCCAACTGCTGGCCTCCCCGGACGGCGGCGCGCTGCTCCGCGTGATCGCCGGTGAGCTGGACGGCCACGAGGGCCCCGGCATCACGCACACCCCGATCACGATGATCCACGCCACCGTGCGCCCCGGCGCCGAGGTGACGCTGCCGTGGCGCGAGGACTTCAACGGCCTGGCGTACGTGCTCGCCGGACGCGGCTCCGCCGGTGCGGAGCGCCGGCCGGTCCACATGGGCCAGACCGCCGTCTTCGGCGCCGGCTCCTCGCTGACCGTGCGGGCCGACGAGAAGCAGGACGGGCACACCCCGGACCTGGAGGTCGTCCTGCTCGGCGGGCGTCCCATCCGCGAGCCGATGGCGCACTACGGGCCGTTCGTGATGAACAGCCAGGCCGAACTCAAGCAGGCGTTCGAGGACTTCCAGGCCGGCCGCCTCGGCACCGTGCCGGCCGTCCACGGCATGTGACCCTCGCTTCCGCCCCCGCCGCCGCCGTGTGACGCTCCGTCACTCGTACGGCGGCGCGGGCGGGACACGGCTGCCGGGCCGTGATCGGCTGGCAGGGTGCAGACCCCGAAGCCACTCCTGCCCGACGGTGCCCGGCGGACCGCCGCCTGGTGCGGTGTCGTCCTGCTGGTCGCCGGTGTCGCCGCCGTCGCCGTCTGGCTGTGCATCGCCCTCAAGACCGCCGTCACCCCCGTGCTGCTCGCCCTGCTCGGTACGGCGCTGCTCGGGCCCGTCCACCGCCGGATGACCGCCCACGGGGTGAACCGTTCGCTGGCCGCCGCGGTCACCTGCGTGGTGCTGCTCGCCGTGGTCGGCGGTGCGGGCTACATCGTCGTCGCCGCGCTCGTGGAGACCGGTGACCAGATCGTCCAGTCGCTGAAGGACGCCGGGCAGTGGGTGGTCGACCACTTCCAGGTCGCGGACGACATCGACGTGAACGACCTGGAGACCAGCGGCCGCAAACTCGTCGAGAAGTTCGGCGCCACCGCGGCGGGCGGGCTCCTCACCGGCATCAGCGTCATCGGCTCCCTCGTCGCGACCAGCGTCCTGGCCCTGCTGCTGACCTTCTTCTTCCTGCGCGACGCGGACCGGGCCGCGCACCTCGCCCACACCGTCGCCCCGCGCGGCACCGGCGACATGGTCGAGGCGATGGGCCGGCGGGCCTTCGAGGCCGTCGAGGGCTTCATGCGCGGGACGACGCTCATCGCCTTGATCGACGCCGTCTGCATCACGGTCGGGCTGCTGATCCTGCGGGTGCCGGGCGCGGTGGGGCTCGGCGCGCTGGTGCTCGTCGGCGCCTACATCCCGTACCTCGGCGCGTTCATCTCCGGTGCGGTGGCCGTGCTGGTGGCCCTCGCGGACCGGGGGTTCGCGATCGCGCTCTGGGCGCTCGGCGTGGTGCTCGCCGTCCAGGTGCTGGAGGGCCACATCCTCCAGCCGATGATCCAGAGCCGAACGGTCCAGATGCACCCCGCGATGATCCTCGTCGCCCTGACGGCGGGCGCGAGCGTCGCGGGCATCCTCGGCATGCTGCTCGCCGTCCCGCTCTGCGCGGCGGCCTTCGGCATCATCGGCGAACTCCGCGCCGGTGGTCGCGTCGCGCCGGACGGGCGCGGGAGGCCCTAGTCCAGGTCCAGGTCGGGGAACGCCGGTTCCGGGTGCTCGGCCTCGTTCAGCTCGAACCAGATCGACTTGCCCGCACCGCGCGGATCGACCCCCCACTTGTGCGCGAGCATCTCCATCAGCACCAGGCCCCGGCCGCTGGAGGCCATCTCGCCCGGCCGCCGCTTGTGCGGCAGCTCGTCGCTGCCGTCGGACACGTCCACCCGCAGACACCGTTCCCCCGGCGTCCCGGTCGCCTGGGCGACCATCAGCGCGTCCCCGTCCGTGTGCACCAGGACGTTCGTGGCGACCTCGGAGAGCAGCAGCACCGCCGCGTCGACCTGATCGGGGTCCGCCCAGTCGTGCAGCAGCTCCCGCAGCAGCTGCCGGGCCGTCGAGATCCGCTCCGGTTCGGCCTGGGCGATGGAGAGCGCGGTCCGCCGGGGCGCCGCCGGGGAGGTGACGGTGCCCTCGCGGCGCAGCAGCAGGACCGCGACGTCGTCCTCGCGCCGGTCCGCGAGCGGCCCGGTCGTGTAGTGCGAGCCGGGCCCGTGCACCGCCTGCACCAGGGCGTCCGCCAGCTTCTCCAGGTCCCCGGTGTGCCGCTCCAGGATCGGCCGGAGCCGGGTCCAGCCGGAGGAGAGGTCGTGGCCGCCGGTCTCGATCAGCCCGTCCGTGCAGAGCATGATCGTCTCCCCGGCCTCCAGGACGATCCGCGTTGTCGGGTAGTCCGCGTCCGCCTCCACGCCCAGGGGCAGCCCGCCCTCGGTCTGCCGGATGACGGCGGTGCCGTCGGCGGTCATCATCACGGGGTCGGGGTGGCCGGCCCGTGCGATGTCCAGCACCCCGGACTCCGGGTCGGCCTCCGCGTACAGGCAGGTCGCGAACCGCGCGGCCGTGGCCTCGTCGTCCTCGCCGGGGTCGGTGAGGCCGGAGAGGAAGCGCGAGGCGCGCGCCAGCACCGCGTCGGGACGGTGGCCCTCGGAGGCGTAGGCGCGCAGCGCGATCCGGAGCTGGCCCATGAGGCCCGCCGCCCGCACGTCGTGGCCCTGGACGTCGCCGATCACGAGGGCGATGCGACCGCTGGGCAGCGGGATCAGGTCGTACCAGTCGCCGCCGACCTGGAGGCCGCCGCCGGTCGGCACATAGCGCGCCGCCACGGTCATGCCGGGGATGTCCGGGCCGAGCGAGGGCATCATCGTGCGCTGGAGGCCCAGCGACAGCTCCCGCTCCGTGTCCGCGGCGCCCGCCCGGGCCAGCGCCTGGGCGAGCATCCGGGCCACGGTCGTCAGCACCGACCGCTCGTCCGGCGAGAACGCCACCGGGTGCCGGAAGCCGGCCATCCAGGTGCCCATCGTGCGGCCGGACACGATCAGCGGCAGGAAGGCCCAGGAGCGGCGCCCGAACCGCTGGGCCAGCGGCCAGGTGGCGGGGTAGCGGGCCCGGTAGTCCTCGGGCGTGGGCAGATAGATCGCCCGGCCCGTCCGGACGACCTCGGCGGCCGGGTAGTCCGTGTCCAGCGGCATCTCGGTGAACGGCCCCTCGTCGCTGAGGGAGTGCCCGTGCTGCCCGACGACGGTCAGCCGCTCGCCCTCGACGCCGAAGACCGCGAGGCCGTCCGGCGAGAACCCGGGCATGGAGAGCGAGTACGCGACCCGCAGCACCTCCGTGGTGGACCCGGCCTCCGCCAGGGCCCGACCCGCGTCCAGCAGGAACGCCTCGCGGGAGCGCCGCCAGTCGCCGGTGATGGCGGTGTGCGTCCCGACGGTGCCCGGCGGGGGCTCGGCGACCTCCTGGAGCGTGCCGATGAGCACGTAGTCCTCGCGACCCTCGCCGGCCGGGACCGGCTTGGAGCGGCTGCGCACGGTGCGCAGGACCCGGCCGCTGCCGTCCACGATGCGCAGCCGGGCCTCCGCCAGGGTGCCCTCGGCCACGGCGAGGCTGATCACCCCGGCGATCTCGTTCCAGTCGACGGGGTGGAAGCGGGAGCGGACCTCCGACTCGCGGAAGACGCCGGGCTCGGCGGGCAGCTCAAGGAGACGGGCGGCCTCCGCGTCGAGCGTGACCGTCCCGGCTCCGTTGTCCCAGCGCCACAGCCCGGTCGCGGTCGCGGCCAGCACGTCCTCGGTGCGCATTGCCCCACTTTAAACCGGCATGCGAGCCTGGGGCGCGGGTGCGGGGTCACGGACGATCTCGATGCGGACCATGACAATGAAGCGCTCAGGTCGCGGGCGGTAGCCTGGGAGGGCTGAATCTCCCCCAACCGCGAAGACTGGATGAACGACGATGCATCGGTACAGGTCCCACACCTGCGGCGAGCTCCGCGCCTCTGACGTCGGCACCGACGTCCGGCTGAGCGGCTGGCTGCACAATCGCCGAGACCTGGGCGGCATCCTCTTCATCGATCTGCGCGACCACTACGGTCTCGTGCAGCTCGTCGCCCGCCCCGGCACGCCGGGCAACGAGGCCCTGGCGAAGCTCACCAAGGAGACCGTCGTCCGCATCGACGGCAAGGTCTCCGCGCGCGGCGCCGAGAACGTCAACCCGGACCTGCCGACCGGCGAGATCGAGATCGAGGTCTCCGAGGTCGAGGTGCTGGGCGAGGCCGGCCCGCTGCCCTTCACGATCAACGCCGAGGACGGTGTGAACGAGGAGCGGCGCCTGGAGTACCGCTTCCTGGACCTGCGCCGCGAGCGCATGCACCGCAACATCATGCTGCGCTCCGCCGTGATCGCCTCGATCCGCTCCAAGATGGTGGCCCTCGGCTTCAACGAGATGGCGACCCCGATCCTCACCGCGACCTCCCCCGAGGGCGCCCGTGACTTCGTCGTCCCGTCCCGGCTGAACCCCGGCAAGTTCTACGCGCTGCCGCAGGCCCCGCAGCAGTTCAAGCAGCTGCTGATGATCTCCGGCTTCGACCGCTACTTCCAGATCGCGCCCTGCTTCCGCGACGAGGACGCCCGCGCCGACCGCTCGCCCGGCGAGTTCTACCAGCTCGACGTCGAGATGTCGTTCGTGGAGCAGGAGGACGTCTTCCAGCCGATCGAGAAGCTGATGACCGAGCTCTTCGAGGAGTTCGGCAACGGCCGCCACGTCACCTCGCCGTTCCCGCGCATCCCGTTCCGCGAGTCGATGCTGAAGTACGGCAACGACAAGCCGGACCTGCGCGCCAAGCTGGAGCTGGTCGACATCTCCGACGTCTTCGCGGACTCGGAGTTCAAGGCGTTCGCCGGCAAGCACGTCCGCGCCCTCCCGGTGCCGGACACGGCGGGCCAGTCCCGCAAGTTCTTCGACGGACTCGGCGAGTACGCCGTGGAGCACGGTGCCAAGGGCCTCGCCTGGGTCCGCGTCGGCGAGGACGGCACGCTGGCCGGGCCGATCGCCAAGTTCCTCACCGAGACCGACGTCAAGACGCTCACCGAGCGGCTCGCGCTCGTCCCGGGCCACGCCGTCTTCTTCGGCGCCGGCGAGTTCGACGAGGTCTCCAAGATCATGTCCGCCGTCCGCGTCGAGGCCGCCAAGCGGGCCGGCCACTTCGAGGAGGGCGTCTTCCGGTTCTGCTGGGTCGTCGACTTCCCGATGTACGAGAAGGACGAGGAGACCGGCCGGATCGACTTCTCCCACAACCCCTTCTCGATGCCCCAGGGCGGCCTGAAGGACCTGGAGGAGAAGGACCCGCTGGACATCCTCGCCTGGCAGTACGACATCGTCTGCAACGGCATCGAGCTGTCCTCCGGCGCCATCCGGAACCACGAGCCCGAGCTGATGATCAAGGCGTTCGAGATCGCCGGCTACGACCGCGAGACGGTCGAGAAGGAGTTCGCGGGCATGCTCAAGGCGTTCCGCCTCGGCGCTCCGCCGCACGGCGGCATCGCCCCGGGCGTCGACCGCATCGTGATGCTGCTCGCCGACGAGCCGAACATCCGCGAGACGATCGCCTTCCCGCTGAACGGCAACGCCCAGGACCTGATGATGGGCGCGCCCACCGTCCTGGAGGAGACCCGCCTCCGCGAGCTCAACATCCAGCTCCGCAAGCCGGCCGCGCCGACGAAGGACGCGCAGAAGTAGCTCGGCCTGTTTCACGTGAAACAGCCCCCGGCCGCCACTGGCCGGGGGCTGTTCGCGTGACGGACGCCGAGAGGGCTTCGAGCGGTTCCGATGAAGCACAGGAATCACCTGAACGGCTACGGCCGGATGGGCCCCGCCCCGGATTGGGCGGTGACGCGGGCGGCAATGACTGGCTGGGCCGACACCGGCGCACCCACTGCTGAGGAGCCCTCCGTGCCCGTGCCCCCTTCGCGCGCACCCCTGCCCCTGCGCCTGCCGCACGTCGTCTGCTCCCTGGTCCTGCTCGCGCTGCTCACCGGCTGCGGGGCGGGTGGCTTCGCCGGTACGGACATGAGCGGTGCCGCCACCGAGCGGGCGCGGATCGACGGCGTACCCGGGCCGCCCGGGGCCGCCGCCGGGGGGCCCTCGCGAGAGGTGCCGCCCGTGCCGTCGGCCCCGGCGGCCTCGCCGCAGCCCACGGAACTGCCCGGCCTCGGACCGAAGACCCGGGCGGCGGTCCCGGCCACGGCGCGGCAGGCGTTCGTGGTGACCGGGGACTCGGTGGACTCCAACCGGTCGACCGCCGTCCTCTACACCCGGGACGGGCCCGCCGGGCCGGGCTGGCGCGCCACGCTGGGCCCCTGGCCCGCCCACAACGCCCTCAACGGCTGGACCGGGGAGCACTGGGAGGGCGACCTGCGCTCACCCGTCGGGGTCTTCACGCTCACCGCGGCGGGGGGCCGCCTCGCGCCCCCGGACACGGCGCTCCCGTACGACCTGAGCCCGGACTTCGCCGTGACGGGCGAGGGGTTCCACGGTGAGCCGCTGGAGGGGTCCTTCGACTACGTCGTCGCCATCGACTACAACCGCCTGCCCGGCACCTCCCCGCTCGACCACACCCGTCCCCTCGGCGAGGAGCGCGGCGGCGGGATCTGGGTGCACGTGGACCACGGAGGGCCGACCCAGGGCTGTGTCTCGGTCACCGAGGACCGGATGAAGGAACTCCTGGGCACCCTCGACCCGGCCATGGCGCCCGTCATCGTGATGGGGGACGCGGAGTCGCTGGGCCGCTGATCCTTCCCGGCCGGAGAGCTCCGCTTCACGTATCGAGAAGGCATCCTGAGAGGGAGTGGACACGCAGGCACGAGGCGAGGGACATCACGATGCGGGTACTGGTCGCCGAGGACGAGGAGATCCTCGCGGAGCTGGTCGCCACCGGGCTGCGGCGGGCGGGCTTCGCCGTCGACACGGTGTACAGCGGTGATGCCGCCCAGGCGTACCTGGGGCTGCACGACTACGACGTGGTCGTGCTGGACCGCGATCTGCCCCGGGTGCACGGTGACGACGTGGCCCGCGGGCTCGTCGCCTCCGGCTCCCGGACCAGGATTCTGATGCTGACGGCCGCCGGTTCCATGGAGGACCGGGTCGCCGGGCTCGACCTGGGCGCCGATGACTATCTGGGCAAGCCGTTCGAGTTCCCGGAACTGGTTTCCCGCGTACGCGCCCTGCGGCGGCGCAGCGCCCGCCCCGTACCGCCGCAGCTGGAGCGGTACGGCATCCGGCTCGACACCGTACGGCGGTCGGCGACCCGGGACGGGCGGGACCTGGACCTGTCCCCGAAGGAGTTCACGGTGCTCCAGCTGCTCCTTGAGGCGGACGGCGGGACGGTCAGCGCGGAGGAGCTGCTGGAACGGGCCTGGGACGCCAACGCCGACCCTTCCCCAAGCTCTCAACTGCGTTCGAGCAGGGAGATGCCCCATTCCGGTGCCGTCCGGGTCTGCATGAGCAAACTGCGGAGCAAGCTCGGTGAGCCGGCCGTGATCCGCACCGTGCAGGGCGTGGGGTACGCACTGTGAAGCGCCCGGCGCGCCTGCCGCACTCCACGATCAGGACCCGGATCGCCCTCGTCTACGGCGGGGTCTTCCTGGTCCTCGGCACAGCCCTGCTGGCCACGGTCAATCTGGCCTCCCGCGCCGGTACGAACTCGCAGGCGCGCGCCATCGCGGACACCGCCGTCGTGGTCCAGCCCGGCTACGCGGTCAACGGTCCGCTCGTCAGCCGCCGCCGCCTCGGTCCGCCGAGCGTCTACGACCTCACCGACCACGTCAGCGACGCGGCCGGCCACCAGCTGCTCATCTGGTCCGCCGCCGCGCTGCTGATGATGACGGCCTGTGCGGTGGGCGTCGGCTGGTGGACGGCGGGCCGGGTGCTGCGGCCCGTGCACACCATGACCGCCAAGGCGCGCAAGCTCTCCGCCCACACGCTCCACGAGCGGATCGCCTCCAGTGGCCCCGACGACGAGCTGAAGGAGCTGGGCGACACCCTCGACGCGCTGCTGGCCCGGCTGGAGCGGGCCTTCGACAGCCAGCGGCGGTTCATCGCCAACGCCTCGCACGAGCTGCGCACCCCGCTGGCCACCCAGCGCGCGGCGATCCAGGTCGGCCTGGACGACCCCACGCCGGAGGACCTCGTCCGCACCCGGCAGACGCTCCTGGACAACAACCGGCGCAGCGAACGGCTCATCGACGGGCTGCTCGTCCTGGCCCGCAGCGAGCGGGGGCTCGACAAGAGCGAGCGGGAACCGGTGGACCTGGCCCGGGTGGTGGCGGAGGAGGCGGCCCGGCGCCCGGACGTCCGGCTGGACACCCGGCCCTGCCCGGTGCGCGGGAACCGGCTGCTGCTGGCCCAGCTGGTGGCGAACCTGCTGGCCAACGCGGTGACGTACAACGTGCCCGGCGGAAGCGTCGGGGTCTCGGTGGTCCCGGCCGGCGGCGGGGTCCTGCTGGAGGTCCGCAACACCGGCCCCGTGGTGGACGCGGCGGACATCCCCGGGCTGTTCGAGCCGTTCCGCCGGGGGGAGGGCCGGGACCGGATGGGGCCGGGCTCGGGCCTCGGCCTGTCGATCGTGCGGTCCATCGCGCTGGCCCACGACGGTACGGTCACGGCGGTGCCGGGGCCCAAGGGCGGGCTCGCCGTGACCGTACGTCTGCCGGCGTCTCAGGAACGCGTGGCCACCCAGGCGGGGAGCGCGGCCAGCAGTTCCCGGTAGAACGTGGTGTCCGGTACCTTGCCGGGGGTGGGGCCGGCGTGGAAGAAGCCGGTGTTCGGGGCGTCCAGCTTCCGCAGGAAGTCGAAGCCCTTGGCGTCCTTCTCGCCGAACGCGACGAACTGGAAGAACAGCGGCAGCCGGGCCGCCGCGTCGAGCGCCTGGCGGGCGGCCTGCCGGACGTCCGGGGGCCCGTCCGTCTGGAAGACCACCAGTGCGGGGCCGGTCGCTCCGGACTTCTCGTAGTGCGCGACGACCTCCTCGACCGCGCGGTGGTAGTTCGTGCGGCCGAGCCGGCCGAGCTCCGCGTTGAGGGCGTCGATCCGGCCCTCGTGGCCGTCCAGCTCCACCGTGCCGGTGCCGTCGATGTCGGTCGAGAAGAACACGACCTGCACGGTGGCGCTCTCGTCCAGGTGCGCGGCGAGCGCGAGCGTGCGGTCGCCGAGGTGCTGGGCGCTGCCGTCCTTGTAGAACGGGCGCATGGAGCCGGAGCGGTCCAGGACCAGGTAGACGGTGGCGCGCAGCCCGGTCAGCCCGTGCGCCTTCAGCCCGGCCTGCGCCGCCTTGTACGCCCCGGCCAGCTCGGGCGCCCGCGCCTTGACCTTGGCGAGGGTGAGCGCGGGCTTGCCGGGGGCGGCGGGGGCGGCCGTGGCCGCCTCGGGCTCCGGGTCCATGTCGATGGTGATCGGCGCGGGGGCCTCGGCGGCCGGCTCGGGTGTCGCGACGGGGGCCGGTTCGGCCTCCGGCTCGGCGGACGCCTTCGGCTCGGGCGCCGCGACGGGCTCCGGCTCGGCGACCGGCGCCGGCTCCGGGGTCTCGCTCGCGATGACCGGCTCCGGCTCGGGGGTCTCCGTGGCCGCGACAGGCTCGGGGTCCGCGATGGGCTCGGGGGTCTCGGCCTTCGCCGCCGCCTCGCGGGCCTCCGGCTCTGCGACGGGCTCAGGGGCCTCGGCCGCCGGCGCGGGCGCGGGCGCCTCCGGCTCCGCCTCGGGCGCCTCCGCCGCGGTGGCCGCCGCCGGGGCCTCGGCCTCCGGCGCCGCCGTGTCCGGGCCCTTGCCCTGGGCCGGGACCGTGGGCGTGGACGGCTTGTCGAAGGCCGCGGCCACCAGGTCCGACGCCTTGGCGTCCTCGTCCGACGCCTTCGTGGTCTCGTCGGACGACGCGGGGGCGGGCACCGAGATCCTGACGGGTGCCTCGTCCGGCTCCGGCTCCGGCGCCGTGGCACTCGCGTGCTCGCCCTGGGGCGGGACCGTGGCCGTCGTCGGGTCGTCCTGTTCCGTGCGGTCACGGCCGAACACCTTGCGCAGCAAGCTCCGAATGCCCATGGGCGAGCCTTTCGCATGAGTTGGGTGCGATGAATGTCCGTACTGCGGGAATTGATCCCTGGCCAGGGCGGATACGTAAGGTTAGCGGCCGGATAAGGGCGTTCGGCGGCACGGCCCGCATGTGGGACAACCGAGAGCGAACCGAGCCCGGACCGAGTCCTGAGGCCCCGCACGGGCGTTCACCGACCTCCCACGTCACCTGCACCGCGTGGGCGTCGAGTTGACGCGGGGACGTACCGTCCGGGCCCACCGCCTACAGTCGGACGCATGGTTTCGGGTGAGGCTCCGCAGACGGCGGGCAGTGTCCGGGTCGATGTCTGGATCTGGTCGGTCCGGCTCACGAAGACCCGGGCGCAGGCCGCTGCCGCCTGCCGTGCGGGTCATGTGAAGGTCGCGGGCGAACGTGCCAAGCCCGCGCAGTCGGTGCGGGTCGGTGACGAGGTACGGCTCCGCCATGCGGGCCGGGACCGGATCGTCGTCGTGTCGAAGCTGGTGAAGAAGCGGGTGGGCCCGCCCGTGGCCGCCGAGTGCTTCCTCGACAACAGCCCGCCCCCGCCACCGCGTGAGACCGCGATCCAGGTCCCGGTACGCGACCGGGGCGCGGGGAGGCCCACGAAGCGGGACCGCCGCGAGATGGACCGGCTGCGCGGAACGGGCCCCGGCCCGGCGGAGTAGCCGGCGCGCATCCGGCGGCCGGTCTCAGCCGTGCAGCGCGATCACCGTCTTGCCGCGCGCCCCGCCCGCCCGGTTGCGCGCCAGGGCCGACGGCGCCTCCGCCAACGGCACTTCGGCGTCGACCGGCACGCGCAGGATGCCGTCCGCCGCGCCCGCCGCCAGCACGTCGAGCAGGACCGGGCTCGGGTCGAGACGGAAGTCGACGCCCCTGACGCCCTCGGGCAGCCGGGCCCCGGCGGCGGCGCCCCGGGTGGAGAGCGCGATGCCGCCCGGCCGGACCCCCGCCGCGTGCGCCGCGAACGCGTCCGGCGCCGCCGACGCCAGGTCGGCCAGCGCGTCGATGCCGTCCGGGCAGGCCCTCCGGAGCGCGTCGGCGGGCGGGCCGGCCGTGAGGTCCACCGAGGCGGCGGCGCCCAACGACCCCATCCTGGACCGTTCGTCACCGCGCACCGCCGCGATGACGCGGACGTCGCGGGCCCGGGCGAGCTGGGTCAGACAGCAGCCGATCCCGCCCGCCGCCCCGACGACCAGCAGGGTCTCGTGGCCGCGCAGCGCCACCGCCTCCAGGATCTGCGCGGCGGCCGTCCCGGCGGACGGCAGTGCGGCGGCGGCCCGGGCGTCGAGGCCACGCGGAACGAGGGTGATGGCGGAGTCCTGACGCACGCACAGGTACTCCCCGTAGGCACCGTACGTGTCGGCCACGTCCGCCCGTCCGAAGACCGGGTCCCCCACCCGGAAGCGGTTGTCGCCGCCGCCGATCATGTCGACGCGGCCCGCGTAGTCCACGCCGACGACGAACGGGAAGGCCCGGGGCGCCGGGGCGAGTCCCCCGGCCGAGCCGTCCGCGACCTGCCAGTCCAGCGGGTTGAGCGACGCGTATTCGATCCGCACCCGGACCTCGCCGGGCCGTGGCTCCGGCTTGGGCAGTTCGACCAGCACCGGGTCGGCCCGCAGCGCGCTGACGGCGATGGCTCGCATCCGTACACCTCCCAGTCGTGCCGCTCCGGCGGGAGCGGCCGCGTCATTCCGCCGGCGCCGGTGCCGGCAGCACCCGCTGGGCCCAGATCCGGGCCGCCACCGCGCACACCGCGACGGCCAGGCCCAGGCCGAAGACGATCCACACCGTGGTGCGCAGCGAGGAGGTCAGCGCGTCGTACACGGCCGCGGCGGCGCCGGTGTCGCTGTCCGGGACCTCGTCGAGCACCCGGTCACGGGCCAGCGCCAGCGCCCCGCGCAGCACCAGCGCGCCGAGTGCGAAGCCCGCGCCCGTCACGGCGGTGCCGGCCAGCGCGGCCAGGGCGCGGGCCCGGCGGCCGGGTCCGCCGCGCATCCAGGCGAGCGCGACGGCGAGCAGCGCGAAGACGACCGTGCCGACGGCCGGCCACACGCTCGCGGTCCGCAGCCACTGGAAGCTCTGCCGCAGCTGGTCCGCGCGGTCGGCGGAGACCAGCTGGATGTCGGTGTGCTGGACGGGGATCTGATCGGCGAACGGCACCCCGTTGTCCACCAGGTTCCGCTTCACCTGCTCCGTGACGGGGGCCAGGTCGATCGTGACGCTCTCGCCGCTCTGCCCGTCCAGCGCGGCGGTGACCGTCTCGTGGGCGGTGCGGTTGGCGGCGGTCCAGGCGTCCTGGAACGCGTCCGTGGTGGTGAAGGACTCCACGGCCTGGTGCAGGAAGTCGCGGACGGTGTCCTGGAGCGGCCCCACGTCGATCTGCTTCATGGCGCCGTCGGTGATCAGGTCGGCGACGGTGCTCCGCACCTCCGGGTCGTCGGCGAGCGGGGCGACGGCGGCCACGTAACGGTCCGTGTCGTCGATCTCCAGGTCGACCCAGGCGGACAGCGCGCTCAGCGGCACCAGGACGGCCAGCAGCACCAGCAGTACCGCCGACAGGGCCACCGAGAAGTACGTCCGCACCCCTCCAGGGAATCCCGGATGGCGCCGCGGCGCCCCGGGCCGTGGGCCATCCGAGTTGCCGGGCGGCCCGACCAGGTGTGCTCTGGAGGGAAAGCGGGGGTGACGGAAGGAGCTCTCTGCCATGGCCGCACACGCTTCGGTGCCGGCACGCGGGAGGCATGCGACACCCGCCCGGCACCGCCCGGTCCTCAGCTGGGCGATCCCGGCCGCGCTCGGCCTGATCATGGGCTGCTACGCGACCGCCATCGTCCGTGGCGGCGGGGTGCTCACGGGCACCAGGCTCGCCCTCGGACTGGTCTCCGGCGCCGTTCTCGCGGTGCTCTGCTTCGGCCTCGGCCGGATGCAGAACCGGCTGCCGCGCGAGCTGCGGGCCGCCGCGTACGGGGTGCTGACCGGCGGTTCGATCGGCTTCCTCTACAGCCTCTCCGGCGCGAGCATCCTGTCGGCGTCGGTGATCGGGCTGATCCTCGGACTCGGCGGACTGCTCGCCGCGTACTACTACTTCTACACGCGGGAGTGACGCCCGCGCCCGCCCGCGCGTCCTCGGTCCTTGACCTTCTCCATGGGGGAAGGCCAAGGATCGGGTGTGCCGGGGCGGGAAGTCCGCCCGGTATGAGGAGGCGTGCGGTGACGGAGGACGGGCAGGGGCGGGGCCCCGGAGCGGAGCTGGTGACGATCGGGGCGTTCGCCCGGCTGTCCCGGCTGTCCGCGAAGGCGCTGCGCCGTTACGACGAGCTCGGCCTGCTCCCGCCGGCCCTGGTCGACCCGGTGAACGGCTACCGGTATTACGACCCGGCGCAGGTGCGGGCGGCCCGGCTGGTGGCCTGGCTGCGCCGGATCGGGATGCCGCTCGCCCGGATCAGGGAGGTGATCGCGCTGGAGTCCGGTGCGGCCGCCGCGGCGATCCGGGCGTACTGGGCGCGGGTCGAGGCGGAGACGGCGGCCCGCCGTGATCTCGCGGCCTTCCTCATCGACCAGCTGTCGACGGAGGACGTCATGACATCGGTGGGCACACTCGGCTTCCGCTACGCGGCCCGCACCGACACGGGGGCGGTGCGCGAGACCAACCAGGACGCGGTCCATGCCGGGGCCCGGCTGCTCGCGGTCGCCGACGGGTTCGGCGCGGGCGGGGCGGGGGCCAGCACGGCGGCGATCGAGGCCCTGAAGCCGTTCGCACCGGGCGCGGTGCCGGCGGCCGAGCTGCTGAACAGCCTGCACGACGCGGCGGAGCGGGTGGCGCTCGCGGTGCGGGACGCGGTGGCGGGGAGCGGGGGCGGCGGGGCGCCGGAGGAGTCGGGAACGACGCTCACGGCGATGATGTGGACGGGCTCGCGGCTGGGCCTGGTGCACATCGGGGACTCGCGGGCGTACCTGCTGCGCGGGGGCGAGCTGTTCCGGATCACGCACGACCACAGCCTGGTCCAGTCGATGGTCGACGACGGTTCGCTGACGGAGGAGGAGGCGTTCTCGCACCCGCAGCGGGCGATGCTCCTCAGGGCGCTCTCCGGTGACGGCCCGTACGGCGGGCCCGATGTGGACGTCCGGGACGCGCTGCCCGGCGACCGCTACCTGCTGTGCTCGGACGGGCTCTCGGCGGTCGTGGACGGCGGGGAGCTGGCGCGGGTGCTGGCGGCGGCGGACGGGCCCGAGGCCGCCGTGGGCGCGCTGATCGGGCTCGCGGAGGCGGCCGGCGCGCCGGACAACGTGGCGTGTGCGGTGGCGGACGTCGTGGAGCTGTGAGGACGCGGGTGGGCCCCGCACCACGTGTGGTGCGGGGCCCACAGCCGTACGGGGTCAGGCGCGGACGACGGTCACCGGGCACGAGGCGTGCTGGGTGACGTGCAGGCTGACCGAGCCGAGCAGGGTCGCCTTGAAGCCGCTGTACCCGCGCGCACCCACCACCAGCAGGTTCGCGCCCTCCGACCGGTCCAGCAGGGCCTGCGCCGGGTTGCCGATCACGACGACCTTGCTGACGGCGGCGGCGCCCTCGGCGCCCAGCGCCTCCTCCAGCGTCTCGGTGAGCGACACCGTGGCCATGGCCTGGGGGTCGAAGTCCTCCGGGAGGCCCGGCATCATCGACGCCCAGCTGGTGGCGGGGTACTCCCAGCTGTTGACGGCCTCCACCGTGTCACCGGTCAGCTCCGCCTGGCGCACGGCCCAGTGCAGTGCCTTGACCGACGACTCGGAGCCGTCGACGCCCACCACGATCCTGCCCATCTCTGCCTCCAGCTGGGTTCTGCGGCTGTGCTCGGTCCCGCTCGCACACGTCTTCCCGTACGACTCTAGTCAAAACGGGCGAAATGGCGATTTGCGGTGGTCCGGACAGTCAGGCCGGGCGCAGGGCCGCGAGCTGCTGTTCGAACGGGACGACCTCGTCGTCCAGACCGGGCGTCCTGGTCGCACCGGAGACCGCACGGCCGCCGGTGACGGCGTCGGCCAGCTCCCCGCCCGCGCGCCGGATGCGGGCGGGCAGCCCCTCGGTGTACTCGTCACCGCTCGCGCCCCAGTCCTCCGACGCCGCGTAGACCGAGGTCGGCAGGGTGACGGCGCGCAGGTAGGCGAAGAGCGGGCGCATCGCGTGCTCCAGGACCAGCGAGTGCCGGGGCGTGCCGCCGGTGGCGGCGACGAGCACGGGCTTGCCGGTCAGCGCGGTGTTCTCGACCAGGTCGAAGAAGGACTTGAACAGGCCGCTGTACGAGGCGGTGAACACCGGCGTGACCGCGATCAGCCCGTCGGCGCCCGTCACCGCGGCGAGCGCGTCCTCCAGGGCGGGCGGCGGGAAGCCGGACACCAGGTGGCTCGCGATGTCCGCGGCCAGGTCGCGGAGCTCGATCACCCGGACGTCGACCGGGCGGTCCTGCGCGGCCTCGATCCGCTCCCGGGCGGCGGCGGACAGCCGGTCGGCCAGCAGCCGGGTCGAGGACGGGCTGCTGAGGCCGGCCGATACGGCGACGATCCTCACGGGTTCGGTGGCGAACACGGTCAGCTCTCCTTCGTGGCGGCGTAGGCGGGGTGCAGCGGGGCGGTCTCGGGGACGCCGACCGGGCGCAGGGCGGCGAACTCCTTGCGCAGCACGGGGACGACCTCCTCGCCGAGGATGTCGAGCTGTTCGAGGACGGTCTTCAGCGGCAGCCCCGCGTGGTCCATCAGGAACAGCTGGCGCTGGTAGTCGCCGACGGCGTCGCGGAAGGTCAGCGTCCGCTCGATGACCTCCTGCGGGGAGCCCACGGTCAGGGGCGTCTGCCGGGTGAAGTCCTCCAGTGAGGGCCCGTGGCCGTAGACCGGCGCGTTGTCGAAGTACGGGCGGAACTCGCGTACCGCGTCCTGCGAGTTCTTCCGCATGAACACCTGGCCGCCGAGGCCGACGATCGCCTGCTCGGCGGTGCCGTGGCCGTAGTGCGCGTACCGCTGCCGGTACAGCCGCACCATCTTCTTCGTGTGCTCCATGGGCCAGAAGATGTTGTTGTGGAAGAAGCCGTCGCCGTAGTACGCGGCCTGCTCGGCGATCTCCGGCGAGCGGATGGAGCCGTGCCAGACGAACGGCGGCACGCCGTCCAGGGGGCGCGGGGTCGCGGTGAACGACTGGAGCGGCGTGCGGAACTTGCCCTCCCAGTCCACGACGTCCTCCCGCCACAGCTTGTGCAGCAGGGCGTAGTTCTCGATGGCGAGCGGGATGCCCTGGCGGATGTCCTTGCCGAACCACGGGTACACCGGGCCGGTGTTCCCGCGCCCCATCATCAGGTCCATGCGGCCGTCCGTGAGGTGCTGGAGCGTCGCGTAATCCTCGGCGATCTTCACCGGGTCGTTGGTGGTGATCAGCGTGGTCGAGGTCGACAGGACGATGCTCTTCGTCTGCGCCGCGATGTAGGCGAGCGTGGTGGTCGGGGACGAGGGGACGAACGGCGGGTTGTGGTGCTCACCGGTCGCGAAGACGTCGAGCCCGACCTCCTCGGCCTTCCGCGCGATGGCGACGGTGGCCTTGATCCGCTCGTGCTCGCTCGGCGTCGTACCGGTGGTGGGGTCGGTGGTGACGTCCCCGACGGTGAAGATCCCGAACTGCATGGCGTCCGCCTCCTGGTCGGTATTGGTTGAACGTTGAACTAACTGGACGCATCGTACAACGGAGGGCGGGGGCGCGGTATTCCTTCGTCCTCGGACCCGGGGACCAGGACCGATGGCCGATGTGTGCGTCCCGGCGGGCTCATACGCTGCGGCTACGCGGCCGAGGGCGCCGCCCCGACGAAAGGGCACCCGTGTCATTCACCGCCGAGACGCACGTCCGCCTCGCCCGGCCCTCCCGGGATCTCGCCGCCGCCGAGCGGTTCTGGGTGGACGGGCTGGGGCTGAAGGTCCTCTTCCGCGCCGACGCGGAGCGGGAGCCCGGAACGCATGACCTTCTCATGGTGGGGCATCCCGACGCCTCCTGGCATCTGGAGCTCACGCGGGGGCCCGTGGACCCCCGGCCCACCGAGGAGGACCTGCTCGTCCTGTACCTGGACGGCCCGGTACCGGACGAGCTGGTGGCCCGGCTGCTCACCTGCGGCGGTACGAGGGTGGCCTCGCCGAACCCCTACTGGAACGAGTGGGGGGTCACGGTGGCGGACCCGGACGGGTACCGGCTGGTGCTCTGCCGCCGGGGCTGGCGGCCGTAGGACACGGCCTACGGCCCCTCCTCAGACGCCGGTCGGGCTGGAACGGCGGCGGCGCCCCAGCAGCTCCGCCAGCCCCCTGCGCGTCGCGGCGATGATCACGCGGTCCGTCGGGCGGAGCACGTAGCCGGGGTGGATGTTCCAGACGAGGGAGCCCGGGGCCACGTCCAGGGCCAGGACGCGCCAGGCGCCCTCGCGGAACGCCTGGTCCACGGTGCGGCCCTCCAGCTGGGGGTGGCCGCCGACCTCCACCGCCGCGAACAGCAGCACCTTGCGTTCGACCGGGATCGCGCCCAGGATCTGCCGGCCCATCATGGCGGCCGCGAAGGAGGGGCCCGCCAGGTGGGAGACCGAGCGGGAGCGGGTGATCGCCTGCGGGTGCGCCGTGCGCAGCGTGCGGTAGACCACCGTGGCGAACTCGTCGTCGAAGAGGCGCACCGTCACCCGCAGGCTCGGCTTGAGCGAGCGCGCGTACAGCGCCGCCTCCAGGTTCGTCGTGTCGGCGCTGGTCAGCGCGAGGAGCCCGCGTGAGCGGCCGATCTTGGCCGCTTCGAGCACCCCTTCGTCCGTGACGTCACCGAGCACCACCGGCACGTGCAGCCGCCGGGCGACGGGGATGCCGCGCGCGTCCGGGTCCTCCTCCACGCACACCACCGGGATGCCCAGCTCCCGCAGGTGCACCAGGACCCGGGTGCCGATCTTGCCCAGCCCGAGCAGCACCACGTGCCCGGAGAGCCCGCGCGGGGGCCGCCGCAGCGAGGAGGCGCTGCGCAGCGAGCCGAACGCCTCCAGGACCCCCGCCACCAGCAGCGGCAGCAGCATCAGGCCCGCGATGCCGGAGAGGATCTGGATCACCTGGCGGGCGGTCGGCTCACCGATCGCCGGGTCGCCCATCGCGAACAGGTCGAGCAGGGTGAGGTAGGCCGCGTGCAGCGGATGGTCGCCGGTGGTGACCGAGGACGCCACCGCCAGCCCGAGCACGGCGAGCCCGACCCCCAGCGCCGACCAGCGCAGCCGCCGCGAGAAGAACTGGCTCAGCGGCGCGCTCCGGCCGCTCATCCGGGGCTTCGGGGCGGCCGCACCCGACTGGGTGACGGCCTCCAGGACGACCGCGCCGCGCCCGGTCGCGGCGGCGATCTCCGCCGGCCCGGGCAGCAGCTGCGGCCCCTCGGCGCCGCTGCTGTCGGAGCCCTCCGCGCCCGCCGGGTCGTGGGTGGTGGAGGAGAGCAGGGCCAGGGTGCACAGGCCGGGGTCGGCGACCTGGCCGCCCCGGGGCGGGGTGCGCTCGGCGGCGCGCAGGAACAGGCCCTCGGCCCGGACCACCCGGGTCGAACCGGCGAGCGCGGTGGCCGCGAGCGCGGGCGCGGCGGTGTCGGCGTCGGACAGCACCGTGGTGGAGGCGTCGATCGCGGCCGGGTCGAGCCCGGGGGACGCGACGGCCGCCGCCTGGTCGAGCAGGGTCTCCAGATGCTGGCCCAGCTTGCGGTTGTAGAGGCGGATCACCAGCCGGACACGGGGGTTGAGCCGGCGGGCGGTGAGCGCGGCCCGGATGTTGCGCTCGTCGTCGTCGTAGACGAGGGCGACCGCCGAGGCCCGGGCGATGCCCGCCTCGGCCAGCGCTTCGTCGGACGGTTCGGCGGCCTGGAGGATGCGCACCGCCTCGACGCCGGCATTGGTGTCCCCGTCCGAACCGTGCGGCAGCCCACCGCCGTTGCGGTTCATCGCGGACGCCATCCGTCCGAACAGCGCGGCGGCCCGCCCGCGCCCGCTCAGCGGTTCGTCCGGCCTGACCGCGCCCGGCTCCGGCGGCACGACGAGGGTGACGCGCTCCCCGTAGACGTACCGCAGCTCCACGGCGAGCCGCTGGGCCAGCGCGTCGTCTCCGCAGACGACCATGTGGCCGGAGAACGGAGAGGGTTGGGGTTGCTGGGGGAAGGAGGACACGTGTCCCAGCATGCCTTGCTCCCTTCCGTTGATCGAGGACGGTCAGCGGTCGTCGTGCGGCCTGGCCAGCAGGTGGCGGGGGTCGGCGGCGCGCCCGATCGCCGTCTCCACGGCCGCGATCCGGTCCGCGAGCAGCCCCAGCGCGGCCACCGCGCGGGTCATCGGATCGCCCTCGGGCCCGCCGAGCGCCTGGGTGCGGACGTACGAGGCGCAGAGCGCCGCCCACCGCTCGGCCTGCGCGGGCGTGAGCGTGCCCCGCAGCGCGGCGAGCTTCAGGAGCGCGGCCTCCGCGCCGCTGGTCAGGGTCTGCGCCTCGCCCGCGTAGTGGTCGTCCACGACGGCGGACAGCTCGGCGTCGTTCATCACGGGCGCGATCCGCTCCGCGATCCGGTTCATGTTGCGGTACGAACCCTGGAGCCGGAACGGCGGCTCGGTGCGGGTGGCGTCGGTCTGCGCGGCCGAGGCGATGTACGCGGCGTTGACCGCGAGGACCGTGTCCCGGGCCCGCAGCAGATGGCGCAGGACGGCGGTGATCCGGTCCACCTCGGCGGGTGCGTAGGGGTGTTCGAGCTGCTCCGGTCGCGCCGTGGGGTCGTCGGCGGCGAGCCGCAGCAGCAGCGCCAGGTCCTCGCGGGAGCGGCCGGCGAGCGGCGCCAGCACCGGATTCGCGGTCAGCGCGTTCTCCACGAAGCTCAGCGCGAAGACGTCCTCGCGGCCGGACAGCACCTCGCCCAGGTTCCACACGTCCGCCCGGTTGGCGAGCATGTCGGGCACCTGGAAGCGCGCGCCGGACTCGGTGTACGGGTTGCCCGCCATGCACACCGCGAACCGCTTGCCCCGCAGGTCGTACGTGCGCGGCTCACCGTCCCGCACCCCCTCGACGCGGCGCGTGGCGTCGCAGAGCGGGATGAACTTCTGGAGGAGTTCCGGCGAGGTGTGCTGGATGTCGTCCAGGTAGAGCAGCGTGTTGTTGCCCGCTTCGAGCGCGAAGTTGATCTTCTCGATCTCCTGGCGTGCGGTGGCGCTGCCCGCCTGCGCGGGGTCGAGCGAGGTCACGTCGTGGCCCAGGTTCGGGCCGCTGACCTTGACGAGGACGAGCCCGAGCCGGTCGGCGACGTACTCCATGAGCGTCGTCTTGCCGTAGCCGGGCGGCGATACGAGCAGCAGCAGGCCCTGCGAGTCGGTACGGCGGTCGGCGTCGGCGGTGGAGAGCTGCTTGGCGAGGCTGTCCCCGATCAGCGGCAGGTAGACCTCGTCGAGCAGCCGGTTGCGTACGAACGCCGGCATCACGCGCGGCCGGTGGTCGTCGAGGCGCAGCCGGGTCCGCTCGGCGGCGACCAGGGCGGTGCGCCGGCGCTGGTAGGCGCGGAATCCGGGCACGGCGACGGTCCGGAACTCCTCGGTGCGGGCGAGGAGTTCGTCGATGCGGACGGTGAGCCGGCCGCGTTCGACGCGCGGGTGGACGCCGAGGAGCCCGTCGACGGTCTCGGTGAGCGGCGCGTCGGCCTCGTACCGGGCGAGCAGCGGTTCGGGGCACAGCTCCACGGCGACGGCCTCCGCGAGGTCGCTCGGGTCGATGTCCGTGCCGCTCGCCCCGGCGTACGAGGTGAGCCAGCCCTCCACGAGCTGGCGCCGGGCCGGCAGGTCGTCGGCGAGGGCGGCGAGGTCGTCGTCGTACGCCGACGTGCCGGTGGCGTGGCGGAACTTGTCCAGGAACGCACGGACGGAGGCGCCCGTCACGAAGCCCTCGGGGCCGCCGGTCAGCTCCTCGAAGAGGTACGCGGCGACGGACCGGGCCCCCTCGGTGCCGATCACCGACGCCCACTCCTCCTGGAGCGCGGCGACCGCCGGGGCGAGCCCGAACGTCTCCCGGGCGCGGGCCAGCGAGCGGGCCCGGCGCGCCCAGGAGACCCGGCGGGCTGCGTCCGCCTCATGGACCCAGTACAGCTGGGCGGCGGCCCGGACGGCCGGCGGGAAGCGCAGCAGCCCGGCACCCGCGTGCAGCCGCAGCAGCGCGGCCAGGATCGCCGTCGCGTCCTCGTCGTGGACCCCGCGCTGATATCCCTCGTCGTACGCGGCGGCAGCGGACTCCCGGACGAGCGCGGCGAGTTCGCCGTCGTCCAGGGAGGCCAGCCGGTCCGCGCCGTGCTCGTCGAGGAGCCGGGCGGCCAGGAATTCGCCCCGGTAGACGGCCGGGGACTCGGAGGGGAGCGTCCGGTCCCAGTACGGGCGGGTCGCGGCGAACTCCGGGTCGGTCACCGGCATCCGGTAGTCGGTCCCGGTGACGGCGAACGCGAGCGTGCCGTCCTGCGGCACGAGGGTCAGCTCGAACGGCTGGGTGTTCACCGCGAACCGGTGCCGGCCGAGGCGGATCACGGACCCGCCGTCCGCGTACAGCTCGTCCCGGTCGCGCAGGGCCCGGCCCGCCCCCTGGCGGGCGGCGAGCAGCTGCCCGTCCAGCTCCTCCGCGCGCACGGTGTCCCCGAGCGCCCGCAGCTCCTCGGCGGTCCGGCGGACCTTGGCGACCATCGGGTCGGAGGCGAAGTAGGTGTGGACGGCGTCCGCGTCGGGCAGGGCGGCGCTGCGCCGGGCGACCGTCTCCAGGACGCGCGCCGCCGAGTCCGCGAGGCGTTCGGTGCGGCGGGCCAGCTCGTCCTGAAGGCCCTGTTTGCGCGCCGAGAACGCCTCGTACACCTCCGTCCGGCGCTCGCCCAGCTCGGCCAGGAAGTCCTCGTACTCCGCGAACCGCGCCTCCAGGTTCTCCAGCTGGAGCAGCAGCCTCGCCAGCTGCTCGTCGCAGGACTCCGGGGTCCCGGCGGCGGCCAGCGCGGCCGTGACGGCCTGTCCGAGCAGCGCGGACTCGGCGGCGAACTCGGCCCGCCCCTCGTGGTCGGCCAGGGCGCGGCGGCGGGCGTCGAGCGTGGCGCGGGCCCGGTTGACGGCGCCCAGGACCTCCGCGATGCGCTCCAGGATCGACGTACGGACCACCCCGTCGCCGATGTCGAGTCCGGCGACGACGTCCGTGACGGTGCTCAGGCCGTCGGTCATGGCGGCCAGCCGGTCCCCGAGCGCGGCGGCGTCGGTGACCGTGGCGAGCCCGGCGGCCTCCTCGGTGAGGCGGGCGATGTCCTCGTGGTAGCCGGCGAACGCGTCGTTCCTGGCCAGGAAGGCGACCGCGCGGCGGGCGGCCGCCTCGATGTCCTCGGCGGTGGCGGCGGCCAGCTCCGCGATGCGCTCGGTGTCCGCGTACCGCATCTCCGCGAGGGTGGCCAGGTGGCCGTGCGCGCCGCGCAGGTCGGTGAGCCGGTCCACCCACTCGGCGGCCGTGCGCGGGGCCTCGCCGCGCACCCGGCGGACCAGGGCGGTGATGCGGTCGGCGGTCTCGGTGAGCGCGTCGGCGGCCTGCCGGGTCAGCGCCTGGACCGCCTCGAACTCCGCGACGACCTGGCGCGCGGTCTCCCGAAGCTCGCCCAGCGGCTCGGCCAGTCCGCCCAGTTCGGCGTCGTCCAGCCAGTGGTAGCGGTCGCCGGCCCGTACGCAGTCGGCGACCAGCCGGTCGTACACGGCGGCGGTCGGCGCCGTCTCGGACGCGGCGTGTGCGAGGGCCAGGCAGTCGGAGATCCCGCGCACGAGGTCGGCGTTGCCGACCCGGGCCAGCGGGCCTTCGCCGGCCGGGCGGGACGCGGCGTAGGTGTCGGAGACGTACGGCGTCCGCCAGCGCTGCAACGGGTGGACGCGCGCCGCGCCGCCCTCGCCGCCCTCCACCGGGTCGCGCAGCACGACGAGCGTGCCGTCGTCCAGCAGCGCGTGGCCCCGGCCCTGGAGCGGGGTGGCCACCTCCTGGCGGATCACGTTGTACGGAAGGAGCAGGCTGCGGCCGTCCTGGCGGTCCCGGAAGACGTACAGCACGTCCTCGCCGTTCGGGGAGCGCACGGCCTCTTCGAAGACCGGGTCGGTGAGCGGCTGCGCGATGTCGAACGTCCGGGCCTCGCCGGTGGTCAGGTAGAACCCGCCCGGGAAGATGATCCCCTGGTCCTCGGGGAGTCGCCGGCAGGCCGGACCGATGCCGTCGAGGCGGGTCACCGTCCCGAGGAGCGCGTTGAAGACGAGGTGGCGCGGCGCCTCCTCCTTGTACGGGCGGACCCGCAGCAGCACGAGCGGGCCCAGCTCCGCGTACTCGACCTCGGCGTCCGCGAGCGACTGAAGCGGTTCGGTGACCGGCTCCTCGTAGATCCCCTCCGGGGTCTCCGTGTCGTTGACGGTCTTCACGGTGAGCGTGCCGCCCAGCGTGTCCACGTACAGCTCGGCCTCGCAGCCGATGGCGATGTGCGGGTGGCGGCCCGCGACGTGGGCCTCCCGGCCCGCCGTCGTCCAGGTGAAGTCGTGCGACGGCGGGAAGACGTGGTCGCGCTCGCCGCGCGCGTCGAGGAACGCGCCGGGGGAGCCGTCCGGGTTCAGCGCCCAGCGCAGGACCCGGATGTCCTTCGCGGTGTCGCCGGTACGGAAGACCGCCAGCAGGCGGCCCTCGGTCCGGCGCAGCCGCAGCAGGCGGGCGGCGCGGAAGTAGCGGTGCAGGCCGTCGAATTCGCGGACGAAGGCGGCGTCGGTGAGCGGGGTGCCGGTGCCGGGGGCGAGGTCGGCGGCGTACAGGGCGAGCGCCTCGTCCACGGCGGGTGCGTCCTGCCGGCCCGGGCCGCGTTCGAAGCCGAACAGCAGCTCGCCGCCGAGCGCGACGAGGTCGCGGGGGACGGACGGGCGGTCCGTCCTGATCTGCTCACTGCCCAGGAGCTGGAGGCCGGTGGCGCCGAATGCCTCGGTGCGGCGGGCGTTGAGGGCGGTGGCCCGGCGGGTGAGCTCGGTGGCGTGGGCGCGGAGGCGGCGCCGCAGGACGTCGTAGTCCCCGGCGGTGGGGGTGGTCACGTTGTCCACTGGAGGCTCCTTGCGGTGTGGCGTGCGGCGCTCGACCGCCGGACGGGCTGGAGGGGTCCGCCCCACCCGGCCCGTCCGGCGACCGAGGACGGACGGGGCCCGGTGGGGCGTTCGGGCGACGGACCCCTCAGGACACCGGCGTACCGTTCAGGCCCACCGGGGCCAGGCCGCTGACCGGGACGTCCGCCAGGCCCAGCGAGCGCGCGTGGTCCAGCAGCGCGCGGAGCTGGTCCGCACCGACCCCCGCCGACGGCGCGGCCATCATCCGCATCAGCAGCGCCGACACCGTCAGGTTCTGCACGTCGCCCGTGGACACCGACGACAGCACCCGCGTCAGGTCCTCCGTGAACGAGGAGTCGCCGTTCAGCCACGGACCGGCCAGGGTCTTCGCCGTGTCCGAGTGCGAGACGAACCCGTCCAGGCTCTTGCCCATCGAGATGGACGACACCAGCCGGTCGAAGAACACCGACTCGCCGCCGACGATGTCGATGTCCGCGTTCTCCAGACCCGTGGCGAGCACCGTCGCCTGCGCCTCGGCGACCTGCCGCTGGACGTCGAGCCCGGCGAGCCGGATCTCCTTCTCGGCGGCCAGCCGCAGCCGGTACTCCTCGTGCCCGCGCGAGGCGTCGTCCAGCGCCGCCATCGCGGCGGCCTTCTCCGTGAGCCCCGCCGCCTCGGCCTTGAGCTTCTCGCCGATCATCGCCGCGTCGGCGGACGCCTGTGCCTGGGTGCCTTCCGCGTCCGCGAGGGCCTTGAGGCGGGCGCCTTCGGCCTCGGCCTTGAGCTTCTCGCCGATCATCGCCGCGTCGGCCGATGCCTGTGCCTGGGTGCCCTCCGCGTCCGCGAGGGCCTTGAGACGGGCGCCCTCGGCCTCGGCCTTGAGCTTCTCGCCGATCATCGCCGCGTCGGCCGATGCCTGTGCCTGGGTGCCTTCCGCGTCCGCGAGGGCCTTGAGACGGGCGCCTTCGGCCTCGGCCTTGAGCCGCGCGGAGGTGGCCCCGGCCTCGGCGCGTCCCGTCTTCTCGATCACCTCCGCTGCCGCGTCCCGCACCTGGATGTCCGCGAGGCCGGGCGCCGCCGTCTCCGCCTGGATGCCCTCGGCCAGCCGCAGCTTGGCCTGCGCGTCCAGATCGGCGGTCTTCAGCCGGGCCTCCGCGAGCGTCAGCTGCTCGGCCGCCCGGTGGGTGGCCGCCGCCTCCGCCGCCTCGGCCGCCTTGATGTCCTTGACCAGCCGCTCCTGCGCCTCCGCCTCGGCGGCGATGATGACCGACTTGCGGGTGCGCTCGGACTCCTCGACGGACCGGAGCGTCTTGATGGACTCCTCCTGCTCGGCGACCGTACGGTCCACCGCGATCCGCTCGCGGATGACGTCGGCGACCTCGCGGCGCTCCGCCTCGACCTCCTTCGTCGCGGCGATGCGGTTCAGCTCGGTCTCGCGCTCACGCCCGATGACCTCCAGCAGCCGGTCCTTCTCGATGCGCTCGTTCTCCACGGCGATGACCCGCTCGCGGTTCTTCTGCGCGACGGCGATCTCCCGGGCCTGGTTCTCCCGCTGGATGCCCAGCTGCTCCTCGGTCCTGATGAACGCGGCCTGGGCGCCCAGGCGCTCCTCCTCCTGGACCCGGGCGGTCACGGCCTCCTCGCGGGCCCGCAGCGTCTCGACCTCGCGGCGCTGCTTGATCTCCGCCTCGGCCTGCCGGCGCTCCAGCTCCAGGATGGTCTCCCGGGCGTCGACATCCTGCCGGGTGATCTCCTTCTGCTCGGTGCGCTGGAACTCGTTGGTGCGGACGTGCTCGATCGCGGTCAGCTCGGTGATCTTCCGGATGCCCTGGGCATCCAGGATGTTGGCGCCGTCGAGCTGCGCCATCGGGGTCTGCTCCAGGAAGTCGATCGCCGCGTCGTCCAGGTGGTAGCCGTTCAGGTCGGTACCGATGACCTGGATGATCCGGTCGCGGAACTCCTCGCGCTTCGTGTACAGGTCCACGAAGTCCAGCTGCTTGCCGACGGTCTTCAGCGCCTCGGAGAACTTCGCCGCGAAGAACTCCTGGATGGCGGCCTTGTCGCTGGCGCGCTCGGTGCCGATGGACTGGGCGACCTTCTTGACGTCCTCGACGGTCTTGTTGACCCGCACGAAGAACGTGATGTGGATGTCGGCGCGGATGTTGTCCTGGCAGATCAGGCCCTCGCGCCC
The DNA here is from genome assembly GCF_042669245.1 of Streptomyces sp. NPDC057249. Taxonomy (NCBI): domain Bacteria; kingdom Bacillati; phylum Actinomycetota; class Actinomycetes; order Kitasatosporales; family Streptomycetaceae; genus Streptomyces; species Streptomyces sp. NPDC057249. The sequence goes on along the minus strand of NZ_JBHUXS010000001.1, from coordinate 393,549 downwards.
GGTGCGCCGGATGTCGATGGTCTTGACCGAGATGTCCATGGACTCGGCCTTGTGCAGCACCGGCAGGACGACGGCACCGGTGAAGGTCACGTCGACCTTCTTGGTCTTGGAGATGATCAGTGCCTTGCCCTGCTCCACCTTGCGGAAGAGCCGGGTGATGATCAGCAGCACGGCTACGGCGATGAGCAGGACCACGGCGACGAGCAGGCCGAGGCCCAAGGAGATGGCATCCATGACAGTCCTTGGCGGCAGGTGGTGCGGAAATGAGCGGTTTCACGTGAAACACGGCGTGGCGGCAGACGGCGTCCGGGCAGGCCGGACGGGCGCACCGCGCCGGCCGGAGCGGTGACTCAGACGGCGGGGCCGGAGGCCGTACGGCCGTGCGGCGGACCCGGGTCGAGCGCCTTGTCGTAGGCCGAGACCCAGAAGAACTCCCCGGCCTCGTCGTACGCGTACAGCAGTCCGGAGCGTCCGGAGGTCAGCTCCGCGTCGACGGGCTCCAGTTGGCGCACCTGGACGGTGGCGGTGGTCCCGTCGTCCGCGGTGACCTCGGCCTGGCCGAAGTCCGTGGAGACCGAGCCGGTACGGATCGTGCAGACGCGGCCCAGGAAGTCCTGGCGCGATGGCGGAGGCTGGTCGGGGAACAAGCGCCGGAAGTGGTGGACGAGCAGCCGCACCGCCCCCCAGGCGAGCAGCAGTGCCCCGGCGAGGACCGCGCAGGCCAGCACGGCGCGCAGCGGTCCGGTGGCGCCCGAGCGGTGCACCAGGACCGAACCGGTCAGGGCGGAGAACCAGCCGACGGCGATCATCAGGGACACCGAGACGGTGACCGGGACGCCCCCGACGCCCGCGAGATCGGTGTCCAGGTCCGCGTCGAAGGAGTGGTGGTCGGCCGCGCCGACCAGGACGAGCAGCCAGAAGGCGATGACGACGACCAGCGCGGCGGCGAAGAGCACAGTGGGGAAGGACAGCGTCGCGTCCATGAACTCCCGCATCGATCCCGACCCCCGTCCGTTCCGCCGGCGTTGGAGCCGGTGTCCGCGCGGACCGGTCGGTGACCCCGGTGCCGCGGTGTCACCCTCGATGACACCGCGGCATCCGGGCCTTCCCCCGATCCCCCGTGCACCCCCGTGATTCCCCCGTTTTCCCCCGTGGTCCCCCGGTTGGTGCTGAAAGGATCGTGTCATCCGGGGACGCCCGGACGCATTGCCGGAACACGGCAACGTTCGCCGGTCTCCGATGCCGGGCACCGGCACCGGGCTCCGTGCGTTGGGCTGATGTACGTACGGAACAGGAAACGGAGGCGGACGCGTGGCGGAACCGGTGATTCCCGACAGCTTTCTGGAGGGTTACGCACGGATACTCGGGGAGGCGGCCGTCTCGGGCCGGCGGCTCACCCGCGAGGAGCTGGACGCCCGCCGCACCCTGGGCCGGGAGGCCGCCGAGGCCGGTCACCAGCTCCGCGCCCTCGTCCGCATGCACCTCGCCGAGACCCGCGCCGCCTGGCCCGCCCCCGCCCCCGGTGCGTCCCCCGCCGCCGCGGCGGCCTCCGCCGACAGCGTGCTGGCCGCGGTGGAGCAGGCGGTGGACGCCTTCGCCGACGGCTTCGAGCGCGCCCAGCGCCTCACCGTGCGCCGCGAGGAGGCCGCCCGGCGCGAGTTCATCGACGACCTCCTCTACGGGCGCAGCGATCTGGGCCGGCTCGCCGAGCGGGCCACCCGCTTCGGGCTGCGCCTCTCGCGCGCCCACGCGGTGGCGGTGGCGACGGGCCCGGAGGCGTACACCGAGACGGAGGTGGTGCCCCGGCAGGTGGAGTCGGCGATGGTGGCCCGGTTCAGCGGGCGCAAGATCCTGCTCACCACGAAGGACGGGCGCATGGTGTGCGTCGCGCCCGGCAGCCAGCCCGACGTCCTGCGCTACTTCGCGAAGCAGGCGCACGCGGCGACGGACGGCGGCCGGGTCGCCGTCGGCCGTCCCCACCGGGGCCCCGGTGGCGTCGTCCAGTCGTACGACGAGGCGCTGGACGCGCTGGACCTGGCCGACCGGATGGACCTGGACGACCCCGTGCTCTACGCCGCCGACCTGCTGGTCTATCCGGTGCTGACCCGGGACCGGCAGGCCATGGCCGATCTCGTACGCAGTGAGCTGGGTCCGCTCCGGCAGGCCCGGGGCGGCGCCGAACCGCTCCTCAGGACGCTGTCGGTGTACTTCGACGCGGGCTGTGTCGCCGCCGAGACCGCCCGCCGCCTCTCGCTGAGCGTCCGGGCCCTCACGTACCGGCTGGAACGCATCCACCAGCTGACCGGCTCCGACCCGGCCGATCCCCAGCACCGCTACACGCTCCAGACCGCGGTGATCGGCGCCCGGCTCCTCGACTGGCCCGCCAAGGAGCTCTGAGCCCCGCTCCGCGTGCGGGACGGGCGGGCTCCGCCTAGCGTGATCAGCCGGGGGACCGGCGGTGTGCGCAGCGAGGGAGTTCCGCCCCATGGCCCGTGAAGCAGGTTCCCGCGAAGCAGCGGCCCGCGGGGCGAACCCCCGCGAGGAGCACCCCTCCCACCGCTGGTGGGTGCTCGGGGTGATCGGCCTGGCCCAGCTGATGGTGGTGCTCGACGCGACGATCGTGAACATCGCGCTGCCCTCCGCCCAGCAGGACCTCGGTTTCAGCGACGGCAACCGGCAGTGGATCGTCACGGCGTACGCCCTCGCCTTCGGCTCGCTGCTGCTGCTCGGCGGACGCGTCGCCGACCTGGTGGGCCGCAGGGTGGTCTTCCTGACCGGTCTCGTCGGCTTCGCGGTCGCCTCCGCGATCGGCGGCGCCGCCCCGAGCTTCGAAATCCTGGTGCTGGCCCGCGCCCTCCAGGGCCTGTTCGGCGCGCTGCTCGCCCCGGCGGCGCTGTCCCTGCTCACCACGACGTTCACCGTGCCCAAGGAGCGGGCCAAGGCGTTCGGGATCTACGGTGCCATCGCGGGGGCGGGCGGTGCGGTCGGGCTGCTGCTCGGCGGGGTGCTCACGGAGTACCTGGACTGGCGCTGGTGCCTCTACGTCAACCTGATCTTCGCGTTCCTCGCGTTCACGGGCGGCTGGCGGCTGCTGAGCGCGGGCGCGCCGGCCGACCGTCCCCGGCTCGACATCCCGGGGACGCTGCTGGTCTCGGCCGGTCTCTTCTGCATCGTCTACGGCTTCTCCCAGGCCGAGTCGCACGCCTGGAGTTCGCCGCTGACCTGGGGGTTCCTGGTGGCGGGCGCGGTGCTGGTGACGGCGTTCGCGTGGTGGCAGACCAGGGCGGCGCATCCGCTGCTGCCGATGCGGGTGGTGCTGGACCGGGACCGGGCGGCGTCGTTCCTCGCGATGTTCATCTCGGGCGGCGGGATGTTCGGCGTCTTCCTCTTCCTCACGTACTACCTGCAGAAGAGCCTGGGCTATTCGCCGGTCTCCACCGGGCTCGCCTTCCTGCCGATGGTCGCCTGCATGATCGCCTCGTCCATGGTCACGACGAATGTGCTGGTGCCCCGGCTGGGCCCGAAACCGATCGTGCCGACCGGGATGGGCATCGCCGCCGCCGCGATGGTGTGGCTCACCGCCCTGGACCTGTCGAGCGGTTACGCCGCCCATGTGCTGCCGCCGACGCTCTGTTTGGGCATCGGCCTCGGCATGGTCTTCGCCACGGCCATGAACCTGGCCACCGCGGGCGTCGGGGCGCGGGACGCCGGGGTGGCCTCGGCGATGGTCAACACCAGCCAGCAGGTCGGCGGCTCCATCGGCACGGCGCTGCTGAACACCCTCGCCACCAGCGCCGCCACGAACTACCTGGTGGGCCGCCGGCCGACCCCGCCGGTCGTCGCCCGGGCCCAGCTGGAGAGCTACGCCACCGCGTACTGGTGGTCCGCGGGCTTCTTCGCCCTCGGGCTCGTCGTCACCCTGTTCCTGTACCGGCCCGGCGCACCCCGCCCGCACCTCGCGGAGGAGCCGGCGCGAGCGTGAGGGTCAGCGCTTCGCGCCCTCGGTGAGCCGGACGAACGGGATCGACTCGCCGACCCGCCGGTAGTCCTCCGCGCTGCCGTCCACCTCGAAGCCCATGTACGCGCAGAGCCGGCGGGCCACCCGGGGGTGGCGGGGCGCGTACCGCGTCATCAGCTCGCCGCCCTCCTCGGGCGTCAGCACGTGCGCGGTCACCGCGTGGAACCGGCGGCCGACCTGCACCGTGGCCTGCGGGGTGCGCTCCAGGTTGCGGAACCAGTCCGCGCCGGGGCCGAAGCCCGAGGCGACGGTCCAGCAGGCCCGGCCCTCGTGGGTGCCCGCCTCCACCACCTCGATGGCGGTCCGGCGGGGGAGGCCGGAGACGCGGCCGGTGTGGACGAGCAGCAGCAGCCGGCCTCCGAAGAGCGGCCCGAGCCCCATGCGGAACATGTGGACGGGCAGCCGGAAGGCGGTGCGCCGCCAGCCGGTCGGCGGGGCCGGGCGCCGGGGAGCGGGCGAAGCCGCGGATTCATGTGTCACTATGCAAACGTTGCACAATCCAAACGTCGGGGCCAGTGCGCGACGCTGTCGGTCCGGTACCGGTTGGGCGGCGTTTCCGTATCGGATGACCGCCGGTTCGAGTAACCGCGCCGGGCGCGGTAGAAAGGGGCATGGCCGCGCACGGACAGGCACCCGATGACCCCCCGACCGCCCCGGACCGGGACGACGTCGACGCGGTGACGCGCGCGGTGCTGACCGCGTCGAGGCTGCTGGTCGCGGTGTCCGCCCGGTCGCTCGCGGCGGTCGAGGACCGGGTGACGCTGCCCCAGTTCCGGTTGCTCGTGGTGCTCTCCACGCACGGGGAGGCCAAGCTCGTCACCCTCGCCGAACGCCTCGGCGTGAACCCCTCGACCGCGATGCGGATGCTGGACCGGCTGATCGCGGCGGGCCTCGCGGAGCGCCAGGTCAACCCGGCCAACCGCCGCGAGACGGTGCTGCGGGTGACGCCCGAGGGCCACCGGCTGGTCGAGGAGGTCACGGCCGGCCGCCGCCGGGAGGTCGCCTCGATCGTGGAGCGCATCGCGCCCGAGCAGCGCGCCGCACTCATCGACGCGCTGCGGGCGTTCACCGACGCGGGCGGCGAGGCGGCGGCCCCGGCGGAGGGCACCGACGCCTACCCGCTGGGCTGGACGCAGGACCTGCCGGCGGGGGCCTGACACCCCGCGCTGTCCGGACGAGGCGGGGGCCTGACACCCCACGCCGCCCCCACGAGGCGGGTCCTGACGCCCCGCGGGCACGGCTGCCCCGGGCGGGGCGGCGGCCCTATTCGGACGAGGCGGAGACCTCTTCCCGGGCCGGGGGGACCTGGGCGCTGCCCACGGGGGCGGCGGACGCCCCGTCCTTGCCGCGCCACTTCCGGACGCGTTCGACCACCGGCTGGGTCCAGCGCGCGGTGAGCGGGCCGACGATGACCAGGATCAGGACGTACGCGGTGGCGATGGGGCCGATGCGGGGCTCCGTCGCCACGGCCAGGCCGGCGATGACGATGGAGAACTCGCCGCGCGCGACGAGCGTGCCGCCCGCCCGCCAGCGCCCGCGCGGTCCGATGCCGGCGCGCCGGGCCGCGTACCAGCCGGTGCCGATCTTCGTGAAGACGGTGACGACGGCGAGCAGCGCGGCCGGCAGCAGCACCGGCGGGATCTCGGCCGGGTTGGTGGAGAGCCCGAAGAACACGAAGAAGACGGCGGCGAACAGGTCCCGCAGCGGGGTCAGCAGCTTGCGCGCGCCCTCCGCGACCTCACCGGAGAGCGCGATGCCGACGAGGAACGCGCCCACGGCGGCCGACACCTGGAGCTGCTGGGCCACCCCGGCGACCAGGACGGTCAGCCCGAGCACGACGAGCAGCAGCATCTCCGGATTGTCGGAGGAGACCGCCCGGCTGATCAGCCGGCCGTGCCGCAGCGCCAGGTAGAGCACCAGACCGACCGTGCCGAGCGCGATGAGCAGGGCGATGCTGCCGCCGGCGAACCCGACGCCCGCGAGCATCGCGGTGAGCAGCGGCAGGTAGACCGCCATCGACAGGTCCTCGATGACGAGCACCCCGAGGATGACCGGGGTCTCCCGGTTGCCGAGGCGTCCGAGGTCGGCGAGGACCTTCGCGATCACCCCGGAGGAGGAGATCCAGGTGACACCGGCGAGCGCGACGGCCCCGACCGGGCCCCAGCCGAGCAGCAGCGCGGCGACCGCGCCCGGGGTCGCGTTGAGCACGAAGTCCACGGCCCCGGACGGGTACTGGGTCTTCAGGCTGGTCACCAGCTCGGAGGCGCTGTATTCGAGGCCGAGCAGGAGCAGCAGCAGGATGACGCCGATCTCGGCGCCGACGGCGGTGAACTCCTCGCTGGCCCCGAGCGGCAGCAGCCCGCCCTCGCCGAAGGCCAGCCCGGCCAGCAGGTAGAGGGGGATCGGCGAGAGCCCTATCCGGCCGGCGAACCGCCCGATGATGCCGAGTCCCAGGATGACGGAGCCGAGCTCCACCAGCAGTGCGGTCGTGTCGTGCACGGTCAGCCCTCCGCGATGATCTCGGAGAGCGTGTCGACGCCCTCGCGTGTTCCGACGGCGACGAGCGTGTCGCCGATGGCCAGCCGGAAGTCCGGCCCGGGTGACGGGTGCGCGCTGTGGGTGCGCAGCACCGCCACGATCGAGGCGCCGGTCCGGGTCCGCGCCTTGGTGTCGCCGAGCAGCCGGCCGCCGTACGGCGAGCGGGTGCCGAGCGGGATGTGCTCGGTGACCAGGTCGATTCCCTCGGTCCGTACGGCGTCGATGGGCGCCGCGTCGATGAGGTGCGCGAGCCCGGTCGCCTCCTGTGGAGTCAGGGGGACGGAGAGCAGGCACGAATCAGGGTCGTCCTGGTCGTAGAAGCCGATGAACCGCCGCCCGTCGTGGTGGACCACCACGGAGATGTGCTGCCCCGACTCGGTCGTGTAGTCGTACTGGACGCCGACTCCGGGCAGCGTGGTGCGGTGGGTTCCCATGGCTTCCTCCCGAGGGCGCGGTACGCGCGAGGCACTTGGTCATCTCTTTAGACCCGCATTACCTTATCCGGAGGTATGCGCCACCCCTGAGGGGCGTTTTCCGGCCACCGTCCCGCGAGGTCCCGGGCCCCGGCACACGGATGCCCGGCCGGTTGCGCAACCGGCCGGGCACGCGAGTCCGGGTGTGCGGCGGATCAGTCGCCGATCTCGATCTTCCCGTTCTTCTCGGCCGGCGCCGACGGGGCCGGGACCACCGGTTCGGCGGCGGCCGGCTTCGGCACCGCGCCCTTGAGGTTCTGGAGCAGCGCGGCGAGGTCGACGCCGGTGGTGGAGCTGAGCAGCTCCATGCCCTGGGCGACGTTGTCCGTGACCGTACGGGACAGTTGGCTCGCGCCGTCCGTGGAGATGACGGTCATCTTGTCGATCGCGCTCATCGGCTCGGCGGCCTTGGCGACGACCTGGGGCAGCACCTCGACGAGCATCTGGAGCACGGCCGCGTCGCCGTACTGCGCGAAGGCGTCGGCCTTCTTCTGCATGGCCTCGGCCTCGGCCGCACCGCGCGCCGCGATGGCGGCGGCCTCCGCCTCACCCTCGATGCGGACCGCCTCGGCGAGCGCGGAGCGGTGCAGCTTCTCGCCCTGACCGGTGAGCCGGGCGCGCTCGGCGGCCGCCTCGGCCTCCTTGACCTGGGCGATGCGGCGGGCCTCCGCCTCCTGCTCGGCCTGGTAGCGCGCGGCGTCGGCGGGCTTGCGGACCTTGGTGTCGAGCTCGCGGTCGGTCAGCGCGGCCTGGCGCTCGGCGACCTTCTCCTGCTCGGTCAGGATCTCCTGGCGGCGGGCGGCCTCGGCGAGCGGACCGGCGGCGTCGGCCTGGGCGGCGGCCGCCTCGGTCTCGGCCTTGATCTCGGCCTGCTTCAGGTAGAACGTCCGCTCGGCGATCGCGATCTCCTCGGCGGCCTTCAGCCTGGCCTGCTCCGAGGCGCGGCGGGCGATGGCCTCCGCGATGTCGGCCTCCTGCTTGGCGCGGGCGGCCTCGGGGCGGCCCAGGTCCTCCAGGTAGGAGCCCTCGGTGGTGATGTCCTGGATCTGGAAGGCGTCCAGGATCAGGCCCTGGCCGGACAGGCTGGCCTCGGCCTCCTCCGCCACCTGGCTCGCGAAGGCGGCGCGGTCGCGGATGATGTCCTCCACGGACATCCGGCCGACGATGGCGCGCAGCGCGCCGGACAGCACTTCCTGGGTGAAGCCGACGATGCCGTCCTGCTGGCGCAGGAAGCGCTGGGCGGCGGCCCGGATGGAGTCCTCGCTGCCGCCGACCTTGACGATCGCGACGCCTTCGAGGTGCGCCTTGACGCCGCGCAGGGTGACGGCGCCGCGCACGGCGACCGGGATGTGCCGGCTGGACAGGTCCAGGGTGAACTTCTGCTGCACGAACGGCACGACGAAGACGCCGCCGCCGACGACGACCTTCTGGCCGCTGTTGTCGATGCTGGTCCGGCCGGTCACCGGGTCGACGGACTTCTTGCCGCGGCGGCCGGTGATGATGAACGCCTGGCTGGGGCCGGCCACCTTGTAACGGGTGATCACGGCGAGGGCGAGCAGGAAGAGGAGTACGACGACTCCGGCGATCGCGATCATTACGGGACTCATGCGGTTTCCCCCTCTGCCTCCTGACGGGGGCAGTCGTGAGACGAGCGGTGATGGGGCCGGGCGTGCCGGTCAGCGTTCGACGGGACGGACCGACACCGAGGTACTGGAGAGCGACGCCTCGACCCAGACCTCGGCGCCGCGCGCGACCGGCACCGTGCTTCTCGCGGACAGCTTCACGAGCTGGCCGCCGAGGCGGAGCAGGACCTCGCCGTAACCGTCGACCGGGATCGCGGTGACCACCGACCCCGACGTGCCGACCAGGTCCTCGCCGCGCGGTGTCGCGTCGGTCTGGTCCCGCATCAGGGCGCGGCTGAACTTCCAGGTGAGCAGGGCGGCGACCAGCCCGGCCGCGACCCCCGCCGCGGTGGCGACGACGGTGCCCGCACCGGTCGTGCCGAGCACGATGGCGCCGCCGAAGCCCAGCATCGACAGGAAGCCCGCGATCACCGGAAGGGAGACGAGCCCGCCGAACAGGCCCTCCAGCAGGCCCCCGAAGAGGCCCTCCAGGATTCCGTCGAAGATCAGCGACAGGGCGAGCAGAGCGATCCCCACGATGCCGAGACCGAGAAACAAGGTCATCTCGTCATCACCCTTCCCGGCCCCGGCCCCTGTGCTGCTTTTCCGTAGAACTGGCTGGATGATCCCATACGCACCCCCGAGGCGACATTGCCGGAACCCGGCAGTCTTCTATGTGTTGACGATGCCGGAGAGACGGTCGGCCAGGGAGTCCAGGGACTGGAAGGTGGCCCCCAGCAGCGCCACGTGCTTCCAGCGCAGCACCCCCTCGCCGTCGATCAGGAAGACCGCGCGCCGCACCCCGATGCCGGGCGCCGCGACGCCGAAGGCCCGGGCGGTCTCCCGGCCCGGGTCCGCCAGCAGCGGCATGCGCAGCCCGTGGGCGCGGGCGAACGACTCGTGGCTGTCCACACCCTGTGGACTGATCCCCCACACCTCCGCGTCCAGTGCCTCGAAGGTCTCCATGCCCGAGGAGTACGAGCACAACTGCTTCGTGCACACGGTGGTGTTGTCGCCCGGGTAGAAGGCGAGGACCAGGGCCCGGCCGCGCGCCTGGGCGGGCGAGTAGTCGCGCCGCTCGAAGGCGTCCCCGGCGAGGACACCGCCCGCGAGGGTGAAGTCCGGTACGGATGAGCCGAGTTGCGGTGACGATCCCATGGGGTGCCCTTCGGTGTGCTGCGCCCGGGCGGCGGTGGTGCCGCCCGTGTCGCGTACAGCATGCCTCCGTCACTGGGGACGGTCAGCCACCCGGGGACGGTTCCGGTTCGGTGAGGAACAGCCCGAGGAGCACGGCCGGTACGGGGATCGCGCACAGGATCGTGAACACGCCCTGCGGCCCGTACGCCTGCGCCGCCGCACCCAGCGCCGGGGCGATCAGGCCCCCGATGCTGACGGCGAGGCCCAGCGTGACCCCGGCCGCCGTACCCGGACGCCCCGGCAGGTAGTCCTGACCCAGCTTCACCAGGACGGCGAACGGCACGTTGAGCACCAGCCCCGCCAGGACCGCGAAGACCAGCGGCAGCAGGGTGCCCGGGGTGAACCGCAGGGCGAGCAGGGCCGGAACGGCGGCGAGACCGCCCAGCTGCACCGTACGGACCATGCCGACGCGGTCCGCGATCCGGCCGCCGAGCAGCGTGCCGGCCACCCCGCCGACCAGGAAGCAGGCGAGCGCGGCGCCGGCGACGCCCCGGCCGGAGTGGAGGTGGCGAATCCAGAACAGCTCGATGAAGGTGATCGCGCCGAAGAACGCCACCGAGCGCACCACCTCGATCCCGGTGAGGAAGAGGAACGGCCGCCACCGGTCGCGCCCCGCCCGGCCCGTCCTGCGCACCGGCGCGGCGGCCGGGCGGTGCCGGAGCAGGACGAACGCCATCAGGACGGCGGGCGGGATGAACAGCGCCGTGGCCCCGACCCCCATCGCGACGAGCGCCGGGGTCGCCAGGACCGGGGCCAGGAAGAAGCCGACGCTGCCGCCCGCCGCGAAGACGCTCATCGCGGACGCGCTGTCGCCCGCCGCCTCCCGGGCCGCCTTGCCCGCCGCCGGGTGGAACATCGCCACGCCGAGCCCGGAGAGCAGGATCAGCAGCCAGACGGCGGCGTACGGCCGCACCAGACCGGACAGGCCGAGCCCGATCCCGGCGACGGCGAGCCCGGCGGGCGCCAGCCGGGGCAGCCGGTAGCGGTCCACCGCCAGCCCGATGAGCGGCTGCGGCACCGAACTGCCGAGGGCCGCCGCGAGGGTCAGCCCGGAGGCGGCGACGTAGCTGTAGCCCCGGTCGAGCACGAAGTACGGGACGCAGGCGGGCACCAGGCCCTGGTAGAGGTCGTCCACGGCGTGCGCGGCGCCCCACATCCGCATCCGCCGCCAGGCGGAGCCGGGCGCGACGGAGACGGGCGGGGCTGCGGCGTGCGGGGCTGCGGCGGGCGCGGCTGAGGCGGGCGGGGAGCCCGCCGGTGCGGCGTCGTGGGTGGTCATGAAGGCGCTCCTCGCTGAAGGTCCCTTCGAGGATTCCGGCCGCGCACCGGAGCGGGCTAGCGATAATCTGCCTCCTTGTGTCGCCAACCTGCCGCACTCTGCACGGACCCGCCCGGGTCCCGCTCGCGCACCAGGAGCGCATCGGGAGCCACCACCACCTGGAGCACCAGCTCGTGTGCCCCTCCCGCGGGGTCCTGGAGGTCGCCACCCCGCTCGGCGTCTGGGCGGTGCCCCCGCACCGGGCCGTCTGGATTCCGGCCGGCGTCGTCCACGCGCACCTCGCGTACGGGCCGACCGAGCTGCGGGCGCTCAGCTTCGCCCCGGCCGACAACCCGCTCCGGCTCGACCGGCCGACCGTCCTCGCCGTCACCCCGCTGCTGCGCGAGGTCGTGGCCTGCCTGACCGACGACACCGAACTGACCGGCGACGCGCGCCGCCGGCGCAACCTGGAGCGCGTCGCGCTCGACCAGCTCCGCCGGGTCGAACCGCTCGGGGTCTGCCTGCCCACCCCGGCCGACGCCCGGCTGCGCGACATCGCCCGTATTCTCCAGGCCGACCCGGCGGACGGGCGGACCCTCACCGAGCTGGGCGCGGCCGTCGGCGCGGCGCCCCGCACCCTGAGCCGGCTCTTCCGCGCCGAGACCGGGATGTCCTTCCCGCAGTGGCGCACCCAGCTCCGCCTGCACCACGCGCTGACCCTGCTCGCCTCGGGCGGCTCGGTCACCTCGGTGGCCGTTGCCTGCGGCTACAGCGGACCGAGCGCCTTCATCCAGTCCTTCCGCCACGCGTTCGGCACCACTCCGGGCTCCTACGCCTCGGGCGCGCCCTGACACCCGCCACCCGGCGGTGCTGCGGATGCGGGAGCGGGCGGGGCGACCGAGGATGAAGGGCCGGGCAGCAGGCGGCCCGTGCCCTGCCCCCAGGAGGTTCGCCTTGCCGGTGCACGCCGACCATCCGCCGTCCATCGACGTCAGGGCGCTCGCCGCCGTGCTCGACGGCACGACGGCGGGCGTGGCCGTGTTCGACACCGAGCTGCGCTACGTGTACGTCAACCCGTCCCTCGTACGCCACAACGGCATCCCGCCCGCCGCCCACATCGGCCGCCGCCCCGGCGAGGTCATGCCCGACATCGACGCCCGCGAGGACCTGATGCGCGCCGTGCTCGCGGACGGCCGGGCCCGCGAGGTCACCTCCAGCGGCCGGCTGCCCGCCGAGTCCGGGACCGCCCGGGTCTACTGGCACGGGGCCTACCACCGCCTGGAGGTGGACGGCCGGGTCGCCGGCGTCGTCGGGATCGTGCTGGAGGTGATGGCCGACGACGAACAGCGCCGGCTCGCCCAGGCCCAGCGCCACCTCTCGCTCCTCGACAGCGCGAACACCCGCATCGGCACCACCCTCGACATGGACACCACCTGCGCCGAGCTGGCCGACCTCGTCGTCCCGGGGCTCGCCGACGTCGCCATCGTGGAGATCTTCCCCCGGGACGTCGCCCCGCCGGTCCGCCCCGGCCCGCCCGGGGTCGTCCGGCTGAGGCGTGCGGCGATGTCGGCGGTACGGGGGCTGAGTCCGGGCGTCCTGCGGTTCGGCGCGGTCGGCGACTACGTCGACCACGAGGAGGAGGCCGCCGTACCGCGCTGCCTGGCGGCCAACCAGCCCATCGTCGAGAACCTCACGGACGACGAACAGGTGAACCGTTCCGCCCCCACCGCCGAGTGGGCCGACGCCTACCGGGACCTGGGCCTGCACTCGGCCGTCGCGGTACCCATCTCCGTGCGCGGGGCCCCGATCGGTGTGCTCGGCCTGCTCCGGGCCGGCGGCTCGCCCGTCTTCGCGGACGACGACGTGGTGGTGGCCCGGGAGCTCGCCGGGCGGGCCGCCGTCCATCTCGACCACGCCCGCCGCTTCACCCACGAGCACACCATCGCCCTGGAACTCCAGCGCTCCCTGCTCTCCGAGCCTCGGCCGCCCCACCCGCACATCGAGGTCGCCACCCGCTATCTGCCGGCCGACCGCAGCGTCCTGGTGGGCGGCGACTGGTTCGACGTCATCCCGCTGCCCGACGGGCGCCACCTGAAGGCGATGGGCGACGTCATGGGGCACGGGGTGGAGGCGGCCGTCGCGATGAGCCACTACCGCTCGCTGCTGCGCCTCCTGGCCGACGAGGAACTGCCCCCGCACCGCATCCTGGAACAGCTGGACCGGATGGTGGAGCGGTCCGGGATCGACCGGGCGGCGACCTGTCTGCTCGCCGTGGTGAACGCGGACGGCGGGCTGTGCGAGGTGGCGAGCGCGGGCCACCTGCCGCCGGTCTTCCTGGACCCGGGCTCGGCGGGCACCCGGATCTGCGACGTACCGGCGGCGCCGCCGCTCGGCACCGGGTTCGGCGGCTACCGGTCCACGGTGATGGAGTGCGGCCCGGGCACGGTGCTGTTCATGTACACCGACGGGCTCGTGGAGCGGCGCGGCGAGGACATCGACACGTGCGTCGCCCGGCTGGGGGAGCTGGTCCTGCCGGACAACGGCGATCTGGAGACCTTCCTGGACCGGGTGCTCGAACGCTTCGGACCCAACGCCGAGGACGACATCGCGGTCATGGCCTCGCGGACCCGGGACGACCCGGACGCCGTGGACCCGGAGCCCTGAGCGGGGTCACCCGAACAGGAACGCCCCGGCCGTCGCCGCGCCCAGGGCCGTCCCCGCCGTGACCTGGCCGACGGTGTGGTAGCCGAGCGCCACCCGCGACCAGGAGACGGCGGCGGTCATCGCGTACCCGAAGAGCCACCACGGCGAGTGGACGGCGGCGAGCAGGGCGACCACGGCCGAGGCCACGGAGGCGTCGACGGAGATCTTCCACACCGTGTTGACCGCGAGCAGGACGACCGTCATCGCCCACAGCGCGAGCATCGCGGCCAGGATGCCGGTGGGCGCCCCGCCCAGCAGCATGACCGCCGACCCGGCGCCGATGGAGCCCAGGATCACGAAGAAGATCGGCGCCCGCTTGGTGCGGTCCACGACATGGCGGTCGCCCCAGGTGCCGCGCCCCCGCTCCCACTCGATGTACCCGGCGGGCACGATGCCGGCGCAGAGCGCGCCGAGCAGCCCCCAGGGCACGCCGGTCCAGTCGCCGGCCGCCGCGAGGCCGATGGCGAGCATGCCGACGAGCAGCAGGTTGCGGGGCTGGAGGACGTCGGTCACCCTCCGTGCCAGGGCGTGGTCCGGGGCGGCCGTGGTGCCGGTGGTGTCGGTGGTCATGCCGGCTGCTCCTTGCCCGCCGCGGACGAGTCCTCCAGGACCCGGCGCGCCTGTTCCGGGGTGACCGTGCGGTACGCCGCGGCGACCCGGACCAGCCAGGCGACCTCGCCGTCCTGGTCGGTGGCGTGCTGGGCGGAGACGGCCGCCGCCTTCCCGGCCGGCGCCCCGGCGGCCCGGGCGGCCAGCGCCGCCTTGATCCAGTACGCGTCGGCGAGCGGCGAGCCGGTACCGGCCCCGGCGGCGGCCTCCGCGGCGGGCAGCAGGGTGTCCGGCACGTAGTGGCGCAGCTTCTCGACCGCGTCCGCGATGTCCGCCGCCCAGCGGTCGACGCGCAGGTCGGCGGGCGTGTCGAAGCGGGTCAGCTCGCGCCGCAGCGGGCGCGGGGGCTCGAAGGGCTGGTCCGGGAAGGCGGTCATCAGCTCGTACCAGAGGCCGTGCAGCCTGGCCTGCGCCCGCCAGAGCTTGGCCCGGCGGCGGACGTTGCTCAGGGCCGGGATGGAGGCGCCGACCGCGAAGAAGAGGAACAGGACGACCTGGGCGGCCTCGGTGGCCTCGTCGAAGTCCAGCGCGAAGGACTCGCTCGGCCGGTCCACGACGCTGACCCAGAGGAACAGCGTCCGGCTGACGGTGTATCCGACGCCGATGAACATGGCGAACGTCATCATCCCGAGCCCGACGCGCAGATGGCGCATCCGGGCGCTCCCGGTGGCCAGCGCCCACTGGTACGCGCAGACGGCGGACGCGGCGCCCAGGTAGAGGTAGAACACGCTCATGTACAGCGTGGCGCCCCACTGCCCGGCGTGGTCCGCGACGAAGCGGTCCGAGGGCGTGGAGCGGTCGACCACGGTGAAGAACAGCACGGTGAGCAGCACCAGCGTGGCGACCGACGCCTTGGCCGCGACCTGCTGGATGAGCCGGGCGAACCGCACGTGCCGGGGGATGTCGCCCTCGTCCGCGTACCGGCCGTAGATCGCCACGATGTAACTGAGAATGGCCAGAATCGCGATGGTCGCCGTGTAGTGCTTGATGAGGACCGACAGGTCGGTCACCGGGCTGTCGTTGAGCCCGACGCGTACGAACCGGGTCTTCGTCCAGAGCGCCAGCGCGAAGCCCGCGTAGCACCCCCACAGCGCCCGGCGGCGCCGGTCCTCCTCGTCACCCCACAGGGCGGCCGGCATGCGCCACAGGGCGACGGCGGTCATCAGGCCCGCTACGAGATAGCCGGCGAGGTCGAGCGGGGTCACGGCGGAAAGTCCTCGGGGTGGGGGGAGGGCGGTCGGACGGTTGGGATGCTACGTACGCCGGAACAGGCCGCCGCGGCGGTGGGCGACCGGACGCGAGAGCGAGTTGGCGAGCCGCCCCACCATGTCATCGCTGGTGACGTCCCGGGCCATCCGGGGGATCAGCGAGGCACCGAATTCGGCCATGCGTTCGTCGTGGGTGTCGTACTGCGCGCGCGCCTGCACGGCGTCCGGGGCGATCACCGCGTCCGGGCCGACCATCCGGGAGATGAGCGAGGTGTCGAAGACGGGCAGGAGCCGCTGGAGCTGTTCCGCGTCGAGCGAGGTGCCGTGGTCGAACCACTCGTGGCACAGCTCGTGCAGGATCACGTGCTGGGTCTGGTACTCGGTGGGGCGCCGGCGGTACAGCACGAAGCTGGTGTCCCCGGACTTCAGGCGCAGCCCGCAGGCGGCGTTGACGCGCGCCAGCCGGTCGGGCATCTCGTGCAGCACGATGGTCCGGCCCCGGGCCGCCTCCATGTTGGCCACCAGGCCGGGTATGGAGAACGGCGAGGGCAGCGGCAGCTCCGCCAGCCCCTCCTCGCACTCCCTCCGCAACTTCCGCATGGACACGGCTCAGCCCTGCTGTCCGCCGCCGGCCGGGGGCGTGCGCTCCTCGGCGTCCCGCAGCAGGGACATCGCGAACCGCAGCAGCTCCGGCGGCAGCCCCTCCTCGTCGAGCCCGCGCCCGGCGAGCCCGCTGATCTCGCCGGTCCGGCGCTTGGCGAGGAACTGGAGGCCGGCCACGACGTCGTCCACGACCTCGGACTCCTCCTTGAAGAACCGCCAGTCCACGCCGAAGCCCAGGCCGAGCGCCTTCAGGATCTCCTCGGACGGCTGGGTCACCTTGCCGGCCAGGATGTTGGAGAAGTAGCTGTGGGAGAGCGACCCGCCGCGCTCCCTGACCAGGTCGGCGAAGAACCGGCCCGAGATCCTGCGGCCGGGGAAGGTCTTCTCGACCATGTACTCGACCTTCTGGCGCAGCGTCCGCAGCTCCGGCGCGCGCTCTTCCCCGTTGTCCATCCGGCCCCCACGTTCACGTCCGCCGCAGGCCCCTGTCCGGCCCCGGGCGGCGCTCGATTCGGTCAACGGGCTCGTACTGTAACGAACCCCCGACCACGCTCCCGGGGGCGGGCGACCGGAGGTGGCGTGAAGCGGAGCATTCTCATCCGGTGTCCGGAGCGGGCTTGCGCAAACACTCTACGTCACTGTTAACTCGAAAAAACATGGGCAGGGGGCCACGAGGGGAGTCCCTTGCCCGTGAAGACGCCGGTGCGCGCCGCCTTCGCGCGCCCACAAAGGGGTGTAGCCCTTCACGACGGGGGATGCGTGAAGGGCTACCCGCACATTATGGCCCCTGCCCGGGCAGTCATCAACTGACCGGCTGGTCAGTGTCCTTGTCAGGGGTGTGTTTTCCGGGCCCGGCGCCCCGCACCCGCCCCGGCTACCATCGGAAAGAGCTGGCGGACGCCGGACACTCCCTGACGAAAAGGTTCCGCTTGAACCGCGACCGCACACCTCGCTCCCACGACCGCTCCTCCCGTTCCCGTGGCCAGGGCGCCCCGGGTGCGGGCGCCCGCGCGGGCGGCGGCTTCCGCACCCGGGGCGCCGGCCGCTCCGGGGCCCCCGACCGCCGCTTCGGCGGGAAGGGCCGCAAGCCCGTCGCGCGGCAGGGCGAGTACGAGCTGCCGCGGACCGTCACCCCGGCGCTGCCCCCCGTCGCGGCCTTCGCCGACCTGGACCTGCCCGACGCCGTGCTGGCGGCGCTGACCGCGCAGGGCGTCACCGAGCCGTTCCCGATCCAGGCGGCGACCCTGCCGAACTCGCTGGCCGGGCGCGATGTGCTGGGCCGGGGCCGCACCGGCTCCGGGAAGACCCTCGCCTTCGGCCTGGCGGTGCTGGCCCGCACGGCGGGGCACCGCGCGGAGGCCCGGCATCCGCGCGCCCTGGTCCTGGTCCCCACCCGCGAGCTGGCCCAGCAGGTGACCGCCGCGCTGACCCCGTACGCGAAGCCGCTGCGGGTGCGTCTGGCGACCGTGGTCGGCGGGATGTCGATCGGCCGCCAGACGGCCGCGCTGCGCGGCGGCACCGAGGTCGTCGTCGCCACGCCGGGCCGCCTCAAGGACCTCATCGAGCGCGGCGACTGCGTCCTGGACCGGGTCGAGGTGACGGTGCTGGACGAGGCGGACCAGATGGCCGACATGGGGTTCATGCCGCAGGTCACCCAGCTGCTCAACCAGATCCCGGTGGGCGGCCAGCGGATGCTGTTCTCGGCGACCCTGGACCGCGACGTCGATCTGCTCGTCCGGCGCTATCTCGACGACCCGGTCGTCCACTCGGTGGACCCGGCCGCGGGCGCGGTGACCACGATGGAGCACCACGTGCTCTACGTACGGCCCTCCGACAAGTTCGCCACCACGACCGAGATCGCGGCGCGCGACGGCCGGGTGCTCATGTTCCTGGACACCAAGCACGCCGTGGACGAGCTGACCGCGCACCTGCTCAACAGCGGGGTCCGGGCGGCGGCCCTGCACGGCGGAAAGTCGCAGCCGGAGCGCAACCGCACCCTGGAGCGCTTCAAGACCGGGCACGTCTCGGTCCTGGTGGCGACCAACGTCGCGGCGCGCGGCATCCACATCGACCACCTGGACCTCGTGGTCAACGTCGATCCGCCCGCCGACCCCAAGGACTACCTGCACCGGGGCGGCCGCACCGCCCGGGCCGGCGAGTCCGGCAGCGTCGTCACGCTGGTGCTGCCCAGCCAGCGCCGCGACATGACCCGGCTGATGGCCGACGCGGGCATCACCCCGCGGATCGCGGAGGTCCGCTCGGGCGGGGAGGAGCTGAGCCGCATCACCGGCGCGCAGGCACCCTCCGGCGTCCCCGTCACCATCACCGCGCCGCCCTCCGAGCGCCGGGTCAGGCCCAGAGCGCCTCGGCGAGCGTGACGCCGGCGAAGGCCGCGCCGAGGCCCACGACGACGCTCACCACGACGTTGGCCGCCGCGTAGAACCGGGCCCCGTCCTCCGCGAGCCGCAGCGTCTCGTAGCTGAACGTGGAGTACGTGGTCAGCGCCCCGCACAGCCCGGTCCCGAGCAGCAGCTGAAGGTGCGAGGAGGCCGCCCCGGCCGCCACCGCGCCGGTCAGCGTGCCCAGGATCAGGCAGCCGGTCATGTTGACGGCGAACGTGCCCCACGGGAAGACGCTGTCGTGGCGGGACTGCACCGCCCGGTCGGTCAGATAGCGCAGCGGGGCGCCGACCGCCGCGCCGGCGATCACGAGCAGCCAGTTCACTCCTGGTCCCCCCGTATCCCGGGGCTCCGGACGATCTCGCAGGCGTCCAGCGTCACCGGGCAAGCGCCGGTCAGCTCGGCGATCTCCGGCAGGAACGCCCGTACCGCCTCCTCCGCGTCCACGATCACCACGGCGACCGGCAGGTCCTCGCTCAGCGAGAGCAGCCGCTGGGTGTGGACCACCGAGGAGGCGCCGAAGCCCTCGATGCCCCGGAAGACGCTGGCGCCGGCCAGACCGGCGGCGTGCGCCCGGTGCACGATCTCCGTGTAGACGGGCCGGTGGCGCCAGCTGTCGGACTCGCCGACCAGCACGGTCAGCCGCAGCCCCGGTTCGGTCACGGGTGTCGTCATGCCTGCCTCCACGCCAGTGCGCGGCGCGTCAGCCACACCGCGCTCCACACCGCCGCGAGGGCCGCGAGCAGTGTCACTCCGAGATAGACCAGTCCGGTGCCGGCTTGGTCCTTCGACACGAGCTGTTCGACGTCCACCGCGTAGGTCGAGAAGGTGGTGAACCCGCCGAGGACCCCGGTCCCGAAGAACGGCCGGACCAGCCGGTGCGCCGCCCACACCTCGCTGATCACCACCATGAACACGCCGATGACCGCGCAGCCGGTCACATTGACGACGAGGGTCGTCCAGGGGAAGCCGCCGGCCGCGGTGGGCCAGAGCAGCGAGGCGCCGTAGCGCGCGGAGGCGCCGGTCGCGCCGCCGAGCGCGACCACGGCGACGACGGCGGTCTGCGGGTTCTTCGCGAAGGTGCCGGGCATGCGTCTCCTACCTGCCGGGGCGCCCGCCGGGCGCGGGCGCGCGTCTGCGCAAGTAGGGACCGTTGGCGGCGCGTCACGCGTCCGCGGTTCGGGTACGGCGGGCCCCATCGCCGCGCGGGGCCGTCACCGGCCCGCTGCCCCCAGGATATCGCCGGTGCGGGCCGACCCGGGCGCGGCCGGGCTATTCCCCGTCCGGGGCGGTTTCACCCGATCGGCCACCTCATCTGCGGGCCGGGCGGGATGGCCGCAGGGTGGAGCCATGTGGCCCCACCGAATATGGCTGGGTGCCGCGGTCCTCCCGTTGGCTCTCCTGGTGCCGCGGGACGCCCCGGTGCCCCACGTCCTGGCCGAGCCGCCGCCCACCGCCGCCCGCACCCGGGCGGTCGCCGCGCCGCAGCCGGTGATCGTCAGCCGGGCGGCCTGGCACGCGGACGAGTCCATCGTCCGGGAGCGTGCCGCCTACACGGGCGCCGTCCGCGCCGTCTTCGTCCACCACACCGGCGAGACCAGCGACTACGACTGCGCGGAGGCCCCGGAGCTGATCCGGAACGTCGAGGAGGCCCACATCAAGGGCCGGGGCTGGGACGACATCGGCTACAACTTCCTGGTCGACCGGTGCGGGACGATCTACGAGGGCCGGGCCGGCGGCATCACGCGCTCGGTGCGCGGCGCCCACACCACGGGCTTCAACGCCGACAGCGTGGGCATCGCGGTGCTCGGCGACTACCGCGACGGCGAGAAGGTCCCGGCCCCCGTCGTACGGGCCCTGGCGACCCTCGCGGCGTGGAAGCTGCGGCCGGGCGAGGACCCGCGCGGCAAGGTGCGGCTGCGGTCGACCAACGACGCGAGCCGGTACCCCGAGGGCGAGGTGGCCGTGCTGAACGTCATCTCCGGCCACCGCGACACGTACCAGACGCGCTGCCCCGGCCAGGCGCTGTACGACGAGCTGCCGGAGATCAGGTCGATGGCGGCGGCCATGCGCGCGGCGGCCGGGCGCGAGGGCCGGGCGGACACGGAGGACGCCGGTAATACGCACTAGTGCATAACTGACTTGACGCTAGTGCGTACGCCGGTAGGGTGACGGGCATGACCGCCACGCGTCCCCTCCCCGTGACCCTGACCGGCCGCCACGTCCGCGTCGAACCGCTCACCCCCGCCCATCTGGACGACCTGTTCGCCGCCGGCGGGGACGACGACGAGGTGTGGCGCTGGCTGGGCGGTCCCACGCCCCGCACCCCGGAGGAGCTGGGGGCCACCCTGACCGCCCTCCTCGCCGACCCGGCGTACCTCCCCTTCGCCGTGATCCACCGGGAGACCGGGCGGGCCGTCGGCTGGACGACGTACATGGACATCGACGTGGCGAACGAGCGCCTGGAGATCGGCTGGACCTGGTACGGCCGCGCCCACTGGCGGACCGCCGTCAACACGGAGACCAAGCTCCTCCTGCTCACCCACGCCTTCGAGGACCTGGGCATGGGCCGCGTCCAGCTGAAGACCGACCACCTCAACGACCGCTCCCAGCGGGCCATCGCCCGCCTCGGCGCCCGCCACGAGGGCGTCCTGCGCCGCCATCGCCGCCGCCCGGACGGCAGTTGGCGCGACACGGTGTACTTCTCGCTGCTCGCGGAGGAGTGGCCGGAGGCGAAGACGCGCCTCGGCGCCCGGCTCTGACACCGGACCGGCGCGGGTCCACCGACCGGTGGACCCCCCGTTCCACCGGTCGAGGCTGCCGGGCGCACCCCCCTCCGAAACAGCATGGAGGACATGAGACTTCGACCCGTACACCTGGCCCGGTGGAGCGCCCGGCACCCCTGGCGCGCGATCACCGGATGGTTCCTCTTCGTCCTCCTCTGCCTCGGCGCCGGCATCGCGGCGGGCTCCAACGCGGCCACCACGAAGGACTTCTGGGTCGGCGAGGCCGGTCACGCCGAGTCGATGGCCACCGACGGCGGCCTCCAGCGCCGGCCCACCGAACACATCCTCATCCGCTCCGCCTCCGGCCCGCTGGACACCGCCCGGGCGGACCAGGCGGCCCGCGAACTCACCGAGCGCATGCGCTCCCTGGACGAGGTACGCGCAGTGGAGGCACCCGTCCCCTCGGAGGACGGCACCGCCCTGCGGGTGAGCGTCGTCATGGAGGGCCCCGAGCTGGACGGCAAGAAGAACGTCGTCCCGCTCCTCGCCGAGACCGCCGAGGTGGCCGGCGCCCACCCGGAGCTCGTCGTGGAGGAGACCGGCTCGCCGGCCATCAGCAAGGGCGTCAACGACCAGCGCGGCGACGACCTCGCGCTCTCCGAACGGCTCTCCCTGCCGGTCACGCTCGTCATCCTGCTGGCCGTCTTCGGCTCGGTGGTCATGGCCGGGGTGCCGCTGCTCCTCGCGCTCTCCTCGATCGCCGCGGCCATGGGCCTGTCCATGCTGGCCTCGCACCTGCTGCCCGACCCGGGCGTCGGCACCAACATGCTGCTGCTCATGGGCCTCGCGGTCGGCGTCGACTACACCCTCTTCTACCTCAAGCGCGAACGCGAGGAACGGGCCCGTGCGGGCGGCCGGCTCGGCCCCGAGGCACTGGTGGAACTCGCGTCGGCGACCGCCGGCCGGGCCGTGGTGGTCTCCGGGCTCGCGGTCATCGTCTGCACCGCGACCCTCTACCTCGCCACGGACGTCATCTTCTCCTCGCTGGCCACCGGCACGATCCTCGTCGTCGCCGTGGCCGTGCTCAGCTCGCTGACCGTGCTCCCCGCCCTCCTGGTCAAGCTGGGCCACCGCGCGGAACGCCGCGCCGCGAACCGGGCCGCCCGACGGGCCAAGCGCGGGGCGCCGATCACCGCCAAGCGCCCGAAGCCCGAGAACGGCCGGATGTTCGCCGCCCTGCTGCGCCCCGCTCAGCGCCACCCCGCGGCCACCCTGTGCGCGTCCGTCCTGGTCATGCTCGCCGTCGCCGCACCCGCCCTGGGCCTCAAGCTCGTCGACCCCGGCAAGGACACCTTCTCCCGCTCGATCCCCGCCATGCAGGTGTACGACCGGCTCACCGCGGCGTACCCCGAACTCCTCGTCAAACACGAGGTGGTGACCCGTACGAGCCCCGGCCGGGCGGCCGAGGCCAGGGCGGCGCTGACCGAACTCGGGCGGCGCGCCCAGGCCGACCCGCTCTTCGCCCGGACCGGGAAGCCCGTCCTGCGGACCTCCGCCGACGGCCGCGTCACCGTGCTCGAACTGGCCGTGCCGCACCCCGCGCCCTCCGACGAGGCCATCGCGTCCCTGGACCACCTCCGCGACCGCTACATCCCCGCCACCGTCGGCCGGCTGGCCGGCGCCGACACGGCGGTCAGCGGTGACGTGGCACGCGGGCAGGACTACGTGCACCACGAACGCGGCAAGCTGCCGCTGGTGATCGGCTTCCTGCTGCTGTTCACCTTCGTCACCACCGCGGTCGCCTTCCGCTCGGCGGTCATCGGCCTGATCGGCGTCGTCCTCAACCTGCTCTCGGCCGCCGCCGCACTCGGCGCGCTCGTCCTGGTCTTCCAGGGCACCTGGGCCGAAGGGCTGCTGGACTTCGACTCGCTCGGCGCCATCGCCTCCCGCGTACCGCTCTTCCTCTTCGTGCTGCTCTTCGGCCTCTCGATGGACTACCAGGTCTTCGTCGTCAGCCGCATCAAGGAAGCCATGGACCACGGGATGACCGCCCGGGAAGCCGTCCTCGAAGGCATCGCCCGCTCGGCGAAGGTCGTCACGAGCGCCGCCCTCGTCATGGTCACGATCTTCGCGGCCTTCGTCTTCCTGCACCTCACGGAGATGAAGCAGATGGGCTTCTGCCTCGCGGTCGCCGTCCTCCTGGACGCCGTGGTGATCCGGATGATGGTCCTCCCGTCGCTCCTGCTGCTCCTCGGCGAGCGCGCCTGGCCCCGGAAGCGTCACCCCGCAGCCGCCCCCGAGGCCGCCCCCGCCCTCCCCGTAGGCTGACCGGCATGCTTCAACGGCCCCGACGCGGTGACCCGCTCTGGATCTGGGTGCTCCACGGCTGGGAGGCCCTGTCCTGGGGCCTCGTCGCCCTGGTCACGCTGGTCACGATGGCGGGCGGGTCGCCCGGGGACCGGAAGCTCGGCATCCTGGCGCTGACGGGCCTCATCGCCGCCTGCTACGCCCGGGTGCGGCTGCGCCCCCGGAGCCGGGTGCCGGGCCCGTACGGCTATCTGTCGGTGCTCGTCGTGGGGCTCGGGCTCCTCGCCTGGCTGGGTGACGGGTTCGGCGCCCTCTACACCGTGGTGCTCGCCCAGTTCATCGTCTTCGTGGACAGCCCCCGGGGCGCCGTCCTCTTCGCGGGGCTCGGCGCGCTGGGGATCACGGTCGGCGGGAGCCTGCGGGAGGGCGGGCAGCCGGAGGTCTTCCTCCACAACACCCTCTCCTCGCTCCCCGTCTGGGCCGCCGCCGTCCTGATGGCCCTGCTCACCCCGAGGGCCCTGGCCCAGCGCGACGAACGGGCCGCCCTCCGCGCCGAGTTGCAGAGCACTCAGCTCGAACTGGCAGAGAGCCAGCGGCGCCAGGGCGCGGCCGAGGAGCGCGAACGCCTCGCCCGGGAGATCCACGACACCCTCGCCCAGGGCTTCGCGTCGATCATCGTGCTCGCCGAGGCGGCCAGGTCCCAGCTCACCGCGGACCCGGCGCGCAGCGCCCAGCAGCTGCAGTCCATCGAGCAGACGGCCCGGGAGAACCTGGCCGAGGCCCGGGTCCTCGTCGGGTCCGCCCCCAGCAGCGGGGTCGCCGCGGGCTCCGTCGCCGCGACGCTCCGCCGCACCCTGGACCGCTTCACCGAGGACACCGGCCTCACGGTCACCGCCGAACTCGCGGACATCGACTGCGACCAGCCGACCCGGGTCGCCCTGCTCCGCTGCACCCAGGAGTCCCTGGCCAACATACGGAAACACGCCGCCGCCACCACCGTGGGCGTCGTCCTCACCGCCCACCCCGGCGGCGCCGAGCTGGAGATCACCGACGACGGGCGCGGCTTCGTCGTGGCGGACTCCCGGGGCTTCGGCCTGGACGGCATGCGCCGGCGCCTCGCGGAGTTCGGCGGCGGGCTCACGGTCACCAGCTCGCTCGGCGACGGCACCCGCGTCCTCGCCACCATCCCGCTGCACGAGAGGCCCCAGGTGCCATGACGCCCACCCCCGCGCCCCTGCGCATCATCCTGGCCGACGACCACACCGTGATGCGGGCGGGACTGGTCGCCCTGCTCGGCTCCGAGCCGACGCTCGACATCGTCGGCGAGGCGAGCGACGGCCGCGAGGCGGTCGTCCTGGTCGAACGCCTCCGCCCGGACGTCGCCCTGCTCGACCTGCGCATGCCGGTCCTCGACGGCGTCGGCGCCACCACGGAGATCGTCGCGGGCCCCGCCCCGACCCGGGTGCTGATCCTCACCACGTACGACACCGACGCGGACATCGAACGCGGCGTGGAGGCGGGCGCCACCGGCTATCTGCTCAAGGACGCCACCCGCGAACAGCTGGTGGACGCCATCCACGCGGCCTCACGCGGCGAGACGGTCCTCGCCCCGCGCGTCGCCCAGCGCCTGGTCGCCAGGATGCGGCGGCCCGCCCCGGTCGCCCTGACCGCCCGCGAGGCGGACGTGCTCGAAGCGGTCGCGGACGGCCTGTCGAACGCAGAGATCGGCCGCCGGCTGTTCATCGGCGAGGCGACGGTGAAGACCCATCTCCTGCGCGTCTTCGCCAAGCTGGACGTCAACGACCGCACGCGCGCGGTGGTGGTGGCCCTGGACGCGGGCCTGCTGAAACGCCGTTGACGCCCGAGGGGGTCCTACAGCGCGTCCGGCCCCCGCTCGCCGGTGCGGACCCGGATCACCGTCTCCACCCGCTGGACCCACACCTTCCCGTCGCCGATGCGGTCGGTCCGGGCGGCCCGGAGGACCGCGTCGACGGCGGCCTCCTCGTCCGCGTCGTCCACGACCGCCTCGACGCGGATCTTGGGCACCAGGTCCACGCGGTACTCGGCACCCCGGTACACCTCGGTGTGCCCGTGCTGGCGGCCGTAACCACCGGCCTCGGTGACGGTCAGCCCCTGGACTCCGGCCTCCCGGAGCGCGGTCTTCACCTCGTCCAGGCGGTGCGGGCGTATGACGGCGGTGATGAGCTTCATGGAGCGGTCTTCCTGTCCCTCGGGAGCGCCGACTGCGGGGCCGCGTGACCCAGCGCGCCGTGATCGTAGGCGCTCTCCGCGTGCAGCGTCTGGTCGAGGCCCGTGACCTCCTCCTCCGCACTGGCCCGCAGGCCCATCAGCCGGTCGATCGCCTTGCCGATCGCGTATGTCACGAGGAAGGTGTACGCCGCCACCGCGACCACGGCCACCGCCTGCTTCAGGAGCAGGGCCGCCCCGCCCCCGTACAGCAGGCCCTCCGGGCCGCCGGTCATCGTGGCGGTCGCGAACAGGCCGATCAGCAGGGTGCCGACGACGCCCCCGGCGAAGTGCACCCCGACGACGTCGAGCGCGTCGTCGTAGCCGAAGCGGAACTTCCACGCGACCGCGTACGAGCAGACGGCACCGGCCGCGAGCCCCACCACCGCGCCGCCCACCAGGGAGACCGTGCCGCAGGCCGGGGTGATCGCGACCAGCCCGGCGACCGCCCCCGAGGCCGCGCCGAAGGTGGTGGGGTGTCCGTCGCGGCGCTGCTCCACGAAGAGCCAGCCGAGCAGTCCGGTGCAGCCCGCGACGACCGTGTTGAGCATCGAGGCGGCGGCGAGCCCGTTCGCGGCGAGCGCGGAGCCTCCGTTGAAGCCGAGCCAGCCGAACCAGAGGAGCCCGGCGCCGAGCATCACCATCGGCAGGTTGTGCGGGCGCATCGCGTCCTTCCGGAACCCGATGCGCGGTCCCACCACGAGCGCCAGCGCCAGCCCGGACGCGCCGGACGCGATCTCCACCACGAGCCCGCCGGCGAAGTCCAGGGCGCCCAGCGCCTCCTTGATCCAGCCGCCGGGCCCCCAGACCCAGTGCGCGACGGGCGCGTATACGAGCAGCGTCCACACCGGTACGAAGACGAGCCACGTGGCGAACTTCGTACGGTCCGCCACCGCACCGCTGATCAGCGCGGCCGTGATGATCGCGAAGGTGAGCTGGAAGGTGGTGAACAGCAGGGTCGGCACCCCGCCCGTCAGCGCGTCCGGCCCGATGTCCGCCAGGCCCAGGTGGTCCAGGTTCCCCACCAGCCCGCCGGACGCGTCGTCGCCGAAGGCCAGCGCATAGCCCGCGACCAGCCAGACCACGGTGACCAGGGCGATCGAGACGAAGCTCATCATCAGCATGTTGAGGACGCTCTTCGTGCGGACCATGCCGCCGTAGAACAGCGCGAGCCCGGGCGTCATCAGCAGAACGAGTGCGGTGGCGGCGAGCAGCCAGGCGGTGTCGCCGGTGTCCAGACCGGCTGCGGCCACGGTCACGGGGGTCACGGGGGAGTCCCTCCTCGGGGCGGGGAGCGGTGGGAGCGACTGCGAGCGTGACCGGCTCGCGTTTCGGCGAGGGACCCCGTGTGTTTCCGCCGTATTTCATTGCCCGGGTGTTGCCGGGATCTCACCGGGGCGGCGCCGGCGCGGGCCCGTCCCGAGGGCTCGCGGACCGCCCGGTGTCAGCAGCCGCCCTTCGTGAAGCGGGCGAGCCCGTACGCCGAGTGCAGCCGGTACGTCCCCGCCTTCCGCACGGTCAGCCGCGTCCACTCGCCGTCCTGCGCCAGACACGCCCCGCCCGGCCCCCGCACCCGGAGCCACGGCGAGTACGCCACCCGTACGGTCACCGAGCCGGCCCGCTCCACGCGCAGGACCAGATCCGCGTCGCCGCCACCGGTGACCGTGGCGGGCGGGGGCGCGAGCGGGGTGGCTTCCCGGACCCGGTAGACCGTCCACCCGTCGTCCTCCCACACCTCGTCCAGCCACGGCAACCCGCCCCTGACCAGGGCGGCTTCGGCCTCGGCCGGCCCGTCGGGGCGTCCGTGGTGCAGGACGACGAGGCCCACGGCCCAGCGGTCGAGCCAGGCCCGGTAGCGGTCCGGGGTGAGCTCGCCCTCGTAGAAGAGGCGCCCGCGCTCGACGTCCAGCTGGCGGTTCCAGCCCCGGGCCATGTTGACGTGCGGGGCGAGGACGGCGGCCTCGCGGTGGTTGCGCGCGGGGACGACCTCGACGCGGACCCGGTCGGCGCCCAGCCGGTCGAGCGCGGCGACGACGCCCTCGGTGCGGGACGCCCAGGCCGGCACGGGGGTGGAGACACGCAGGTCGTCCACGGTCTTGTCGACGAGCCAGAGCCCGGAGAGCACGAGGACGGCGGCCAGGAACCCGGTGCGCACCCGCGCCCCGGCCCGGACCGTGTCGAGGACCGCCGCGCACAGCACGGGCACGGCGACCAGGCCGAGCAGCCGCTCGACGTTCGTGCCGATCGGGGACGCGACGAGGAACGTCAGCACCACGCCGACCGCGTACACCACGGCCCCGTACCGCGTCAGCCGCCACTCCCGCGTCCGGGGCGCCGCGAACGCCAGCACCGCGCAGACGAGGACCGGCATCCACACCCGGTCGGCGTGCATGGGCTGTTCGCCCCGGAACGGGAACAGCAGTGTCGTCGCGCCGACGACCCCGAAGAACGGGACCATCAGGACCGCGCCGGTGCGCCACCGCCGGTCGAGCAGGTACGCCGCACCCACCACGACGAGGAAGAGCCCGGCCACCGGGCTCGCCATGGTGGCGAGCGCCCCGGCGGCAGCGGCCACCACGGGCCGGTGGGCGTACCGGCAGGCGACGAGCCCGACGGCCACGCCGAGCGCGAAGGTCGTACGCCCCGACGCCACGTTGCACCACAGGGCGAACGCGCCGAGCAGCGCGGGCGGGAGCGGGCGGTGCATGCCCGTACGGACGAAGACGCGGGCCAGCAGCCAGGTGGCGGCGAGCCCCGACACGACGGAGACCGTGCGGACGCCGGCGAAGGCCATGACGTACGAGGAGAAGACGCTGTAGTTGGCGGTGTGCGTCCCCCCGTACCAGGACAGGTTGTACGCCGATCCCGGGTGGCGCGCGGTGAACCCGGCCCAGGCGAGCTGCGCGGCGAGGTCGCCGGCGCCGGTGGCCAGGACGGCGGCCCACACGGCGTACAGCGGCAGCACGGCCGCGACGGAGATCAGCGGCACACGGTGGACCCGCCACCGGGGCGGCCGCCCCGGCGCCCGGCTGGAACTGTCCGTGTCCGCCCGTACACCCTCACCGATGACCACCCGGCACACCTTAGAGGGCGGCACCGGAAGGGCGCTCCCGACGCTTCGAAACTTTCGAAATGGATGGCGTGAGAGATCAGAGGACGGCTCGCTTCCGCTCGAATTTCTGCCCGGCTACTGGCGAGGAGGTATCGAATGACCTGGGGTTACTTTCAACTCCCTTGTCTCAAGGGGCAGTCGAAGCTTTCGCAACTCATGCCGAAACTATTGACACCCCCAGGGGGCGGTCCAACACTGAGCGCCGTCGGCAGGCCCCCGCCGGCGCCCACCTGCTCACGGGACCAGGAGGACATCCCCCATGCACGCAGCCCCCGCACATCCGACGAGCCGCACCAGACCCCCCAGCCCGGTACGGCTGTTCATCCGCAGCGCCTTCGCCCTGGTGATCGCGGTCGTCGCGGCCATCGCCCTCCCCGGCACGGCCACCGCCGACACGACCGTCACCTCGAACCAGACGGGGAACAACAACGGCTACTACTACTCGTTCTGGACCGACAGCCAGGGCACCGTCTCCATGAACCTGGGCTCCGGCGGCAGTTACGGGACGTCGTGGCGCAACACCGGAAACTTCGTCGCGGGCAAGGGCTGGAGCACGGGCGGCCGCCGCACCGTGACCTACTCCGGCTCGTTCAACCCCTCGGGCAACGCCTATCTGGCCCTGTACGGCTGGTCGCAGAACCCGCTGGTCGAGTACTACATCGTCGACAACTGGGGCACCTACCGGCCCACCGGCAGCTTCAAGGGCACGGTCACCAGCGACGGCGGCACGTACGACATCTACGAGACGACGCGGACCAACGCCCCCTCGATCGAGGGCAACAAGACGTTCAAGCAGTACTGGAGCGTCCGCCAGTCCAAGCGGACCGGGGGCACCATCACCACCGGCAACCACTTCGACGCCTGGGCCCAGCACGGGATGAACCTCGGCAGCTTCAACTACATGATCATGGCCACCGAGGGCTACCAGAGCAGCGGCAGCTCCAGCATCACGCTGGGCAGCTCGTCCGGCGGCGGTGACAACGGCGGCGGCACCCCGGGCGGCGGCAGCAACGGCTGCACCGCGACCCTCTCCGCCGGTGAGAAGTGGGGCGACCGCTACAACCTGAACGTGGCGGTCTCCGGCTCCAGCAACTGGACCGTGACGATGAACGTCCCGTCCCCGGAGAAGGTCCTCTCCACCTGGAACATCAGCGCGAGTTACCCGAGCGCCCAAGTGCTGACCGCCAGGCCCAACGGCAGCGGCAACAACTTCGGCGTCACCATCCAGACCAACGGCACCTGGACCTGGCCGTCGGTCTCCTGCACCACGGGCTGACCGTGCGGTGCGCTCCGGAGCGGCGGCGGCCGGTCCGGAGCGCACCGTCCGTCCGGCTCACAGAACCGGCGGGCGTCCCAGCCGGGTCATCCGCCACACCGTCCGCCAGCGCATCGGCGCCCGCTCCCCGGCCGGCCCCCCGACCCCCTCGGCGAACCCGCCCCACCACGCCTTCAGCCCGGTCACCGAGCGCATCCGCAGCATGGCCAGCGTGATCCACACGCCGAGATAGACCGGGATCAGCGGCGCCGGGAGCCGTCTGCGCGCCAGCCACACCCGGTTCCGCGCGGTGAACCGGTAGTAGACGGCGTGCCGGGCCGGTGACGTCCGGGGATGCTGGAGGACGAGCGTCGGCACGTAGCGGATCTCCCACCCGCCGTCCAGCGCCCGCCAGGCGAGGTCCGACTCCTCGTGGCCGAAGAAGAACTCCCCGGGCCACAGCCCGATCTGCCGGAGCATCGCCATCGAGAACGCGTGACCGCCGCCCAGGAACGCCGTCACCGGGCCCCCGCGCATCGGATCACCCGCCCGCAGCCGGGGCACCCACCGCCGCTCGGTCCTGCCGTGCTCGTCGGCGACCCGGAACCCGATGATCCCCAGCCCCGGGTCCTCGGCGAACAGCCGCCCCACCTCGCGGAACACGTCCGTCGCGATGAGCAGCCCGTCGTCGTCCAGTTCGACCACCACATCGACCTCGTCCGCGTCGCGCAGCAGCTCAAGGCCGACGTTCCGGCCGCCGGGGCAGCCCAGATTCTCCGTGAGCGGCACCTTGGTGACCGTGGTCGCGCCGGGGACGCCCGCCGCGCCGACGACATCGGTCGCGACGTCGTCCAGCGAGGTCGCGTTGCCCACCAGCACCACGCGGGCGGCCGGGACGTCCTGCTTCGCCACGGACGCGAGCAACGCCTCCAGTTCCCGGGGGCGGGTCCCCATGGTCACGATGACGACCCCGATACGCGGCATGGGCACTGCGGCTCACCTCACTGATCGACAGGGCCCTGATCGTAGAGGCTCATGGACCGTCACGAATGCATCACTTACGGAGCCCCTGCCTCCCCTTGCGTCGGAGCGCGCGTATACGGTCATGCCTCCACCAATCGCACCTTGGGGGGACGAATGAACTGGAACAACAGCACCCAACAACCCTGGGGCCCCGCCCCGGAGAAGCCGGCCGGACCGGCCTCGGGCCTGCCGGCCTGGGCCCGCAAGCGCGTCCTCGTCCCGGCGGCCGTCGGCCTGTTCGTCGCCGGAGCCGTCGCGGGGAGCGCGGGCGCCGACGGCACCGGGACGGAGAACGCCGGCCGCGCCACGCCCGCACCCCGCGCGACGGTCACCGTGACGGCGTCGCCGAAGGCCGTCGCCGAGCCGCCCGCGCCGAAGGCCACGACCCGGCCGGCCGATGACGACTCCGGCGCGAAGGTCTCCGTGCCCGACTTCGTCGGCATGGGCCTCCAGTCCGCCCAGGACGCGGCCCAGGCCAAGGGCTTCTACGCGCTGACCTCGCACGACAGCGCGGGCCGGGACCGGATGCAACTGCTCGACCGGAACTGGAAGGTCTGCTCCCAGAACGTGGCGGCGGGCAAGTCGGTGCCCACCACCACCGAGCTGGACTTCGGCGCCGTGAAGACCGAGGAGAGCTGCCCGGCCGAGGACCGGGAGCCCATGAAGGCGGCGGGCGGCCGGATGCCGGACCTCGCGGGCACGTCGGTGAACACCGCGCGCGACGCGTTCGACTCCGGGACCTCGTTCACGGTGAAAGACGCCGCCGAAGGCCGCATGGTACTGCTGGAGAGCAACTGGAAGGTCTGCACCCAGGTGCCGGCACCGGGCACGAAGCTGAACGGGCAGCCGGTGGAGATCACAGCGGTGAAGTTCGAGGAGAAGTGCCCGTAGGTCGCCTTCCGTCCGCGACTCGTCAGGAGGCGGGCATCTTCGTGACCAGGTCGATCCACGTCCGGGCCTCGGCCGCGAAGTCCACGCGCCCGAGGTCGTGGTGGGCCGCGACCCAGCTGCCGGCCGGCGGCTTGTCCTCCCAGTCGTCCTGGGCGGGCGCCGCCCGGCGCAGATAGATCTCGCAGCCGACCCGGTTGGTGACGAAGCTCAGCTCCAGCCGGGCCGGCCGGCCCCCGGTGCCGACGCGGTCGGCGAGCAGGAAGGTCTGCGTCAGATACAGCCCGTACTCCACCGTGGGGATGCGGTCGTCCGTGACCTCGCAGGCGTCGCACAGGTACCCCTCGGCGGCGAACGCGTCGAAGACCGCCTCGTGCAGGGGGAGCGCGGCGACGTGGACGAGGTCGTGGTCGCCGACGGCCTCGTCCTCCCCGATCCGCACCTTCGTGCTGAGCCCGAGGACGGCACCGACGGCCTGTCCGGAGACCTCGGTCACCGGGACGTCCCAGGGAAGCCGGTGCTCGAAGGGCACCCGGCGCTCCTCGCCCTCGGCCAGCGTGAAGTACGCGGAGGCGCTGGGCCAGCAGATGGTCTCCTGGGTGTCGCCTCCCTCGTAGGAGGGCCTCACCTCGGCGAACAGCTTCAGCTCGACGCCGCGCACCTCGGCACCGCGATCGAGGGCGCGCAGAAGGATCTCACCCTCCAGCAGCCCGCCGGGCCGTACGAAACCGGCCGCCACCTGAGTGTCGACCTCCAGCGGCACAGAGCCGCCCCCGCCTATGCGCCGCAGGCGCTTGAACACCATGTCCGTAGGCTAAACGCCTTGTGTGATCATGACCAGATACGAACGCCGTCGGCCTGTACGGGTCATGAGGGGACGTCAGCCGGGCGTCGGCTGGAACGAAGTAGTGCTCGCGGTGTTCCACCGCGCACGGGGGGCGGGCCGGTACTCGTCCCCGTACAGGCACCGCGCGTGTGCCGTCAGGCTGCTGTGCATGGACGCGAGGTGACGACGCGGCCCGCGCCCGCCCTCAGCCACGGGGTCCCGGCCGGGGCGCCCTCGACGTGGGTCTGTGCGGCCCGCCGCCTCAGTCCTCGGGCGGCGCTTCCTTCGCCTCCGCCGCGCGGCGGTACTCGGCGTTGATGCGCTGCGCCTCTTCCAGCTGGTCTTCCAGGACGACGATGCGGCAGGCGGCCTCGATGGGCGTGCCCTGGTCGACCAGTTCGCGGGCGCGGGCGGCGATGCGCAGCTGGTAGCGGGAGTAGCGGCGGTGGCCGCCTTCCGAACGCAGCGGGGTGATCAGACGGGCTTCGCCGATGGCGCGGAGGAAGCCTTGGCTCGTGCCGAGCATCTCGGCGGCCCGGCCCATCGTGTAGGCGGGGTAGTCGTCGTCGTCAAGACGGCCGTACGAGTCGTCTGCTGTCACTTGCACCTCTCTTGTGGAACGCGTTGAGGGGCCTTGGCGCCACCTGGCACCAAGGCCCCGAAGGAACTACTACACCACCTGCCGGCCCGAACACGGCACCGGCCTTCTGTATCCGCGTCTCCGACCCGGCTGCTGTCGGAGGTGCGGGGATCGCGGTTGCTTGACCGGAGACCACCTCACTGTCGATGTCCTGCGGTACCCGGGCGGGCCGAAGGCCGCCCCCCGGGCGATCCTGATGGCGCGGCTCCTCCGTTCCTCTTGCGGTGAACAACTGCTTACCCGTCCTGCGACTACGTCCAGCACCGGCAGTCCGTCTCTGCCGGGGATCACTTTCTCTCTGGGTACAAGAAAAACCTTAACCGCGCTGGCATGCAATGTCTACGCCGGCCAGCATAGATTTTCAGCTTCCCTCCAATGAGGTAATCGACCCTGCCGAGGGCATCGGCTGAGCAGGGCCCCACCGGCCAGCCGAGGCTCCGCGGTCACGCCGGCCCCCGGGAAGGGTGAGCCGGACTCCCGGGAGGACGACCGGCCAGGGAACGGCGGGGCGACTCGCGCATAAGATCGGCTCTCATGTCGAAGCCTGACGAGCTGCTCGTTGACGTCGCCACGCGGGTGGAGTCCGAGCACAGCAACCAGATGTCTCTGACCGTGGTCGCCGGTGGCGCTGTCATCACCGGCCGGCTGGCGCCCGAAGCCGTGTGGCGGCAAAGGGTGTCGGAGGTCCTGACGGACTCGGCCCGGCTGGGCGAGTTCTCCGCCGTGTTCACCGCTACGCCCCTGAGGGAGGGGCCGCCCGAGTACCTGCACTTCCACATGGCGCGGATTCTCCAGGGCACGGTGGGGATTCCGGAGACGGGCGGGATGTACCGCGTCGCGATCGCGGATGTCAGCGCCTGGACCATGGGCGACTTCACCTACTCCGAGAGCTGACCTCGCGCGCGGGGACCCACCGCCACGCGGGAAGGGCCCGACCGGCACGTGGCGGTCGGGCCCTTCCCGGGTTCGCTTCCTGCCGTCAGACGGCCGGCGGGCCGCCGAGCATCGCGGAGGCGTGCTGGAGCGGGCTGACGGCCGGGGCCGTCGCGGCGGGCCGGGGGACGCTGCGGCAGGTGAAGCCGAGCCTGGTCATCGCCCGGAGGACTTCGCCGGCGCTGAAGTCGCGGCGGTCCTGGCGGGTGACGACCTCACCGACCTGCTTGACGGGGTAGGCGCGGCGGCCGACGGTCACGGAGTCGCCGACGACCTCCTCGGGTTTGACGCCCTTCATGGAGTCCAGGACGCCGCTCCTGGTGAGCTCGAACGGGAAACGGGCGATGACACAGCGCACGGTGCCTCACAGGGAGAAGGGGACGGTTGCGGGGAGACGCTTCAGAGGGCCCGGACGAGGGCGGACGGCCGCCGGTACGTGGTCTGCCCGCCCGCCGGAGCGTGCGTCCCCCGCTCGCCGAGGATGTCGCGCAGCTGGACCCGGTCCGAGTAGCCGGGGCCGTCGCGGACGACGGAGAGCCGGGCCAGGGTGACCAGGCCGGTGGGCAGGCCGTCGTTGTCGCAGACCCTCAGCCGGCCGGTCCGGGCACTGGCCATGACGGAGAGGGCCACCTCCACCGTCATGTCGTCGCAGACCTGTGGCCCGGCGGCGTCCATGGCGTCGAGCACCGCCGCGGCGACGGGGTCGATGTACGAGGGGTCGGGCTGGTCCTGGTCCGATGTCACAACATGCCTCCTGCGGAGATGGGCGGGCCTTCGGATCGCGCGCTGCTCAGGCCGCCGCGTTCGTGACGGACTGTCGCCCGCCCCCGCGCCGGACCGCCGTGCCCGGGTTGCGCCGGCCGCCGGGGGACGTGCCGCGCTTGCGCCGCTCGGGCACCGGCGCCGTGATCGTCACCGGGACGCCGGAGGGGGTCCGGGCGCCGGTGATCCGGCTGAGCGCCGCCTCGCCGGAGCGGACCTGGGTGGTCCGGGGCACGATGCCGGCGGCCGCCATGAGGCGGGTCATCTCGCGGCGCTGGTCGCTGGTGACGAGGGTGACGACGCGGCCGGACTCGCCGGCCCGGGCGGTGCGCCCGCCCCGGTGCAGGTAGTCCTTGTGGTCGGCCGGCGGATCGACGTTGACGACCAGGTCCAGGTGGTCGACGTGGATGCCCCGCGCCGCGACGTTCGTCGCCACCAGGACCGAGACGTCCCCGGTCTTGAACTGGGCGAGGGTGCGGGTGCGCTGCGGCTGTGACTTGCCGCCGTGCAGCGCGGCGGCACGGACCCCGCTGGCGAGGAGGTGCCGGGTGAGGCGGTCCACCGCGTGCTTGGTGTCCAGGAACATGATCACCCGGCCCTCGCGCGCCGCGATCTCCGTCGTCAGCCGGTGCTTGTCGGCTCCGTGCACGTGCAGGACGTGGTGCTCCATGGTGGTGACCGCCCCCTGGGACGGGTCCACCGAGTGGACGACGGGGTCGGTGAGGTACCGCCGGACCAGACGGTCGACGTTGCGGTCCAGAGTCGCGGAGAAGAGCATGCGCTGGCCCTCGGGCCGGACCTGGTCCAGGAGGGCGGTGACCTGCGGCATGAATCCCATGTCGGTCATCTGGTCGGCCTCGTCCAGGACGGTGATCGCGACCCGGTCCAGCCGGCAGTCACCGCGCTCGATCAGGTCCTTGAGGCGGCCGGGGGTGGCCACGACGACCTCCGTACCGCCCCGCAGCGCCTGCGCCTGGCGGCCGATCGACATCCCGCCGACGACCGTGGCCATCCGCAGCTTCGCGGCCCGGGCGTACGGGGCGAGGGCGTCGGTGACCTGCTGAGCGAGCTCCCGGGTGGGAACCAGGACCAGCGCCAGCGGCTGACGCGGCTCGGCGCGCTGACCGGCGGTGCGGGCCAGCAGGGCCAGGCCGAAGGCGAGCGTCTTGCCGGAGCCGGTCCGCCCGCGGCCCAGGACGTCACGGCCCGCCAGGGAGTTCGGCAGCGTCGCCCCCTGGATCGGGAACGGCGTGGTCAGGCCCTGCGCGGTGAGCGCGGACAGCAGGCTCCGCGGCAGGTCGAGACCGCTGAACACCTCGACCGCGGGCAGCGCCGGGGTGACCGTCCGGGGCAGGGCGAACTCACCCCGCACGGGGGCGGGCCGCCGCCCGCCCGAGCGGTCCGGGGCGGACGGGCCGGAGCGGCGGGCGCGGATCGGCCCGGCGGTGGGGTGGCCCCCACGGCCGTCACCGCGGAGGGCGGTACGGGAGGACCGGCTGTTCGTGCGCGTGGGGTTCATGGCGAACCTTCCTCGATACGGCACGCATCAAGGAATTCCGCAGCGAAAAAGCGGCGCGGGAATCACAGGCACGGACCGAATGGCATGCGAACGCGGCCTGCGAAAAATCCGTGGCGGCGTCGGCGAGAATGAGAGTGGGGCGCGAGAGGAATTCTGGAAAAGCAAGCAGCTGGGGCCCGCACCCCGAAGGATGCGGGCCCCAGCTGCACGTACGCTTCAGCGTCAGGCGGAAACGATGTTCTCGGCCGTCGGGCCCTTCTGGCCCTGCGCGATGTCGAAGGACACCTTCTGGCCCTCCTGCAGCTCGCGGAAGCCCTGGGCGGCGATGTTCGAGAAGTGGGCGAACACGTCAGCGCCGCCACCGTCCTGCTCGATGAAGCCGAAACCCTTTTCCGCGTTGAACCACTTCACGGTGCCAGTAGCCATGTCAATCTCCTTTGGGCAGTACACCGGAATCCGCACTTTGCGGACCCCGTGTCGCCGCGATGATGCCCTGCCCGGAAATGACCGGAAATACGAAGCGCCCCTCTGCGGCTTGCGGCCGGCCCGAGGCGCCTGAAGTTTTTGGGTACCAAAACTGCAACTGACTCCGACAGTAGCACGCCGGGAGTGATTATGTGCGTCCAGCATTTTCCCGCACATGGCGCGGCAAAAACCTTCCCGGCGCGGATCGCTAAATTCTGAGACGGCCAGAAGAGGTATTCCATGACCCCGGGCGGAACGTTTCCCGGAAACGAAGCAGCCCGACCGCCGCACCGGGAGCACGTTCACCCGGGCCGGTCACACCGCCGCCGCCCGGGCATGCGCCGCCGAGGGCCGGCGGCGCCCGGGGCGGCGAAAGGCATGGCGTACGGGGCCGACCGGACCGGGTAACGTCTTCGGCATGTTCTTCCAGGCACCGGTTTACGGGTGAGAGTGCGACGGGCCCGGCCGACGTGCCTCGTCGCCGCCCCCGTCCCCCACCGTGAATCCGTAGATCACTTCACCAGAGCACCGGGAGAACCCGTGACCGACAGCAAGAACATCAACAACCCCGTGGGCCAGGGCGGCGGCCAGCGCAAGAAGCTGTCCCGCGCCGAACGGCAGAACAACGGACCGCACCGCAACCTCGACCGCCAGGGCGCCGCCGACCGCAAGGCGGAGCTGGTGCGCAAGATGCGCGAGAAGACGCAGGCGGCCGGGAGCGCCGGGCAGACGGACGACGACTCCCGGAGCTGACGCACCGCGCCCGCCGGGGCACGGCCCCACGGCCGTCCGGCCCCGGCGGTGCGACGGCTCCGGCTGTCACGGAGCGCTCCTCGGCCGAGGACCGCGCGGTGTCGGTCAGGCGGATTCGAGGATCGGGCGGATCTCGACGGTCTCCGGGGTGGGGAGGCTCCTGGCCAGTTCGACGGCCTCCTCGCGGTCGGCCACGTCGACCACGAACCAGCCGCCGAGGGTCTCCTCACCGGTGTGCGCGGGGCCGTCGGTGACCGTCGACGTCCCGTCGGCCGCCGTGCGCACCGTCGCGGGGCGCGTGTGCTCGGTCTCCAGGGCGTCGCCGCCGACGAGCTTCCCGGCCGCCGCCAGCGTGCCGATCCACCCTTCGTACTCCTTGCGGTAGGCGACCCGGTCGGCCTGGATGCGGCGGCGCGACTCGTCCGTCTCGAAGATCACGAGTGCGTACTTCATGGTGGTTCCCTTCCGGCCTGCGGGCACGCGGCCAGTGCTGATGCTGGTTGAGGGGTGTCTGACGGGGCCGTGCCACGGGCACCGGCCGAGGACCGCGCCCCGCACGGGGGCGCGGTCCTCCGTACGGGCGGTTACGAGGCCCAGCCGCCGTACGGCATGGTGATGAGCTCCATGGCGTGACCCGCCGGGTCCATGAAGTACACGCCGCGACCACCGTCGTTGTGATTGACCGTGCCCGGCTGCTTCCGCTGGGGGTCGGCGTAGTGCTCGATGCCGCGCTCGCTGATCTGCGCGTACGCCGCGTCGAACTCCTCCTCGGAGATCAGGAAGGCGTAGTGCTGCGGCGTGATGCTGTCCACCGGAACGGTGGCGAAGTCCAGCGTGACGCCGTTACCCAGACCGACCGCGATGAAGGGGCCCCACTCGGCGGTGATCTCGAGGTTGAGCAGGTTCGCGAAGAACTCTGCGGATTCCCGGTTGTTCCGGGCGTGGACGATCGTGTGATTCAACTCGACTGACAAGGAATGCCTCCGAAGGCATGTCCCGACACCTCCATGCCTCACCCAGCCGGTGACCGACACGCGATGTTGCCGTAGACCATAACCCCATCCGCCTTGTGGATCAAGGGAGTTGCTGTGGGCCGCAGTCGGCCCGACGCACTCGCCCCGACTCCCGGGCCCGCGCGTGGGCCGCCTCCGGCGACAGCGCCTCCCCCTTCGCGAAGGCGTCCGCGAAGGCCGCCGCCCCCAGCGCGGCGGTCGCCGCGGCCGTGGTGCGGTCCACGTCCAGTCGTTCCGCGGCCGGAAGGGGTGCGCCCGTGGCCGCGCGCGCGGCGGACGCGGCGCCGAGGAGGAGCGCCGCGGTCCCGGGGCGGTCCGCCAGGGCTTGGGCGGCGGCGAGGCCCTCCAGTGCCAGGGCGACGGCCCGGGGGTCGTCGGTGGCGCGGGCGGTCTCGTACCCCTCCTCATGGAGGGCCGATGCGCTCCGCGCGTCGCCGCGCAGCTCCGCGATGAAGCCCAGCTCGGCCAGGATCAGCGCGTTCGCCCCGTCGAGGCCGACCTGGCGATGCCACTCCAGGACCGTACGCATCCGGGCCTCCGCCTCGTCGAGGAGCCCCTCGCGGCGGGCGCCGAGACCGAGCCCCAGCTCCGCGTTGATCTCGCCCGCGCGGAAACCCAGTTCGGCGGCGAGGCGCCGGGACCGCTCGTGGTACTCCCGCGCCCTGCCGAGGTCGCCGGTCAGCAGCGCCGTCCGCCCGAGCCCGGACAGCAGGTCCGCGGCCTGGGTGGAGAGGCCGAACTTCTCGGCGTCGTCCAGCCCGGCCTGCCGGAGCCGGGCCGAGCGCGCGTAGTCGCCGTGGATCTCGGCCACGGACGCCAGCGGATACACCGACCACAACCGGCCGCACGCGTCCCCGACGTCCCCGAAGAGATCCTTGCTGCGCTCCGCGTCCTCCCGCGCACCGGCCAGGTCGCCCCGCAGCAGCCGCTGGACGGACCGGTCCGCCAGCGCCGCCGCCTCGCCCCAGCGTTCACCGCTCACCCGGAAGCCGTCCAGCGCCGCCTCGGTGAGCGCCTCGCCCTTCGGGAGATCGCCCGTCACGCACAGCGCGTGCGCCAGGAACCACCGCGCCCACGCCGTCCCCGCCGGGTCACCGACCTGCTCGCACGCCTCGAGGGCCGCCTCGATCCGGGCCGTACGGTCCGTCCCGTCACCGGTCAGGATGGCGATGCCGGTCCGCCACGCGCCGGCCTTCGCCCGCAGCGCCGGGTCACCGCCGGGCAGCGCGAGCGCCGAGGTCAGCGAGCGCCGGGCCTCGCCGAGCCGGCCGCGCAGGACCCAGTACCAGGAGAGCGCGTGGACGAGTCGGAGCGCGGGTTCCGTCTCACGCCGCTCGACCGCGCCGTCCAGGGCCGCACGCAGATTGGCGCTCTCGGTGTCCAGCCGCGCCAGCCACGCACCCTGCCCGTGTCCGCGCAGTTCCGGCTCCGCGGTCTCG
Organism: Streptomyces sp. NPDC057249; assembly: GCF_042669245.1. NCBI lineage: Bacteria > Bacillati > Actinomycetota > Actinomycetes > Kitasatosporales > Streptomycetaceae > Streptomyces > Streptomyces sp. NPDC057249. The sequence goes on along the minus strand of NZ_JBHUXS010000001.1, from coordinate 353,013 downwards.
GCCAGGGCCGTGAAGTACGCGAGGTGCCGCCTGCGTACCGGCTCCGTCTCGCCCGCGTCCCGCATCCGCTCGGCACCGTACGCGGAGACGGACTCCAGCAGCCGGTACCGGGGGCCCTCGGCCGCCTCGGCGGCGGCCACGAGTGACCGGTCCACCAGCCTCACCAGCAGATTCGGTACGTCTGCGGCGTCGACCCCGTCGCCCGCGCACACCTCCTCGGCCGCCTCCAGCGTGCACCCCTCGGCGGCCACGGCGAGCCGCCGCAGCACGGCCCGCTCGGGCTCGCTCAGCAACTCCCAGCTCCAGTCGATCACCGCGCGCAGCGTCTGCTGCCGGGCGGGCGCACCCCGCTGTCCGGCGCTGAGCAGCCGGAACCGGTCGTCCAGCCGTTCCAGCAGCCGGTGCACACCGAGCGCCCGCACCCGGGTCGCGGCCAGCTCCAGAGCCAGCGGAATGCCGTCCAGCCGACGGCAGACGGCGCCGACGGCCTCCGCGTTGTGCGGGCCGAGCGCGAAGCCGGGGGAGGCGGCTGCGGCCCGTGCCGTGAACAGGTCGACCGCGTCCCGCGGGGCGAGCGGCGGCACGGCCCACAGGGTCTCCCCGGCGAGCGCCAAGGGCTCCTGACTGGTCGTCAGCAGGACCAGCCCGTGGGCCGACCGCAGCAGCAGTTCCGCCAGCGCCGCGGCCTCGTCGATCACATGCTCGCAGTTGTCGAGGACGAGCAGCATCCGCTTGTCCCGCAGCACCTCGGCGAGCCGGTCCGCCGCGTCGAGCCGCCGCTCCCCCTCGGGGCGTACGCCCCAGATCCCGTCGTCCCGCAGCTTCATGGCGGCGGCGACGACGTCGGCCAGGTCACCACCGGAGCCGGCGAGTTCGACCAGCCACTCCCCGTCCGGGAAGCCGCCCCGCAGCTGCTCGGCGACGGCGACGGCGAGCCGGCTCTTGCCGACGCCGCCGGGGCCGGTGAGGGTGACCAGCCGCCGGGTGCCGAGGAGTCCACGGAGGTCGGCGACCTCGCCTTCCCGGCCGATCAGGCCGCTGAACGGGGCGAGGATGTTCGTCCTGGCGGGGGCGGGCGCGGTTGCCTGTCGGACGGCGCCCAGGGCCGGGTCCTGCCGGAGCATCGCCTGGTGCAGTGCGGCCAGTTCGGGGCTCGTGTCGAGACCGAGCTCCTCCGCGAGCCGGCTGCGCAGCTCTTCGTACCCGGCGAGCGCCTCGCTCTGCCGCCCGGACCGGTACAGCGCCCGCAACTGCACCGACCGCAGCCGTTCCCGCAGGGGGTGCCGCTCGACCAACTCCGCCAGTTCCCCGGCGAGTCCGGCGTGTTCACCGCTGTCGAGCCGGGCCTCGGCGTGGTCCTCCAGGACGGTCAGCCGGTCCTCCTCCAGCCGGTTCGCAGCGGCCCGGGTGAACGTTTCCTCGGAGAAGTCCGCGAACGCGGGTCCCCGCCACAGGGCGAGCGCGTCGGCGAGGAGCCCGGCCCGTGCGCGCGCGTCCCGCTCGGACCTCGCCCGGGCCGCCAGCCCGGCGAACCGGTCCGCGTCGAGGGCCCCGTCCGTCACGGTCAGCTGGTAGCCGGGGGCCCGGGACACCACCAGCCCGCGCCCGCCCGGCTCGGCCTCCTCCAGGACCCGGCGCAGCTGGGAGACCTTGGCCTGAAGCGCCCTGGCCGGGTTGCCGGGCGGCTCGTCGCCCCACAGGTCGTCGATGAGCCGGTGCACGGCCACGGGCCGCCCCGGCGCGACGAGCAGGGACGCGAGCAGGGCCCGCACCTTGAGTTCCGGAACGCGGACGGGCTTCCCGGCATCGGTCCAGACGGCCGTCTCCCCCAGCACCCCGAATCGCATGGGGCCACGGTAACCCGCCGCGGTTCAGCGGTGTTTCCGCCGCGGAATCCGTCGTGGCTGCGCCGGGAACTCCGCCGCCGACTCCGCCCCGAACAAGGCCGTAACACCACCCGAACCCGATCCGAAGCACCGCGTCCGACGGTGGTCCCCGACACCAACGAGTCACCGACTCCGCCGAAGGGAACCCACCATGAGCAAGCTCACCGGCTCCACCGCTCTCGTCACCGGCGCCAGCCGCGGCATCGGCCGTGCCATCGCCCTGCGCCTGGCCTCCGAAGGAGCCCGTGTCGGCGTCCACTACGCGAGCAACGAGGCGGCCGCCAAGGAGACCGTGGCCACCATCGAGGCCGCCGGCGGCACCGCGTTCGCGATCCGCACCGAACTGGGCGTCCCCGGTGACGCGGAGGCGCTGTGGCGGGCGTTCGACGCGCACGCGGACGGCCTCGACATCTTGGTCAACAACGCGGGCATCGCCGGACCCGGCCGGATCCACGAGGTCTCCGAGGCCGACTACGACCAGGTCTTCGCGGTCAATGCCAAGGCCCCCTTCTTCATCATCCAGAAGGGCCTGGAACGCCTGCGCGACGGGGGCCGGATCATCAACGTGTCCTCCGGCGTCACCAAGGTCGCCTTCCCCGGCATGACCTCCTACGCCGCCTCCAAGGGCGCCGTCGAGGTGCTGACCCTCACCCTGGCACAGACCCTCGGCTCGCGGGGCATCACCGTCAACGCCGTCTCCCCGGGCACCATCGAGACCGATATCCACCCCTGGATGGCCGACCCGGCCGCCAAGGCGCACGCCGCCGGCTTCTCCGTCTTCAACCGGGTCGGCCGGCCCGCCGATGTCGCCGACGTCGTCTCCTTCCTCGCCTCCGACGACGCCCGCTGGGTGACCGGCCAGAACATCGACGTGAGCGGAGGCTCCGGCCTCGGCGTCTGACCACCCACCCGGCCACGGGAGAAGATCGGAGACACCCATGCCCCACACCCTGCTGGTCCTGGCCCACCCCCGGCCCGATTCGCTGACCGCCCAGGTGGCCGCCCATCTGCGGGCGCGCATCGAGGAGGCGGAGGGCACGGTCGACGTGCTCGACCTGTACGCCGAGGACTTCGACCCCCGGCTGACCCCCGCCGACGAACCGGACTGGGAGGACCGGGAGAAGAAGTACTCACCGGAAGTCCACGCCCACATGGACCGCATCGCCGCCGCGGACGACATCCTCGTCGTCTTCCCGGTGTGGTGGTTCGCACCGCCGGCCGTCCTGAAGGGCTGGATCGACCGGGTGTGGAACTACGGGTTCGCGTACGGCCGCAGCAGACCCCGGCTCGCCGGGAAGCGAATGCTCTGGCTGGGCCTCGCGGGCGGCTCCGAACCGGAGTACGCGAAGGCCGGACTCGACGCCGCGATGGACGTCCAACTACGGGTCGGCGTCTCCGAATTCTGCGGAATCGCCGACGCGTCGGTGCACCTGCTGCACGCCACCCAACTGTCCGGCGTCCCACGAGCGCAGCGCCCGGCACGGGTACGAGCGGTACTCGCGGCAGCGGGCGAGGCCCTGACCACGCGCCTGCCGCCGCGCTGACGGGCGCGGGGCGGCCGGCCGACTCGACCGGAGAACCCGTTCCGCGCACTCGGCCGACGCGATCGGCCCAGCAGGCCCTGACCTCTCCGTCAGACACCGCAGCCACCCGGTCCCCACCGGGTGGCTGCGGTGTTCGTCGTTCCCGCGCCCCCGCTCGCGGGCGTGGGGCGGGACGCGCAGGCGCAGGTGCCCTGCGGGGCGTGGGGGAGCGAGTGCCCCAGCCGACCGAGGCCCGCGCTCAGCCCCCGACGGGCCACCGACCCGCACCGCCCAGCCACCCCGCACCCCCCCGCGAACGCACCGCGCGCGCCCTCCCGAACACCACCGCAACACCGTCCGAGCCGGACCCGAAACACCGTCTCGCAGAGTCCTCCCATGACCTTCGACACCGCATCCCGAACGTCCGAAAGCGCAGGTGCCCGGCAGTGGCTCGGGCTGGCCGTCCTGCTGCTCCCCGTGACCCTGATGACCGCCGACCTGGGCGTACTGTGGCTGGCCACGCCCCACCTCACCGCCGATCTGCGGCCCAGCGGCGCCCAACTCCTCTGGATCACCGACATCTACGGGTTCCTGACCGCCGGAACCCTGGTGATCATGGGCACGCTCGGCGACCGCATCGGCCGTCGCAAGCTCCTGATGGCCGGCTCGGCCGGCTTCGTCGTGGCTTCGCTGCTCGCCGCGTACGCCCCGAACCCGGAGGTGCTGATCACGGCCCGCGCGCTTCTCGGCATCGCCGGCTCGGCCGTGCTTCCGTCCACGCTCGCCCTGATCAGCCACATGTTCACCGACCCGCGTCAGCGCGCGAGGGCCATCGCGATGTGGGTGACCGCGCTCTCGGCCGGCCTGGCCGTCGGACCGGTCATCGGCGGCGTGATGCTGGCGAGCTGGTGGTGGGGATCGGTCTTCCTCATGGGCGTACCCGTCATGCTGCTCGCACTGGTCACGGCCCGCGCGCTGCTGCCCGAGTACCGTGACCCGGCCCCTGGACGGCTCGACCTGGTGAGCGTCGCCCTGTTCCTGCTGGCCGTCCTGCCCTTGGTGTACGCCGTCAAGAGCCTGGCCTCGGGCGCCTCCGCCTGGCAGCCCGCCGCCGCCCTCGCGGCCGGGACGGTCGGCACCGCCGCGTTCGTACGCCGGCAGAACCGGCTCGCCACACCGCTGCTGGACCTGCGGCTCTTCCGCGACCGGGCCTTCACGGGGGCGCTGCTCACCCTGCTGGTGGGGATGACGGCCCTGAACGGCGTCGAGTATCTCGTTCCGCAGTATCTGCAGGCCGTGGCCGGACAGTCGCCGCTGGAGGCCGGACTGTGGCTGTTGCCGGGAGCCGGGGGGCTGATCGCCGGCTCCCAGCTCACCCCGGTCCTCGCCCACCGGTTCCGTCCGGCGTACGTCCTGGCCGGCGGCCTGCTGCTCTCCCTCACCGGCTACGTGGCGATCGCTTCGTACGACGGCGTCCTGACCGCTTCACTGGGCCTGACCGTGATCATGTTCGGCGTCGCCCCGATCAGCGTCCTCGGCACGGCCCTGGCGGTCGGCGCCGCGCCCGCGGAGAAGGCGGGTGCCGCCGCGGCGACCGGCCAGACCGCGTACGACCTGGGCCTCGCCCTGGGCATCGCGGTCACCGGCACGCTCGCGGTCGCGGCCTACCGCGGAGAGATCCCCGACGACGCACCCGCCGAGGCCAAGGACACCGTGGGCGCCGCGATCGCCGCCGCCGAACGCCTCCCGGACGGTGCCTCGCTGCTGGCCACGGCGAAGGACGCGTTCACCACCGGGCTCCAGACGGCGGCCGTCGTGAGTGCGGCTCTCATCGTCGTGACGGCGGTCCTGGTGATGACGCTGCTGCGGCAGGTCCCGGCGATCGGGGCGACCACCCCCGACGCCACGGGGACGGAACCGGGCGCGGAGGACCGGGAACCGGCTACGACGGCCCACTGAGGCGGAGGCCGCCTGAGCGCTCCCGGCCGCGCGGTCACGGTGCGCGCCGCCCGACCCCCTCGAACCCCCGGGTCTCCCACCCGGGGGTTCGAACGCCGGCCGGCCCGCGCGGCGAAGCGGCTCGCACGTCCGGTCAGGAATCGAGAAGCCCCGGCCGCGGCCCGGCCCCTAGCGTGAGGGACATGGCAACCACCGCTTCCACCGCAGCCGTCACGTCCCTCGCATCCGTCACCCTCGAGGTGGCCGACCTCGATGCCGCTCGCCGCTTCTACAGCGCGTTCGGCGTGGACACGTACGTCACCCTGAGGGCGTCCGAGGCCCACTCCACCGGATTCCGCGGCTTCACCCTCGCGCTCACGGTGTCCCGCCCGGCCATCGTCGACGGCTTCCTCGGCGCCGCCGTCGACGCCGGCGCCACCGTCCTGAAGCCCGCCGCGAAGTCGCTGTGGGGCTACAGCGGCGTCGTCCAGGCCCCCGACGGGACGATCTGGAAGATCGCGACCTCGGAGAAGAAGGACACCGGCCCGGACACCCGCGAGATCGACCAGATCGTCCTGCTGATCGGCGTCGAGGACGTGAAGGCCACCAAGCAGTTCTACGTCGGCCGGGGCCTGACCGCGGCCAAGAGCTTCGGCGGCAAGTACGCCGAGTTCGCCGCCGGCCCGGCCGGCTCCGTCAAGCTCGCGTTGTACAAGCGCCGCGCCCTGGCGAAGGACCTCGGCGTACCCGTCGACGGCACCGGCTCGCACCGCCTCGTCCTCGGCAGCACCGCCGACGCCTTCACCGACCCGGACGGGTTCGCCTGGGAGTCCGCCGCGTAGCGCGTCCCCGAACCGCCCCCGGTACATCTGCCCTCTCCCCTCTGGCATCTGCAACCCAAGGAGTAAGACATGAAGGCACACGTCAGCTCGATCCTTCTCGGTGTCCGGGACATGGACCGGGCCAAGCGGTTCTACACCGAAGGGCTCGGCTGGAAGATCCAGAGCGACTTCGGCGTCTCGGTGTTCTTCGCGTCGGACGGCGCGTCGCCGGTCGGTTTCTACAGCCGCGAGGGCCTGGCCGAGCAAGTGGGCACGGACCAGGAAGGCAGCGGCTTCAGCGGACTGGTGCTGACCTACGTCGTGCGCAGCGAGACGCGGGTGGACGAGATCATGGCGGAGGCCCGGCAGGCCGGGGCCACGGTCCTCAAGCCAGCCGGCGCGCTGCCGTGGGGCGGGTACGGCGGCACCTTCGCCGACCCGGACGGCTACATCTGGAGCCTCGGCTACAGCGCCCAGGGAACCGATCAGCCCTACGCCGAGTAGCCCTACGCCGAGTAGCCCCGCCCTCCCGCCCGGCCGCCGCCCAGGACGGCGTGGCGCGTGGCGCGGCCGCCCGGGACTCGGCGATGGTCCCGGTGCGGGGCAGCGGGAGCGGCTCACCGCGGAACCGGGCGGACCGGAACCGCGGTGAACCGGCAGGACGACCGGCCGTACAACAGGAGGAGCACCATGAAGTTCCGTTCACACGTCGAGCCACCTGAGCCCATGCGGGGCCTGGAAGTTCCGCCCGAGGTGGTAGCGGCGCTCGGCGGAGGCGCGCGGCCTCCGGTGACCATCACGCTCAACGGGCATACCTGGAAGAGCCGGGTCGCCCTCCTGCGCGGCCGCCACCTGCTCGGTCTCAGCCACGCCAACCGGAAGGCCGCCGGTGTCGAGATCGGCGAGGAGGTCGAGGTCGACCTGGAGCTCGACACCGAGCCGCGCGTCGTCGTCGAGCCCCCGGACTTCGCCCGGGCCCTGGACGACGACCCGGCCGCCCGCGCCGCGTACGACGACCTCACCCACAGCCGCAAGCGCGAGCACGTACGCGCCATCGAGAGCGCGAAGAAGCCCGAAACCCGCCAACGGCGCATCGAGAAGGCCATCGCCACCCTGCGGGGCTGAGACCCGAGCCGATGCCACCCCATCGTGCTGGAACGGATCAGAATCCCTCGGTGCGCTCCACGATCTCCCGTACCGCATCCGTCAGTTCCCGATCAGACAGATCACCGGGGCTCTTGAGATCCGGGTCGATGGAGTAGTCCTCCAGCAGTGAGAACACCGCATCGAGGGCGGTGCGGAGCGGGTCGCGCAGCCTCTCACCGTCGTTCTGGGATGTGCGGCGGGCGGCCGGCCAGCCGCGCGCGAAGTCCGCTCCACCGATGGACCCCGTGGTGAGCCCCCGCATCAGATGCACCTGTCGAGCGACGCCGGTTCCGGCGGGAACGTCCCGCGCACGGGCCCAGGAGATGTGTCGGGCGGAGAACGACCGCGCGATGCCCATGACCTCCGGCCACCACTTGCCCACGACACGGGCATACCGCCCGAACCGGGCTCGCCCTCCGTCCACCCCTTCCGGGACAGCGCCCTCGAGAAACCCTGCGGTTCCCGCCACCAGCGCGTATCCGGGACGGGAGAACAAGACCGCACCCTGCCGGTCCGACGCGGCGAGGACGACGAGAGGACAGACCCCGACCAGTTCCGATGCCGCTGCGCCCGGCGCAACCGGCCGCCAGGCGGTGCTGGCGGTTCCGGACCCGCCCGCCTGCACCAGTACGGCGTCCGCCCCTCCCATCCGGCAGCCTTCGGTGACACGTCGGACCAGAGCCGCGTCCAGACACGAGCCGGCAGGCACCGGAACAAGGGACTTGGGACCATCGGCCAACCAGGCCGACGAGAACGCGCCGTCCGCGTCGAATCGGTGCCAGTCCTCGATAACCGGCTGGACCGGCGAAAGGAACGGCTCCAGGCGCACGTGCAGCCGCCCCCGGGCCATGACGGGGGACCGTGCGTAGAGCAGACCCCAGGAGCCGGGAGAGCGGACGCAGACGTGATGGAGAAGCGTATCCAACTCCTCGGACTCATCGCGACGGCGGTTCATCAGTCCATCGGCAGCGACGAAGAGTTCGCCATTGTTCCGGGATTCCGGCGTCAAGGGTTCCGGCATCCGATTCTTCGGCCGATTCGACAGTGCCGAGTCTCACGGGCAAAGCGCGCGTTGTGCGCCAGCCGCGCGAAAGGGCGTCCCCGTCTGCGAGACAGGCGACTGGCACCCCGGTCTCGACGCTGAGCTGCTGGACGCTCTGTGGGCGTTGCTCGCGGGCCGGAAAAACATCCATTTCAGATCATAAAAATGATATCTGGGGCAGCGTTGCTTTGTTTGCGTAACGCAGGTGCAGAAATCATCGATAAGTGCTGCAAAAGCGTCAAACCATGGCTTGACAAGTGGCCTTGTGTTGTCAATGATCATGACGCCATACATGGAAAGGAAATGATCGACAATGAAAAGAATCTGGGTTTTTCTCGCATCTCTCGTGGTGGTTCTCGGGGGAGGGATTGTAACCGCACCAGCGGCAAGCGCGGCTGGTTACGGATGTAGTGGGTCTCTGATCGACACGTACAACGTCAACACCTCGAGCGGGACGAAGTACGGAGAAATCAAGCTCTATTACAGCACCGCCAATGGTGGGACCAATTGTGCGGTGACTGTCGATACATATTTCGGCTCTTCCGTGAAGAAGCCTATCCGTATCAACATCATTCGCTGTGAGGCGTCCGCCTCGGCCGGAAGTTACTGCGCGGCGGCTGGAAGCATGGATGATTGGGACGAATACTACACGTATGCCGGTCCGGTCTCGGTCACGTCGATGAGTGGGCGCTGTGTCCGCCTTTCTGGATCGGTTACCAATCCGAACAACTCCACGGTGTCCGCGAACCGCGACACCGGCGCCGTTCATTGTGGATGAAGAACGTCAAGGGTAGTTCCCTAGGGCATTCGCGTCTCGCTGCGCCAATTGGCTAAACAAGCAAGAAGAGCGCCGCTGATGGACGAGACGTCGCCCCGAGAGGAGACCCTCGACCGTGCGGCTCGGCAGCCGGCAGTACTGGCTACCGGGCCGTTCCGGGTTGTCCGGTCGATGGCCGGGCGATGTGTCGTCGACCAGGTGCAGGCGAGTTCCGGACAGGGGCGGCTGCGGTGTGCGCAGAGGCAGCTGAGGTGGAAGGGGTGAGAGGGGACAGCAGTCGGCATGGCTGCGGCTGCAGCTGCTGGTTTAGCGCTGCGTACTACGCGAGCCCTTGTGCCCGGCGGCAGGTGAGGCGGGCACCGAAACGGCTGACCGACAGCGTTCCGGCGGGCTGTACTTCTGGGACAGTGGGCATCGGATTTCGAACCCGCCACGCCTTCGGGGCGCAAGCACAGGCGTTCTGCGGAGCCGCAGGAGGGCTGAGCCCGAGCCTGCGCGGCACGTGGACAGCAATCGCACTCTCAAGTACCGGATCGCACAGGCAGTACCGACCTCGTCAACAGGAGGCACGCCCATGCACGTCCGCACCTCACATCTGTCGAGCAGACCCGGCCGGGCCGTGATGCTCGTTCTGGGGATGGTGGCCGCTCTTCTGGCCGCAGCCCTTCCCGCAGCCGGCCCGGCACACGCCGCCATACCCGACCGCTGGGGCTTCGCGTACCTCGACAACGCGACGCCACCCCCCGGCTACGCGCCCGACCCCTCCCGGCAGTGGGGCAGTTGGGCCTCACCGTCCGCCAACCCCGTCAAGGTCGACCAGATCGGCCTCGGTTCGTACGTGGTGCACTTCCCGCTGATCGGCGGACCGGGTGGCATCGCCCACGCCACCGCGGTGAACAGCGTTGCCCACTGGTGTCAGATCGCCGACTGGAAAACCGCGGGCTCCGGTCAGGACGTGTACGTGAACTGCTACCTCCCCAGCGGTGCACCGGACAACTCCACCTTCACGGTCCTCTACACGAGCAGCAGCGGCCTGCCCGCCACGCCCTCCGGTTCGTACGGCTACCTGAACTCGGACAGCAGCGGCACCGTACTCACCCAGTACAACTCGTCGGGCTCCACCAACGCGGTGAGCAAGGGCTCGACGGGCATCTGGAAGGCGTGGCTTCCGTCCCTCGGGCTGTCCGGCTACGCGGGTGATCTCCAGGTCACCGCTGTCGATCCGCGGCAGGGCGCACGGTGCAAGGTGTCCGACTGGACACCGGGGTCAGCGGGCCAGACCGTGATCGTTGCCTGCTACGACGCGTCCAACAAATCGTACGACACCGAGTGGACGCTGAGTTACTCCTATCTGCGAGCGGTCTACGGGCCCGCCTTTCCGCCGAAGTCCTTCGGGTATCTCTGGTACAACGGGTCGCTGCCCGCCCTGACCAACTACAACTCCAGCGGAGCCACCAACAGCCTGAGTGGCTCGGGAGCGCCCTTCACCGTCACCATGCCGTCGGTGGCCGTGCCGTCGGACACCGCGCACGTCACCGCTTACGGCCGCAGCGCCGACTATTGCGGCCTGTACAAGCCGTGGGACAGGACCAGCGGTTCCGTCCGGCTCTACGTGGCGTGCTTCGACCCCGGCGGTGCGCCGGTGAAGACGCCCTTCTTCGCCGCCTACACGTCGGCGTTCTGACCTGAGGCGCAACCATCACCGGAGCACGGACCCAAAAGCACGCGTCGGCACTCCAGCAGCGCCGAACGAGTGGCACCCGGACCACGAGCGTCAGCGGGAGGTTGCCGGTGGGCTGGACCGGGTGGTGCGGGCTACCGCGAAGGAGCAGTGCGACCCGCAGCAGAAGGGTCCACGGCGCAGAGGTGGTGCGCGGTTTCTGAACGGGTCTGGACGATGGCAGAGGCCCAGGTCGCAGACCTGGGCCTCTGCGACGGAGCGGGTGACGAGGTCGAACTCGCGCTCCGAGCTCGGGAATCAGCGGTTCCTGGGCTGCCGGAGGGGCCCTGAACCGGGCATTTTCACCCATGCGCCCGGATCGACTACCGGGCGACCGCAACCTGATCGACTACAGCAATGCGCTGGGCGCTGCCCCGCTCATCTCGGCGGGTCTCCACGTCATCACGGCACTCGTGATGCTCGCATAGCCGAAGTCCGCCGCCGCGCATGAAGAGTAAGCGATCCCGCGCGGAGAACCGATGGGCCGGCCGAGACGGCCCTTCTCACTCCGGATCGTCGTATCGAGCGGCGAGGGTGGCGATGCGGTCGCGCAAGGCCGTGCGCAGGGCGTCGGGGGCGAGGACTTCGGCATCGGTGTCGAGCTGCCACACCGCCCAGATCGCGTGCCGCAGGTCCTCGAAGACCACGTCCAGGCGCACCCAGTTCTCGCCGTCCGGTTCCTCAGCGCGAACAGCCCGAGCGGTGTTCAGCAGTTCCTCTCGCCGTGAGGGCCTGACCCGGACCGTCACAGAGAAATGGACGTCGGAGAGGAACTGTGCGCTGCGCTCGGGCCAGATGCGGTCGAGATCGACCTGCGCCGGACGCTGAGCGGGTTCGGAGAGTTCTTCGGCTGCCAGCATCCGCGACAGTCGGTAGGTGCGGTCCTCTCCGGACTTGGTGGCCAGCAGATAGGTCCGGTCGCGGACGGTGACCATGCCGATCGGGTCGACGGTGTGCCAACGAGGCTGCCTGTCCGGTGCGGCGTAGTGAAACCGCAGCCTGCGACCCGTGAGCACGGCGCCACGGACCTCGCTCATCACCGCGCCCACCACGTCCTCGGCCACGAGTCGGCGGGAGAGCATATCGGTCTCGGGCTCGACGAGGAACCGTTTGGCGGCGTCGTCCAGGGCGGCTCGATGACCCTCGGGCAGCGCGTCGACGACCTTGCGCATCGCGGAGGCGAGCGGGGCGCTGAGACCGAAGACCTTCTGGCCGTGCCTCGATCCGGCGGTGAGCAGTGCGAGGGCCTCGTCATGGTTCAGACCGGTCAGTTCGGTGCGGAAGCCGGGTAGCAGGGAGAAGCCGCCATGCCGACCGCGGTCGGCGTACACGGGGACTCCCGCGGTGGACAGCGCCTCGATGTCACGCAGCACGGTGCGGGCGGAGACCTCCAGCTCACCGGCCAGTTCGTCCGCAGTCATCCGGCCCCGCTGCCGCAGCAGCAGCACCAGGGAGACCAGCCGGTCCGCGCGCATGTGTCGACTCTACAAAAACATGACACAAGGTGTCGTGTTTCCCCGAGAGGCTTGCGCATCAAGGGCGTTCAGGCGGTGGCTTCCCGGTCGCCGGTGCACGCGGAGACAACGGATGGAGCGGCAATGGAACGAACAGCAGTCAACCCGGTGGCCTGGTCACTCGAGATGGGCTTCAACCAGGGCGAGGTCGTCTCCGGGGAGACCCGGACCCTGTACATCTCGGGACAGACCGCGATGAGCAAGGAGGGCAGGCCCGAGCACGACGGGGACATCGCCGCGCAACTCCGGCTCGCGCTGGAGAACCTGGAAGCCGTCCTCGCCGCGGCCGGCATGTCGTTGGCGAACCTCGTCCGCCTCAACGTCTACACCACCGACGTGGACGCGCTGTTCCCGCATTACGGCACCCTCGCCGGACGGCTGGGCGCTTCAGGCGCTGCCCCGACGACCACGATGCTGGGGGTCACCCGACTCGCGCTACCCGGTCAGATGGTCGAACTCGAAGGAACCGCAGTCGCCTGACCCGGCCATGCCGCTCCTGCTGCTCGGGCCGAGGCGATGGGAGTCCTCAGCGCGTGCAGCGGATCGCCGAGGGAATCCGTTCCGGCGCCGCAGTTGTCGACGGCGTCGTCTTCGGTCAGCCTCCGGGGGAGGGGCGTACGGCGCGGTTCTATGTCGCAGGGTCCGGCTCCGCCGTTGACCTGGTCGCGTCGTTGTTCACGGACACGGCCCTGCATGTGCGCCGGGTCGGTGACGTGGTCGGTCCTTTGAGCAGTTATCAGAAGGCCGCTCGTGCGCTCGCCATAAGGAGGGCCCCGGCCGGTGACCGGGGCCCTCCTTCGAAGAGCGGGTGACGAGAATCGAACTCGCGCTCTGAGCTTGGGCATCAACGGTTCTCGGGCCGTGCAAGTGGTTCTGACCCGCAGGTTCGGCCGGGGTGTGCGAGGTCGGTGTGGTCTATGGATGCCGCACGTGACCGCTGTTGCCCGCTCTGAAGGGCACGGATGGGGCACGGTCGCTGGTGGGGGCCGGACGTGCATCTCGCTGAGCATGTCCGGTTTTCCACGCTGCCATCAGTCTTCGTGCGGAGTCTCCAGCTCTTGGAGTCGTTCGCCGATGTCGGTGGCCCATGCCTGTGCCCACTGGCGCAGCCCGATGATTGCTTGTTCGTCGAGTCCGTAGGCGGCGAATTCCGTGTCGTCGATCCAGTCGGCCCCACTCAGTCGCGCTTGGAGCTCGCTCAGGTCGAAGGAGTCGCGGGCGTGACGCCGTCCGAGCTCTTCGAGTTCGACGTGGCTCCAGCGGTTCGTGGCGGCCTGTACGTCGATCAGGTCCCTGGCGAGACCCCGGTCGGCCAGTGCGCGGACCTTGGTGCCGACGACGTCTTCGAGGGAGAGCACCAAGCCGTGCTCTGTGTGTACGGGGGGCCGCCAGAGTGCTTCCTTAAGGATGTCGACCTCGCACTCTTCACGGCTGACAGGGTCGGTGACGATCAGGCGCGCGGACAGCGGGTCTGTTTCCAGAGCACTAACCTGCCACCCGCGGTGCTCCAAGCCGATGCGTACGGCGGTCGCGATGTCCTCCATGCGCCGGGGATTTTCGGTCGCGACATCGAGGTCCTGGCTAAGCCGATCGACCAGGCCGTGCGCCTGGACAGCGTAGCCACCGGTAAGCGCCAGAGGATATTCGCCACCTACGGCGAGTACATCAGCCAGCAGGCGACGGTGCAGGTCGGTGAGGTTCACGCAGCAGCCTGGGCACTGTGAGCCAGCTCGTCGAAGGCGCGTTCCCAGACTTCACGGACATCACGGCTGATCAGCGTGCGCAGTGTTGGCCACAGGCTGACGAGGAGGCTGCGATTGAGGTACCGCACCAGGTCGTCGTGCTGGCCCTCGGCCAGGACGATGCGGTAGTAGCTCATCCGCAGCCGTGGCTGGTCGAGGTCGAACGTGGTCAGTCCCGACCACGCAAGGGGAAGCGGCAGGCTCACCGTGCCGTGCTCGGGGCCGGTGAGCTCGGACAGCGCTGCGGGCATGCGCCGGGCGAACTTGGCACGACGGAGATCGGAAAGGCTGGGCTGTGATGCCATACGTCGATTATCCAGGGAGAGGCCACCGAAGCCGACCGGACGCATCCAAGGTGACCCAAACAAAGAAGCCCCGGGTCACTGGCCTGGGGCTTCATGCAAGAGCGGGTGACGAGAATCGAACTCGCGCTCTGAGTTTGGGAATCAACGGTTCTTGAGCTGCCAGACGGCGCCTGAGCTGGGGTTTTGCAGCGGGCAGGTGGATGAGCCCGTGTCTCTGAGAGCCGTATCTGACCGCTGTTGTCCGCTCTGCTGGGCACGGATGGGGCACGTCGGCGGCGGGTCATCAGTCTGAGGTTCTGCGCTGGAGCGGGTGACGGAAACGGAACGGGACCACCTGTGCTGCAGATGCTCCGGTGGGCAGACGTCAGGCCCAGAAGGCTTCGGTGACGACGATCTGGGGATCGGCGTGGCGCCGCATGAAGGTGTAGATGAGCCAGCCCCGTCCGCCGGCCAGGTCCACGATGTGGGGTCCGCCGGGGCTTGTAGAGGCCAGAGGTCGGACGGTCATCCAGTGCGGGAGCGAGGCATCGGCCTCGATTCCCCGGAAGTACGGGTCTTCGGCCGTGATCAGTTCTGCACGGGCACTCATGACCAGGCCACTGCCTTCGGCGGGCATGTTCTGGAAGTCGTGCTGCGCCTGCTTCGTCCAGTCCATTTGCCAAGGCGGCCGGAGTGGTTCGTCGATCACTCTCCGGGCTTCCTCTCAGCGGCTTCGTGCCGAAGGCGGCTGTACTCCTCCAGAAGCCGGATGGACTCCTCGGGGTCCTCGGACTTGGCGGCCCGGGCTTCGAGATCGCGAAGGTGCGAGTCGAGGACGGGATTCCGGGCGATGGCGTACTGCGTCCACCACAGACGCATGAAGGCCGGCACGGGCGTGATGTTGAAGGCATCGCCGATGACGCGCTTCCAGTGCGCCTCAAAGTCCGGGAGGAGGTGCGGAGTGTGTTCCTGAATCGCCAACCGAAGTGCCTGAGGCGTGCGTTCGGGCATGGGCGGCAACCGCAGGGGTTCCCCCTCGTAACCATCGAAGTGGAGTGCGTGGGCGGGCATGGTTCGTGCTCCTTGGTGGGGGGTGGGTCAGGCCGCCTCGTGTCGGTCCTCGTGTGGCTCGCGCCCGCGGGCCATCTGCTCGAACCACTCGGCCGGCACCAGGTAGGCGACCGTCTTGCCCTTTCGGGTGATGGCGGCGGCCTCGCCGGCGATCCGGGTCCGGTCCAGGATCTCGCCCATCCCCTTGCGCAGGTCGATGGTTGTGTACGTCTTCGTCTCCATATGCTGAAGTATATAGCAACTATCATAGTTGACATACATGCCCGTGGGGTGCGACGGCTGGAGGAAGCCAACGGGCACGTCGGGTGCGGAGGGGGCGCGGGGTGCCTGATGGGACTTACGGCAACAAAGAAGCCCCCGGCCGCTGGCCTGGGGCTTTCGTAGGTACTGCGTGGAGCGGGTGACGAGAATCGAACTCGCGCTCTGAGCTTGGGAATCAGCGGTTCTTACGCTGTTGGAGGGGCTCTGACCTGCTATTTCGGAACGGGCAGGTGGATGACTTCCGGTCTCTGGGAGCCGTATCTGACCGCTATTGTCCGCTCTGCTGGGCACGGATGGGGCACGAGGGCCGGCAGTGCGCCGCGTGGTCTGGGCGGGCTGATCAGAGAGGGATGATGCGAACCTGGCTGTTGCAGAGCTTGGTCATGTCGTCGCTGTCGGAGGTCAGCAGGGCGACGGGTTTCGGCTGGCGGAGCGCGACCTCGGCGACGGTGGCGGCGATGGCGTACTTGTGCCCGTGCAGCCCGGCGCCTTTGAGGAGCTCAGCCGCCGCTTTCGCCGCCTGCTCGGTGACCGGCACCACCTTGATGCGGGACAGGGCCCAGTTCAGACGGGGCATGTCGCTACGGAAGTGGGTCACTTCCACGATGGTGTTCGCCCCGGTCACCAGGTCGGCTCCCATGTCGTGGAAGACCTGCAGCATCGCGAGGAGCTTGCGGTCTTGCGCGATCCAGGCTGAGAGCCCTTCTGAGTCCAGGACGACGGTTTCGACGCGCTCGCTCACGCGGCGTCCGCGTCCTTGGAGGCGCCGACGGCACCGAAGATCTTCGCACGGGCCTCGGCGAGCTCCTCGTCGCTGAAGCCTCCGTGCTCCTCTTCATGCCGGCGAAGGTCGTCGCCCAAGAGCTGGTGCCGGATCTGGCGGGCTACGGCTTCCGCCACGTACCCGGAGACGTTGTCCGTGAGCTTGCGGAGTTCCGCCACCTGGTCGCTGGGGAGCGTGACGGTGATGCGAGTCGTTGAGGACATGAGTCTAAGCATACTGGAGTATGCACGCGCTGCCTCGGCTCTCTGGTACCCAGCCTTGACGCCTGCGGTCGTATGCTCCGGGTGAAAACAACGGGGCGATCACTCACTGGCTGTCTCTGGCGAGTGACGCTCCGGGCCAGTGCTGTTGAACGGCAAACAAGAAGGCCCCAGTCATTGACCAGGGCCTCAATCGTGGAGCGGGTGACGAGAATCGAACTCGCTCTCCGAGCTTGGGAATCACCGGTGATCTAGCCCCGAATGGGCCGATGACGCGGGAAGACCGAGTGGGCATCCCTTGGTCGATGTGGCGCCAGCTTCTGTCGGTGACCGCTGTTTACCGCACCCATTGGCAGGGTTCTGGCACGCAGGCATTCTGACCCGAAGGTATATCGGTCACCGCAGTCGTGCCGCTGCGCCGTCTATGGCGCTCCATCCAGGCACCTAATTTAGAATCGAACTAAAATTCCGGAATGCGGTCGAGTCGGTGAATGCGCGCTTTGCGGTAATTGTAAAAAGGGTCAGTTTCCGGAATGTGCATATACCAGCGATAGGCGAAACCTATATATCCGACGGATAGCGTGCTCCCGAACGCCGTGAGGGCTGGCTGCTGACGGCTTATCCGGCCCGCCATGGGGCCGATCCAGAGACCTAGAGGGTCGCCGTTCCGCCCCGAAAACTTTTTCTGCGCTCTGTATATTTCAGGGTGCTTGAACATGCATACGTGAAAGTTGCTTAGCGATTCTCCGCCGTCGAGGAAGTTTCCAAATCCCTGAGGGACTGCAAACCCGTCGTCAGCGATCCTGCACCCGGCATGCTTGACGATGTATCGGGCGAGGTGAAGGGATTCGCTCTGCCATTCTTCCCCGTAGACTTCCCGCATGTCCATATAGCGCGAATTCCAGAGTGCTCCGCGTTTCGACCATACGTAATTGCTGAATTTGTCGTATGCGTAGTCAAATTTCTGGCTGCGTGCATTATTGCAGCTCGAGCAAAGGTTTGGTGAGAATTTTACGCGATCCGATTTTCTAAGTGACCGAACGTTGACGAGCGTCTTGTCGTCCCCCCAAACGAGAGGCTCTGAGGTTCCAATGGACATTCTCTTCAAGTCGCTTAGCTTGAACTTGTGTTCGCGTGTATTTGCCTTGCCCCCGCACCACCAGCACTCCCCAGAATGCGGAAGACGGAGAGCGTTCAATTCATCCTCCGAAGCGGATTCTTCCATCGTTGCCCCTAAGCCTCTCAACCTGTTTACTTCATAGTAGACATCTGGGGGTCGTCCGGGTGTGGTTTTCGGCTGCGGGCCCGTTGCTGTGGTTCGCAGAGCCCGCCCCGGCCGCGCACTGCCCAGGCGGCACCGAGCAAATCTGGTGCTTGGGGCGAGGACGGCCAGGATGGGGGTTGGAGTGTGCAGCGAGTCGAGGCAGTTCTCGTAGCGGCGTCCAGCTAGTTGCGTTGATGCCACCAGTAAAGTGCCAGCACTCCTACTCCAGTCAAAGTTGCCTTCACGCTTGCACGAACGAGTTCGTCCACGGCTGACCTCAAGCAGCGGCGCATGAGCGGCCGAACCGACCACTTTTCGGGGCAGTCACGCGCAACTGCCCGCGGGGACAGTTTCGAGTGATCTTCGGGGGGAGCCCCGGCGCTCCTGGCGCTTGTGCCTTGGTCGGGATGGGAGCCCACGACGCTCACCATGCTCCGACCGGCACCCGCGAACGGCGCCCCTCCCATCCCGGAGTCTGAGGGCTCCCGCCGGAGGCATCGCCTTGGCCCCGGGGAGCCGACCGCCCCAGCCACAGCGAGTTTCTCCCCACCACAATGCTCGCTCCAACCGCGCGACCGGCGTAGCCGGGGAGCGCACGGCGAGCGGAGCGAGGCGCCTTGATGGAGTAGGGAGAGTTCTACCGCGCTGGGAGCACGTGCCTGCCGCAACTTGTGCGTCTGATGTGGCCGTCGACCGCGCTCACCTGGATCGGTCGACGGCCACGTCCGGAGGCCGTCAGGCCGCAGTGGCGGCCTCGCGGCCCCTTCGCGTTCGGCGGTGGAGGATCTCATCGAAGGTGGCGCGGGCGCCTGTGGGGTCGATGTAGTGCATCGCCAGGAGGGCGGCGATGACGGCGCCGACCAGGTCGTTCTGGACCTCGGACCAGGTGTGGGCGTCGTCGCAGGTGGTGAGTCCCTTCAGGCCGTGGAGGGCGTGCATGGCCTCGCCGGCTTCCTCGGCGACCTTGCCGACCTGGAGGGCCTTGAGCTCCTCGTCGGGGATATGGGCGCCTGCCGCTCGGCAGACGGCGGAGAGCTTCTCGATGTTGTCCCACAGGGTGTCCACGTCGGACCTCCGATCGATGGGTTCGGTTATTCCTGTGCGGGGCGTCCGAGCTGGCGTACGGTCCATCCGGCCATGCGCCAGGCGTCGGCGTCGATGAGGTTGCGGAGGTCGACGAGGACCGGGGCCGCGACCAATGGGGCGAGGGCCTTGGGGTCGGCCTCGCGGAAGTGGGGCCATTCCGTGGCCAGGACGATCAGTTCGGTGCCCTGGACGGAGGCGTCGAGGGTGTCGGCGTAGTCGAGTTCGGGGTTACGGCGCAGCGCACTGGGCACGGCGTGCGGGTCGTGGACGGTGACGGTCGCGCCGCGCTGGTGCATCAGCGCGGCGATCGCCAGGGCCGGGGATTCGCGTACGTCATTGGTGCCGGCCTTGAAGGAGGCGCCCCAGACGGTGACGCGTACGCCGTCAACCGGGCGGCCGAGGGTCTGCTCGATGAGCTTCAGCGCGGCGGTGGGGCGTGATTCGTTGACCTCTTCCGCCGCGCGCAGCAGGGTCGCGGCCTCGGCGGCGCCCAAGGTGCGGGCGGAAGCGGTGAAGGCGCGGACGTCCTTGGGGAGACAGCCGCCGCCGTAACCCGGCCCGGCGTTCAGGCCACCGCGGCCGATGCGCGGGTCCACGCCGATGGCCTCGGTCAGCTGCTGGACGTCGGCCCCCGCCGCGGCACACATGTCGGCGACGCCGTTGATGAACGAGATCTTCATGCCGAGATACGCGTTCGCGGCGCCCTTGATCAGCTCGGCGGTAGCCGGGTCGGTGACGAACAGCGGGATGCCGTCGGCCAGGAGCGGCGCGTACACCTGGCGTACGACGTCCTCCGCACGGGCCGAGGGGACGCCGACCACGATCCGGTCGGGGCGCAGGGTGTCATCGATGGCGTGGCCCTCGCGCAGGAACTCCGGGTTCCAGACGACCTCCACGTCCTCCCCAGCCGGGGAGAGCCGGGCGAGAAGCGCGCCGAGGTCGCGGGAGGTGCCGACGGTGACCGTTGACTTGCCGATGATCACCGTCGGGCGAGTCAGGTGCGGGGCCAGCGCGCGGGCGGCGCCGAAGACCTGCCCGGTGTCGTAGCTCCGGCCGTCCGCGTCGATCGGCGTGCCCACGGCGAGGAAGTGGACGTCCGCGAACTCGCCCGCCTCGGCGAGGCTGGTGGTGAACCGCAGCCGCCCGGACGCGGTGTGCGTAGCCAGGAGTTCCGGCAGGCCCTCCTCGTAGATGGGGCACTCGCCGGTGTTGAGGCGGTCGATCTTGGCCTGGTCCAGGTCCACGCCGATGACCTCGTGGCCGATCTCGGCCATGGCGGCGGCGTGGGGGATGCCCAGGTGACCGCAGCCGATGACGGATACGCGCATGGTCGACGCTCCTTTCCCTGTTCTCGCCTGCCCGGTGAGTCCGGGCCGGCTGGGTGCGTCACGCTAGCGCCCGCACCCGGCGCGACCCTCTTCGTGCAGGTGGGTCAACCTCGCTGCTGCTTCAGGACGTTGACGAGGGCAGGTAGCGCTTCGGCGGCGGTGGCGCGGCACACCAGGTCTCCGTCCTGGGGCCCTTCCAGCGGGTACGGCATGAACTCGCCGTCGTGCCAGAAGCCCTCCGGGTCGAGGTAGACGACCTGCATGCCTCGCTCGCGGGCGCGAGCCTGCACCTTGCGTCGGTCGGCATGCAGACCAACGACGAGGAGGGCCTTGGCGCCGTCGACCCATTCGACATCGGGCACCGCCTGGTCGTACCGGCGCATGAAGCACTCGTCGAGCCCGGCACGGGCGGCGAGAACATCGAAGTTGTTGGTGATGACAGGCCCGACGAGGTGGCCGACGTCCTTCAGCTCCTTGAGTGCCCGCATCGCTGGGGTGGGCTCGGCGAGGAAGCAGGCGCGGAACATCTCGACGAACTCCGCCGCCTTCTCCTCCGGCTCAGTCAGGACCTCGTGGAGGAGCGTGTCGGCCGTCGGCGAGAGCGTGAAGCGGTGCTCGCGAGGTTCGTGCCCCTGGCGGTCGGTGACCCGGTAGATCTCGTGGAGCCGGTGCAGGGGCGGGATCCCCGCCTCCACCGACGTACCGCAGCCGATCTCCACCTGGAACGGTCGCAGGTCCGCCAGCACGGACAGGTCCGGGATGCGCGTCGGCGTGCCTGGGCGGTCTTTGTGCCGGATGCCGGTGGACAGCACGTTCCACGGGAGTTGCCGGACTGCGGGCGGAGGGGCATAGGCCACTGAGGCGATCTGCACGTCCAGACTCTGGTAGCCAGGGGGCAGCGTGCGGCCGACAGCCGCGTCCTGGGGATGGACGTCGTGTTCGGTGATGCGGCACTTCAGGTCTCGGCGGGTCCACAAGAAGCCGCCAGGTGCTTCTCTCCAACCGCCGGCGGCGAGCGAGTCCAGGAGCGCGTCATGGTGCGCGTCGATCTCGTCGGCCGGGGCGGACGTGGAGTGGTAGAGGTACAGGTCGGTCAAGCCGATGGCCGGTGCCGCTGTGGTGGGCACCAGGCCGTACCGGTAGCGGTAGTGAATGATCCGCCGCCGGGCGTCGTCGGAGGTTGCCCAGCCGGACTGGCCGGCGGTGTCCTTCTCCTGGGTGCGGCGCCAGATGCCCTCCTCGATGTAGCGGGGCCGGTCGGCGTCACCGAAGTAGGTGTTCCAGACTCGCTGCTGCTCGGGGACGAGCTGGTCGATGACGATGTACGGGATGTCCACGATTCCTCCCTGAAGAATCACGCGTGGATGTTCCAGATGGCTGACAGGGTGTGGCTGCGCGGCAGACGGATCGCTCTGGAGCCGGAGCGGTCTTAGCGGTCGGAGGGCGGGCTCGCGTCCGCTGCGATGACAGAGGGGCGGTGGCCGGCTCCGTCGAGAAGCGGAGTGGCCTGCTCGTGCAGCGCCCATGCCGGACCGACCAGGCCGACGACGGTCAGGAACACGAGCGCGAGCCGGTCCCCGCCGTCGGGCCGCGGGGCGATGGATGCGGCGCTTCGGGCGCGGCGGTGCCGAGCCCCGGTCACGGGGTGCCGCCGAGAGCGCGTTCGTGCGCATCCAGGAGGCGGCTGGTCTGCGCGTACAGCCGCTCCAGCTCCGCCGTGGTGAGGATGAGTGCGCCGTCAAGGGTCGAGCCGTCGTCGAAGTGGAACTCGACGGGGACCGAGCCCTGCCGGGCCCTCCGGTCGTAGACCGCGTCCCGGTCGGCCAGCGTCGCGTGCGTGGCCTTCGCCGGCACGGGCCTGAGCGTCGTCCCGTCGGCGGGCGCGGACCACTGGGTTCCGCCTCCGGGCGGACGCAAGTGGTAGGTCGTGGCGGAGCCCTCACCGGGGAGGGCGACCACGACACCGACACGACCCTCACGGGCACTGTCGGTGGCGAGGTCGCCGAGCCGTGGAACGAAGGGGGATGCCGTACCTAACTCGACTCCCTGCGAAGGGAGATGGGGAGAGGGTTGTCGCGTCATGCTCTGAAGTTAGGGACACGACGACCCTCGAATATGAGCCGGAGGAATACGACCCCTATCCGTCCAGGTGGAAGCGGTCGGACATGCGTCGCAACTTCTCCCGCGTCACTGCTCGTTCCGCGTAGACGATGCTGCGTAGCGTCGAACGGGCGATGGGATGATTCCGCACGAGCTGGGGCGCGATCCGCTCGGCTGCCTCCAGCTCGGCCAGGGCCCTTATCCGGTTCCCGTCCCACAGCCAGGCACGCGCGACATCCATGTGGTGGTGCCCCTGACGGGAGTTGGGCAGCGACCCGACCAGATCTGGGCTGGTACGACGGTTTATCTCAAGGGCCTTGCCCTGCTTGCCCATCTCCAGAGCCACGCTGATCGCGTGGATCTGCACGTTCCCGGCGGAGAAGGTCAGCGAATGCCTGTCGTACACCGGCGCTCCGACGTACGCGTCCATGCGCTCGGCAGCAGCTTTCGCGTGACCGATCCGGTCCTCGGCCTCCGAGGCGCGGCCGGCTCGGGCGGCGGAGACCGCAGCTCGCAGCTGCAGCGTGCCCCAGGCTCGTACGGCCAGCGGTTCGCCACGGTCGTACTCCTGCTCCACCGAGGTGATCGCCTTGTCCGAGAGCGTCAGGGCGTCGGTCCAGTCAGCCGTCGCCCACATGTCCCAGACCCGCATCCAGTCGGCGACCGCGGGCAACACGGGGTCCCCCGACAGCCTGGCTGACCACGCGGCCCGCTCGCACGCCATGGCGACCAGTTCGGGATGCCCGAGGGCATGGGCGGCTGTGTGCGCGAACTTGCAGCACACGGCGTAGACGGCGTACGCCTCCTCCCGTTCGTGCCCCTCCGACTCCTCTGCCAGGGCACGCGCCTCGCGGAACAGGTCGGGGAGAACCCGGAGAATCGCCACGTTGGAAGCGGTGTCCCGTAGGCGGTGCAGCCGGGTCACCTCACGCCACAGCTGCGACGAGGGTCGCGGAGTCCCGTCGAAGACGGGGACGAGGTCGTAGCGGCGCAGTTCGCGCAGAATCGATGATGCGGCGACCTGCCACTGGTTGTCGTCGGGGGAGTTGCTGTACGGGCGCCCGATCAGGTCGTTCGGATGGACGTGCAGCTCGGCGGCCACCTGGTTGAGGAGCCCGACCCGGTCCAGCTCGATCAGGCCACGCTCCATCTTCGAGACCCAGCCCTGAGACTTCCCCAGGGCCGTTGCCAGGTCGGCCTGCGGCATGCCCAACCGCAGCCTCGCCCTGCGAGCGCGCTTGCCGATCTCCTCGGCTTCCTCCAGCATCTGGGCACCTCCCGGCCGCCGGACGTTCCGGCGCGCGATCGCCAGCCTGTCCGTACAGAGTTCGTCTTCTGCACGGTACCCATGACGCGGCCTCCGCGTGAGAGAGAACTCGTGCCGTACCGGCGACCGGGCGCTCGTCCGAGCCAGGCGCCGAGTCCTCCGCTGTGCTGCCCCACGGCAGAGGATCATGTCGATGAGCCACCCCTCATCACATTCCGCCGGAGGCAGCCAGTGACCGTCGTGACCGTCTTGCACCCTGGGGCCATGGGCGCGGCGGTCAGCGCCGAGCTTGTCGGCGGCGGACACGAGGTGCTGTGGGTGCCGAAGGAGCGCAGCGCGGAGACGCGGCGCCGCGCCAGGGAGGCCGGCGCAACAGCCTGTGACTCGCTTGCGGAAGCTCTGTCCCGTAGCGCGGTCGTTCTCTCGGTCTGCCCACCGCAGGCGGCGGAGGACGTGGCCGCGGCGGTAGCTGCGCACGGTTTCGACGGGGTGTACGTCGATGTGAACGCCATCAGCCCTCAGCGCGTACAGCGGATCGCCGAGGGAATCCACCCCGGCTCCGTAGTCGTGGACGGTTCCGTTTTCGGTCAGCCGCCGGGCGGCGGGCGTACGGCGCGCTTCTACATCGCAGGGCCCGGATCCGCTGTTGACCTGGTCGCGTCGTTGCTCACGGACACGGCCCTGCACGTGTGCCGGGTCGGTGACATGGTCGGTTCCGCTTCTGCTCTGAAGATGGCCTTTGCCAGTTACCAGAAGGCCGCTCGTACGCTCGCCGGCGTCGCGCACGCGCTCGCCGACGCCCATGGGGTCGGCGAGCAGCTGACGGCCGAAGCGGAGGTCATGGTCTCCGCGATTCTGTCGGATCCGGAGTACCTGCCGAGCGTGGCGGCTCGGGCCTGGCGGTGGGCACCCGAGATGGAGGAGGTCGCCGATGCGCTTCGTGCGGCTGACCTGCCCACGGACCTGGCGGAGGCCACCGCTGGCGTGCTCACCCACTGGGAGAAGGACAGGGGCCAGTACGACTTGCCGGTTGCGCATGTCCTCTCCCAGCTCCGGTCAGAGAGGATCTGATCTCCTCATGTCGAGGGCGGTCACCTCCGCCGAGAGCGAGACGTAGGAGCGGCGGGTGGGGTCGCTGTCACGGGTGTCGGCGGAGGCATGGAGTGCAGAACGGTGCTGCGAGCCTGTGCCGCCAGAGCTCGCTGACTGGGAGCGGGCCTCTGCGAGAGTCGGTGAACGCGCCAGGCCAGGGTCCTGGCCGGAGACCGGGCGTCGTCGAGAGCGCGCTCGTCCGCTGCCTGCTGCAGCAGGCGTTTGGGGTCGTGGCCCGTAGCTTCTGCATCGGCCATCGCGGCGATGAGTGCCTGCGCGGCAGGGTCGGCGAGGACCTGGTCGGCTTGGGCAGGGGCAGCCTGTCGAATCAGCCGGGCGTATTGGTCCGCAGGAGTCTGGGGCGGTCGCCGTTGGCCGAGGACCAGTAGGGGCGTGGCTGCCGAGTGGTCGTATGCGGCCTGGAGGTGGAGCAGGCTCTCGTGGGCTGCGGCGACCTGTTGCTCATGCTGTCGTCGGTCGTGCCAGCGTGCGGCGGCGATGACGACGAGGAGCGCGGCGTCGAGGAACATCGCCAAAGTGGCTCCGTCCTTGGGCGCCGGCTCACGCAGCATCGCCTTGACCGCGCCGCGTAGTGCACGAGCGTGGTAGTGCTCGGCACGAACGCGCGAACGGGTCGCCCGCTCGAACGCTGAGGCTGCCGAGCGGAGTTCGGTACGAATCGACGGCGGCGCGGTGAGAGCTACGGCGTCGAGCGCTTCGCCGAAGGCGGCCAAGTGAGCCTGGGCGGCCTCGGCGTCCGGCTGGTCGAGGTGGTGGGGGATGCGCTCGGTGGCTGCGGTGGCTTGATGCCATGCGTGCGGACCGTGTCGCTCCTCGATGGCGGATGCTGGAACCTCCACTGCGGCGAGACGGCTCTGAATCTTCGGGAGGGAGAGGTCCGGCGCCAGGGTGGAACCGGAGAACCACACCGGCTCGGCTTTGGCGTTCCGGTCGTTCTCCAAGGCGACCTTGTAGCCGCGTGGTTCTCCCGACGGGAAGTACAGGACCTCGATGAGCACGTTCTTGGTGCGGGTGAGAAGACCCAGGAACTCGTCGGTGTCGGTGGCGGCAGCCGCCGCTGTACGGACCACGGTGCGCAGGCGCTCGCGGGCAGCCTTGGCCTGGCCGTTTCGCACGGCCTTCTCCTGTTCGGCGCGGTGAGGCCGTTTGGCGGCCGTGCGGTCGCCACGGATGACCTGCTGCAGCCCGTACTCCTTCTCGATGGAAACGAGTTCGCGGTCGGCTGTGAGGTAGTCGTTCCAGTGACGCGCGGGGCGCAAGTCGCCTCGGACCTTCGTGGCGGCGATGTGGATGTGATCGGGCGCATGGCGTACGGCGATCCAGCGGCAGCCGTCCGGGTCGTCCGCCGGTGCGATGCCGGTGGCCGTGACGACGCGGCGGGCGATGTCCGCCCACTCGGCGTCGTCGAGGATGCGGTCGCCGGGTGCCGCACGGAGGGAGCAGTGCCACACGTGCTGCTTCGGGGCGCGGCCCAGTCGGTCAGCCTGCTTGACGCGTAGGTCGAGGTCCTCGACGAGCTGTTTCCTGGTCGCCGTGATGTCGTCGGCGCGGCCGGGGTCGGGGGCGTAGCCGTCCCAGGAGGCGACGAGGTGGGGATCGGTGTGTTCGTTGGCGCGGCCTGGTCCGTAGAGGTAGCGGATGAGGCCGGCCGTGCTCTTGCCGCTGCTGATCTTGGCGATCATCGGTGGCTCTTTGTGGCGACGGCCCGGTTGGTGGCCTCCGCGATGTGGCGGACGGCTGTGCCGACGGAGGTGAGGGTGCGTTCGGCCTGGGCCAAGGTGGCGGTGTCGCCGGAGTGAGGGAGGTCGCCGGAGTTGAGCTTCTTGGCTATCTGGTTGATGTTGTGGCCGATCTTGGCGACCTCGCCACGAAGGGCGGTGAGTTCGTCGACGTAGTCGTCGAGCGAGGTGCGCTGACCGGGCAGGGCGAGGTCCCCGTTGAGGTGGGCCATGACGACGGCGCCGACGTAGTGGGCGGCGGCGATGTTCAGCGAGCGGGCCTTGGCGACGATGTCCGCCTTCTCCTCGGTGCTGTAGCGGACATCGACGCGCGCGGTGCGCTGGGTCTCGTTGCGGTCGCGGCGGCGGGCGACGCGGTGGAGCGCGGCGGTTTCGGCGGCACGCGTCGGCGACACGGCAGCGCTGGAGGCGTCGAGGGGCTGATCCTGCTCGGGCGCCCCCTGGCGTCCGATGCCCTCCGCCACCCCCGGGGCGGAGGCACCTGCGTTGGACCGGCCCCTGGACGGTCCAACGCCATACCTTGCTCCGCCTGGGGCCGGGGTGGATGTCGGCTGCTGGTGCGCTGACGAGGGTTGCTGGACGGGCCTGTGCATGTGGGCTCCTACAAGTAGAGGGAAGGGGCCCGCTCCTCCCTTGCGAAAGCGCTGGAGGAGCGGGCTGGGGCGATGTGGGATGCGGGGCCAGCCGGTCAGCCAGCGCCGGTGTCTGCGTCGTCGAGTTCTGCCTGCAGCAGGTTCTTGACCTCGTCCAGGCGGCTGCGCGAGATCCCGAATCCCTGGTCCCTGATGGCCTTCTCGATGTTGCGGCGCGAGGCTCGGCCGGCCCGCCCGAGGGGAGCCGTGTGACCGATGGCCACGGCCTGCTCCAGCGGAACGCTCGGCTGCTTGCTTCCCTGCTTGTAGGGCTGCTGCGGGGGCTCCGCCGCTCGCTTCGCGGGTGCCTGCGGCGCGTCGTCGGTGCTGCTGGCGGGTGGCGCAGTGAGCTCGGCGATCGTGTGCTCGGCAGCGTGTTCGTGGCGGTCGTCAATGTGGCGGTCGGTGGCTGTGGGGCGCCGGGCCACGAGGAGGTAGAAGTGGACGGCCCCGGCCAGGGCGAGCGGAGCGATGGCGGAGATGACTCCGACGGTGATGTCGTCCAGTGCGAGGCTGGTGTGTCGGGTCTGCTGGTTGAGGCGGATGGCATGCAGGACGTTGGCCCAGATGCTTGTGGCGGTCGCGACTCCGACCAGGGCGGAGACGTAGAGGCGGGCGGACAGGGGTGCGGCCCGCAGGACGAGCAGGGCGCCGATTCCGATGGCGATGAAGCCGTCGATGACGAGCGGGAAGGCGTACGTGAGCACCCGGTGTATGTGGCTGGCGGCGGCCATCTGACGCAGGGCGTCGTAGGACAGCGCGAAGGCAGCCACCGCCAGCAGCGACACACCGGTTCTGATCGCGGTGGCCAGCGGCATCGGGGCAGGTGGTTCTACGGCGAGGGTGGGGGTGGACAAGAGGGGATGCTCCAGGGATGCAAGATGTGGCGAGGCGGCCTTGAGGGCGGGGCGACCCGTCGCAACTCGTCGCGTGCCTGGTCAGCACTGGTACGAGTGCGGCCCTGGTGACGAGTCGACTCGTCACCGGACCAGGACTCGTCGCCGCGCTGACCTGCGGGGAGACGAGTCGCGACGGGTCGTGCCGGGTCAGGCCCCGGTCGTCGTCTCGAGTGCGGGCTCGGGGCAGTAGCGGGCCCAGGAGTCGGCGAACTGCATGCGGGCGAAGCCCTTGGCCTGGACGTTGCCGTGGAAGCGACGGGTGGCCGAGCTGATGCCGTACTCCCGCAGCAGGAGTTGCAGCCCCCGAGGAGTCAGACCGTTGGCGGTGTACTCCGCCCAAGGCGTCTCGTCGTCCTGGTTGAGGATGTCGAGGAGACGGCTGGTGCGAATGGCCGGCGGGTTGCCTTCGGTGGTGAAGGCGCGCCGGATGTCTGCCAGAAGGCGGATGCCCAGGCTGCTGCGGTCCTGGTCGTGCTCGGCTTCGTGTTGGGCCATGAGGCGGCAGGCTGTGCGGGCAAGATCGGGCCACGCTCCGCCGGCGAGATCGGCGACGGTTACCAGCGGCTGCCAGGTGTCGGCCGCGCGGTCCTCGACCGGCATGGCTGGTGTCAGTTCCATCGCCTCGGTGTGCAGCGGGGCCAGCCAGGCGACGAGCCGCTGACGCAGCGCGTGGAGGGGAGGGGTGTCGCGGAAGGTACGGAACTCCGCCACCTTCTCGCCGGGCCTGCGGCGGCGCATACGGATCACGATCGACCGGTCCATGATCGTGTCCGGCAGGTCACCGATGCCGGCGAGGGCCGCCATGGCGAACGTGGGGAACTTCGCGACCTCATGGTTGGGTCCGGAGACCCGGAGGGTGGGGCGGTTGCGCTGGTGCCCCGCGTTCAGCAGACCACGCATCTCCTCGTTCTTCTCCGCGACCTTCGCGGAGCCGAAGAGCGTGTCGGCCTCGTCGACCAGCAGGGTGGGCGGGGTATCGGTGATCGACCGGAACACCGCGGCGGCGGAAGCGTTGACCGTGATGAGGGGATCGTGAACGCTCTCGGTGATCACGTCCAGCAGTCGTGACTTGCCGCACCGCTTCGCCGGCCCCACGACGGCCAGCCGAGGCGCGTGCTGCCACGCCGTCTGCAGATGGGTTGCCGCAACCCACAGGGTCACCGCCGTGAACGCTTCCCCGCTCGGCAGCACGACGTAGCGGCGAATCTGCTCCCGCAGATCCACCAGGACCTGCTCACCTTCGGACACGGGAGCGGGATCGGGTTCCTCCGTGGGTGGGGCCACGGACTTGGCGGGGCGGCCGGGTACGGCCACCGGCGGCCACGCGGCGGTGCTGTTCGGAAGGGATGGCGTGCTCTGGGTGGCATCGTCCATACTGGACACGTAGCTCCTCCGCTTGCGGGCCAATGGGACGGCAATCCCGGCCTCGCAGGTCAGTCGTTCAGGGATGGGCGGCATGAGGTTTGCGCTGAGCCCCTCGGTGTTGGGTCACCGGGGGGCTTTCTGCATGTCGAGGGTGGTTGAAGGCATGCCTCAGCGGATCTGTGCGGTCTGCTGGGGTGCTTTACGGTACCACGACTTCTGCGTATGGCAGAGATCTATGCGATTCGCAGAACGGATGTTAATCTTGTCCCTGCCGCGCAACCGGCGGCACACGAAGTGAACGGGAGGAGGAGCGATGCCGGATGACGAGGAAAACCCCGAGGGGGTGCTCCTCAGCGGCGAGGAGAACGCCGCTGTGCGGGTAAAGCTGGAACGCGAGAAGCGCGGCTGGAGCACCACCACGCTGTCTGACCACATGAACGACGTGGGCTTCGACATGAACCCGTCTGCGGTCTGGCGCATCGAGAACCGCAAGCGCCGGATCAACCTCGACGAGGCGATCGGCTTCGCCGAGATCTTCGGCGTTCCGCTCAGCAACTTCGTCGGACCGCCCAGTCTGGCGACCATGGGCCGGGCCATGGAACTGATCGACAACGTCGTCGCTGCCTACAGAGCCTCCAACCGTGCCAACCACGAGGCGCGGAAAGCCCGCGACCAGCTCGACGCCTATCTCGCCGACCACCCGGACATCCGTCGGGAAGCTGACGTGATGGTCTCCAACGCCATCGCCACCGAACTCATGAAGAACAACGAAGAGTACGGGCCTGCCGCCGAGGCGTAACAGCCCACTCCATCCGGCACAGCGGGAAGCAAACCCTCGCTGCTGCCGTCCTGCCCATCCCATCCCTGAACGACACGAGGTCAGGCGCGGGGTTGCCGCCCCATCCGCCGGCCGGAACCGGAGCACTCACTTGCGCCCTTCGGCGATACCGCACGCCCACGCCCAGCACCCGCGACCGCAGGAGGAGGTGACCACAACCGACACCCTCCTCACCGTGGAGCAGGCCGCCGAACGCCTCGGCACCGGCGTCCGCTTCATCCGGCGACTCATCCAGGAGCGCCGCATCCGCTACGTCAAGCTCGGTAAGCCCGTTCGAATCCCCGAGAGCGCCATCGCCACGTACATCGAGGAGCGCACCGTTCCGACTCTCGGCGACGCGCGTTCCCGCTTCGGGAAGGCCGCCTGATGGCCGCCCGCAAGCCGCAGCGGCGGCGTGAATTCGGCACCGTTCGTCAGCTCCCGTCCGGGCGGTGGCAGACGCGCTACTGGGCTCCGGACGGGAGCCGTCGCACCGCCCCGGAGACCTTCGAGACACGCACCGAGGCCCAGACCTGGCTCACGCTCACCCAGGCCGACATCGAGCGCAGGCACTGGGTCGACCCCGACGCGGGCTCGATCAACTTCGAGACGTACGCCATGAAGTGGATCGAGGAGCGCGGACTCTCCGCCACCACGGAGGAGCTGTACCGCAGGCTCCTGCGCCTGCACCTGCTGCCCGCATTCGCCTCGGTGAACCTGGACGCCATTACGCCGCCGACGGTGCGCACGTGGCGGGTCGAGCGCCTGGGAGCCACCGGTGCGACGACCGTCGCCAAGTCCTATCGCCTTCTCAAGGCCATCATGGAGACGGCGACCGACGACGAGCTGATCCGCCGCAACCCCTGCCGGATCAGGGGCGCCGGCAGCGAGAAGGCCAGGGAGCGCCCGACGGCCACCGTCGAGCAGGTCGACGCGCTCGCCAACGCCATGGGGCCGAGGTGGCGGCTGATGGTCTACCTCGGCGCCTACGGGCCGATGCGCCCGGAGGAGCAGGCCGCCCTTCGGCGGCCCGACGTCACGCTCGAACCGCTCGCGGTCAAGATCCGGGACGCTGCACCCGAACTGACCACCGGTCGCCGCGTTGAAGGCGACACCAAGTCGGCCGCGGGAAGGCGAACTGTCTTCCTCCCGGCCTTCCTGTACATCGAGGTGAAGCGACACCTCGATTGGTACGCCGAGAAGGAACCCGACGGACTCCTGTTCATCGGGGAGAGGGGTGCCCCCTTCCGCCGGTCCACCTTCGGCCGCAAGTGGCGCAGGGCTCGGACCAAGGTCGGCCTGCCGGAGGGCTTCCGCTTCTACGACCTCCGCCACACCGGCCACACCCTGTCCACCCAGTCGGGCGCGACGCTCAAGGACACGATGGTCCGCGCCGGCCAGTCCTCGGAGAAGGCCGCGATGATCTACCAGCACTCCGACGACGCCCGCCAGCAGGAGGTCGCCGGAGGCATCGACGCCAAGGTCCGTGAGCTGCGAGTACGTGCGACTCGCGTCGAGTCTGACTGAGATCCGTTACGTCCCCGGTCAGAGCGATTCACGATCAGCTCTGACCGGGGATGGCCGAAGCACGACAGTCGACTGACCAGCAGTGCTTCTTGATTTTCTCCCTCGAATGAGGGAGGATTTCCGGAAATCGTACTCCGTGGTCAGGGGCTGAATATGGCAGTCATGCACGTTGAGGACTCACGCGGCCAGAGCCGTCTCGCAGACTTGGGGCTCTCGGCCGAAACCATCGAGAACGTGCTGCGGCGCGCTGAGGCGGAACGCAACTTCTGCACGCCCCTCGACCCGGTCTCGCTCCCGGGCAACATCTTCTGGGGTAGGACTATCCGCTTCCTGCGCGAGGCGTACATCCCTGACGGATGGCGCAGCGTGAGCCCTCAGAACGTCTCGCTCCTGCTGTCGCCGGAAGAGGACTTCGCCATCACCGCCTCCAGCGGTAACAAGGCCACCGGCTACGCCGCGCTCACCCCTGCCACCCGCTACTCGAAGGGCACGGCGGTCATCCGTCGAGTTGAGACCAACCGGCAGCTGATGTTCCCTGGCTACGAGGCTGAATCTGAGCCTAAGGGAGTCGGCGAGGGGATCCCGACCTGGTTCCTCCTGTACCAGCATGTGAACACCCTGACGGGCACGCGGCTCTACTACGAGCTGTCGCTGCCGACCAACCCGGGGAGCCGTGGCAAGATCGACAGCTGGCACGAGCGGATCATCTTCCCCTACATCGACTTCGAGGGCTTCAATCCGTTCCCGAACGACGACGACGGCGAAGACGGTATCGACATTCCGATCGAGCGTCTGGGCCGCTGATCGTCTACCCCACAACCCATTGGCACTCCCATGACCACCGCATCCCGGCTTGTCCTGGCGCGCAAGCGCCGCGGGCTCACCGTCACCCGTCTTGCCCAGATGGTCGGACTCACCGCCCGCCGGTTGTCCGACTACGAGAACGGCCGGGCCTACCCTCCCCCGGCCTCCCTGGCCAGCCTTGCCGAGGCTCTGGAGTTCCCAGAGTCCTTCTTCGTTGCTGAAGAGGTTGCCGACCTGCCCGTCGAGTCGGTCAGCTTCAGGGCGCTCAGTAAGATGACGGCCTCACAACGGGACATCGCACTGAGTAGTGGTCGTCTCGCCCGGATTCTGCAGGACTGGATCCGGGCTCATTTCAAGCTACCGGCGTCAGACCTCCCGTCGCTGACCTCATTCAGTCGTCTCGGCAGCGACGATGAACCGGTGTTCCCCGGCGAGGCAGGTGCCGAGAACTGTCCCGCCGAGCGCGCAGCCGAACTGGTTCGCACTCGATGGGGATTGGGAGTGGTCCCGATCCCCAACATGGTTCACCTGCTCGAAGCGCACGGCACGCGCGTGTTCTCGTTGTCCCGGGACTGCCCGGAAGTGGACGCCTTCTCCTTCTGGGACCGCGGCATTCCGTTCGTACTGCTGAATACCGGGAAGACTGCCGAACGCGGACGCTTCGACGCCGCACACGAGCTGGGCCACCTTGTTCTGCATGGCGAGGAACAGGTCCCCCATGGGCCCCAGGCCGAAGGGGAAGCGCACCGCTTCGCGGCCGCCCTGCTCATGCCGGCCGCAGACGTCTTGGCGCACGCCCCTCGCAACCCGAGCACCGCCTGGATCCTGCAGGCGAAGCGCCGCTGGAAAGTTGCCGCCATGGCACTCGCCCACCGCCTGCACGAACTCAACCTCACCACCGAATGGCAGTACCGCACGCACTGCGTCGAGCTCAGCCGCATGGGCTACCGGAAGTCGGAACCCCAGAGCACACTCACGCGGGAGACCTCCCAGGTGTTGGGCAAGGTCTTCGCCGCCCTTCGAGCGGAGGGCACCCCACTGGCGGAAGTCGCTCGTGATCTCGACCTGAGGCCGGCGGACCTCAGCGACCTGATCTTCGGCTTGGTGGTCGTCGCCCAGGAGGGCGGGCGCGGTGCCGCTCTTACGACTGCCTCCCGCAGGCCGCAGCTCTCCATCGTGCGCTGACACTCACCGCTACATGAGCGGAGTGATCGTCCGTTGGAAGTGGCGCGAGTCACAGCGAAGTTGTGCTCGCCTTCTGTGTCAGGGCTGCCCCTGCACCACCTGCGTGGTGCAGGGGCAGCCCTGTCGGCAGGGCATATCCCCGAGTTGGGGCACGCGGAGGGCACGACAGACCATGAGAGGGCTAGACAACAATGAAGCCCCAGGCTGTTGACCTGGGGCTTGAGAAAAGAGCGGGTGACGAGAATCGAACTCGCGCTCTGAGCTTGGGAAGCTCATGTTCTACCATTAAACTACACCCGCGAAAAGAGCGGACGCTGTATCCAGCGGCGCATCCTCGCATACTGTACCCCATCGCGATCGCCTCGCGGAGACGTCTCCGATCGGCTGTGTGTGTGGCGGGAGTTGGGGGCGTAGCGTGGGGGTCCGGAGTGCCGCGTGGAGGCGGGTCCTGTTCATCCCCTAATGTGGCGGTCTCGTCCACGGCTTGATGGGGAAGGGACTTGATGGACTCTATGGAGCGCACCGTCGTCCGCTGTGCCGAAGGGCACGTTTTCGCTACCAGCTCGTTTCCGATGCAGCAGCTCGGGGCAGGGCGGATCGGGCCCGGGCGGCTCATCCGGTGTCCCCGGTGTGCGCGGTTGCGGCACGCCGTGCCCGTGGTGTTTGAGCAGCGGTAGCGACGGCGGGTGACGGACGACAGGCGCGCGGGCGGCCCGATGAGGGCGGGCCCGCGCGTTCTGCGTATCCTCGGTGGGTGCTTCTCTCAGACAAGGACATCCGCGCCGAGATCGACGCCGGACGCGTACGCATTGATCCATTCGACGCGTCGATGGTGCAGCCGTCGAGTATCGACGTGCGGCTCGACCGCTACTTCCGGGTGTTCGAGAACCACCGCTACCCGCACATCGACCCCGCCGTCGAGCAGGTGGACCTGACCCGCACCGTCGAACCGGAGGGGGATGACGCGTTCATCCTGCACCCCGGGGAGTTCGTGCTGGCGTCGACGTACGAGGTCATCTCGCTGCCGGACGATCTCGCGTCGCGGCTGGAGGGGAAGAGCTCGCTCGGCCGGCTCGGGCTGGTCACGCATTCCACGGCGGGCTTCATCGACCCGGGCTTCTCCGGGCACGTGACGCTGGAGCTGTCGAATCTCGCGACGCTGCCGATAAAGCTCTGGCCCGGTATGAAGATCGGCCAGCTGTGCATGTTCCGGCTGAGTTCTCCGTCGGAGTTCCCTTACGGCTCCGAGCGGTACGGGTCGCGATATCAGGGGCAGCGCGGTCCCACCGCGTCGCGCTCCTTCATGAATTTCCACCGGACGCAGGTGTGAGGTCCCGATGACCGACGATGTGCGGGAGAACCTGACGTACGACGGCTTCGGGCACGCCGTGCGGGAGCTGGCGCAGGCCGTGGCCGACGACGGGTACGAGCCGGACGTGGTGCTGAGCATCGCGCGCGGCGGGGTGTTCGTCGCGGGCGGTCTGGCGTACGCGCTGGACTGCAAGAACATCCACCTGGTGAACGTGGAGTTCTACACCGGCGTGGGCACCACCCTGGAGATGCCGGTCATGCTGGCGCCCGTGCCCAACGTGATCGACTTCTCGGACAAGAAGGTCCTGATCGCGGACGACGTCGCCGACACCGGCAAGACGCTGAAGCTGGTGCGCGACTTCTGCATCGACCACGTCGCCGAGGTGCGGTCCGCGGTCATCTACGAGAAGTCCCACTCGCTCGTGAAGTGCGAGTACGTGTGGAAGAAGACCGACCGCTGGATCAACTTCCCGTGGAGCGTGGAGAAGCCCGTCGTACGGCGGAGCGGGCAGGTTCTCGACTCCTGAACGGCGTCTGCCGGCGTGGGAAAGGGCCCCGGGTGACCGGGGCCCTTTCACGTGTGTGCGGCGCGGCCGTCTAGATCGTTCCCAGCTTCAGGATCGAGACCAGGGCCAGCAGCTGGATCGCCGAGGCGCCCAGGGCCTTCGGCCACGGCAGGTCGTGCGACTTGCTCACCATCGAGGTGAGGAGCGCCGCCGCGGCCAGCCAGGTGACCCAGCCGAGGATGACGACCAGCGAGTTCTCGCCGCCCAGGAACATCGCGAAGACCAGGCGCGGGATGTCCGTGACCGACATGATCAGCATGGACAGGCCCACAGTCGGCTGCCACGCGCCGTCGCCGCCGAGCTGGCGGGCCAGCGTGTGGGTGACCGCGCCCAGCACGAGGCCGCCGAGCACGAAGCAGACGCCCGTGATGATGACGAAGGGTACGGCGCTGGAGACCGGGGCGTGGATCGCGTCCTCGCGGGCCTGGTCGAAGCCGAAGAGCGCCAGCAGGCCGTAGAGGAACGTCACGGTCAGGGCGGGGCCCCAGACCGCGTAGTCGCGCATCTGCCAGAAGGTCGGGCCGGGGCGCGTCACGATGCCGCTCAGCAGCTGCTTCCAGTGCAGGCGCGGGCCTGCCGGTGCCGCGGGCGCGTGGCCGGCGCGGTAGGCGCTGCCGTCGCTGTACGGCTCCTCGTCGATGCGGAACGCCTGCGTGTGGCCCGGGTTGTTCGCGTACGGGTCACCGGGGTCGGGGCCCTGGGGGTACGGGTACGGCGTCGGGTCGGTGAAGTACTCCGGCTCGTCGGGGCCGGCGCCCGTGTAGCCGCTGCCGGCGGGGTACGCACCGCCGGCGTGGTGACCCGGTGCGGCGTGGTGCGGGGCGCCCTGTCCTCCCGACGGCGGCCAGGGCTGCTGCCCGTACGGCGGCGGTGCCTGATTGCCGTACGGCTGCTGCCGCGGTTGCTGTTGCCCTTGCTGCGGGGTGCGGTTGTCCCGGCCGCGTCCGATCCTGAATCCAGCCACGTCATCGAACGTACCCGGTCCGCAGGTTGCGGGGGCCCGGGGCCGGGGAAGTACCGGCCTTTGACGCGTAGATGTGACATCCCCTAAGGGAACCCCGGGGGGTTTTCCCCCGCATGCGGAGGGGCAACGCGGAAGCGGCCGGTCCTGCCCCCGAGGCAGGTCCGACCGCTTCGCCGCGCCGTGACGCCGGTCCGGCTACTTCGCCGGTTCCGGCTCCGGTTCGTCCGCCGGCTCCGGGTCGCCCGCCGGGTCGGCCGGGGTCTTCACGGAGTCGAGCAGCAGCTGCGACACGTCCACCACCTGGACGGACTCCTTCGCCTTGCCGTCGTTCTTCTTGCCGTTGACCGAGTCGGTCAGCATGACCAGGCAGAACGGGCAGGCGGTGGAGACGATGTCCGGGTTGAGGGAGAGGGCCTCGTCGACGCGCTCGTTGTTGATGCGCTTGCCGATCCGCTCCTCCATCCACATCCGGGCACCACCGGCGCCGCAGCAGAAGCCGCGCTCCTTGTGGCGGTGCATCTCCTCGTTCCGGAGGCCCGGGACCTTCGCGATGATCTCGCGCGGGGGCGTGTAGATCTTGTTGTGACGGCCCAGGTAGCAGGGGTCGTGGTACGTGATCAGGCCCTCGACCGGGGTCACCGGGATCAGCTTGCCCTCGTCGACGAGGTGCTGGAGCAGCTGGGTGTGGTGGATGACCTCGTACTCGCCGCCGAGCTGCGGGTACTCGTTCGCGATCGTGTTGAAGCAGTGCGGGCAGGTCGCGACGATCTTCTTCGCGGACTTGGCCTTCTTGGTCGAGTCGTCCTCGTCGTCCTCGCCGAAGGCCATGTTCAGCATCGCCACGTTCTCCGCGCCGAGCTGCTGGAACAGCGGCTCGTTGCCGAGACGGCGGGCCGAGTCACCGGTGCACTTCTCGTCGCCGCCCATGATCGCGAACTTGACGCCCGCGATGTGCAGCAGCTCCGCGAAGGCCTTGGTGGTCTTCTTGGCGCGGTCCTCCAGGGCGCCGGCGCAGCCGACCCAGTAGAGGTAGTCGACCTCGGTGAGGTCCTCGACGTCCTTGCCGACGATCGGGACCTCGAAGTCGACCTCCTTGGTCCACTCGACGCGCTGCTTCTTGGCGAGCCCCCAGGGGTTGCCCTTCTTCTCCAGGTTTTTGAGCATGGTCCCCGCCTCGGACGGGAACGCGGACTCGATCATCACCTGGTAGCGGCGCATGTCGACGATGTGGTCGACGTGCTCGATGTCGACCGGGCACTGCTCCACGCACGCACCGCAGGTGGTGCAGGACCAGAGGACGTCCGGGTCGATGACGCCGTTCTCCTCGACGGTGCCGATCAGCGGGCGCTCGGCCTCCGCGAGGGCGGCGGCGGGAACGTCCTTCAGCTGCTCCTCGGTCGCCTTCTCCTCGCCCTCCATGTCCTTGCCGCCGCCGGCCAGCAGGTACGGGGCCTTGGCGTGCGCGTGGTCGCGCAGGGACATGATCAGGAGCTTCGGGGAGAGCGGCTTGCCGGTGTTCCAGGCGGGGCACTGCGACTGGCAGCGACCGCACTCGGTGCAGGTCGAGAAGTCGAGGATGCCCTTCCAGGAGAACTGCTCGACCTGGGAGACACCGAACACGGCGTCGTCGGCCGGGTCCTCCCAGTCGATCTCCTTGCCGCCGGTGGTCATCGGCTGCAGCGCGCCCAGCGCCACCGCGCCGTCGGCGTTCCGCTTGAACCAGATGTTCGGGAAGCCGAGGAAGCGGTGCCAGGCGACACCCATGTTGGTGTTGAGCGACACCGTGATCATCCAGATCAGCGAGGTGCCGATCTTGATCATGGCGACGAAGTAGATGAGGTTCTGGAGGGTGCCGAGGGCCAGTCCCTTGAAGGCGAGGACCAGCGGGTACGAGACGAAGTACGCGGCCTCGTAGCCGTCGACGTGGTGGATCGCGCCCTCGAGACCGCGCAGGGAGAGGATCGCCAGGCCGATGATCAGGATGACGTACTCCACGAAGTACGCCTGCCAGGCCTTGGAGCCCGCGAAGCGGGACTTGCGGCCTGCCCGGGACGGGAGGTTCAGCAGCCGGATGGCGATCAGCACCAGAATGCCGACCGTCGTCATCAGGCCGATGAACTCGATGTACAGCTCGAACGGCAGCCATGCGCCGATGACCGGCAGCACCCAGTCGGCCTTGAACAACTGCCCGTACGCCTGGAGCAGCGTCGGCGGCAGGGTCAGGAAGCCGATGGCGACGAACCAGTGGGCGAAGCCGACGATCCCCCACCGGTTCATCCGGGTGTGGCCGAGGAATTCCCTGACCAGGGTGATCGTGCGCTGCTTGGGGTTGTCGGTGCGGCTGCCGGCCGGGACCGGCTGTCCGAGCGTGACGAACCGGTAGATCTGCGCGACGGCTCGGGCGATGAGCGCAACGCCGATCACGGTCAGCACCAGCGACACGATGATCGCGGCGAGTTGCATTGGGGGCTCCTCGGGCCTGCGAGGGTGGGATCGATCCAGCGTTACCAGCGAGTACTGCGTCGTCCGGTGACCGCCTGGACTACGAGTATCGCTACTACTAAGCAGTAACTTAATCAGTCTGAGCCGACACTACCCACTTATTCCGCCGTCCTGTAGCCGGGCAGGCGGTGATCTGTGTCGCTCAGGCGTGCCTTGCCGGGCCACGGGAGGGTGTGGGCCGCCGCGCGCAGGGGTACGCGTACGGCCTCGGCGAGGACCGCGAGGTCCAGTCGCAGTCCCTGGTGCTCGGCGTAGTGCTGGTCCAGGAGGTCCGCCTCGTCCCACGGCATCCCCGAGCGGTGCCGCACCTGGGCCAGGCCGGTCAGGCCGGGCTTCAGTTCCTGGCGCCAGCGCCGGGCGCCCCCGGCGCCGGCCCGTGCGTCGCCCGGAGCGAGCGGCGCGGGGCCGACGAGGGAGAGCTCGCCGCGTACTACGTGGTGGAGGCGCGAGACCGCGTCCAGCTTCAGCCGCCGGGTGTTCAGGGAGCGCAGGACGAAGGGGCTGCCGTGCAGACCGGTGCGCGTGGAGCACCTCGTCACGCGGCGGCCGCGTACGGCCAGCGCCAGGGCGGCGGCCGCCAGTAAAGGGGAGGCGAGGAGCAGCAGGGCCGAACCGAGGGCCAGGTCGAGGGTGCGCTTGACGGTCGGGCGGGGAGGGGGCGCGGGCAGCAGGGCCCGCAGGGCGGCGCGCGCGGCCGCCGGGCGGGAGGGCCGGGGCGGGCGCCAGGGGCGCGGCCGGGGACCCCTTCCCCACTGTTCCTGCGTACGCATCGTTCGCACCTGCCTGCATTCTGTGGATCGAATGCCGCATTTGGTGCTGCTCGCGGCATTTTGTGACAGAACGATCCCATGCGGCCATGATGGGGGAGGGCTGTGCGGCGCGTGAGGCGCCAGGTGTCGCCGATGGCGCGGGGCGGGTGCACCTAAGTTGAGTCATGGAGGCTCAGGTCTGTTGACTCAGTCGGGGGAGTCGTGCATCCTTGAGTCAGATCCACTCAAGTAGTCAGTTGGAGGAATCGAAAATGGCACGTGCGGTCGGCATCGACCTGGGCACGACTAACTCCGTCGTCAGCGTTCTCGAAGGCGGCGAGCCCACCGTCATCACCAACGCAGAGGGCGCCAGGACCACGCCGTCCGTCGTCGCCTTCGCGAAGAACGGCGAGGTGCTGGTCGGCGAGGTCGCCAAGCGCCAGGCAGTGACCAACGTCGACAGGACCATCCGCTCCGTCAAGCGCCACATGGGCACCGACTGGAAGGTCGACCTCGACGGCAAGAGCTTCAACCCGCAGCAGATGAGCGCCTTCATCCTGCAGAAGCTCAAGCGTGACGCCGAGTCGTACCTGGGCGAGAAGGTCACCGACGCGGTGATCACCGTCCCGGCGTACTTCAACGACTCCGAGCGCCAGGCGACGAAGGAGGCCGGCGAGATCGCGGGCCTCAACGTCCTGCGCATCGTCAACGAGCCGACCGCCGCCGCGCTGGCGTACGGGCTCGACAAGGACGACCAGACGATCCTCGTCTTCGACCTCGGTGGCGGCACCTTCGACGTGTCCCTCCTGGAGATCGGCGACGGCGTCGTCGAGGTGAAGGCCACCAATGGTGACAACCAGCTCGGTGGTGACGACTGGGACCAGCGCGTCGTCGACTACCTGGTGAAGCAGTTCGCCAACGGCCACGGCGTGGACCTGTCCAAGGACAAGATGGCTCTCCAGCGTCTCCGCGAGGCCGCGGAGAAGGCGAAGATCGAGCTGTCCTCCTCGACGGAGACCACGATCAACCTGCCGTACATCACGGCGTCGGCCGAGGGCCCGCTGCACCTGGACGAGAAGCTCACGCGGTCGCAGTTCCAGCAGCTCACCGCGGACCTCCTGGACCGCTGCAAGACCCCGTTCCACAACGTCATCAAGGATGCGGGCATCCAGCTCTCGGAGATCGACCACGTCGTTCTCGTCGGTGGCTCGACCCGTATGCCGGCCGTCACCGAGCTCGTCAAGGAGCTGACCGGTGGCCAGGAGGCCAACAAGAGCGTGAACCCGGACGAGGTCGTCGCCATCGGCGCCTCGCTCCAGGCCGGTGTCCTCAAGGGCGAGGTCAAGGACGTCCTGCTCCTCGACGTCACCCCGCTGTCCCTCGGTATCGAGACCAAGGGCGGCATCATGACCAAGCTCATCGAGCGCAACACCACGATCCCGACCAAGCGGTCCGAGATCTTCACGACGGCCGAGGACAACCAGCCGTCCGTGCAGATCCAGGTCTACCAGGGCGAGCGCGAGATCGCGGCGTACAACAAGAAGCTCGGGATGTTCGAGCTGACCGGTCTGCCGCCGGCCCCGCGCGGGGTCCCGCAGATCGAGGTCTCCTTCGACATCGACGCCAACGGCATCATGCACGTGACGGCCAAGGACCTCGGCACCGGCAAGGAGCAGAAGATGACCGTCACCGGCGGCTCCTCGCTGCCGAAGGACGAGGTCAACCGGATGCGTGAGGAGGCCGAGAAGTACGCGGAGGAGGACCACGCCCGCCGCGAGGCCGCCGAGTCGCGCAACCAGGGCGAGCAGCTCGTCTACCAGACCGAGAAGTTCCTCAAGGACAACGAGGACAAGGTCCCGGCCGACGTGAAGACGGAGGTGGAGACCGCGGTCACCGAGCTGAAGGAGAAGCTCAAGGGCGAGGACTCCGCCGAGATCCGCACGGCCACCGAGAAGGTCGCGGCCGTCTCCCAGAAGCTGGGCCAGGCGATGTACGCCAACGCCCAGGCCGAGGGCGGCCCGCAGGCCGACGCGCAGCCGGGTGCCGAGCAGGCCCAGGACGACGTCGTCGACGCCGAGATCGTGGACGACGAGAAGGACTCCAAGGGCGGTGCGGCGTGACCGAGGAGACTCCGGGCTTCGAGGAGGAGCCCGACGTCCCCTCCGGCGCCACCTCTGACGACGCCGAGCCGAAGGCCGCCACCCCCTCCGAGGAGGAGGCGGCGGCCCCGGCCGGGGACGCGAACGAGACCACGGCCCTGACCGCGCAGCTGGACCAGGCACGCAGCGCGCTCAACGAGCGCACCGGCGACCTCCAGCGGCTCCAGGCCGAATACCAGAACTACCGCCGCCGCGTGGAGCGGGACCGGGTCACGGTCAAGGAGATCGCCGTCGCGAACCTCCTGTCCGAGCTGCTGCCCGTCCTCGACGACGTCGGCCGGGCCCGGGAGCACGGCGAGCTCGTGGGCGGGTTCAAGTCGGTGGCCGAATCGCTGGAGACGGTCGTCGCGAAGCTGGGCCTCCAGCAGTTCGGCAAGGAGGGCGAGCCCTTCGACCCGACGGTCCACGAGGCCCTGATGCACAGCTACGCGCCGGACGTCACGGAGACGACCTGCGTGGCGATCCTGCAGCCCGGTTACCGGATCGGCGAGCGCACCATCCGCCCCGCGCGGGTCGCGGTCGCCGAACCCCAGCCGGGGGCGGCTCCCGCCGCCGCGAAGGAAGAGAAGGCAGACGACGAGGAGAGCGGTGGCGGCGAGGAGGTCTGACATTCCGTCCGATCACCTGGCAGCACACCGCCCGGCCACCCGGGCCTCCCGTCCGGTCGGCAGCAGGGCCTGCGGGCCCGGCGCCGGCCGGACGGGGGGCTCCCGGCCGGTCGTCCGGAAGGAGGGACGTCGATGAGTACGAAGGACTTCGTCGAGAAGGACTACTACAAGGTTCTCGGCGTCCCCAAGGACGCCACCGACGCCGAGATCAAGAAGGCGTACCGGAAGCTCGCCCGCGAGTTCCACCCGGACGCCAACAAGGGCGACGACAAGGCGGAGGAGCGCTTCAAGGAGATCTCCGAGGCGAATGACGTCCTCGGTGACGCCAAGAGGCGCAAGGAGTACGACGAGGCGCGCGCCCTCTTCGGCAACGGCGGCTTCCGCGCCGGCCCCGGCGGCGCCCAGGGCAACTTCAACTTCGACCTGGGGGACCTCTTCGGAGGCGCCCCGGGCGGCGGCCAGGGCGGCGCCGGCGGTTTCGGCGGCGGCGGCCTCGGCGACGTGTTCGGCGGCCTCTTCAACCGCGGCGGCGGCGCCGGTACGAGGGTGCAGCCGCGGC
Source organism: Streptomyces sp. NPDC057249 (assembly GCF_042669245.1). Lineage (NCBI taxonomy): Bacteria > Bacillati > Actinomycetota > Actinomycetes > Kitasatosporales > Streptomycetaceae > Streptomyces > Streptomyces sp. NPDC057249. The sequence continues at coordinate 309,759 of NZ_JBHUXS010000001.1, read as the reverse complement.
GCGGCCAGGACATCGAGTCCGAGGTGACGCTGAGCTTCACCGAGGCGGTCGACGGGGCCACGGTCCCGCTCCGGATGTCCAGCCAGGCCCCCTGCAAGGCGTGCTCCGGCACCGGCGACAAGAACGGCACGCCCAGGGTGTGCCCGACCTGTGTCGGCACCGGCCAGGTCTCGCGCGGCAGCGGCGGCGGCTTCTCGCTCACCGACCCGTGCGTGGACTGCAAGGGCCGCGGCCTCATCGCCCAGGACCCCTGCGAGGTCTGCAAGGGCAGCGGCCGGGCCCGCTCCTCGAACACCATGCAGGTGCGCATCCCGGCGGGCGTCTCGGACGGGCAGCGCATCCGGCTGCGCGGCAAGGGCGCCCCGGGCGAGCGCGGCGGCCCGGCCGGCGACCTGTACGTCGTGGTCCACGTCGACGCCCACCCGGTCTTCGGCCGCAAGGGCGACAACCTCACCGTCACAGTGCCCGTCACCTTCACGGAGGCGGCGCTCGGCGGCGAGGTGAAGGTACCGACGCTCGGCGGCCCGTCCGTGACGCTCAAGCTACCGGCCGGTACGCCGAATGGGCGTACGATGCGGGCCCGCGGCAAGGGCGCGGTCCGCAAGGACGGCACCCGGGGCGACCTCTTGGTCACCGTCGAGGTGACCGTGCCCACCGACCTCGGTACCGAGGCCAGGGACGCACTGGAGGCATACCGCAAGGCGACCGCGGGGCATGACCCGAGGGCGGAGCTGTTCCAGGCGGCGAAGGGAGCTTGAGGTGGACGGCCGACGGCGTAATCCTTACGAACTGACCGACGAGTCCCCGGTGTACGTGATCTCGATCGCGGCCCAGCTCTCGGGCCTGCATCCGCAGACACTGCGCCAGTACGACCGCCTCGGCCTGGTCTCCCCGGACCGCACGGCCGGACGCGGCCGGCGCTACTCGGCCCGCGACATCGAGCTGCTGCGTACGGTGCAGCAGCTGTCGCAGGACGAGGGCATCAACCTCGCCGGCATCAAGCGCATCATCGAGCTGGAGAACCAGGTCGCGGCGCTCCAGCAGCGCGTCGCCGAACTCTCGGCGGCCGTGGACGGAGCGGCGGCGGCCATGCAGCAGCGCGAGGCCCAGGTCCACGCGTCGTACCGGCGCGACCTGGTCCCGTACCAGGACGTGCAGCAGACCAGCGCCCTGGTGGTCTGGCGCCCCAAGCGCCCCAAGGACTGACCCCGCGCCACGCGGCCCGTCACCCCGGTTCCCCCGGCGTGGCGGGCCGTTTCGCGTATTCCGGTGGCACGGGGCCGGCGGGGCCTTCCACGACGCCGGACTGGATGAGGAGGGCGCCGAGGTGGGTGCGGCTGGTGGCGTTGAGGGCGTGCATGAGTTTGGCGATGTGGGCGCGGCAGGTGCGGACGCTGATGCCGAGTTTCTCGGCGGCGGCCTGGTCGGTGCAGCCGTCGGCCAGGAGGCGGGCGACGCTCTGCTGGACGGCGGTGACGGGGGCGCCGGGGAGCGCGGTGGGGAGGGGGGCGTCCAAGGGTGTGGAGAGGGCCCAGAGCACGTCGTACAGCTGCGCCAGGTAGAGCACGAGGGCAGGATGGCGGATCTCCAGGGCGGCGCTGCGGTCGGGGTTGGCCGGGAGGTACGCGACCTTGCGGTCGAAGATCATCAGGCGGTCGATCGCGCGCTCCGTCGTGCGGACCTGGAGGAGGTTGCCGGGCAGTTGGGCCAGATACCCCTTGAGTACAGGGCCGTAACGCGCCGAGTGCTGGTAGATGTGGCGCAGCCGGACGTTCCGCTTGACGATTGGCAGCGTGCTGGCCAGGGCCACCCGGATGATCTCCGGTGAGCGGGTGCTGCCGGGCTGGGCGGTGAGGACTTCGTCGTTCGCCTCGCGCAAGGCAGCGTCGATGGCCGCCTGGATGGAGGACTGCCCGGCGACGACCCTGATGGCGAGATCCGGGGGCTCGTGGGCGAGCGCGCTCAGTGCGCCCAGGGTCCTGCCGAGGCGGTCAGCGGTGCGCACCTGGTCCAGGATCTCCCGGGCCAGCGGATGCAGCAGCCGAGCCAGGGCCGCGGTGGGCGGTACGGGGCGCAGCCACGCGTCGTCGCGGGGGTCGGCGGTGAGCAGGGCGTGCTCGGCCGCCAGGCAAGGGACTTCCTCGGCGGCGGACCGGGATATGCGGCCCTGTGCCAGGGCCTGTGCATAGAGGTCCACTGCCGCGTCGCACAGTTCGTCCGCGTCATGGCTGTGTTTGTGGGATGCCGTCACCGAGTCGGTTCCATGACGCCGGACTGGATGAGGAGGGCGCCGAGGTGGGTGCGGCTGGTGGCGTTGAGGGTGTGCATGAGTTTGGCGATGTGGGCGCGGCAGGTGCGGACGCTGATCGCCAGCTTGCGGGCCACGACCTGGTCGGTGTTCCCCTCGATGAGGAGGCGGGCGATGCTCAGCTGAGTGGCGGTGATCGGGGTGTCGTGCGCGGGCGCCTGGAGGGGGGAGGTCAGCGGTTTGGCCTGGGCCCACAGCACCTCGTACACCTGGATCAGGTAGCGGACGAGTGCGGGGTGGCGGATCTCCAGGGCGACGTCGCGTTTGGGGCTGGCCGGGATGAAGGCGACGGTGCGGTCGAAGACGAAAAGGCGCTCGACCGTCTGCTCGATGGTGCGCACCTGGAGGGCGGCCGACGGCATGTCGTCCAGATAGGTCTTGATGGCCGGGCTGTAGCGGGCCGGGTGCTGATAGATGTGGCGCAGTGTCACGCCGCGTTCGGCCATGGACAGCCCTCGGCTCAGTGCCTTCTTGAGCTGGTCCACGGGCCGGGTGCCGCTGGGCTGCAGGGTCAGGGCCTCGTTCCGTGCGCCGTCCGTGGCGTTCTGGATGGCCGCCTCGATGAGCGGGATGCCTTCGAGGACGGTGATGGCGAGGTTCGGGTCGGTGCTGGCGACGGAGGCCAGGGGCGCCAGGGAGTCGGCCAGAGCGGCGGAGAGCCGTAGGCGCTCGTGGATCTCCCGCGTGACGGGTTGGAGCAGATGGGCGAGTGCCGCGGACGGAGGCACCGGCCGGATCCAGCCATCGTCCTGGGGGTCGGGGTGGACAAGGGCCAACTCGATGAGGCATGGGGCGGGTTCGAGAGCGGAGCGGGGCAGCCGGCCGACTCTGAGTGCTTCGGTGTACGTCCCGACGCCGGCGTCGCACAGTTCCAGAGCACCGTGCGCCTGGTGCGATATGCCCTCGTCCTTGCCCATTCGTGACCCCCCACTTTTGGCAATGCAGCAAGATGACGGTGGTGTCAGCCTAGTTCCCGGGTCAGTGTGGAGGTGTCGGGGGAGCCGGGAACTCCCCCGGCTGATCAAGGGCGTGGCCATGCTCTCCCCCGTTGCGTGGCCCGCCCGCCCGGCCCGGGGGGTGGGGATCTTTGGGGCCGACCGGTCAGGAATCCTGGTCCAGGATTCCTGACCGGGCGATCAGATAGCCGAGTTGGGCGCGGCTGGTGCTGCCGAGCGCGGCGGCGAGCTTGGCGACATGGGCCCGGCAGGTGCGCACGTTCATTCCCAGACGCCGCGCGATCGAGTCGTCGACATGACCCTCGACGAGCAGTTGGGCTATGGAACGTTGGACACCGCTGATCCCCAGGCGGGTCGGTTCGTATCTGATCTCCTCCCGCAAGGGAGCCGCCCTCGTCCAGAGCTGCTCGAACACGTTGGCCAGATACTCGACGAGTCCGGGATGGCGCAGTTCCAGGGCGACTTGGCGGTCGTCCTGGGCAGGGATGAAGGCCACCGTCCGGTCGAACACGATCAGACGCTCGATGAGCTCCTCGAGTGTCCGGATCTCCACGTCGCTGTCCGCCATGCGCTCCGCGTACGCGAGTGTGCTGGGGCTGTGCCGCACGGTGTGCTGGTAGAGGGTGCGCATCCGGACACCTCGCTGAACCACCGAGAGGCCGCGGTCCAGCGACTTGCTGAGGCGGTCCTCGATGCGTCCGCCACCGGGTTGGACTGTGAGAACTTCCGTGCGGCACTCTGCCGTGGCTTGGTCGAGTGCGGCGTTGATCCGGTTGACGCCCTCCAGCACGGTGATCGCGTGGGTGACGGGAGGGCCCTGCGTGCTGATGTCCATGAATGGCTCGAATGACTCGGTCAGCTGGACCGTATGCCTGCGGCGCTCGAGGATCTCCCGTTCCAGAGGCTGAAGGTGCTGGGCCAGCGCGACCGAAGGCGGGACTGGGCGGAGCCATGACGGGTCATCGGGGTCGGGGTGAAGCAGAGCGAAATCCACGAGGCAGGGCGCGGGGCCGATGTCCGCCCGCGCTATGCGTCCCAGGCGCAACGCGCTGGCGTAAAGGTGCTCCCCGGCCTGGCAGAGTTCGGTGATCCCATGAGGATGTGCCGGTTTCGCGTTCATTGTGGCCATATCTTCACCCCCCAGGTTCATGAACATACAGGAACATGATGCATCTCCTCAGTGGTGCGCGCGTGCCCCCGTGAGACATCGTTTTGATGCGGGGGAGAGGAATCCACAAGTGAGGACGAAGCCGACTATGTATAAGCGAATGCTTCGCTCGGCGCTTGCCGCATCGTTCGTTGCGGCCCTGGGCATAGGCTTGCTGGGCGGCAGCGGCTTTGAGCAGGTCAGCACCAGCGCCGCCTCTGCCGCGGACATCGGCTGGACTGTCTCGCCTGCCAAGTCGGACATCGGCTGGACCGTCGCGCCCGCCGGAGCGGACACCGTGTCGACCGTGGGCGCCTGACATGACCACCCCCCCGGACGACCGGACCTTCCGGCGTGAGATGGCGACCGCCTACCGGTCAGGGTGGCATTTCATCGATCTCGTCACGGCGCTGCCCCACCGTGGTGACTCGTTGATGGTCACTCTGTTCGGCGACCCGGTCGTCGTCGCCCGCGAGGACGACGGTGAGGTCCGTGCCTACCGTTGCCTGCGCAAGCCGAGGGGCGCGCCGCAGCCGGTGCGCTGTGCCATCCGGTACGACATGATCTTTGTGAACCTCGCACAGCGTGACCATCAGCTGTTCGAGCCCGAAACCATTGCCGCCACCCCCCACAGTGCCTGAGCGATCCCCCGTCGTTCCACGTCGCTCAGTCACTTCCCCCACACAACGGCGCCACCGTGACCTGAACACGGTGGCGCCGTTGTGCTTTCCCGCCGGGCGGCGGGTTCAGCCGCGGCCGAGCGCCCGGTCCAGGGTGATCTCGATGACGACCCGGTCCGGGTTGGGCGACGGCACCCGGTCGTAGCGCTCCGTGTGGCGGCGTACGGCCTCCGCGACGCGCTCCGGGTCCGTGCTGATCCGGGCCACGCCCTCCAGGGTCGCCCAGCGGCGGCGGTGCACCTGGCACGCCGCGACGCGGGCGCCCTCCGGGCCCGCGGCCAGGATGTTGGCCACCTTGCGGCTGTGCTTGTTGGTGATGACCCGGGCGAGGCCGGCCTCGGGGTCGTACGTCACGCACACCGGGACCACGTGCGGCGTGCCGTCGGGGCGGGGCGTGGTGAGCGTGCACACGTGGCTCTCGCGCCAGAACGCGAGGTACTCGGGGCTCGGCTGGTGTACGTCGACTGCCATGGCCCCAGCGTATGCGGGGCCATGTGCGCTGCGGTGGCGGGTACGAGGGGTGGCCGCTTCACTCGGAGGAGGGGCCAGGGCCCGATTTCGCCTTGAGTGGAATGCGCTCAACTCTGGGCGTGCGCGACCTTGAGTGGAATAGACTCAACTTTGTGCACGTTGATCGTGTCAGTAGTGAGAACGGACTCGTCATCGCAAGGAGGAGACAGCGCACGTGGACGCCGAGCTGACCAACAGGAGCCGGGACGCCATCAACGCGGCCACCAGCAGGGCCGTGAAGGACGGGCACCCCGATCTGACCCCGGGGCATCTGCTGCTGGCGCTGCTCGCGGGCGAGGACAACGAGAACCTGGTCGATCTGCTGGCCGCCGTCGAGGCCGACCAGATCGCCGTACGCACCGAGACGGAACGGCTGCTGGCCGCGCAGCCCAGCGTGACCGGGTCGACCGTCGCACCGCCCCAGCCCAACCGCGAGCTGCTGGCCGTCATCGCGGACGCCGCGCAGCGCGCCAAGGAGCTGGGCGACGACTACGTCTCCACCGAGCACCTGCTGATCGGGATCGCCGCGAAGGGCGGCCGGGCCGGTGAGATCCTCGACGGGCAGGGGGCCAGTGCGAAGAAGCTGCTGGACGCGTTCGAGAAGAGCAGGGGAGGGCGCCGGGTGACCACTCCCGACCCGGAGGGCCAGTACAAGGCCCTGGAGAAATTCGGCACGGACTTCACCGCCGCCGCGCGCGAGGGCAAGCTCGACCCGGTCATCGGCCGGGACCAGGAGATCCGCCGCGTCGTCCAGGTGCTCTCGCGGCGCACCAAGAACAACCCGGTGCTCATCGGTGAGCCGGGGGTCGGCAAGACCGCCGTGGTCGAAGGGCTCGCCCAGCGCATCGTGAAGGGCGACGTTCCCGAATCCCTCAAGGACAAACGGCTCGTCTCGCTCGACCTGGGGGCGATGGTCGCGGGCGCGAAGTACCGCGGCGAGTTCGAGGAGCGCCTGAAGACCGTCCTCTCCGAGATCAAGGAGAGCGACGGCCAGATCATCACGTTCATCGACGAGCTGCACACCGTCGTGGGCGCGGGCGCCGGCGGCGACTCCGCGATGGACGCGGGCAACATGCTCAAGCCGATGCTGGCCCGCGGCGAGCTGCGGATGGTCGGCGCGACCACGCTGGACGAGTACCGCGAGCGGATCGAGAAGGACCCGGCCCTGGAGCGGCGCTTCCAGCAGGTGCTGGTCGCCGAGCCGTCCGTCGAGGACACCATCGCGATCCTCCGCGGCCTCAAGGGGCGGTACGAGGCCCACCACAAGGTCCAGATCGCGGACGCGTCCCTGGTCGCCGCCGCGACCCTGTCCGACCGCTACATCACCTCCCGCTTCCTGCCCGACAAGGCCATCGACCTCGTGGACGAGGCGGCCTCCCGGCTGCGCATGGAGATCGACTCCTCGCCCGTCGAGATCGACGAGCTCCAGCGCTCCGTGGACCGCCTGCACATGGAGGAGCTGGCCCTCAGGAACGAGACCGACGCCGCCTCCAAGCAGCGCCTGGAGAAGCTGCGCCGCGACCTCGCCGACAAGGAGGAGGAGCTGCGCGGACTGAACGCCCGCTGGGAGAAGGAGAAGCAGGGCCTCAACCGGGTCGGTGAGCTGAAGGAGCGCCTGGACGACCTGCGCGGCCAGGCCGAACGCGCCCAGCGCGACGGAGACTTCGACACCGCGTCGAAGCTGCTGTACGGGGAGATCCCCGGCCTGGAACGCGAGCTGGCCGAGGCCGACGAGGCCGAGCAGGAGGCCGCCCGCGAGCCCAAGGAGACCCTGGTCAAGGAAGAGGTCGGGCCGGACGACATCGCCGATGTCGTGGGCGCCTGGACCGGCATCCCGGCCGGCCGCCTCCTGGAGGGCGAGACGCAGAAGCTGCTGCGCATGGAATCAGAGCTGGGCAAGCGCCTGATCGGGCAGACCGAGGCCGTGCAGGCCGTCTCGGACGCGGTGCGCCGCACCCGGGCCGGCATCGCCGACCCCGACCGCCCGACCGGCTCGTTCCTGTTCCTCGGCCCGACCGGGGTCGGCAAGACCGAGCTGGCGAAGGCTCTCGCGGACTTCCTCTTCGACGACGAGCGGGCCATGGTCCGCATCGACATGAGCGAGTACAGCGAGAAGCACAGCGTCGCCCGCCTGGTCGGCGCCCCGCCCGGTTACGTCGGTTACGAGGAGGGCGGCCAGCTCACCGAGGCGGTCCGCCGCCGCCCGTACACCGTCGTCCTGCTGGACGAGGTCGAGAAGGCCCACCCCGAGGTCTTCGACATCCTGCTCCAGGTCCTGGACGACGGCCGGCTCACCGACGGGCAGGGCCGGACGGTGGACTTCCGGAACACCATCCTCATCCTGACGTCCAACCTCGGCAGCCAGTTCCTGACCGATCCGCTGACCAAACCGGAGGAGAAGAAGAGCCAGGTCCTGGACGTCGTCCGAGCCTCCTTCAAGCCGGAGTTCCTGAACCGGCTGGACGACCTCGTGGTCTTCTCCGCGCTGTCCGGCGACGAGCTGGCGCACATCGCGGGCCTCCAGATCGACCGGCTCGCCAAGCGCCTGGCCGACCGGCGGCTCACCCTGGACGTCACCCCGGAGGCCCTGGCCTGGCTGGCCGAGGAGGGCAACGACCCGGCGTACGGCGCCCGGCCGCTGCGCCGCCTCATCCAGACGGCCATCGGCGACCGGCTCGCCAAGGAGATCCTGGCGGGCGAGATCAAGGACGGCGACACGGTCCGCGTGGACCGCTTCGAGGACGGCCTGATCGTCGGCGCGGCGAGCTGAGACAGGCCGCCGGCGCCGTAAACGGAACCCGTACGGCGTAATCGGAACGCCCCGGCCCCGTTCCCCACCGGCTGAATATCAGCTCGTGGCGGATCGGGGCCTTCCGGGCTTGCCATGCCCCGCCCGGCATAAGAGAGGATGGCAGCCAACCGCACGAAGGGAAGTAACGGTGAGCATCGATCCGTCCTCGATTCCTAACTTCGGGGCTCAGCCCGAACCGCAGGCGGCAGGACCGGAGGGCCCCGTCGTCCCTGACCAGGACCTCGTCAAGCAGCTGCTGGACCAGATGGAGCTGAAGTACGTCGTCGACGACGAGGGCGACCTCGCCGCGCCGTGGGAGGAATTCCGCACGTACTTCATGTTCCGCGGCGAGGGCGAGCAGCAGGTCTTCTCGGTCCGTACGTTCTACGACCGCCCGCACGCCACGGACCAGCGCCCGGTCCTCCTCGACGCGATCGACGACTGGAACCGCCGCACCCTGTGGCCCAAGGTCTACACGCACACCCACGAGCCCGAGGAGGGCGAGGAGGCCGGCCCCTCGGTCCGCCTGATCGGTGAGGCGCAGATGCTCATCGGCACCGGTGTCTCCCTGGAGCACTTCGTCTCCTCGACGGTCAGCTGGGTGCGCGCCTCCATCGAGTTCGACAAGTGGCTGCTGGAGCGCCTGGGCCTGGCCCCGGCCGAGCAGAAGGCCGAGGACGGCACGGAGCAGTCCGCTCCGGACGCCTGAGTCCTCTCCGCGCGCATGAAGAGGCCCGGCCGGGGGAACTCGCGCCGGGCCTCTTGACGTGTCAGAGCTGCTTCAGCCGGGAAACGGCCTCCTGGAGCACGTCCGTTCGTTTGCAGAAGGTGAAGCGGACGAAGGGCGCGCCCTGGTCGCGGTGGTCGTAGAAGACGGCGTTGGGGACGGCCACCACGCCGCAGCGCTCGGGCAGTGCCCGGCAGAACGCGATGCCGTCGCCGGTCGCGTCGAGCGGGCGGATGTCCGTGGTGACGAAGTAGGTGCCGGCCGGGCGGTAGACCGCGAATCCGGCCTCGGCGAGGCCCGCGCACAGCAGGTCCCGCTTGGCGCGCAGGTCCGCGCGCAGGTCCTCGTAGAAGCCGTCGGGCAGCCGCAGCGCCTCGGCGACGGCGTACTGGAGGGGGCCGCCGGAGACGTACGTCAGATACTGCTTTGCTGAGCGCACCGCCGTCACCAGCTCGGCGCTGCCGGTGACCCAGCCGATCTTCCAGCCGGTGTACGAGAACGTCTTGCCGGCCGAGGAGATGGTGACCGTGCGGTCGCGCATGCCGGGGAAGCCGGCCAGCGGCAGGTGTTCGCCCTCGAAGACCAGGTGCTCGTAGACCTCGTCGGTGACGACGAGCAGGTCGTGCTCGCAGGCGAGCTCCGCGATCGCGTGCAGTTCCTCGCGGCTGAGGACCGTGCCGGTGGGGTTGTGCGGGGTGTTGATCAGCAGCAGCCGGGTACGCCGGGTGACCGCCGCGCGCAGTTCGTCGAGATCCAGCCGGTAGGTGCCCGCCGAGGTGTCGGGCCGCAGCGTGACGGGAACGCGCGTCGCGCCCGCCATCGCGACGCAGGCGGCGTACGAGTCGTAGTACGGCTCCAGCGCGATGACCTCGTCACCGGGCTCCAGGAGCGCCAGGAGCGAGGCGGCGATGGCCTCGGTGGCGCCTGCGGTGACCAGCACCTCCGTGTCCGGGTCGTACCCGAGGCCGTAGCGCCGCTGCTGGTGGCCGGTGATCGCGGTGCGCAGCTCGGGGACGCCGGGGCCGGGCGGGTACTGGTTGCCCTTGCCCTCCCGCAGGGCGCGCACCGCGGCCTCGCGGACTTCCTCGGGGCCGTCGGTGTCCGGGAAGCCCTGGCCGAGGTTGATGGCTCCGGTGCGGACGGCCAGCGCGGACATCTCCGCGAAGATCGTCGTGCCGAACTCGGCGAGGCGGCGGTTGAGCAGCGGTCGTCCGTGTGTCATGGCCGCCATCCTGCGCGCAAGCTCTGGACTTGCTCAAGTCTGCTTTGGCCGTACGGCGCCGGGGGCATCTCCCCTGCACGCCGGAAGGGCGCGGAGCGGGGGGTCTCGCTTCGGGGGACGGAAGGACGTGAGGTCATGGGCGGTGTGCTGGTCGGGGTGATTCTGATCGTGCTGGTCGCGGGTCTCGTCGCGATGCTGGCGGGGGCCGGCGGCCGGGGGCGTGCGCCGGCGCGCAGCGGGCGGCGGGGCACGGCGGGCGGCTCGGCCGCCGGGGGCAGCTGGTGGGCCGGGGACAGCGGCGGCGGCTCGTCCTGCGGCAGCGGTGGGCACTCGGGCGGCCACTCCTGCGGCGGGGGGTCCTCGTGCGGCGGGGGTTCCTCCTGCGGCGGAGGCGGCGGCGGATGCGGCGGAGGCAGCTGACACGGGGCAGTTGGTCCGCGAGGGCGGGTTCGCGAACACGCCCCGGGGCCCGGCGGGACGCGCGGTGCACGCGCCAAGTCCCGCCGGGCTCCTTTTTGTTGGGGATTCCCGCGGGTCTGCGGTGAACAGGTGAGCGGATGGCCCCCCGAGGGGGATGGAAACCCCGGCAAGTTGGGCAAAAACGCTGTGAGTGCACCGTGGTTCGTGATTCCCTCGGTGGAGAGAACATCCAGCCCTCGGACCCCAGTTGGACCTGATCGGGCGCTTCCCACCTCCCACGCGCACGACGCGGGGGCGTCCCCTGTCCATGTGTCCATGCGTGTTTGCGGAGCCGACCCATGCTCACGACCCTTCATACGGCCTATTCCGATACCCGTGCCGCCGATCTGGCCTGGGCGCTGGGGCGCGAACCGCTCCCGGCGCTGGCCGTCCTCGACCTCGAACTCGCCGGCGCCACCATGCAGCTGCGGCTGCTCGGCGCCTCCCACCAGGTGCTCCTGGAGGAGGAGCAGGGCAGCTGTTCCGAGACCGTCGCCTGTATGCCCGGCAGCAGCACCCCGCTGCCGCTGGGCGTCGCCAAGCGGATCGGCGGCTGGGAGTACGAGTTCGCGGCCCGCGTGGAGACGCTGAACGCGGGCTCCTTCGCCGGGCGCGCGCAGGAGTTGCTGGCGCTCGTCGCCGACCACCCGCACGGCCTGGCCGGAACGTTTCCGGGCAGCCCGCACGCCTTCACCGCCATGCTCGCCCAGCGGACCGAGGGCCAGGTGCGGTGGCGCACCTGGCACGCGTACCCGCAGGAGGGCCAGCTCGTCGTGACGCGGACCCGGGTGGGCGTGCGGACACCCGCGGTGGCGCTGTGACGCACACCTGCCGCGCCGCAGGTGCGCCAGTTACACCCTTGTGGGTGACAGGCGGCAGGCGATCGGTGACGTAGCGTTCGCGGCATGATCGACCAGCAGGTGTCGCTGCGAGGGGGCGCGGCGCGGCTTCCCGTCCGTCCGAGGACCGGCCGGTACCTCGTGCTGGCCGCCGTCTTCGTCTGTGCCGCCTGCGGACTGGTGTACGAGCTCGAACTGGTGGCGCTGGCCTCCTACTTGATCGGCGATTCGGTCACCCAGGCATCCGTCGTGCTCTCCGTGATGGTGTTCGCGATGGGGATCGGCTCGCTGCTCGCGAAACGTTTACGCAGCCGGGCGGCGGTGGGCTTCGGGCTGATCGAGGCGGCGCTCGCCCTGGTGGGCGGCTTCTCGGCGCTGGTGCTCTACGCGTCGTTCGCCTGGTTCGGCGAGTCGAGGTACGCGCTGGTCGGGTTCTCGCTGACGATCGGCATCCTGATCGGCGCGGAGATCCCCCTGCTGATGACGCTGATCCAGCGGGTGGACCGGCAGGACGCTGACGGCGCCGTCGCCGACCTGTTCGCGGCGGACTACGTGGGCGCGCTCGTCGGCGGCCTCGCCTTTCCGTTCCTGCTGCTGCCGATGCTCGGCCAGCTCACCGGCGCCCTGCTGACCGGTGCGGTGAACGCGGCGGCGGGCGGGGCATTGGTGCTGTGGGTCTTCCGGCGGGACGTGACCCCCAGGGCGCGGTGGCTGCTGATCGCCGCCAACGTCACGGTGATCGCCGTGCTGGCCACGGCCGCGCTGCTGGCCGACGACTTCGAGCGGGCGGCGCGGCGCGCGGTGTACGGGGACCAGGTGCGGGTCGCCGTACGGACCGATGTGCAGGAGGTCGTGCTGACCGGGGCCGGCCGCAGCTCCCTGGACCTCTATCTGGACGGGCGGCTGCGGGTCAGCTCCCGCGACGAGTACCGGTACCACGAGGCGCTGGTGCACCCGGCGATGAACGGGGCGCACGCCCGGGTCCTGATCCTGGGCGGCGGGGACGGGCTGGCGGCGCGGGAGGTGCTGCGCTATCCGGACGTGCGGAGCGTGACCCTGGTGGAGCTGGACCCCACCGTCACCCGACTGGCCCGTACGGACCCGGCGCTCTCCGCGCTGAACGCGCACGCGCTGGACGATCCCCGCGTGACGACGGTGACCGGCGACGCGTTCACCTGGCTGCGGACCGCCCGCAGCCGCTACGACGTGGTGATCTCCGACCTCCCCGACCCCGGGATCTCCGACGGCACGAAGCTGTACTCGGCGGAGTTCTACGGCCTGGTTGCCGAGGCCCTCGCACCGGACGGACGGCTCGCCGTGCACGCGGGACCGCCCGTCGGCCGGCCGCGCACCTACTGGACGGTCGACGCCTCCATGCGGGCCGCCGGGCTGCGTCCGCGCCCCTATCGGATCAGCGGGCGCCAGTCGGGCTTCGCGGCCGGCCCCGACCGGGCGGGCGGCGACGCGGACGCGGAACACGGCTGGGGCTTCCTGCTGGCCGGGACGGGCGCGACGCCCACGCTCGGCCTGGCCCCGGACGCACCGGCCCTGCGCTCCCTGAGCGTGCCGGAGCTGCTGGACGCGGGGCGCAGGGCGGAGGCCGGGCGGCTGTCCGGCCTCGCGCCGTCGACGCTGGTGCACCCGCGCTACTGGGAGGGGCGGTGAGTGCGGCGGCGGCTGGTCGCGGTGGCCGCGGTCACGGGTGCGGGGGCGGTCACGGGTGCGGAAGCGCTGACGGGACGGCCGGGGCTGAGTAGGCTCGTTCACCATGGAGCATGAGGTGTTCGTTCCGGTTCCGGTCCCGGCCCTGCGGCGGACGCTGGGCGACCCCGTCCGGGTCGCCCGGTGCGTACCGGGGTTCCAGCAGGACGCCGACGCGTCGGCGGGCCCCCTGGCGGGCCGGCTCAGAATCCGGGCCGGCGGCCACACCATCACGTACCGGGGCACGCTGCGGCTCACGCCGTTGCCGGGCGACCCGGACGTGGACTCCGTGCACGCGGTCCTGGTGGAGGGCGAGGGCGTGGAGGCCCGGGGCGGCGGTTCGGCGCAGCTGTCGCTGACCCTCCGGCTGGCGGAGGGCGACGAGGGCACGTCGATCGCCTTCGAGGGCGGGGCGAGCGGCGACGGCCGCCTCCGGGACCTGGAGCCGGCGGCGGCGCTGTCGACGGCGCACCGCCTGCTCGACCGGTTCGTCCAGCAGCTCGTGACGGAGTCGCTGGCGGCTCAGGGCGAGGGCGCGGCCGACGAGGCGTGGGGCGGCGGGGCCGCCGGCGACGGGGTTCCGGGGGACGGGACGTCCGGCGGTGGTGCCCCGGCCGACGGGGCTTTTGCCGGTACGCCGGAGACACCCGGTGCCGCCGAGGCCGTCGCCGATGAGCTGGCGGTCGGGGAGGCCGTGGAGAAGGCGCTCGAAGAGGCCGCCGAGGAGGCGGACCAGAGCGGCCCCGAGCCCTCGGCCGGCTCCCCGCTCAGCGGCTCCGGTCCCGTGAGCGGCGCCGACGAGTCGCTGCCGACGCACGAGGCGGCCCCCGACGAGGCGCCGGGTGCGGACCAGCCGGGGGAGCGGGGTGCGGAACAGGACGGGGAGCCGTCGCGGGACGGGTCGCGGGACGAGTCGCGGGACGGGGAGTCCCTGTTCGACGCGCCGATTCCGCCGTCGTCGCTGGACCCGGTCGCCGGGATCGAGTTCACCGTGCCGGACGGGCCTCCGGCCGAGGCCGCGCATGCCCGGCGCACCATGATCGGGCGCAGTGCGGAGGAGGTCGACCACGCCCCGCCGCGCGGCCGCTACGCCCCCGTCCCCTCGCCGGATCCGGGCGGGGCGGGTGCGGCGCTGCGCTGGGTCGCCCCGGCGGCGGCGCTGGCCCTCGCCTCGGCGGTGGTCGTCAGCCGGGCGTTGCGGCGCCGGAGGTAGCGGCGCCAGTAGGGTCGTTCCGTGAGCAGTAGCGAGAAGGACGTCCGGCTCTCCGTCGGCGACACAGAGTTGACCGTGAACCCCGCCAACGGCTGCCGTATCAGCAGCCTGCGGATCGGCCGTACCGAACTGCTGAGGCAGGGGGAGCGGTACGGCTGCTTCCCGATGGTGCCGTGGTGCGGGCGGACCGAGAACGGGCAGTTCCGCGACGGCGGCGTCCTCCACCAGTTGCCGCTGACGGCTCCGCCGCACGCCATTCACGGCACCGGCCGCGACACGGCGTGGCACACCGCCCTGGAGAGCGGGACGCAGGCGTCGTTCTATTACGACCTGGCCGACCCCTGGCCGTACCCGGGCCGGGTGACCCAGACCTTCGAACTGGCCGAGGACTCCCTCACGTTGGCCTTCGGCATCGAGACGTACGGGGACTCCTTTCCGGCCCAGGCGGGCTGGCACCCGTGGTTCCGCCGCCGCCTCGACACCGGTGAGGAGGTCCGCATCGACTTCGACGCCGCCTGGCAGGAGGAGCGCGGCGAGAACCACCTGCCGACCGGCCGCCGGATTCCGCCCCGGCCCGGCCCGTGGGACGACTGCTTCGGGATGCCGGACGGTGTCGACGTCACCCTCACCTGGCCGGAGCGGCTGGAGCTGACGGTGAAGAGCCGGTCCGAGTGGGTCGTGATCTACGACGAACAGGACGAGGCGGTCTGTGTGGAGCCGCAGTCGGGTCCGCCGAACGGGCTGAACACCGACCCGCGCTACGTCACCCCGATCGAGCCGCTGGAGATCGCCACCACCTGGAGCTGGCGCCGGCTCTGAGCGCGGGGCGCCGGCGGGCGGGCTCCGGGCTCGGGCGGGCTTGGCACTCGGGCGGGCTCGGGCGGGCCGTCGCGGAAAACGCGCGCCTTATCCTCGTAGCCATGACTGACGTACGTGCTGAGCTGCTCCAGCAGATCAAGGACAAGGCCGTGGTTCACGGCAAGGTGACGCTCTCCTCCGGCCTGGAAGCCGACTGGTACATCGATCTGCGCCGCATCACGCTGGACGGCAAGGCCGCCCCGATGGTCGGTCAGGTCATGCTCGACGCGACGGCCGAGCTGGACTACGACTGCGTGGGCGGTCTGACGCTCGGCGCCGACCCGGTCGCCACGTCGATGCTGCACGCCTCCGCGGCCCGTGGCCAGGAGCTGGACGCCTTTGTCGTCCGCAAGGCGCAGAAGGCCCACGGGATGCAGCGCCGGATCGAGGGCGCGGACGTGAAGGGCCGTCGCTGCCTCGTCGTCGAGGACACCTCGACCACCGGCGGCTCGCCGCTGACCGCCGTCGAGGCCGTGCGCGAGGCCGGCGGCGAGGTCGTGGCGGTGGCGGTGATCGTCGAGCGCGGTGCCGCTCCGGCCATCGCCGAGGCGGGCCTCCCGTACGTCCACGTGTACACGGTCCCGGACCTCGGCCTCGCCTGACCTGGCAGTTTGCCCGAAGGCGGTCGGTTTCACGTGAAACCGACCACCCTTCGGCGTACGCCTGCGCGCGGGAGTCGCCCGGGCTGGGAGGCACCGCCGGGTGGAGCCGGGACCAGAGTCTGGGAAGATGGGGGCGACGATGACGTCGCCCCCAGGTCAGGGACCCAGCAACGCACACCCGCACATCCCAAGGAGCGGACAGATGCCCATCGCAACCCCCGAGGCATACGCCGAGATGCTCGACCGGGCGAAGGCAGGCAAGTTCGCCTACCCGGCCATCAACGTGACGTCGACCCAGACCCTGCACGCCGCCCTGCGCGGCTTCGCGGAGGCCGAGAGCGACGGCATCGTGCAGATCTCGACCGGCGGCGCGGAGTTCCTGGGCGGCCAGTACAACAAGGACATGGTCACGGGCGCCGTCGCCCTCGCCGAGTTCGCGCACATCGTCGCCGCCAAGTACGACGTCACCGTCGCGCTGCACACCGACCACTGCCCCAAGGACAAGCTGGACGGCTACGTCCGGCCGCTGCTCGACATCTCCGCCGAGCGCGTCGCCAAGGGCCTGAACCCGCTGTTCCAGTCGCACATGTGGGACGGCTCGGCCGAGACGCTGGCCGACAACCTGGCCATCGGCCAGGAGCTGCTGGCCAAGGCCGCCGCCGCCAAGATCATCCTTGAGGTCGAGATCACCCCGACCGGTGGCGAGGAGGACGGCGTCACCCACGAGATCAACGACGAGCTCTACACGACCGTGGACGACGCGCTCCGCACCGCCGAGGCGCTGGGCCTGGGCGAGAAGGGCCGTTACCTGCTGGCCGCCTCGTTCGGCAACGTGCACGGCGTCTACAAGCCGGGCAACGTCGTCCTGCGCCCGGAGCTCCTCAAGGACCTCCAGGAGGGCGTCGGCGCCAAGTACGGCAAGACGTCGCCGTTCGACTTCGTCTTCCACGGCGGCTCCGGCTCCACCGTCGAGGAGATCACCACCGCGCTGGAGAACGGCGTCGTGAAGATGAACCTCGACACCG
Organism: Streptomyces sp. NPDC057249; assembly: GCF_042669245.1. Lineage (NCBI taxonomy): Bacteria > Bacillati > Actinomycetota > Actinomycetes > Kitasatosporales > Streptomycetaceae > Streptomyces > Streptomyces sp. NPDC057249. The sequence continues at coordinate 292,721 of NZ_JBHUXS010000001.1, read as the reverse complement.
ACACCCAGTACGCCTTCACCCGCCCGATCGTGGACCACGTGTTCCGCAACTACGACGGTGTGCTGAAGGTCGACGGCGAGGTCGGCAACAAGAAGGTCTACGACCCGCGCAGCTGGGGCAAGTCTGCCGAGGGCGGCATGGCCAAGCGCGTCACGGAGGCGTGCGCCGCCCTGCGCTCCACCGGCACCAAGCTGAAGTAATCCGGCACGGATGTGTGGCGTGGGCCCGTCACCCCTCGGGGTGTCGGGCCCACGGCATGTCCGGACCCGTCACGCACGACCCGAGGGAACAGCTGTGAGTACGTCCTACGACTTCGACACCGTGATCGACCGCCGCGGCACCTGGTGCGTCCAGTGGGACGGGGTCGCGGACCGCTTCGGCGTGGACGGGCTGCTGCCGTTCACCATCTCCGACATGGACTTCGAGACCGCCCCCGAGGTGCTGGCCGCGCTGCGGGCCCGGCTCGAACACGGCGTCCTCGGCTACACGGACTGGCGGCTGGGCGACTTCCGGTCGGCCGTCGCCCACTGGTACGCGACGCGGTACGGCACCGCGATCGACACCGGGAGCCTGGTCTACGGGCCGTCCGTGCTCAGCCAGTTCTCGCAGCTGCTCCAGATGTGGACGGCGGAGGGCGACGGGGTGGTCCTGCACACGCCCACGTACGACGGCTTCCGCAAGGCGGTCCACGGACTCGGGCGGGAGCTGCGGGGCGTACCACTGGGGGACACGGACGCGCTGGAGCGGGAGCTCGCGCGGCCGGACAGCAAGGTCCTCGTGGTCTGCTCCCCGCACAACCCGTCCGGACGGGTGTGGACGGAGGCGGAGCTCGCCGGGATGGCCGAGCTCGCCGCACGCCATGGCGTGGCCGTGATCAGCGACGAGATCCACGCGGACTTCGTGCACGACGGACGTCCGCACGTGCCGTGGACCCGGGTGGGCGGCGACGCACGCTGGGCGGTGATCAGCTCGGCCTCGAAGTCGTTCAACTTTCCCGCGCTGACCGGTTCGTACGGACTGATCGGGCGGCCGGAGGACCGGGCCGAGTACCTGCGCCGGATGGAGACGGCGGAGGGCCTCGCCTCACCGGCGGTGCTCTCGCTGACCGCGCACATCGCCGCGTACCGGAAGGGTGGGCCCTGGCTGGACGCGGTGCGCGCGTACGTCGCGGAGAACCTGGCCCTGGTCGCCGAGCGGCTGAACGCCGCGTTCCCCGCCCTGGAGTGGGAGCCGCCGCAGGCCGGGTACCTGGCCTGGATCGATCTGCGGCGCGCGGGCGTCCAGGACGACGAGGCGTTGCAGCGCGTCCTGATCGAGCGGGAGCGCGTCGCGGTGATGCCGGGCAGTACGTACGGGGCCGAGGGCTTCGTCCGGCTGAACGTGGGGTGCGCGCGGAGCAAGGTCGAGGCCGGGCTCGACGCGCTGATCCGGGGTGTCGAGGCGGTACGGGCCGACGTCTGAGGGCCGGGCCCTGTCCGGCCGTTCGCGTCGTCCGCCGGGCTCCGGGCGGACGACGGAACGGCCGGGCAAGGTCTTTCCGGTGGTCTTCCCGGTGGCCTTTCGGCCGGGTGCCGACGATGCTGAGGCCATGGAGAAGAGTGAGGCGGACGGGCCCGCGATCCGGGTGGCCTCGCCCGTCGGGCGGTGGGTCGTCCTGACGACGGTGCTCGGGTCGAGCATGGCCATGCTCGACTCCACCGTCATCAACGTCGCCCTGCCCCGCATCGGCGACGACCTGGGCACCGACCTGGCCGCGCTCCAGTGGACCGTCAACGCCTACATGCTGACCCTGGCGGGGCTGATCCTGCTGGGCGGGGCGCTCGGCGACCGCTACGGGCGGCGGCGGGTCTTCGTGGTCGGCGTCATCTGGTTCGCCGCCGCCTCGCTGGTCTGCGGCCTCGCCCCGAACGCCCCCGTACTCATCGCCGCCCGCGCTCTCCAAGGGGTCGGCGGCGCTCTGCTGACACCCGGCTCGCTGGCCCTGATCCAGGCGAGCTTCCATCCCGACGACCGGGCCCGCGCGGTGGGGCTGTGGTCCGGGTTCGGCGGGGTCGGCGCGGCCGTGGGGCCGTTCCTGGGCGGCTGGCTCGTCGACGGGCCGGGCTGGCGCTGGGTGTTCCTGCTCAACCTGCCGCTCGCCGCCGTCTGCGTGCCGGTCGCGCTGCGCCACGTACCGGAGTCCCGGGACCCGGAGGCCCAGGGGCGGTTCGATGTCGCGGGTGCCGCCCTCGGCGCGGTCGCGCTGGCCCTGGTGACGTACGCGCTGATCGACGCGCCGGGGCAGGGCGCCTCCCCGGCCGTGATCGGGTCGGCGGCGGGCGGGGTGCTCCTCGGCGCCGCCTTCGTCCAGCTCGAACGGCGGCGGGCCCACCCGATGCTGCCGCCCTCGGTGTTCGCGTCCCGCCAGTTCACCGCCGTCAACGTCGTCACCCTGTGCGTGTACGCGGCGCTCGGCGGCTACTTCTTCCTGTCCGCGATCCAGCTCCAGGTCGTCGCCGGGTACTCGGCGCTGGGCGCCGGCACCGCGCTGCTGCCGACCACCCTCCTGATGCTGCTGTTCTCGGCCGCCTCGGGTGAGCTGGGCCAGCGCATCGGGCCGCGCGTACCGCTCACCGTCGGGCCGCTGATCGCCGCCGCCGGCATGCTGCTGATGCTGCGCGTGGGACCGGGCTCGAACTCCGTCACGGGCTACCTGACCGACGTACTGCCCGCCGTCGCCGTCCTGGGCGCCGGTCTCGTCACCGTCGTGGCGCCCCTCACCGCGACCGTCCTGGCCTCCGTGGAGACGGGCCGGGCCGGGCTCGCCAGCGGCATCAACAACGCCGCCGCACGCGCCGCCGGCCTCATCGCGGTGGCCGCGCTGCCGCTGCTCGCCGGCATGGGGCCGGAGGCGTACCGGGACGCCGGGGAGTTCGCCGCGACGTTCCGGCGGGCGATGCCGATGTGCGCCGGACTGCTGGTGCTCGGCGCGCTGATCGCCTGGGCGACCGTGCGCACCCCCGCCCCCGTGGACGACACCGCGCGGCCCGAGTGCGCGGTCCACTGCGGCGTCACCAGCCCGCCCCTGGAGCCCGAACCGGAGACCGGGCCGCCGGACACCGCGGGCTGACGGCCGCGGCGGCCCCGAAGCCGCACCGACCGGGCGGGATTCGTGCCCACCGGGTCCTCGGCGGGCCCGTGCCAGGCACACTGGGAGCATGTCGATCCACGAGAACCTGCTCGGGGGCCCGCCCCCGACCCACCTGCCCGACGACCCGGAGCCGCGCGAACTGCTCGCCGCCGGCACGGCCCCCGCCGACGTCGCCGCGAAGTACCCGACCTCCTCGCTGGCCTGGGCGCAGCTCGCCGACGAGGCGTTCGAGGGCGGCCGGGTCATCGAGTCGTACGCCTACGCCCGCACCGGCTACCACCGCGGCCTCGACGCGCTGCGCCGGGCCGGCTGGAAGGGCCACGGCCCCGTGCCGTTCGAGCACGAGCCGAACCGTGGCTTCCTCCGCGCCCTGCACGCCCTCGCCCGGGCCGCGCAGGCCATCGGCGAGCAGGAGGAGTACGAGCGCTGCTCGACGTTCCTGCGCGATTCCTCGCCGACCGCCGCCGAGACCCTCGGATAGCCGACGCCGCACCGCAGGCCCCGCAGCTCCGCATCCGCGGCTGCGGGGCCTGCGCGTGTCCGGAGCAGGCGTTTAGTATGCGAACAGGGGACCGGGGCTCCACTTCCGCAGGGAAGGGGCGGACCGCTACCCGGAAGCTCGTGTCGAGGAGACAGCGATGTCGACGATTCACCCCGACCCCGAAGCCACCGGTGCGGCGACCCCGCACCTCGACTTCGCGGGCACGACTCCGTACGAGGACTATGTCCAGGCGGATGTCCTGACCCACCTCCAGCACCTCCGCTCGGACGATCCCGGCGAGATGGTCTTCCTGGTCACCACCCAGGTCATGGAGCTGTGGTTCACCGTCATCGTCCATGAGTGGGAGACCGCCGCGCACGCGATGCGCGAGGACCGCCTGGACGTCGCGCAGGACGCGCTGAAGCGTTCGCTGCGCGAGCTGGAGGCCCTGAACGCCTCCTGGACACCGCTCGCCCAGCTCACCCCCGCCCAGTTCAACTCCTACCGGTCCTCGCTCGGCGAGGGCTCCGGTTTCCAGTCGGCGATGTACCGGCGAATGGAGTTCCTGCTCGGCGACAAGTCCGCGTCCATGCTGGTGCCGCACCGGGGCGCGCCCCGCGTCCACGCGGAACTGGAGAAGGCCCTCGCGGAACCCGGCCTGTACGACGAGGCCCTCGCCCTGCTCGCCCGGCGCGGGCACGCGATCCCGGAGGCCGTGCTCGGCCGGGACCTGACCCAGAAGTACGAGCCGTCGCCCGAGGTCGAGGCCGTCTGGGCGGAGATCTACGCCAACCCGGACCAGAACGACGAGCTGGTCCGCCTCGGCGAGGTGCTCACCGATGTGGGCGAGCTGGTGTGGCGATGGCGCAACGACCATCTCCTCGCGACCCGGCGGGCCATGGGCTCCAAGACCGGCACCGGCGGCTCGGCCGGCGTGGCCTGGCTGGAGAAGCGCGCCACGAAGAACGTGTTCCCCGAGCTCTGGACGGCCCGCAGCCATGTCTGACCTGCGAGAGCGCGCGCAGGCGCTCGACACCTCCGATCCCCTCGCGCCGCTGCGCGAGCTGTTCACCCTCGACGAGACCGTCTACCTGGACGGCAATTCGCTCGGCGCGCTGCCGCGCCACGTGCCCGCCCGGGTGCAGGAGGTCCTCACCCGCGAGTGGGGCGAGCTGCGCATCCGGTCCTGGGGCGAGAGCGGCTGGTGGACGGCGCCGGAACGGATCGGCGACCGCATCGCCCCGATCGTCGGCGCGGCGGCCGGCCAGATCGTCGTCGGCGACTCGACCAGCGTGAACGTCTTCAAGGCCCTCGTCGCCGCGACCCGGCTGGCACCGGCGGGCCGCGACGAGATCCTGGTCGACGCGCGGACGTTCCCCACCGACGGCTACATCGCCGCCTCGGCGGCCCGGATGACCGGCCACCGGATCGTGCCGGTCGCACCCTCGGACGTGCCGGACGCGCTCGGTCCGCGGACCGCCGCCGTCCTGCTCAACCACGTCGACTACCGCTCGGGCCGGCTGCACGACCTGCCGGGGCTGACCGCCGCGGTGCGGGCAGCGGGCGCGATCGCCGTCTGGGACCTGTGCCACAGCGCGGGGGCGCTCCCGGTCGGCCTGGACGAGCACGGCGTGGACCTCGCGGTCGGCTGCACGTACAAGTACCTCAACGGCGGCCCCGGCTCGCCCGCCTACCTCTACGTCGCCGAGCGCCACCAGGCGTCCTTCGACTCGCCCCTTCCGGGGTGGACGTCGCATGCCGACCCGTTCGCGATGACGCCCGGTTACACCCCGGCGGACGGTGCGGTGCGGGGCCGGGTCGGTACGCCCGACATCCTGTCCATGCTGACCCTGGAGGCGTCCCTGGACGTCTGGGACGGGGTCGGGATCGAGGCGGTCCGGGCCAAGTCGCTGGCCCTGACGGACTTCTTCCTGGAGTGCGTCGAGGCGTATGCCCCCGAGGGCCGGGTCGCCTCGGTCACCCCGGCCGCCCACGCGGAACGGGGCAGCCAGGTCGCGCTGCGGTGCGACGACGCGGAGCCCGTGATGGCCGAGCTGATCGCGCGCGGGGTCGTCGGGGATCTGCGCCGGCCCGACGTGCTGCGGTTCGGTTTCACACCGCTGTACGTGGGGTTCGCGGACGCGGAACGCGCGGCGCGGGTGCTCGCGGAGGTTCTGGGCGCTCCGGCGGCGTAGGCTGCCGCATCCGTCCGGTGACCGGCTCGCCCCGGTCACCGGACGGCGCCGTGGTGCGGGCCGGCCGTCGTGCCGGGGCCGGCCCGCGCGGAGTCCCGGGGCGCCGATTCCCGGTGCGCGCGGCCGTTCGCCGTACTGGTACCGTCCCCGCAGGTCAGGCCAGTTGGGCCGGACGACAGGGAGGGTGGGAGCAGGATGTCGGACTCTGCCGCGCGCGAGCGGGACGCCGCCGAGACCGAGTCGGCGTTCTCGCATCCGGCCGTCGCCCCCGACGCGTCCGCCTCCTACGGCGGCCATCCCGACCAGATCGTCGACTTCTACGCCCCGCGCGGGGGCCGCACCGGCGCACCGGTCGTGGTCGTGCTGCACGGCGGCGCGTGGCGGGCTCCTTACGACCGGGCGCATGTGTCGCCGTTCGCGGACTACCTGGCGCGGCGCGGGTTCGCCGTGGCCAGTGTGGAGTACCGGCGCGGCAGCGAGCTTCCGCAGCAGCGCGGGACCGGCCCGGTCGCGGGGCGCTGGCCGGAGACCTTCGACGACGTGGCCGCCGCGATGGACGCGCTGCCGGAGCTGCTGGCGCGGGAGCTGCCGGCCGCGGACGCCCGCCGGATCGTGGTCACCGGGCACTCGGCGGGAGGGCAGTTGGCCCTGTGGGCCGCCGCCCGGCACGTACTGCCGGAGGGGTCCCCGTGGCGGCTCCCGAGGCCGCCCGCACTGCGGGGCGTGGTGGCGCTGGCACCGATCGCGGACTTCGGCTCGGCGGTCGCGCTCGACGTGTGCTCGGGGGCGATCGGGCAGCTCCTGGGGCCCGCGGCGGACTTCGCCGAGCGGAGCGCGCACGCGGACCCGTCGCGGCTGCTGCCCACGGGCATCGCGACCGTGGTCGTCCAGGGCACGACGGACCTCACGGTCCCGGCGGCCGTCTCCGAGGCGTTCGTGGACGCGGCGGCGAAGGAGGGCGAGACGGTGGGACTGACCCTGCTGCCGGACGTCGGCCACTTCCCCTTGATCGACCCCGCCGCCGACGCGTGCGCGGTGGTCGCGGAGGAGATCGCCCAGCTCGCCTGGTAGGGCGTCGCGGCGGGCGCGCGTAGTACTTGCGACGGACGGCCGGGAATCCGCATCACTGCTGACGACCCGGTCCGCCGCCCCGCCTACCGTGGAAGCGTGACCGAGACCAAGACCAGAAGCCCCGAGCTTTTGTTCGCCGCGCGTGCGATGAACGACCTCTGGGACGACCTCTTCGAGGACGCCTTCGCCTACCGGCCGATGGCACCGATGCGCACGGACGGCTCCCTGACCGGGCGGTTGCCGGAGCGCCTCGCGGCACTGGCCGCGTGGACCCCGCACGCGGCCGTGCTGGGCGCCGCGCTGATCACCTTCATGGCGGGGTTCACCGTGACCGGCAACGCCGGCGTCCTGCTGTCCGGGCTGCTGCCCGCCGTCTGTGTGGCGATGACGCTGATCAGGCCGGTCGGGGCGTTCTGGATGTCGATGGCCCAGGTACCGGTGAACGTGGTGGTAGGCGGCTACGAACCGTGGGCGCCGAGCGTGTTCATCTCCCACCTGGTGGTGCTGTTCGTCGTCGCGGCCAGGACCCGGCCGCGCACCGCCGCCTGGATGTGGGCACTCACGCTGCTGCTCGGCCTCGTCGTGGAGGGCGTCGTCACCGGCGGGGCCGGCGGGCCGAACACCGCGGGCATGACGGTCGTCTCGGCATTCGCGCTGCTCCTGGTGAGCATGGTCCAGGTCCGGCGGGAGGCGCAGCGCGAGGTCACCGTGCAGCGCACCGTCACCGCCGTCGAGCGCGACCGGCGCACGCTGCTGGAGGAGCGCACCACGATCGCCCGCGAACTCCACGACGTGGTCGCCCACCACATGTCCGTGGTCGCCATCCAGGCCGAGGCGGCCCCGTACCGGGTGGAGAACCCGCCGCCGGAGCTGGAGCAGGCGTTCGTCACGATCCGGGAGAACGCCGTGGCCGCGCTCACCGAACTGCGCCGGGTCCTCGGCGTCGTCCGGGCCGACGACTACGAGGCACCGGACGCGCCGCAGCCCACCCTCGCCGACCTCGACCGGCTGCTCGCCAACGTCGGGGACGCGGGCCTGGTGACCGAGAAGGCGGTGACCGGCGCGGTCCGCGAACTGCCCCAGGGCGTCGAACTGTCGGCATACCGGATCATCCAGGAAGCCCTCAGCAACAGCCTGCGGCACGCCCCGGGCGCCACGGCCAGGGTCGAGATCGGCTACGTCCTCGGCGGGCTGGGCCTGCGCGTGGTCAACGGCCCGCCGACCGCACCGGTGAAGCCGTCGCCGGGTGCCGGTCACGGCATCACCGGGATGCGGGAACGGGTCGCGATGCTGAACGGCGAGATGACCGCCGAGGCCACCGCGGAGGGCGGTTACGAGGTCACGGCCTTCATCCCGGCCCAGCGGACGGAGCCGGGTGCGCCCGGTGCCTTCAAGGAGCAGGTATGACGACGCAGCCCCCCGCCCCGCCGATCCGGGTCCTGATCGTCGACGATCAGATGATGGTCCGCGAGGGCTTCTCCGTCCTGCTCAACGCCATGCCGGGCATCGAGGTCGTCGGCGAGGCGGTGAACGGCCGCGAGGCCGTCTCCCAGGTCGCCGCGCTCCGCCCCGACGTGGTGCTGATGGACATCCGCATGCCGGAGCTCAACGGCATCGAGGCGACCCGCGAGATCGTCACCGCCGACGAGGACGCGAAGGTCCTGGTCCTCACCACCTTCGATCTCGACGAATACGTCTACCAGGCCCTGCGCGCGGGGGCCTCCGGCTTCCTCCTCAAGGACGCCTCGGCCCGCCAGCTCGCCGACGGCGTACGTGTGGTCGCCGCCGGCGAGGCCCTGCTGGCCCCCACCGTGACCCGGCGCCTGATCACCGAGTTCTCCAGACTCGCCGCCGCTCCCCGCCCTCCGGCCCTGGCCCGGGTCGGCGACCTCACCGAGCGCGAGACGGAGGTGCTCGTCCTCATCGCCCAGGGCCTGTCGAACGCGGAGATCGCCGGGCACCTGGTCGTCGCCGAGTCGACCATCAAGACCCATGTGAGCCGCATCCTCGTCAAACTCGGCCTCCGCGACCGCACCCAGGCCGCCGTCTTCGCCTACGAGGCCCGCCTGGTCACCCCTTCCTGAGCACCCCTTCCTGAGCACCCCTTCCTGAGCACTCCTTCGAAAGCACCCCTTCCTCAGCACTCCTTCCTCAGCGTCGTGGTCTAGCGTCGGCCCATGGAACAGCCCAGTACCTCCCCCGCCCCGTTCGACCCCTGGTCGGCGGCGTTCGTCGCCGACCCGTACCCCGCCTACGCCGAGCTGCGGGCCACCGGCCGGGCGCACTACTTCGAAGCCACCGACCAGTGGCTCGTCCCGCACCACGCCGACGTGTCGGCCCTGCTGCGTGACCGGCGGCTGGGGCGCACCTACCTCCACCGGTTCACGCACGAGGAGTTCGGCCGGACGCCGCCGCCCCCGGAGCACGAGCCGTTCGAGACCCTCAACGGGCAAGGGCTGCTGGACCTCGAACCGCCGGACCACACCCGCATCAGGCGTCTGGTGTCCAAGGCGTTCACCCCGCGCACCGTCGAACAGCTCGTCCCCACCGTCCAGCGGCTGGCCGCCGGACTCGTGGACGACTTCGTCGAGCAGGGCGGAGGCGACCTGCTGGCGGCCGTCGCCGAGCCGCTGCCCGTCGCCGTGATCGCCGAGATGCTCGGTATCCCGGAGTCGGACCGGGCCCCGCTGCGGCCGTGGTCCGCGGCGATCTGCGGGATGTTCGAGCTCAACCCGTCCGAGGACACCGCCCGCGCCGCCGTCCGCGCCTCCCTCGAATTCTCCGCGTATCTGCGCGAGCTGATCGCCGAGCGACGCGCGCACCCGGGTACCGACCTCATCTCCGCCCTCGTCGCCGCCCACGACGAGGGCGAGCGGCTGACCGAGCAGGAGATGGTCTCCACCTGCGTCCTCCTCCTGAACGCCGGGCACGAGGCGACCGTCAACACCACGGTCAACGGCTGGTGGACGCTGCTGCGCCACCCCGGGCAACTGGCCGCCCTCCGCGCCGATCACGGGCTCCTGCCCACGGCGCTGGAAGAACTGATGCGGTACGACACCCCCCTCCAGATGTTCGAGCGCTGGGTCCTGGACGACATCGAGATCGACGGCACGGTCATCCCACGGGGCTCCGAGGTGGCGCTGCTCTTCGGCTCCGCCAACCGGGACCCCGCTCGCTTCGCGGCCCCGGACACCCTGGACCTCGCCCGGCGGGACAACCCGCACATCACCTTCGGCGCCGGCATCCACTTCTGCCTGGGCGCCCCGCTCGCCCGGGTCGAGCTGGCCGCCTCCTTCGGTGAGCTGCTGCGCAAGGCACCCGGACTGCGACTGGCTGCCGAGCCCGAGTGGAACCCGGGCTACGTCATCAGGGGCCTGAAGGAGCTGCGGGTCGAGGTGTGAGGCTGTGGGCGGGCGGGCCTCCCCGCGTGCTCGCCCGCCACCGCGTCAGGTCACCAGGTCCCGGCGGCGCAGCGCCGCCAGGGCCGCGGCCACCAGCGCCGCCGACATCACGGTGAGGAGCGTCACCGGCCCCCACTCCATCCCCGCTCCGGGCAGCTTCGGCAGGTGCGTGAACGGCGACGCGTCCATCACCGGCTGCGGCAGGTCCAGGGCGGGCCCGATCCAGCCGAGCGCCAGGCAGAGCCCCACCACGCCCCAGCTCGCCGGCGCGGCCTTCGGTATCGCCCCGTGGAGCAGGGCCGTGACCCCGCCGAGCAGCCAGACGGCGGGCAGTTGCACCAGGCAGGCGCCGAGCACGGCCGGGAGCGCGTGACCGTATCCCGCTGCCAGACCCAAACCGCCGACCACCATGATCAGGGCCGCCCCGCCGAAGGCGATGAGCAGATGGCCACCCGCCCACCGGAGCCGGCCGACCCCGCCCGCGAGCACCGGTTCCGCGCGGCCGGCGGTCTCCTCACCGTGCAGCCGGAGCACCGACGCGGCGATGTACAGAGTGGCGACCGTGCCGAGCACGGAGACCATCGAGGCGAGGAAGGCATCGGTGAGGCCGGACTGCCCGCCCATCCGCTCGAAGATCTCCCGGGCCTTCTCGTTGTCCCCGACCAGGTCGGCCGCCCCGCCGGCCAGCCCACCGAAGACGAAGCCGACCACGGCGAAGGACACCGTCCACCCCAGGAGCGCGCCGCGTTGCAGACGTATCGCGAGGCCCCAGGCGGTGGACATCCGCCCTCGCGCCGGTCCCGGACGCGCGGCCAGGAAGCTCATGCCGACATCCCGGCGCCCGGTCAGCACGTACGCCACGAGGCACTGCACCGCCGCCGCGCCGACGATCACCAGGAGCACCCACCACCGCTCGTCCGCGTACGGCCGGACGTTCTCCGCCCAGCCGAGCGGGGAGAGCCAGGTGAGGAGGGAGGAGCCGTCGTCCGTGGCCGAGTCGCCCGCCGCCCTCAGGACGAACGCAGCACCCACCACCGCCGCCGCGACCCCCTTGGCGAGGCGCCCGCTCTCCGTGAACTGTGCGGCGATCGCGGCCGTGCAGGCGAACAGCACACCGACCCCGGCGACGGCCGACGCGAGCGCCACCGCCCCCGTGCCCCCCGCGCCCGAGCCGGCCATTCCGGCCGTGATCACCAGGGCCAGACCGGCTTGGGCGATCACCGCCGCGAGCAGTGCGGCGGTGAGCGGGGCACGGCGCCCGACCATCGCCGAGGAAAGCATTTCCTGGCGGCCCGTCTCCTCCTCCTCGCGTGTATGGCGCACGACGACGACCAGACTCATCACCGCTGCCAGCGCCGCGCCGAAGGCGAGCATGCGCCAGCTGACCAGCCCGCCGACGGAGTCGTCGAGCACGGGCCCGTACATCGCGCGCACCGAGCTGTTGCCGTTCATCGACGCGGCGAGTTCGGCTCGCTGGGCCGGCGTTTCGTAGAGCGACGAGATGGACGTACCGACCGAGGAGAAGGACCCGCCGAGGACGAGCACCCAGACGGGGATGACGATGCGGTCGCGCCGCAGGGCGAGCCTCAGCAGGGGCCAGGTCCCGGTGAGCTGCCCGGTGGACGCCCGGGGCCGCGCCCCGGCCTTCGCCGCGAGGGGCACGGCGGTCATCGCGTCACCACCTCCGACGACTGCCCGGCGTCCGCCGCGTAGTGGCGGAGGAAGAGCTCCTCCAGCGTGGGCGGGGTGCACGTCAGCGAGCGGACGCCGGACGCGGAGAGGGACTTGAGGACGGCGTCCAGCCGGTCCGTGTCCACCTGGAGCGAGATCCGTCGCCCTTCGACATCGAGGTCATGGACCCCGGCGAGCCGTGTCAGGCCGTCCGGATCGCGTATCAGCTCGGCGCTGATGTGCGTCCGCGTCAGATGACGCATGTCCGTCAGTGAACCGGTCTCCACCGTCCGGCCCTGGCGGATGATGCTGACCCGGTCGCAGAGCGATTCGACCTCGCTCAGGATGTGGCTGGAGAGCAGCACCGTCCGGCCGCGCTCGCGCTCTTCGGCCACGCAGCTCTGGAAGACCTCCTCCATCAGCGGGTCGAGCCCGCTGGTCGGCTCGTCCAGGATCAGCAGGTCGACGTCCGACGCGAAGGCGGCGACCAGGGCCACCTTCTGGCGGTTGCCCTTGGAGTACGTCCGCCCCTTTTTCGTCGGGTCGAGCTCGAAGCGGTCCACGAGGTCCGCGCGCCGGGCCCCGTCGAGGCCGCCGCGCAGCCGCCCGTACAGGTCGATCACCTCACCGCCGGAGAGATTGCGCCACAGCGTGACGTCCCCGGGGACGTACGCCACGCGCCGGTGCAGCTCGACCGCGTCGTGCCAGGGGTCGCGGCCGAGCAGCTGGGCCGCACCGGAGTCGGCTCTGAGCAGCCCCAGCAGGACCCGGATGGTGGTGGACTTCCCCGACCCGTTCGGGCCGAGGAAGCCGTGGACCTCACCGGTCTCGACGGTCAGGTCGAGCCCGTCCAGCGCTTGAGTCCGGCCGAACGACTTGCGCAGTCCGGCCACGGTGATTGCCTTCGTCATGATTTTGAACGTACGCTACTTTCACAACTTTGTGAAGTTAAGGAACCGTATAAACTCGAAGGAGTGACACGCGGTGGCGTACGGAGGGACAGGAGCGGGATGAGCGGCGAAAACGCGGAGGAGAGCGCGGGCGAGGGTGCGGTCCGGGGCCCCGGGGACCGGGACGCCGAGGCGGTCGCGCGGTTCGTGGAGCGGTTCGCGTCCGAGATGACCGAGGCGGGGATGCAGCGCATGGCCTCACGCGTCTTCGCGGCCCTGCTCGCGGACGACGACGCCTCCATGACCTCGGCGGAGCTCGCCCTGGCCCTCCAGATCAGCCCCGCCGCCGTATCCGGCGCGATCAACTACCTCACGCAGGTCAGCATGGTCGGCCGCGAACGCGAACCGGGCTCGCGCCGCGACCGGTACCGCCTGCACAACGAGATCTGGTACACCACCTTCGCCAGCCGGGACCAGGTCCTCACCCGCTGGGAGCGCACCCTCAAGGAAGGCGCGCGCACCCTCGGCGAGCACACCCCGGCCGGCGCCCGGATCGCCGAGACGGCGGCGTTCTTCGAATTCCTGCAGGCGGAGCTGGAGGGGCTGATGGGCCGCTGGAAGGAGCACCGCAAGACCCTCGACCTGCCGGCGGGCAGCACCGGCGCGGGCACCTGAGCCCCCGTGCCCGCTACCCCGTCGGGAGCATGAGCCCCCAGGCCCCCGCCCGGACCGTCCACGTCCGGGTCCGCACCGGTCCCGCGACCTGTAGGTCCGCCCGGTAGCGGAAGTCCGCCCCCGAGACGGTGACCGCCTTCGCCTCCGTGGTGACCGGGGCGGTGTCCGGGGCGTCGATCGTCACGGCGGCCAAGCCGTCGTCGCCGCAGCCCGACGTCACCGTCACGGAGGCGACCGGACGGTCGAGGTCGTTCAGCACGACGCCGTCGGCCTCCACGCGCAGCCGGTGCGTCGGCGGCACGGCAGGCGGTTCCGGAGGCGCGGGGCGCACCAGGGTGCGGACCAGCGAGCGGCAGGCGTCCCAGACGGCGGACACGCCCGAGCGGTCGGCCCCGGTCCCCGGGGCTCCGTTCAGCGCGGGGATGCGCAGTGCGCCGAGGACCACGCCGTCGCTGTCGTCGACGAGCAGGTCGAGACGGCGCACCGCCCCGTCCAGCGCCGTGCGCGCCGCCGCCACGGCGCCGTTCGGCACGCCGAGCGAGTGGGCGAGTTCCAGCGCGCCCGCCGCGCCGACGGGGACGAGCGACAGCGCGCTCATGGCGGGCTCCCGCTCCCGGTGCAGCAGCGACACGGCGCGCCGCAGCGCCCGGTCGTCGCCGATCACCACCGGCCGCCGGCCGCCCCGGCGGGACAGGGCCCGGGCGAATTCCCCGGGGCTGTCCGGGAGGCAGATCTTGGCGTGCGAGCCCGCGCTCAGCACGTCCTTCGCGATGCGGACGGACTCGCCGTCCGTCCGGCGGGCGACCGGATCGATCACCACCAGCAGGTGGGGCGCACCGTTACCGGGGGGCTGGGCAGCCGACACCTCGGTCCTTCCTCGGGTAGCATCTTGGTGCAAGAGCCCCTTGCGCTATTGCGCCAGGGGTTTCGTCTATTCCGGGGCACCCGGTTCGACGGTTCGGACTGTGCCGTACAACGACGTACGGCATGTACGGCGTTTTCGTACGCCCCCTGACCTTGGACATGCCCCGCCCGGAAGGGGTGTACGCCTGTGCCCGCACTTGTGCTGCTCGGTGCTCAGTGGGGTGACGAGGGCAAGGGAAAGGCCACCGACCTCCTCGGTGGATCCGTGGACTATGTGGTGCGCTACCAGGGCGGCAACAACGCCGGCCACACGGTGGTCGTCGGTGACCAGAAGTACGCACTGCATCTCCTCCCCTCCGGCATCCTGTCACCGGGATGTACCCCGGTCATCGGTAATGGTGTCGTCGTCGACCCGGCGGTCCTGCTCTCCGAGCTGAGTGGGCTGAACGACCGCGGCGTGGACACGTCGAAGCTGCTGATCAGCGGCAACGCTCATTTGATCACCCCGTACAACGTCACCGTCGACAAGGTGACGGAACGGTTCCTCGGGAAGCGCAAGATCGGTACCACCGGGCGCGGTATCGGCCCGACGTACGCCGACAAGATCAACCGGGTCGGCATCCGCGTCCAGGACCTCTACGACGAGTCGATCCTGGAGCAGAAGGTCGAGGCGGCCCTGGAGCAGAAGAACCAGCTTCTGGCCAAGGTCTTCAACCGGCGCGCCATCGAGGCCGGCAAGGTCGTCGAGGACATGCTCCAGTACGCGGAGCAGCTCAAGCCCTACGTGGCCGACACGACGCTCGTCCTGAACAACGCCATCGACGCGGGCAAGGTCGTCCTGTTCGAGGGCGGCCAGGGCACGCTGCTCGACGTCGACCACGGCACGTACCCGTTCGTGACCTCCTCGAATCCGACCGCGGGCGGCGCCTGCACCGGTGCCGGCGTCGGTCCGACCAAGATCAGCCGGGTCATCGGCATCCTCAAGGCGTACACGACTCGCGTCGGTGCCGGCCCGTTCCCGACGGAGCTGCACGACGAGGACGGCGAGGCGCTGCGGCGGATCGGCGGCGAGCGCGGTGTCACCACCGGCCGTGACCGCCGGTGCGGCTGGTTCGACGCGGTCATCGCGCGGTACGCGACCCGGGTCAACGGCCTCACCGACTTCTTCCTCACCAAGCTGGACGTGCTGACCGGCTGGGAGCAGATCCCGGTGTGCGTCGCGTACGAGATCGACGGCAAGCGCGTCGAGGAGCTCCCGTACAGCCAGACCGACTTCCACCACGCGAAGCCGGTGTACGAGATGCTTCCGGGCTGGTCCGAGGACATCACCAAGGCGAAGACGTTCGCCGACCTGCCGAAGAACGCGCAGGCGTACGTGAAGGCGCTGGAGGAGATGTCCGGCGCCCCGATCTCCGCGATCGGCGTCGGCCCCGGCCGTACCGAGACCATCGAGATCAACTCGTTCCTCTAGGCGTACGGGTGCACGGGAGGGCCGGGGCGGCGGTTGAGCCCCGGCCCTCCGGCGTGTGCGCGCCCGAGGCGATCGTCTGGTCTAGACCTTGACAGGTCCAGACCAGCGGCGGTTGGGTGCAGGGATGCCCGCACGGCCTGCCCGCCGAGGTGTGCGGCGCACCATGCCCGTCCTCGTCGAAGGAGTGAGCAGCGCTGAACCGCATCAAGAGCATCCTGACCGTACTGAGCGCGGTCGTCGCCACGGCGGCCTTCCTGCCCGGCGCCGCCACCGCCGCACCGGCCGCATCGGACACCACGGGCTCCACGTCGTGCGCACCCCTGTGGAACTCCTCGACCGCCTACACGGCAGGCGGCACGGTCTCGCACCACGGCCGCAACTGGACGGCCAAGTGGTGGACGCAGAACGAGAACCCGGGCGCCACCACCGTCTGGACGGACGCGGGCGCCTGCACGGGAGGGGTTTCCGACTTCGTCATCAGCGAGGCGGAGTTCGACGAGATCTTCCCCGAGCGTGACCCCTTCTACACCTACCAGGGCCTGATCGACGCGCTGCACGCGTATCCCCGCTTCGCCAACACCGGGACCGAGGAGACGCGGAGCAGGGAAGCCGCGGCATTCCTGACACACGCCGACTTCGAGTCGGTCGGCCTGCGGTATGTGAAGGAGATCAACGAGGCCAATTACTGGATCAAGTGCGACTACAGCCAGCCGTTCGGCTGTCCGGCCGGGCAGTCCGCCTACTACGGGCGCGGGCCCATCATGTTCAGCTGGAACTTCAACTACAAGGCGGCCGGAGACGCGCTGGGCCTCGATCTGCTCAACGACCCCTGGCTGGTGGAGCGCGATCCGTCCGTCGCCTGGCAGACCGCGCTCTGGTACTGGAACACCCAGAA
Organism: Streptomyces sp. NPDC057249; assembly: GCF_042669245.1. Taxonomy (NCBI): domain Bacteria; kingdom Bacillati; phylum Actinomycetota; class Actinomycetes; order Kitasatosporales; family Streptomycetaceae; genus Streptomyces; species Streptomyces sp. NPDC057249. Next base: position 275,977 of record NZ_JBHUXS010000001.1, on the reverse strand, counting down.
CGGTCCCGGAACCATGACCTCCCACGACGCCATGGTCGGCGGGGCCGGCTTCGGTGAGACCATCCGCTCGCTCAACGGCTCGCTGGAGTGCAACGGCGGCAACCCCGGCTCGGTGCAGGCCCGAGCGGCCAAGTACGAGCACATCACGGATGTCATCGGCGTCAACCCGGGTTCACATCTGACCTGCTGACGCCTTGCGGGCCCCGGGGGCGGCGCGATCCGCGCATCGTGGACAGTCCCCGGGGCCCTGCGGTCGAAGGGGTTCCGTCTTTTGGTCTAGACCTTGACAGGTCCAGACCAGCCGCGCTTGAGTGGCGGCAACCCCCCACAGCGGTGCGCCGCGACGACCGGTGCGCCGCGCCGAAGGAGTGTGCAGATGTTCCGACGCCTCATGGGCCTGCTCGCCGCGCTGGGCGCGGTCGTCGCAGGGCTCGTCGTACTCCCCGCCACCACCGCATCGGCCGCCGACTGCGCGGCCGCCTGGAACGCCTCGTCCGTGTACACCGGCGGCGCCGCCGCCTCGTACAACGGGCACAACTGGACCGCCAAGTGGTGGACGCAGAACGAGAAGCCGGGCAGCTCGGACGTCTGGGCCGACCAGGGCGCCTGCGGAAGCGGCGGCGGCACGGACCCGGGCGACCCGGGCTCGTCCTCGGGCTTCGTGGTGAGCGAGGCGCAGTTCAACCAGATGTTCCCCGGCCGCAGTTCCTTCTACACGTACAGCGGGCTGGTCGCCGCGCTGGATGCCTATCCGGGCTTCGCCAACAGCGGCAGCGACACCGTGAAGAAGCAGGAGGCCGCGGCCTTCCTCGCCAACGTCAGCCACGAGACCGGCGGACTGGTGTACATCGTCGAGCAGAACACCGCCAACTACCCGCACTACTGCGACAGCAGCCAGCCCTACGGCTGCCCGGCGGGCCAGGCCGCGTACTACGGGCGCGGCCCGATCCAGCTCAGCTGGAACTTCAACTACAAGGCCGCGGGCGACGCGCTGGGCATCGACCTGCTGCACAACCCGAACCTGGTACAGACCGACGCCGCCGTGGCCTGGAAGACCGGCCTCTGGTACTGGAACACCCAGAACGGCCCCGGCACCATGACCGCCCACAACGCCATGGTGAACGGCGCCGGCTTCGGTGAGACCATCCGCTCCATCAACGGCTCCATCGAGTGCAACGGCGGCAACCCCGCCCAGGTCCAGAGCCGCATCGACAAGTACCAGGCGTTCGTGCAGATCCTCGGCACCACGCCCGGTTCCAACTTGAGCTGCTGACCAGCGCTTTCACCGGCAACTTCACTCGTGTGGGGGGCGCCTCCGGCCGTGCCGGCGGAGGCGTCCCCCGCCTCGTTGTCAGTGGTCGCCTCTAACGTCGCAAGTGTCGGGACCGCAGGCGGTCGGCGCGCGAGGAGAGGTCAGCACGATGGAGTTCCGGATCGAACGAGGCGAGCTGGCGGACGCCGTCGCCTGGGCCGCCCGCGTGCTGCCCACCAGGTCGCCCGTGCCCGTGCTGGGCGGGCTGTTGCTGGAGGCGACGAACGACAGACTGAGCATCTCCGGCCTGGACTACGAGGCGTCCGCCCGCATCGAGGTCGCGGCGCGGACCGAGCGGCCCGGCAAGGTCCTGGTCATGGGCCGCCGGCTGCTCGACGTGTGCAAGGTGCTGCCCGAAGGGCCGGTGGAGTGCGCGGTCGAGGGCTCACGGTTCACGGTGACGGGCGGCGGCGCCGGATTCGGTCTGTCCGTCCTGCCGCTGGACGACTACCCCGCGCTGCCGCCGCTGCCCGAGATACTCGGTGAGGTGGACGGGCAGGAGTTCGCGGCGGCCGTCGCCGACGTGTCGGTGGCCGCCGGCCGGGACGACACCCTCCCCACGCTCACCGGAATCCGCCTGGCGCTCGACGGCGAGCGGATGACCCTCGCGGCCACCGACCGCTACCGATTCGCCGTCCGTACGCTCGACTGGCGCCCCACGGGCCACGGCACCACCGCCGACGTCGTCGTCTCGGCCCGGCGGCTCAGCGAGATCGCCCGCTCGGTCGGCACCCGCCCCGGTACGGTCCGCCTCGCCCTGGACAGCGGTTCGGCGGGCTTCGAACGGGAAGGCATGCGCACCACGGTCCGGCTGCTCGACGGCCGGCTCCCGCGCCACGACAAGCTGTTCGTGCTGAGCGGACCGGTCAAGGCGGTGACCGAGCGCGAACCGCTGGTCGAGGCGGTGAAGCGGGTCGCCGTCGTGGCGGACGGCGACAGCCCGCTCCAGTTCGCGTTCACCGGGGACTCCGTCCTGCTCCAGGCCGGGTACGAGGACGACGTGGCCTCCCAGCGCCTGCCCGCCGCGCTCCTGGGCGCCGACGAGATCGCCGTGGGCTTCAACCCCGCCTATCTGATGGACGCGCTGGCCACATTCGACAGCCCGGTGGTCCGGTTCCAGCTCATGGGCCAGGGCCAGCGCGCCATGATCACCGGGCACCAGGACCATGAGGAAGCGGCGGCAGCGGTGGACGGGCCGGGGGACACGGGCCACCAGCACCTGCTCATGTCACTCCGGCCGCTGATCCAGTGAAACCGGCGGCGGGGCCGGGCTGGGGGCGACAGTGCGAGCGCACCGGTGACCTCGCCGGGCCGCATGCCTCAGCCGGACTTCGTGTAGGTGAGCTTCTCGCCGCTCGACGTGTTCTCACGGCTCAGACCGCCGTCCGGGAGCAGGGTGAGCGTCGTCGGAGCGCCCGGGGAGCAGGAAGCCGCAGGTTCTCCCTCGGTCACGATGGAGGGGCCGATGCTGACGGACTCGCCTTCGACGGCCTCGGCGGTCAGGGACGCTTCGAAGACGCAGTGGTAGGTGCCGCCGCCGGCGAGGGGGCCCTCGGCGGTCAGGGTGAGGACCGTGTCGCCCACCTCGCCCTGGCGGATGACGAGTTCACGGGTGGAGTGGCCGGTGTTGTTGTCGATGCTGCCGGACCACGAGCCCAGGTAGCCGTCGGGGACGCCGCCCGCCTCGCCGTTGTCGCCGTCGTCGGGCGAGGGGTCCGGGGAGACGTCGGGAGAGGGGGACTCGTCGATGGCCTGCGACGGGGTGGGCCCGGCCGAGTGGCTGGGCTTGGCCGTGGGGGTCCCGCCCTTGTCGTTCATGAGGGCGTAGACGGACCCGCCGGCGCCAACGGCCACCAGGACGGCGACGAGGATCAGCGCGATGGTCGAGCCGCTGCTCCTGCGGGCCGGCTCGGGAGCGGGGGCTGGATGCTGGGCGCCGGTGGGGTAGCCGGGGCCGTACGGGGGAGTGGCGACCTGGCCGGGCTGCTGCGGGTAGCCGTACGGGTAGCCGTGGTCCGGACCCGGCTGCTGGCGGTAGCCGTAGGACTGGCCCTGGCCGGGATGCTGTGGATAGCCGTACCCCTGGCCGGGGCCGGGCTGCACCGGGTGGCCGTAGCCCTGGACCTGCTGCGGCTGGGCGGCCTGGTGCGGGTAGCCGTAGCCGGGCGGTGGGGTGACCGGGGGCGGCCCGCTCGGCGGCGTGGCGGCGGCCGTGGCGGGGAGCGCGTGGACGGAACCGGGCTCGGGCTGCCCGGGGGACGGGAGCGGGGCGGTCGGGCCGGTGGGGGCGTCGAGGACCTCGGTCGCCGGCTCGGCGACAGGCTCGGCACCCGGGGCGGCCGGGGCACCCGGGGCGCCGGAGGGGGCGTCGGCCGGGGCGCCGCTCACCGCGTCGGCCGGGGAGCCCGGCTTGGTGAGGGGGACCGCGCCCTGCGGCTGCCCGACTCCGGGAATCGGGGCGGGACCCGTGGCCCGGGCCGGGTCCGGCACGGCGTCCGTCGGTGCGCCGCCGGCCGGCACCGCGTCGTTCGGTACGTCACCGGGTTCCGCCGCGTCGGCCGGCCCCCCGCCGCCCGGCACAGCCGCGTCGGCCGGCCCGGCCCCGCTGCCCGACCTCGCCGCGTCGGCCGGTACCGCGTCCTCGGGGTCCTCCGAGTCGAGCAGTTCGACGGCGTGGCGGCCGAGTTGGGCGAGGAGCGCACCGGGAAGCCACGGCTCCGTGCTGTTGTCGCCGTCGGCCAGGAGCGCCAGGATGTCGTCCGTCGACGGCCGGGCCTGCGGGTCCTTGTGGAGGCACCCGCGAATCAGGTCGTCGAGGCCGGGCGTGACCCCGGTCAGGTCCGGGTCCTCCTGCGCGATGCGGAACAGCAGGGCGTGCATCTCGTTGGCCGCGGCGCCGAAGGGGAGCCGGCCGGTCAGGGCGTACGTCAGCACCGACCCCAGGCAGAACACGTCGCTGGCCGCGCTCACCCGCTCGCCCCGCACCTGCTCCGGCGACATGAAGCCGGGCGTGCCGACCAGGGCGCCGGTGCGGGTGAGACCGCCGTCGGTGACGGTGTCCAGGGCCCTCGCTATCCCGAAGTCGATGACGCGCGGGCCGTCGATCGTGAGCAGGATGTTGGAGGGCTTCAGGTCCCGGTGGATCAGGCCGGCCGTATGGATGGCCTTCAGGGCGTGAGCCAGACCCGAGCCGAGAACACGGACGGACCGCTCCGGCAGGGGGCCGTAGGCGCCGGAGACCGGGCCGCCCGAGACGGTGGCGTGGAGGGAGGGCCCCGCCACATACCCGGTGGCGACCCACGGGACGTCGGCCTCGGTGTCGGCGTCCAGGACGGGCGCGGTCCAGGTGGAACCCACCCGGCGGGCGGCCCGCACCTCCTGGCGGAACCGGTCGCGGAATTCCTGCTGTGCGGCCAGTTCCTCACGTACCAGCTTGAGCGCGACGGTACGGCCGCGGTCGGACCGGGCCAGATACACCTGGCCCATCCCGCCCGCGCCGAGGCGCCCCAGCAGGCGGTAGGCGCCGATGCGCTGTGGATCGGTGGACCCGAGCTTCTCCATGGTGTGCGGCCTCCCCCGTACGACAACACGCCGGACGGGGACGAGAATAGCGGCGTGGGCCGCCCGGCCGGGGCCCTCCGGGGCGCAGGACCGGTGCGACCCCGGTCTAAGGTGACCCGGAACCGAATGGGGGAGGGGCGCCATGTGCGCGAGCGGAGCCGTCACCCGCAGCACCCTGCGACAGCAGATCGCGGACGCGCTGCGCGACGAGGTGCTCGCCGGGCGTCTGCTGCCGGGGCGGGAGTTCACCGTCAAGCAGATCGCCGAGCAGTACGGGGTGTCCGCGACGCCCGTCCGCGAGGCGCTGTTCGACCTGTCCGCGCAGGGCCTGCTCGAATCCGACCAGCACCGCGGATTTCGGGTGCACCAGTTCACGGTCGAGGACTACCGGGCGATGGTGGAGGCCCGCGCCCTGGTCATGGACGGGGTCATCCGGGGCGTCTTCCACGAGCCGGTTCCGGACCGGCGTACCGACTACCGGGACGCGCTCGTCTCCGTGCGCCGCCGGGCCGAGGAGGCCGCCCGCGCGGCGCGCAGCGGTGACCTGGACATCCTCATCGGCTACGACCTGCGCTTCTGGCGCGAGCTCGGCGGGCTCATCGGCAACGGCTACATCAGCGACTTCCTGCACCGGCTGCGCGTCCAGGCATGGGTGTTCGCCGTGCCGTACCTGCGGGGCGACGCCGACCTGCGGGACTGGCTGTGGAACGGCCACGCCGAATTGGTCGCCGCCATCACGCACCGGGACCGCGAAGCCCTGCGTGCGGCGATAGACGGGTACAACGGCCATGCGCTGAGCTGGGCCGACCGCCTGGCCGGGATGGAACCGTCCGCGGGGGAGACCGAGGGGCACGCCTGAATCCCCGGTGCCGTCGCCGTCCCGCCGCGTCGCCGGCCGGTCGTGAGCGACCACTGTGCGCGCGGTGCCGGTCGCATTACGCTGTCCCGACCACCGCACGCCCCCGTTGGAGAGCGAGACTTCGTGGCCTGTGACCTGTGGCTGGTCCCCCTCGTCGATGTGCTGTGCCACAGCCCCGACAACCCCTTCGCCGATGAGATCGCCCTCTACGACAAGGCCCTGGGCGAGGCCGGACTGCCGCCCGTCCCCGTGTACGCCTACATGCCGGGACTGACCGGAGACGTCGCCCCGGTCGCCGGCTTCGACTACGACGCCCTGCACTTCCTGCGCCGCGCCTACCTCCTCCAGCTCAGTGGCCTCGCCGTCACGCCGGTCGGTGAGCTGGGCGGGGACTACGAGCAGTTGCTGGAGATGTTCGAGGCCACGGCCCGGCAGTCGCACCTGGTGTGGCACTTCGACCACGCGGGGGCGTACGTCCCCCTCGACTTCGCCGCGCCGGTCTCCACCGACGACCTGTTGGTGGCGGGCGGCCCGCTCGGTTCCGCGCACGGGCTGCTGCGGGAGCTGGAGTTCGTCGCCCCGGCCATCGGAATCGACCCGGCGAACCCGCCGGCCGCCCCCCTGCCGCCCGCCGCCCCCACCGACCTGGAGGAACCGGCGACCTCCGTCCCGTACGACGACAACCCGTTCGCCCGGGAGCGCCACGTCTGGCTCGGCCTGCACGCCGCGGCCACCCGCAGCCTCGCCCAGGGATCGATGATCGTCTTCAGCTGACGCGGTCCCGGTGCGCCGCGCCGGATTCCCGCACGGGCCGTTGGACGGTCAGCGCGGGGACTCCGGCGGCCGCTGCCGGGGCATGTTCGGCCGGCCCATCGACTGGAGCGGGAAGCGTCCGGGCGCGGCACCCGGCTCCGGGCGCCCGTTCCCGGCACCGCCGGAGACCAGGGCCTGCATCCCCAGCGGCGCGGGCCCGGCCCGGAACTCCACCATCCAGTCGGCGGTCTCCGACCGTACGAGCTCCGTGATGTCCTCGGAGAAGCGCCGCAGCACGCCGAGGCACCGCTCGGTCGCCTCGCTCGCCGTGCCCTCGGTCGGGCCGAGCACCTCCCGTACGCATTCCGACGCCCAGTCGAACCGGAGCACCTGAAGCCGGCGCTGCACCGCCTGCGCGGTCGCGAGGTTCCTTATCCAGCCCGAGGTCAGGCCGAAGTAGCGGTCGCACGCCATGCACGCGGCGCCGAGGAGCAGCGACAGGTAGCCCCAGCCGGCCGCGCCGTGCAGCGCGCCGGTCAGGTCGAGCAGCGGCAGGGCGGCGCCCGCGACCGCCCCGGCGGCGGTGCCCATCCGCAGCGCCCTGGCGCAGCGCCGCTTCCACATCCGGTCGTTCAGATACCAGTCCGCGGTGCGCAGCGCGTCCGCCTCCAGCCACCGGTAGAGCTCGTCCAGCCGCTGGGAGGGTTCTCCCCAGTCGCCCAACGGGAACGGCGCCCCGGTCAGGTCACGGGCTCGTCCCGCACGGTCCTCGGAGTCCGTACCGGAGGGAGCGGCCGCACCCGCCGGGCCGGACGTGCCGGACTTGCGGGGCGGCACTTCGGGCTGCATCTCCGGCTGACTCACCGGGGTACTCCTCTGCATGCTGCATAGCGACGCGTGCTCTCGACCGCGTACTCGACGACGGGGCGGATTCCTGCTCTGCTCCCGGTCCCTGGACGCGACGGGCAGTCCCCCATGCGTAACCATGCGTGAGGAGGGGTAGGCGCGTGCGTGCCGGGACGCATGCCCTTCCTACCGCCGAATGGTGGGCCGTGGGGTCGAAATCGCGGTATTCCCGGGTGTACACGGCCTCTGGTCAGGTATAGGAACCGCGGCACGGCTCTCCCGATCTCACTCGAAAGAGTTGCTCCTCGGCGGGTGGGGCGCGCCGCCCGGGGACCACGTAGGCTCGGCCTACCGAAACATTTGTCGTCGAAATGCCTGGAGTGACCGTGATTCCCGGTGGTGGTCAGCCCAATATGCAGCAGCTGCTGCAGCAGGCCCAGAAGATGCAGCAGGAGCTCGCCCAGGCCCAGGAAGAGCTTGCCAGGACCGAGGTCGACGGCCAGGCGGGCGGCGGCCTGGTCAAGGCGACGGTCAACGGCTCGGGCGAGCTGCGCGCCCTGGTGATCGATCCGAAGGCGGTGGACCCGGAGGACACCGAGACCCTCGCGGACCTCGTCGTCGCGGCGGTCCAGGCGGCCAACGAGAACGCCCAGCAGCTCCAGCAGCAGAAGCTGGGCCCGCTGACCCAGGGGCTGGGCGGCGGCATGCCCGGCCTGCCGTTCTGACCGGCCGCATACCCAAGACGGCGCGTACCTCCTACGGTACGTACCACGACTCAGCCGACTCAGTCAGGAAGGCGTTCCGTTGTACGAAGGCGTGGTTCAGGACCTCATCGACGAACTGGGCAGACTGCCCGGCGTCGGTCCCAAGAGCGCGCAGCGGATCGCCTTCCACGTGCTGCAGGCGGAGCCGACGGACGTGCGGCGCCTGGCGCACGCCCTCCTGGAGGTCAAGGACAAGGTCCGCTTCTGCGCGGTCTGCGGCAATGTGGCCCAGGAGGAGGAGTGCGGGATCTGCCGCGACCAGCGGCGCGACCGTTCGGTCATCTGTGTGGTCGAGGAGCCCAAGGACGTCGTCGCGATCGAGCGGACCCGTGAGTTCCGGGGGCGCTACCACGTGCTGGGCGGGGCCATCAGCCCCATCGAGGGCGTCGGTCCGGACGACCTGCGTATCCGCGAGCTCCTCGCCCGCCTCGCCGACGGCTCCATCACCGAGCTGATCCTGGCGACCGACCCCAACCTGGAGGGCGAGGCCACCGCGACGTATCTGGCGCGGATGGTCAAGCCGATGGGCCTGCGTGTCACCCGGCTCGCCAGCGGCCTGCCGGTGGGCGGCGACCTGGAGTACGCGGACGAGGTCACGCTCGGCCGCGCCTTCGAGGGGAGGCGGCTGCTCGATGTCTGACGCTCGCGTTCCCGCATCTCACGACGGCTTTACGTTCAGCGCGGTTATCTTCTACTCAACGTCTCCGACCGGTCACACGGGAGGTCTCCTCGATGTCTGACGCCACGTTGAACACCGTCACACAGGACCCCGGCGATTTCGCGGTCCAGATCGCCGACCAGATCAAGACGTTCATCGTCGCGGTCACCGAGGTGTCCAAGGTCGAGGAGCCGGAAGAGGCCGTTCCGGTCCTCCTGCTCCAGGTCTCCCAGCTCCTGCTGGCCGGCGGCCGGCTCGGCGCGTACGAGGACATCGTCCCCGACGAGCGCTACGAGCCCGACCTGGGCGCCGAACCGGACGCGGACGGCCTGCGCGAGCGCTTCGCGGCCCTCCTGGAGCCGATCGACGTCTACTCCGAGGTCTTCGACCCGTACGAGCCCCGCAAGGCCCCGGTCGCGGCCCGCATTTCCGACGATCTGGCCGACCTCGTCACCGACCTGCGCCACGGCCTGGCCCACTACGAGGAGGGCCGCACCACCGAGGCCCTGTGGTGGTGGCAGTTCTCCTACTTCTCCAACTGGGGCTCCACCGCTTCCGCCGCCCTGCGCGCCCTCCAGTCCCTGATCGCCCACATCCGCCTCAACCAGCCCCTCCAGGAGCTGGACGGCCTGGACACCGACCAGGACGCCGGCGACGACGACCTCGCCGAGGAGGCGGGCCGCGTCATGTTCGAGGAGATCGCGGGGCCGCTGGGCCTGCGCCCGGCGAAATAGCGGGACGGCGGGCCATCCGATGGCCCGGTCCATGTGTGGGCTGGGCCACAAAGGGGAATGCGTACGCGTCCGGTGGGCAGCAGGGCGGTACGAGCGGTTCGGAGCGACACGCCGATGATCACGTGGTGAGCGGGACATCTCACCATGTGGTATCAGCGGGGCGTTTCCGGACTGCTCGTTAAACTGAGCCGACCGCAGTAATGGACTGAGCGAGGAGCGCACGTGGGCCTTGTCGTGCAGAAGTACGGAGGCTCCTCCGTAGCCGATGCCGAGGGCATCAAGCGCGTCGCCAAGCGAATCGTCGATGCCAAGAAGAACGGCAACCAGGTGGTTGTCGTGGTGTCCGCGATGGGCGACACGACGGACGAGTTGATCGATCTCGCCGAGCAGGTATCCCCGATACCGGCCGGGCGTGAGTTCGACATGCTGCTGACCGCGGGAGAGCGGATCTCCATGGCGCTGCTGGCCATGGCGATCAAAAACCTGGGCCACGAGGCCCAGTCGTTCACCGGCAGCCAGGCGGGCGTCATCACCGACTCGGTCCACAACAAAGCGCGCATCATCGATGTGACGCCGGGCCGTATCCGCACGGCGCTGGACGAGGGGAACATCGCCATCGTCGCGGGGTTCCAGGGTGTGTCCCAGGACAAGAAGGACATCACCACCCTCGGCCGCGGCGGGTCCGACACCACGGCCGTCGCGCTCGCGGCCGCGCTGGACGCCGAGGTCTGCGAGATCTACACCGACGTGGACGGCGTGTTCACCGCCGACCCGCGGGTCGTCAAGAAGGCCCGTAAGATCGACTGGATCTCCTTCGAGGACATGCTGGAGCTGGCCGCGTCCGGCTCCAAGGTGCTGCTGCACCGCTGCGTCGAGTACGCACGCCGATACAACATCCCGATCCACGTCCGCTCGTCCTTCTCCGGACTGCGCGGCACCTGGGTCAGCAACGAGCCGCAAGGGGACCAGAAGGTGGAGCACGCGATCATCTCCGGAGTCGCCCATGACGTCTCCGAGGCCAAGATCACCGTCGTCGGCGTGCCCGACAAGCCGGGCGAGGCCGCCGCGATCTTCCGTACGATCGCGAACGCCGAGGTCAACATCGACATGGTGGTGCAGAACGTCTCCGCCGCGTCGACCGGCCTGACGGACATCTCGTTCACGCTCCCGAAGGCGGAGGGCCGCAAGGCCATCGACGCCCTGGAGCGCAACCGCGGCGTGATCGGCTTCGACTCGCTGCGCTACGACGACCAGATCGCCAAGATCTCCCTGGTCGGCGCGGGTATGAAGACGAACCCCGGGGTCACCGCGGGCTTCTTCGAGGCGCTGTCCGACGCGGGCGTCAACATCGAGCTGATCTCGACGTCCGAGATCCGCATCTCGGTGGTCACCCGCGCCGACGACGTCAACGAGGCCGTGCGCGCCGTGCACACCGCCTTCGGCCTCGACAGCGACTCCGACGAGGCCGTCGTGTACGGGGGCACCGGCCGATGACCGCACGCCGCCCTTCGCTCGCGGTCGTCGGCGCGACCGGGGCGATCGGCGGCGTCATGCTCCAGATCCTCTCGCAGCACGCGGACGTCTGGGGCGAGGTCAGACTCGTCGCCTCACCGCGCTCGGCCGGCCGCAAGCTGGTCGTACGCGGTGAGGAGAGCGAGGTCCTCGAACTCACCGAGGACGTCTTCGAGGGCATCGACGTGGCGCTGTTCCTGGTGCCCGCCGACGTCTCCGCGCGCTGGGCCCCGCTCGCGGCGTCCAAGGGCGCCGTCGTCATCGACGACTCCGCCGCCTTCCGGGCCGACGACGACGTTCCGCTCGTCGTGCCCGAGATCAACCCGCATGCCGTACGGATGAGACCGCGCGGCATCGTCGCGAACCCGAACTGCACCACGCTGGCGCTGATCGTGGCCATCGGCGCCCTGCACGCCGAGTTCGGCCTGCGGGAGCTCGTCGTCTCCTCGTACCAGGCCGTCAGCGGCGCCGGCCGCGACGGGGTCGCCGTACTGCGCGAACAGCTGTCGATGGTCGCCGGTACCGAACTCGGCACGAAACCGGGCGACGTGCGCCGCGTGGTGGGCGACACGCACGGCGGCCCGTTCGCCGCGCCGGTCGCGCTCAACGTCGTCCCGTGGGCCGGGACGGACGCCGGGGACGGCTGGTCGTCGGAGGAGCTGGCCATCCGCGAGGAGTGCCGCAAGATCCTCGGTCTGCCGAGCCTGCGTGTGTCGGCGACCTGCGTGTACGTGCCCGTCGTCGCCACGCACTCGATGTCCGTGCACGCCCGCTTCGAGAACGACGTCGCGGTCGACCGGGCCCACGAGATCCTGGCCACCGCTCCCGGCGTGGTGCTCTACGACAGTCCGGGCGCCGGTGACTTCCCCACCCCGTCCGACGTGGTCGGCACCGACCCGACCTGGGTCGGCCGGGTCCGCCGCTCGCTGGACGACCCGCAGGCGCTGGAGCTCTTCGTCTGCGGCGACAACCTCCGGAAGGGGGCCGCCCTCAACGTGGCCCAGATCGCCGAATCCGTCGCCGCGGAGTTCCCCCGGTCCTGACCGAACGTGGTTGCGAGGTCCGGATCGAACCTGTTTTGTACTTTCTGTGAACGATCTGTGAGCAACTCTCTGGTCTGAACCTCTTGAGCTGGGCAGTCGCCGTGACCGACGATGACCTTTCGGTTCGTTGCAACCGCGGGTCGGGCGCCAGGCGTCTAAGCGGTCACTTCTTGCGCGGCGGGGCGCATGTGCGGGGCATCTGGGGAAGAACGGGTACGTATGAGGGCATGTCGCAGGGTCTCAAACGCGGTGCCGTATGCGTACAACCCTGACGGGGGGAAGCGTGTCCAACTGGCGTGGCAGAGGTTCTCGATATCACAGTGGTGGGCCCCTTGCGCGGCGCTTCGGTGCGACCGCTCCGACGGCCCCGCGCAGCCGGTGGCATGCCGGTGATCGCGCCCATGCCCGCCGCGCGCCAGACGGGGCTGCCGACGCAGCGCGAGGGTGCTGAAGAGGGCGTGGCAGCCGGAACCACCGTCGACCATCTCACCGAAACCTACCGCGCCCACTACCGTTCGCTGCTCGGCCTCGCGGCCCTGCTGCTGGACGACACGGCGTCCTGCGAGGACGTCGTGCAGGAGGCGTTCATCCGCGTGCACTCCGCGCGCAACCGGGTGCGCGAGCCCGAGAAGACCCTCGCGTATCTGCGCCAGACCGTCGTCAACCTCTCCCGCTCCGCGCTGCGCCGCCGCATCCTCGGGCTCAAGCTGCTTTCGAAGCCGATGCCGGACATGGCGAGCGCGGAGGAGGGGGCGTACGACCAGCTGGAGCGGGACGCGCTGATCAAGGCGATGCGCGGCCTGCAGAGGCGCCAGCGCGAGGTGCTGGTCCTGCGCTACTTCGCGGACATGACCGAGGCTCAGGTCGCCGAGACGCTGGGCATATCCCTGGGCTCGGTGAAGGCGTACGGGTCACGCGGTATCGCGGCCCTGCGCGTGGTGATGGAGGCGCAGGTATGAACCGGCGCGGTGACCGCCACGAGCACGACCACGAACAGGACCCGCGGCCCGCGGGCCGCAACGGATACCGGCGTGGCTCCACCCGCGGGTTCCCGCTGGACCGGACTGGGAACGGAACTGTGAACCACGGGCCGGAGAACGCCCCGGACGCGGACCGCGACGGCGACACCCAGGGCCTTGAGGCCCCGGCCGGACGGTTCGGCGGAGGCAACTCGTCCGGCGGGGGCTCGCCCTTCGGCGACGGCGGTGACGACGGCGCCGAGGACGCGCTGCGCCGCATGATGCACGGTGTCGTGCAGGGCCTGGAACCGAGTGACGGCAGCCTCGACCGGCTGCAGCGCGCGGTGCCCGCCCGCCGGGCGCGCCGGCGGCAGGCCCTAGTCGGCGCCGCCGCGGCGGCGCTGCTCATCGGCACCGCGATCCCCGCGTTCGTCCACGTCGCCAACTCGGAGGGCTCCAGCACGGCCAGCCCCGCCATCGCCGGCCACGGCGAGCAGGCGCAGGGCGGCAACGGCGACGACCGCGGCGCGGACACCGGCAACGGGGGGAGCGGCGAGAGCGGCGGCGGACACCCGAACGGCGGCCAGGGGATTCCGCAGGACACCGCGACCCCGTCCGACAGCAGCGGCCAGGGCCAGGACGGCGCCCCGTCCGGCGCGTCCGCCGATCCCTCCAGGAGCGCGGTGGACGCGATGCCCCCGTGCGACCCCGGACAGCTCGGCGTGAGGTCGGCCAGCACCGGCGCGGCGGGTGCCGACGGCACGGTGTACGGAGCGTTCCGCATCGCCAACGTGTCCGGTGACAACTGCGTGGTGAGCAGTGGCGGCACCGTGGGCTTCGAGGCGATGGGCGCTGCCGACCCGGCCCGGATCGAGGTCGTCCGGCACACCGAGGGCGACCCCGCGTCCGGTCTGCCCGACCCCGCCACCGAGGAGACCACCGTCGTGCTGACGCCGGACGCGGTCTACGAGGTGCAGTTCGCCTGGGTCCCCAAGGACACCTGTCCGTCCACCGGTGGTTCGCCCTCCCCGACGCCGACGGACGGGGCGGCGGGCGCAGGCAGCGGCGGTTCGGCCGGGTCCGTGGCGGCCGGCGGTACCGGGGAGAGCGAGACGGGTACGGAGACGCAGTTCGGCAGCGACGGGGCCGTCCCCGCCCAGGGCAGCATCTCCGTGCAGCACACCCCGGAGCCCGGGGCCCCGGTCGCCGCGACGAAGATCGACAACGCCTGCGCGGGAACGATTTACCGGACGGGCGTCCTGGAGCCCTCTTCCTAGGAGCGGGTACGGGGCGGCCGCCGGGCCGCCCGCTCACGCCTTGGAGCGGGCCTCCGCCTCGGGGGCGGGCGGGGCGGAGGTCTCCGCCTCGGGGACCAGGCCGAGCCGCACGTCCCGGGCCGCCTCGGCCTCGCGCCGGAGCAGCCGGAACCACATGAAGACCACGAACCCGGCGAAGACGAACCACTCACCCGTGTAGCCGAGGTTCTGGAAAGCCTTGAGGTCCAGCCCGCCGCCCTCCGGCGCGGCGGCCGGTACCGGGCGCAGCGCGGTCGCCTCGGACCGGGCGGCACCGCTCGTCGTCGCGTCCCCCGGGGCGCCCACGGCCTTCTCGGAGCCGCCCGCCCCGCTCTTCGGAAGCGTCACCCAGGCGTCGTACACGTCGTACGGCACCAGGTTGACGAGCGACGCAGCGCTGATGATGCCCACCTGGCCGTCCGGCAGCCCGCCCGTCGCACCGACCCCCGCGCTGCCCGCGCTCTCCGACGCCTGGAGGTCGCCGGTCACCGTGACCCGGCCGGCCGGAGCGGGCGGTACGCGGGTCTGTCCGGGCTTCCCGGGCAGCCAGCCGCGCACCACCGGCAGGGCCTTGCCGCCGTCGGTCCGCAGCATGTCCAGAACGTAGAAGCCCTGCCGGTCGTCCAGCTCGCGGCCGGGCACCAGGAAGCGGTCCGCGTACCGCCCGGTCGCGACGGCGGGCCGGCCGGAGGTCTCCGTGTCGACGGGCAGCAGCTCGTCGAGCGGTTCGGCGGACCGGGTGCCCGGCGCGGGCTGCTTCTCGGCGGCCTCGTGCGTGTGCACGCGGTCCTCGAAGCGGCCGAGCTGCCAGGTGCCCATGAACACGCAGAACGGGATGGCCAGCACGACGAAGAGGTTGATCCCCCACCATCGCGGGGTCAGCAGGAACCGGTACACCCCTCCACGGTACGGTCCCCGCTCCGGCCGGCCGGAGCGGGGGCACCCGGAAGGCGGCCTTTTATCCGGCCCCTACGCAGGCCCGGCCGGTGCCCCGGACAGGTGCCGGCGGGCGAAGTCGAGCTCCAGCCGCACCTGCTTGATCCGCTCCTCCACGACGAGCGAGCCGTGCCCCGCGTCGTAGCGGTAGACCTCGTGCACGGCGTCCCGGTCCTTCAGCCGGTCCACGTAGTTCTCCACCTGGCGGATCGGGCAGCGCGGGTCGTTGACCCCGGCGGAGATGTAGACCGGGGCGCGCACCGCGTCGACGTACGTCAGGGGAGACGACGCCTCGAACCGCTCGGGCACCTCCTCCGGGGTCCCGCCCAGCAGCGTGCGGTCCATCGCCTTCAGGGCCTCCATCTCGTCGTGATACGCCGTGACGTAGTCCGCGACGGGTACGGCGGCCAGTCCGAGGGCCCAGTCGCCGGGCTGCGTGCCGAGGCCGAGCAGTGTGAGATAGCCGCCCCAGGAGCCGCCGGCCAGGACGAGCTTCGCCGGGTCCGCGAGGCCGGACTTCACCGCCCACTCCCGTACCGCCGCGATGTCCTCCAGCTCGATCAGCCCGACCCGGTGCTTGAGCGCGTCCGTCCACGCCCGTCCGTAACCGGTCGAGCCGCGGTAGTTGACCCGGACGACCGCGTACCCGTGGTCGACCCAGGCCGCCGGGCCGGCCGCGAAGGCGTCGCTGTCGTGCCAGGTGGGGCCGCCGTGGATCTCGAAGACCGTCGGGAACGGCCCCTCGGCGGGGGCGGCCGGACGCTGGACGAGCGCGTGGATGCGACCACCGGGTCCGTCCACCCACACGTCCTCGACGGGCACCGAACCCGGCGCCCCGGCCCCCGGCGGGTCGAGCACCACCGCGCCGGTCGTGGAGCGGACGACGGGCGGCTCGGCCGCCGACGACCAGAGGTATTCGACCGTCCCGTCCGGGCGGGCCGTGGCGCCGGAGACCGTGCCGGCCGGTGTCTCCACCCGGACCAGCTTTCCGTCGGCCGCGGCGGGCTCGTACCGCCAGAGCTCGCTGCGGGCCTCGAAGCCGTGCTCGACGAGCAGCGCGGAGCCGTCCGCGTACCACTGGGCGCCCACATCGCCCGGCAGGTCGATCGCCAGGTCCGTCTCCGTGCCCGTCACCGGGTCCCAGATCATCGGCTCCCAGCGTCCGCGCCGCTGGTGCCCGACCAGCAGCCGGGTGTCCCCGTCGACCGGCGCGAAGCCGAGGACCGCGAGGCCCAGCTCCTTCGTACCGCCCTCGGTGTCGTCCAGCTCCGCGACCGTCGTCCCGTCCGGCCGGACCACGCGCAGCGCGGAGTGCATCGCGTCCCCGTGCTCGGTGTGCTCCAGGGCGATCAGCGTCCCGTCGTGACTCAGGTCGCCGACCCCGGCCGATTCGCGATGGCGGTAGATCTCCACCGGGGCCGCGCCCGGCCGTACGACATGGACCGTCGTACCGTCCTCGTCCGTCGAACGGCCGATCACCGCCGTCTCGTCCCGGCCGATCGCGAGCCCGGCCGGATAGGACGGCCCGAGGCCGGGAGCGGCCGGCGCGGACGCGGCGTCCAGCCCGCCGTGGAACGGCCGGCGCATCCACACCCCGAACTCGTCTCCGTCGGTGTCGTCGAACCACCACACGAAATCGCCGTCCGGCGTCAGCACGCCGTCCGTCGTCCCGTTCGGCCGGTCGGTCACCCGGCACTGCTCTCCGGTCGCCCGGTCCCACGCGTACAGCTCGTAGGTCCCCGTCGCGTTGGAGACGAACAACGCGCGGTCCGGCGCGTCCTCGGCCCAGTCGGGCAGCGACACCCGGGGAGCGCGGAAGCGCTGCTCCCACAGCGGGACGGATGCGGTCGTCGGCGAACCAGTGGCCTCAGTCATGACCCCATTCTGCGCCGGACGCCCGGCAATCCGTTCGCTTCGTCCGCAGCCTGTGGATAACCTCGCGCACATGTCCACCGCTCCGATACCGCCCGACTGGCGCGAGGCCAACCGCAGGATGTGGGATGAACGGGTGCCCATCCACGCAGGCAGTGACTTCTACGACCTGGGCTCCTTCCGCGCGGGGAAGGACGCCCTGCGGCCCTTCGAGCTGGCCGAGGTAGGTGAGGTGACCGGCCGGACGCTTCTGCACCTGCAGTGCCACATCGGGCTCGACACGCTCTCCTGGGCGCGGCACGGCGCGGCTCAGGTCGTCGGCCTCGACTTCTCCGAACCGGCCGTCGAGACCGCCCGGGCCCTCGCCCAGGACCTGGGGCTCGGACCCGACCGCGCGGCCTTCGTCGCCGCCGACGTGTACGACGCGGCCCAGGCCGTACCGGACTCCTCGTACGACATCGTCTACACGGGCGTCGGCGCGCTGAACTGGCTGCCCGACATCGACCGCTGGGCCGAGACGGCGGCGTCACTGGTGGCGCCCGGTGGCTTCCTCTACCTCGCGGAGTTCCATCCGCTCACGGACTGCCTGGACGACGAGACCGGTTCGCGGATCGTGCACGACTACTTCAGCCGCGAGGCATGGGTGGACGAGACGCCGGGTACGTACGCGGACTTCGACGCCCGGACCGTTCACAACCGAAGTGTCGAGTGGCAGCATCCGGTGGGCAGCGTGGTGTCGGCGCTGGCCGCCGCCGGTCTGCGGATCGAATTCCTCCATGAGCACGACGTCTCGCTCTTCGCGCGATTCCCGGTTCTGGAACGCGGAGCGGACGACTTCTTCCGCTTCCCGCCGGACCGTCCGCGGCTGCCTTTGATGTACTCCCTCAAGGCCACCCGCCCGGCGGTCTGACGGAGGAGCGGCGCCCCGGTTCCGCACCGGGGCGCCGCTCCCGTGTCACGCCGCGGAGCGGAACGCCGGCAGATACCCGCCGGACTGCCCCTCGGCCTTGGGGTGGTACGAGTTGTAGACGGGGATCGAGACGCTGTGCAGCCACGGATCTCCGGAGCACAGCTCGTGTCCGGTGAACTCGTCGGCGACCCCGGAGAAGCTGAACCCGGCATTCGCCGCCTGCTTGGCGATGACCCCGTTCAGCACGTCGGACGCGTTGTTGATGGCCGTACGCGCCTTGTCGGACAGGCCGAGGAGACAGCTTCCGCCGATCTTGTAGAAGCGCGGGTAGCCCAGCACCACGACATGGGCCTGCGGGGCCTTGGAGTGGATGGAGGCGTACAGCGAACCCAGCTTGGACGGGAGGGTGTTGTTCATCTTCCCGACGGCCGTGTTCACGGCCGAGATGCAGGCGGACTCGCCGGACAGCACGCAGTCCTGCATGACATCGGCGAACCCGACGTCATTGCCGCCGGCGGTGACGCTCACCAGCGAGGTGGACGAACTGAGCGCCCCGAGCTGACCACTGGTCACCGTGCTCGTGGTGGCGCCCGAACAGGCGACGAACGTGAACGAGGACGGCGAGTTCGCCGCCGCCCAGAGGTACGGATACGCCTTGGTGCTGCGCCGGCAGTCACCGCTGTCGGACAGATAGCTTCCCGCGCCGACACCGGACGAGTACGAGTCGCCCAGGGCGACGTACCCGCCGGCGGCGGCCGAGGAGGTTGCCGAAGCCGGCTGGGCGATTCCCAGAGCGGCAGCGGCGGCGAGGAGCAGAGTGGATGCGGACGCCCAGAATCTCCGTACTGACATACCTGTCAGCCCTCCGAAGTGTGGGGGGTGGGTGGGGGGTTGGGTGAGCGGTCCCTGTTGTAGCAGCTCGCGGTACCAGTCGGTAATAGCTCTGCGAGAACCCGCCTGAATTGCCCGAATGATCGGTCGGTAGGCATAGCTCCGCGCGTAGATAAACCCCCAATCACCCCTGAACCAAAGGTTCTAAGGCGATCGGCCCGTCGCTTCGCAGGAGGTGGCCCGTCGGGCGTTGGGCGCTCTCGGTGGACGTCTGGAAGCCGCAGACAGGTGAACCTGACATGTCAGGAAGATGCCGGCGCTTACCGGTTGTCGGGGTGGCGGGATTCGAACCCATGCCCGGCGCTGGTGGTGCGCTGACGCTCACATCCTGCCGACGATGGCTGCGGCCTGCTCCGGGTGTCCCTCCAGCCACTTGCCCAGGTTCCCGCGGACGGCCTCGCGCAGGCAGGTGTGCACTTCTGCGTTGCCCAGTACGCCGTGGGTGGCGCCTTCGAACTGGGGATGGTCCAGCTTCACTGACACGACCGCCGTCAGTCCCTCGCCGATCCGGTCCGAGGTGAGATCGGGACCGCCGCTTTCAGCAGTCGCCGCTTCCGGGCGTAGGCGTTGATCGCGTCCGCCACCCCTTTGCGGAAGCCCACCACGTGGGTCCCGCCATAGGGGGTGGGCTGGCTGTTGGCGAAGCTGCGGACCTGCTCCTCGGGGGAGGTGCACCACCGCAGGGCCACCTCCGCCGTGCCTGCCATCCGCGAGTCCTCCCAGGCGAAGGCAATGGTGTCCAGGTGAATGGGTGATCCCACTGAGGCATCAAGGGAGACGACGAAGTCCCGTATC
Source organism: Streptomyces sp. NPDC057249 (assembly GCF_042669245.1). Taxonomy (NCBI): domain Bacteria; kingdom Bacillati; phylum Actinomycetota; class Actinomycetes; order Kitasatosporales; family Streptomycetaceae; genus Streptomyces; species Streptomyces sp. NPDC057249. The sequence goes on along the minus strand of NZ_JBHUXS010000001.1, from coordinate 256,277 downwards.
TCGCCGAGAAAGTGGTCCGACCCGAGTTCGCCCGGACGGCGGGCATCCGTCAGCGAGATGCTCAGGCCCCGGTTCAGGAAGGCCAGTTCCCTGAATCGTTCCGCCAGCACGGTGAACGAGCACTCCACGGTCTCGAAGATGCCGGAGTCGGGCCAGAAGGTGAGGGTGGTCCCACTGCCGGATGCCGGACCCATGGCGGTGGGCGGAGCTACGGGAACGCCGCACCGGTACTCCTGAACCCACCGGGCACCTTCGTGCCGCACCTCCGCCGTCAGGTGGCTCGACAGGGCGTTGGTGACGCTGGGCCCGATGCCGGCCAGGTCCGATGCGGCAATGTTGCGGCCTGCCGGGCGTACCTCGGTGTACATGCGAGTCAGTAGAGTCTCGAGGTCGCTGGGATCATCGGTGTCCCCGGTGACCTCGGCGGAGATCCTGCCCTTTCCGAGCTGAGGGGCCCTGGGGGGCGTCGAGGGTAACGAGGCCCGGGGACAACGTACGAGCGGGTGACGGGCAGACGAGGCCAGCCCGTTCCGCTCGATCCGTTTGCACGCGTTCGGTGTGACCGTAGGTCGCTCGACCAGAAGCCGGCTGGGTCCGGTGACGCTCTGGGAGAGCCCCGGCCAAGATCTTCTCCCGGATTTCTCCCAAACGATCACCGGAGACACGGGAAGGGCCTGACCCGGAATCCGGATCAGGCCCGTGACCTGTTGTTTCAGCTGTCGGGGTGGCGGGATTTGAACCCACGACCTCTTCGTCCCGAACGAAGCGCGCTGCCAAGCTGCGCTACACCCCGATCGCCGCCGGTCTCCCGGCGACATCGACAACTCTAGCCCACTGGCGCCCGGAGACGAAATCCGGTTTTTGTCGTGATCGGCGGGGGCGGCCTGGTCAGGCGTCCCGGGGGGTCAGCGTGAGCAGGGTCGCCTCCGGGGGGCAGGCCACGCGGACCGGGGCGTAGCGGCTCGTGCCGCAGCCCGCGGAGACGTGGAGGTAGGCGCGGTTGCCGCCGGAATAGTGGGTGGACAGGCCCTTCACACGGTCCGTGTCCAGGTCGCAGTTGGTGACCAGGGCGCCGTAGAAGGGGATGCAGACCTGGCCGCCGTGGGTGTGACCGGCGAGGATCAGGGGGTAACCGTCCGTGGTGAAGGCGTCCAGGGAGCGCAGGTAGGGGGCGTGGACGACGCCGATCGAGAGGTCGGCGCCCGTCTCGGGGCCGCCGGCCACCTCGGCGTAGCGGTCGCGCTTGATGTGCGGGTCGTCCAGGCCGGTGAAGGCGAGCTCCAGGCCGTCCAGCTTGAGGCGGCCGCGGGTGTTGGACAGGTTGAGCCAGCCCGCCTCGTCGAAGGCGTCGCGCATCGGCTCCCACGGGTTGTGGACGGCGCCGACCGCCGGGGCATTGCCGTTGAGGCCGTGCTTGCCCGACGCCTTCTCCAAGAGGTAGCGGACCGGGTTGCGCGGCTTGGGGCCGTAGTAGTCGTTGGAGCCGAACACGTATACGCCCGGCAGCTCCATCAGCGGGCCGAGCGCGTCCAGCAGCTCCGGTACGGCCTCGGGGTCGGAGAGGTTGTCGCCGGTGTTCACCACGAAGTCGGGGCGCAAACCTGCCAGGGACTGGAGCCAGGCGCGCTTCTTGCGCTGCCCGCTGACCATGTGCACGTCGGAAACCTGGAGGACGCGCAGCGGTCGCGCCCCTCGCGGAAGGACCGGGACCGTGACCCTGCGCAGGCGGAACGAGCGGACCTCGAAGCCGGCCGCGTAGACGAGACCGGCGGCGCCGGCCGCGGCGGTGACCGCCGTGATTTTCAGGGGTACTCCGTAGCGTGCGCGCATGCGCCCATCGTCGCAGACGTCGTACGCCCGCAGGAAAACAGGCGGGCGCCGGGCGCCCCGCACCTGCCACAATCACCTCATGACCACGCTCAAGTCCAAGCTCAAGGAAGACCTCACCACGGCCATGAAGGCGCGTGACGAGCTGACCTCGTCCACGCTCCGGCTGACCCTCACCGCGATCACGAAGGAAGAGGTCGGCGGCAAGACCGCCCGCGAACTCTCCGACGACGAGGTGCAGAAGGTGATCGCCAAGGAGGCCAAGAAGCGCCGTGAGGCCGCTGACGCCTTCGCCAAGGGCGGCCGGACCGAGCAGGCCGAGCGGGAGAAGAAGGAGGGCGCGATCCTCGACGCGTACCTCCCGCAGCAGCTGAGCGACGAGGAGCTGACCGCGATCGTGGCCTCCGCCGTCGACGAGGCGAAGGCCGCCGGGGCCGAGGGGCCGCGGGCGATGGGCGCCGTCATGAAGATCGTCAACCCGAAGGTCGCGGGGCGCGCCGAGGGCGGCCGGGTGGCCGCCACGGTGAAGAAGCTCCTCGCGGGCTGAGCGAAGCCGGAGCCGGCCGGGACGGGCCGCGTACGTACGAGGGCGGGGCGCCCCGGATGATCCGGAGCGCCCCGCCCTCGTCTGTGTACCGGCCGGTCAGGGGCCGTTGGTACCGCCGTCGTTCTGGCCCCGGCCGTGGCCGTTGTTCCCGCCGAGGATGTCCGGCGGGATGCTGATGCCGGGGAACGGGTTGTCGTCGCCGCCGGGCTTGTTGTCGCCCGGCTTCTTCTTGTCCCGGTCCTTGTTCTTGTCCTTGTCCTCCTTCTCCTTCGCCCGCGGCACGTCGACCGGGTTGAAGGACGGGGTCTCGGACGAACTGAGGGCGCCGGTCATCGCCGTCTTCCAGATCGGACCGGGCAGGCAGCCACCGCAGACCTTGTCGTAGTACTGGCCGCCGATGACGATGTTGGTCATCTGGTTCTGGCGGGCGCCGTCGCTGCCGACCCATACCGCCGTGGACAGGTTCGGCGTGTAGCCGACGAACCAGACGTTCTTGCGCTCGTCGGTGGTGCCGGTCTTGCCCGCGTTGTCCCGGTCGCTGAGGCCGGCCTGCGTACCGGTTCCGTCCTCGACGACGCCCTTGAGCATCTGGTTGATCGTGTCGGCCGTGTGCTCGCTCATCGCGCGGTTGCACTGCGACTTCGGTACGTCGATCGGTTTGCCGTCCGGCTTGGTGACCGAGAGGAGGGCGATCGGCGAGCAGTACGTGCCGCGGTTGGCGAAGGTCGCGTACACCGAGGCCATGGCCAGCGGGGTCGACTCCTGGCTGCCGAGGGTGGTGGTGGGGATCTGCAGGAGCGGCTTGTTGTCGCCGCGCTCGTAGCCGACCTTCTTGGCCATCGTGAGCGTCTCGCAGAGACCGGTCTTCTGCTCCAGCTTGGCGAAGTAGGTGTTGATCGACTTGCCCAGCGCGCTGGTCATGTCGAACATGCCCTTCTCGGACTCCGTCTCGTTCTCCACACTCCACGCCTTGTTGTCGGCGGGGGCGCCCTCGCAGGTGCGGAAGGCGTCCGCGGGGAGCGTTATCGAGGAGGGCGTGTCGAAGCTCTGCGCCGGGCTGATGCCCTTCTCCAGCGCCGCCGCCGCGGTGATCGGCTTGAACGTGGACCCGACCTGGAAGCCTGCGTAACTGCCGCCCATGGCGTGGTCGACGGAGAGGTTCAGCATGGTCTGGTGCTTGGAGGGGTCGAGACCGTACGGCCTGGACTGGGCCATCGCCAGGATGCGGCCGGTGCCGGGCTGGACCTGGACGACCGCGTCGGCGACCTTGTCGTCCTTGTTGACCCGGGAGACGGCGGCCTCGTTGGACGCGGCCTGCGACCTCGGGTCCAGGGTCGTCTTGATGGTCAGGCCGCCGGTCGCCCAGAGCTTGGCGCGGTCCTTCGCGGTCTTGCCGAAGGCCGGATCGCTCTTGACGATCTTCGAGACGTAGTCGCAGAAGAATCCGGCGCCGCTGACGGCGGTGATGCAGCCGTTCTGCGGGCGCTTGACCTTCAGCTTGATCGGGGTGTCCTTGGCCTTGTCCGCCTGCTCCTGCGAGATCTTGCCGATGTCCGCCATCCGCTGGAGCACGGTGTTGCGGCGCTTGGTCGCTTCCTCCGTGTCGTTGATGGGGTCGTAGCGGCTGGGCGACTGCACGATCCCGGCCAGCAGCGCCGCCTCCTCCAGCTTCAGGTCCTTCGCCGACTTGGAGAAGTAGCGCTGGGAGGCCGCCTCGACGCCGTACGCCTGCTGCCCGAAGAAGGTGATGTTGAGGTAGTTCTCCAGGATCTTCCGCTTGCCGAGCTCTTCCTCGACCTGGATCGCGTACTTCAGCTCCTGGACCTTGCGGCCCAGCGTCTGCTGGGTGGCCTCGGCGACCTTGGCCGGGTCGTCGCCGGCCTCCTCCACGAAGACGTTCTTCACGTACTGCTGGGTGAGGGTCGAGGCGCCTTCCGCCGTACCGCCCGCCTGCACGTTGCGGTTCAGCGCGCGCAGGATGCCCTTGAGGTCGACCGCGCCGTGCTCGTAGAAGCGGGCGTCCTCGATCGCGATGATCGCGTTCTGCATGTACGGGGAGATGCTCGTGAGCGGCACCACCGTGCGGTCACGCGAGTAGACCGTGGCGATCAGGCCGCCCTTGCTGTCGAGGATCTTGGTGCGCTGGCTCAGCGGCGGGGTCTTCAGGTTGGCCGGGATCTCGTCGAACCCGTCGACCGTCCCCTTGGCCGCGAGGCCCAGTGCTCCGGCCGCCGGCAGCGCGATGCCCGCCAGGACGACTCCGGAGAGTGCGGCGACACCGAGGAACTTGGCGGCCTGCTGGGTCGTGGTGAGACCCCCGCCCGAGCGCTTCTTTGGCATGGGGGCAGCCTAATCCGTAGATATGAGCGTTCCGAAGGAACCGGGGTCCATCGGGGCGTTCGCGTACCGGACCGTGACATTCGGATCCGGCGTGGTTGCCGCGTCGCGGCTGCTGGACCTGGTGGCATGGCGGTGTGCGGCGGCTACGTTCCCATTCGCCGGACACACGGATATGCCTTGGCCTAAGCTGCTCTCAACTGTCACAGCAGTCCGGTTCCGTATCAACCCCCGTGCACGATCCGGCCACACGCCCGGCGCTCCCGAATTCGCCCCGTGTGTCACCGAACGTCCGATGTGGTTCTGGCAGACTGTCCCGATTCCGACGGGATAGTCCCGCATGTCCCCACCTCACTCCCCTGGGTGATCTGCCGTATACGCATAGTCCGTTCGGGCCATTCAAGATTGGGCCCGAAGGGGGTGTTGTGCTGTCGCCACCTTCCGTAACGTCCTCAACTGGCAGCGGTGAATATGCCGCTGCCGCCGTGGGGGAGCCTCGATTCGGGAGAGGACGGCGCCGGGATGGGCTGGGTAACCGACTGGAGTGCGCAGGCAGCCTGCCGCACTACTGATCCGGATGAACTGTTCGTACAAGGGGCAGCGCAGAACAGGGCCAAGGCGGTGTGCACCGGATGCCCGGTGCGGACCGAGTGCCTGGCCGATGCCTTGGACAACCGCGTCGAATTCGGCGTGTGGGGCGGGATGACCGAGCGGGAGCGCCGCGCGCTGCTGCGCAGGCGGCCGACGGTGACGTCCTGGCGCCGGCTGCTGGAGACCGCCCGCAGCGAGTACGAGCGCTCCTCGGGCATCCTGCCCGTGGCGATCGGGCTGGAGGACAGCGAGGAGCTGCACGAGACGTTCGCCGCCGTCGGTTAGCCCCTGTCGGTCCGTACGTTGTACGTCGGTTCGTACGTTGTACGGCTTGCGTGGGACGAGGGGCTAGGCAGCTCCGGCCGGTGCGGAAACGGTCGCGAGGCGGTCCCCGATGGCTCGCAGGCCCGAGAGGTCATGGACGTCTCCGGGCAGCGCGGCCACGGCGGTCACGGCCACCTCGGGGTGCAGTGCGGTGAAGCGGTCGCGTGTGTCCTGTTCGCGCGCGACCACCTGCATCCGCTCGGCATGCAGACGGAGCAGGCCCGCGGTCAGTTCTTCGGTTGTGACGGCCGCCGTGCTGTCGGGCCGGGGTCCGGGGTGCGTGGTGGGTGCGTGCCCGTCCGTGGGGGAGTCGGCGGGCTCACGAAGTCCAGCCTTCCCTGCCGCCTGATCCACAATGCCGTCGGTTTCAAGATTTTCCGCGTCAAGTTTCTCCGCGGCGTCGAGCGCCTGCTCGGCCGAGAGGCGCGCGGCATCGCTGCCGTGGACCCGGTTGAGCACCAGCCCCGCCAGCGGCATGTCCTCCGCGGCCAGCCGTTCCACGAAGTACGCCGCCTCGCGCAGGGCGTCCCGCTCCGGCGTGGCGACGACGAGAAACGCCGTACCGGGTGCCTGGAGGAGCTTGTACGTGGCATCCGCCCGGGTGCGGAAGCCCCCGAACATGGTGTCCATCGCGGAGACGAACGTCTGTACGTCGCGCAGGAACTGACCGCCCAGCAGCTTGCCCAGCGTCCCGGTCATCATCGACATGCCCACGTTGAGGAACTTCATCCCCGCGCGGCCGCCCATCTTCGCCGGGGCCATCAGCAGCTTGATGAACTTCCCGTCCAGGAACGACCCCAAACGCTTCGGGGCGTCCAGGAAGTCCAGCGCGGACCGCGACGGCGGAGTGTCCACGACGATCAGGTCCCACTCGTCCCGCGCCCGGAGCTGCCCCAGCTTCTCCATGGCCATGTACTCCTGCGTGCCCGCGAAGCCGGCCGACAGGGACTGGTAGAAGGGGTTCTCCAGGATCGCGCGGGCCCGCTCGCCGTCCGCGTGCGCCTCGACGATCTCGTCGAACGTCCGCTTCATGTCGAGCATCATGGCGTGCAGCTCGCCGGAGCCCTCGATGCCCTTCACCCGGCGCGGGACGTTGTCCAGCGAGTCGATGCCCATGGACTGGGCGAGTCTGCGGGCCGGGTCGATGGTGAGGACGACGACCTTGCGGCCGCGCTCCGCCGCCCGCACCCCGAGCGCCGCGGCGGTGGTCGTCTTCCCGACGCCGCCGGAACCGCAGCAGACGATGATGCGGATGTCCGGATCATCGATCAGGGCGTCGGTGTCCAGGGCCGGTACGGGGGCCGCCGCGGACTCCTCCGTACGGCCGGAGGCACCCGTGCCCGCCCCCGCCTTCGTGCGCGCTGTCATGAACCCGCCCCTCGTCCGGATGCCGCTCGGCCCGCGCCCTGCTCGCGGAGTGCGGCCGCCAGCTGGTCGAGTCCGGCCCGGTCCACCCCCTCGCCGATCAGCGGCAGCTCGTAGCCCGGCAGGCCGAGCCCGGCCAGCACGCTGCGCTGCTCACGTTCCAGGGTGACCCGCTGGGTGTGCTCGGCGGCCTGTTCGACCAGCGGGCGTACGAGCCCCGCCGCGCCGGTCACGCCCGCCCATGTCAGCGTCTTGGCGATCTCCTTGCGCCGTCCGCCCACCGTGGCGTTCAGCGCGTCCCCGTCCAGCAGCTGGGGGCGCACCATGTTCACGATGACCCGGCCCACCGGCAGCTCGGCGGCGCGCAGCTCCGCGATGCCGTCCGCGGTCTCCTGGACGGGCATCTCCTCCAGCAGCGTCACCAGGTGCACCGCGGTCTCCGGCGACTTCAGCACCCGCATCACGGCCTGCGCCTGATTGTGTATCGGGCCGATCCGGGCGAGCCCGGCCACCTCGTCGTTCACGTTGAGGAAGCGGGTGATCCGGCCGGTCGGCGGGGCGTCCATGATCACGTAGTCGTAGACGAACCGGTTCTGCCGGTCCTTGCGGCGGACCGCCTCGCACGCCTTGCCCGTCAGCAGGACGTCCCGCACCCCGGGCGCGATGGTGGTGGCGAAGTCGATCGCGCCGAGCTTCTTGAGCGCCCGGCCCGCGCTGCCGAGCTTGTAGAACATCTGGAGGTAGTCGAGGAGCGCCAGCTCCGCGTCGATCGCGAGCGCGTGGACCTCACCCCCGCCCGGAGCGACGGCGATCCTGCGCTCCTCGTACGGGAGGGAATCCGCCTCGAAGAGCTGGGCGATGCCCTGTCTGCCCTCGACCTCCACGAGGAGGGTGCGCCTGCCCTCGGCCGCGAGGGCGAGCGCGAGGGCGGCGGCGACCGTGGTCTTACCGGTACCGCCCTTGCCGCTGACGACCTGGAACCTGCTCACGTATTCGAGCCTAACCAGTCGCACCGCAGGCTACGCACGAGGCTGCGCGTGCCCTGGATCGCGCAGGCATTACAGTCGGGCCATGACCAAGTGGGAATACGCGACCGTGCCCCTTCTCGTGCACGCGACCAAGCAGATTCTGGACACCTGGGGCGAGGACGGCTGGGAGCTGGTCCAGGTCGTTCCCGGCCCGAACAACCCCGAGCAGCTCGTGGCGTACCTGAAGCGGGAGAAGCAGTAGTGGCGGGCACCGTCGAGGCGAGGCTGGCCGAGCTCGGACTGCCGCTCCCGGCGGTCGTACCGCCGCTGGCCGCGTACCAGCCGGCCGTGCAGTCCGGGGTGTACGTCTACACGTCCGGTCAGCTGCCCATGGTCGACGGCAAGCTCGCCGTGACCGGCAAGGTCGGCGCCGAGGTCACGCCCGACGAGGCCAAGGAGCTGGCGAAGACCTGCGCCCTGAACGCCCTCGCCGCCGTGAAGTCGGTCGCGGGCGACCTGGACCGGATCGCCCGGGTCGTGAAGGTCGTCGGCTTCGTCGCCTCGGCCACCGACTTCACCGGCCAGCCCGGTGTGATCAACGGTGCGAGCGAGCTGCTGGGCGAGGTCCTCGGGGACAAAGGTGTGCACGCCCGCAGCGCCGTGGGTGTCGCCGTGCTGCCGCTGGACGCGCCGGTCGAGGTCGAGATCCAGGTCGAGCTGACCGGAGCCTGATCCGCCCCGTCCTCCGATCCCGTCCGGTCCCGGCGACCGGGCGGGATCTCGTGTGTACAGGGCACCTACGGGTCGGGGACCCCTCGAACATCGACGCGGTTCCGGATAGCCTCCGGCCATGTCCAATGGTCAGTGGTACCCCCCGGAATGGCCCGGCCGGATCAGGGCCCTCGCCGCCGGCGAACTGACGGCCGCCGTGCCCCGCCGGGCCGCCACCGTGATGCTGCTCCGGGACGAGGCCACCGGCACCACGGGCGCGCCCGCCGTCCACATGCTGCGCCGGCGCACCTCGATGGCCTTCGCCGGAGGGGCGTACGCCTATCCGGGTGGCGGCGTCGACCCGCGCGACGACGACCGGCTCGTCCGCTGGGCCGGGCCCGCGCTGGAGACCTGGGCGGGCCGGCTGGGCGTCGGCACGCGGGCCGAGGCGCAGGCCATCGTCTGCGCGGCGGTGCGCGAGACGTACGAGGAGGCCGGGGTCCTGCTGGCCGGTCCGACGCCGGAGACCGTCGTCACCGACACCACCGGTGACGACTGGGAGGCGGACCGCGCGGCACTGGTCGCGCGGGAGCTGTCGTTCGCCGCGTTCCTGGAGGGGCGCGGGCTGGTGCTGCGCTCGGATCTGCTCGGTGCGTGGGCGCGCTGGATCACGCCGGAGTTCGAGCCGCGCCGCTACGACACGTGGTTCTTCGTCGCCGCGCTCCCGGCGGGCCAGCGCACCCGGAACGCCTCGACGGAGGCCGACCGCACGGTGTGGATCACGCCGGGCGACGCGGCCGACGGATACGACCGGGGCGAGCTGCTGATGATGCCGCCGACCGTGGCGACGCTGCGGACGCTGCGGCCGTACGCCACCGCCGCGCAGGCGCTGGAGGCGGCGTCGGACCAGGACCTCACCCCCGTACTCGCGCAGGCCCGTCTGGACGGTGACGAGCTGGTGCTGAGCTGGCCCGGGCACGAGGAATTCACCAAGCACGTGTCCACCAAGGGCACGGACGGAACACCCGCAGGGGTGGCATCCGGCGGGGAGACGTCCGACGGCACCGAGGCGCCCGGCACGGAAGGCGGTGCGGCATGAGTGACGCGGCGGCGCTGCCCGGACAGCCGCGCGGCGGTGTGCTGTCCGGTCCCGCCACGGCCCGTACGGTCAACGTCCTGGCGCCGAACCCCTCGGCCATGACGCTGGACGGGACCAACACGTGGATCGTCGCCGAGCCCGACTCGGACCTGGCGGTCGTCATCGACCCCGGCCCGCTGGACGAGGCTCATCTGCGGGCCGTCGTCGACACCGTCGAGCGTGCGGGCCGCAGGGTCGCGCTGACGCTGCTCACCCACGGCCACCCCGACCACGCGGAGGGCGCGGCGCGGTTCGCCGAGCTGACCCGGACCAAGGTGCGCGCGCTCGACCCGGAGCTGCGGCTCGGCGACGAGGGCCTGGGCACGGGCGACGTCATCACGACCGGCGGCCTGGAGATGTACGTGGTGCCGACGCCGGGCCACACGGCGGACTCGCTGTCGTTCCACCTGCCGGCCGATCAGGCGGTGCTGACCGGGGACACGATCCTCGGACGCGGGACGACGCTGGTGGCGCACCCGGACGGGCGGCTCGGGGACTACCTCGACTCGCTGCGGCGGCTGCGCTCGCTGACGGTGGACGACGGGGTCCACACGGTGCTGCCCGGGCACGGACCCGTGCTGGACGACGCGCAGGGGGCGGTCGAGTTCTACCTCGCCCACCGGGCGCACCGGCTGGCCCAGGTGGAGACCGCGGTGGAGTCGGGCTACCGGACCTCGTCCGAGGTGGTGGCCCATGTCTACGCGGACGTGGACCGTTCGCTGTGGCCGGCCGCGGAGCTGTCGGTGCGGGCGCAGCTGGACTACCTGGCCGAGCACGGGCTGATCTGACATGCGTGAGGGGCCCCGCCGGTCCCGGTGGGGCCCCTCACGGCGGCGGATCAGCGCGACCGCTTGGCCAGCCGCTCCACGTCCAGGAGGATCACCGCGCGGGCCTCCAGCCGGAGCCAGCCACGGCCGGCGAAGTCGGCGAGGGCCTTGTTGACCGTCTCGCGGGACGCGCCGACCAGCTGGGCCAGCTCCTCCTGCGTCAGGTCGTGCACCACGTGGATGCCTTCCTCGGACTGGACGCCGAAGCGGCGCGACAGGTCCAGGAGGGCGCGGGCGACGCGGCCGGGCACGTCGGAGAAGACCAGGTCGGACATCTGGTCGTTGGTCTTGCGCAGGCGCCGGGCGACGGCGCGCAGGAGGGCGGTGGCCACCTCGGGGCGCGCGTTGAGCCAGGGCTGCAGGTCGCCGTGGCCGAGGCCGAGGAGCTTGACCTCGGTCAGCGCGGTGGCGGTGGCGGTGCGGGGGCCCGGGTCGAAGAGCGAGAGCTCACCGATCAGCTCGCCGGGGCCGAGGACCGCCAGCATGTTCTCGCGACCGTCGGGGGAGGTGCGGTGGAGCTTCACCTTGCCCTCGGTGACCACGTAGAGGCGGTCGCCCGGGTCACCCTCGTGGAACAGCGCGTCACCGCGCGCGAGGGTCACCTCACTCATCGAGGCGCGGAGCTCCGCGGCCTGCTCGTCATCGAGCGCCGCGAAAAGCGGGGCGCGCCGCAGAACGTCGTCCACGAGTTCTCTCCTTGTCGGCCTGTTCAGGGAACCGTGGTCCCCATCATGCCGGACGGTAAAACAGTGCGATCAATCACAAACCAGTTTGACGCACGTGCGTGCCGAGGGGTACGGCAGGGGGCCGATTGGGGGCGGATCACCCGCGTCCGGGGCGGATGTCAGTGCCGCGCTCTAGGCTGGCCGGGTGTCCGGATTGCCGGTGAGAGCGCAGGCCAAGGGGGTTGATGGGGTGTCGGAGGGGCGTGATTCCGCTGTGGGCGAACAGGGCCCGGGCAAGGGGAAGAAGCTGAAGAAAACGGCGGAAAGCGGCTCCGGGGCGGCGAAGAGCCGGTCCGGCGGGGCCGCCGGCTCGGGATCGGCCAGGCGGGCGAAGCCGGAGGAGGCCGGGGCGCCCGGGGCCGCAGCGCCGAAGAAGAAGCCGGGCCGGCCGGAATCGCACCTGGCCATGGTCCGCCGCGCCCGCCGGATCAACCGCGAGCTCGCCGAGGTCTACCCGTACGCCCATCCCGAGCTGGACTTCCGGAATCCGTTCGAACTGCTCGTGGCGACGGTCCTCTCCGCCCAGACCACCGACCTGAGGGTCAACCAGACCACGCCCGCCCTCTTCGCCGCCTACCCCACCCCTGAGGACATGGCCGCCGCCGTTCCGGAGAGGCTGGAGGAGCTCATCCGGCCGACCGGCTTCTTCCGGGCCAAGGCGAAGTCTCTGCTCGGCCTGTCCGCCGCGCTCCGCGACGACTTCGGCGGCGAGGTGCCGGGGAGGCTCGCGGATCTCGTCAAGCTGCCGGGCGTCGGCCGCAAGACGGCCAACGTCGTCCTGGGCAACGCTTTCGGGGTCCCTGGAATCACTGTCGACACGCACTTCGGCCGTCTGGTGCGGCGCTGGAAGTGGACGGAGCAGGAGGACCCGGAGAAGGTCGAGGCGGAGATCGCGGCGATCTTCCCCAAGAGCGAGTGGACCATGCTCTCGCACCGCGTCATCTTCCACGGCCGCCGCGTCTGCCATGCCCGCAAGCCCGCCTGCGGCGCCTGCCCGATCGCCCCGTTGTGCCCGTCGTACGGTGAGGGCGAGACGGATCCGGACAAGGCCCGCAAGCTCCTGAAGTACGAGATGGGCGGCCGGCCGGGCCAGCGGCTGAACCCGCCGCCGGACTATCCCGGAAGCCCGGCACCTCCCCTGGGCGCCGACTGACACGGACCGCCGCTGCGGAACGAATCGCGGGACGACGGGCGTTGTGAGACGGAGGGGTGCCTATGAAGACGTATGAGACCGGTACGGAGCGCGGTGGGGCGGACGGCCCTGGGGTCACGGTTTCGGAGGAGGGACTGCCCGACTGGCTCGACCCCGTGGCCCGTGCCGCGCGCACGGTGCGGCCGCAGCAGCTCAGCCGCTTCCTGCCGCCGGAGGACGGGGCGGGGCGTCAGTCGGCCGTGCTCGTCCTCTTCGGCGAGGGCGCGCGGGGCCCCGAGCTGCTGCTGATGGAACGCGCCGGAAGCCTGCGCTCCCATCCCGGCCAGCCGTCGTTCCCCGGCGGCTCGCTCGACCCGGAGGACGGCGACCAGGCGACGACCGGACCGCTCAGGGCCGCTCTGCGCGAGGCCGAGGAGGAGACCGGCCTCGATCCGCGCGGGGTGCAGATCTTCGGCGTGCTGCCCCGTCTCTACATCCCGGTGAGCAGCTTCGTGGTGACGCCGGTCCTCGGCTGGTGGCGGACGCCCAGCCCGGTCGGTGTGGTCGACCCGGGGGAGACGGCGCGGGTCTTCACGGTCCCCGTGGCGGATCTCACGGACCCGGCCAACCGGGCGACGGCCGTCCACCCCAGCGGCCACCGGGGCCCGGCATTCCTGGTCGAATCGGCACTCGTCTGGGGGTTCACGGCCGGCGTGATCGACCGCATTCTGCACTTCGCGGGCTGGGAACGCCCGTGGGACAGAGCCAGGCAGGTGCCGCTCGACTGGCGCGCATGACAGGCTGACTTCCGTACTCCGCCGGACCGGGGCCGCCCGGACCACGGAGACGTACGGGCCCGGTGACGAATCTGCGAGGCTATAGACGGTGAACGTGCTGGACATCCTGCTGCTGGCCGGAGCCGTGTGGTTCGCGGTCATCGGCTACCGCCAGGGGTTCGTCGTCGGCATCCTGTCGGTGATCGGGTTCCTGGGCGGCGGTCTCGTCGCCGTCTACCTCCTGCCGGTCCTGTGGGACCAGATGACGGACGGATCGGAGGTCTCCTCCACCGCGGCCGTCGTCGCGGTCGTCATCGTGATCGTGTGCGCGTCGGTCGGCCAGGCGTTCACCACCCATCTGGGGAACAAACTCCGCCGGCACATCACGTGGTCGCCCGCGCGCGCCCTGGACGCGACCGGCGGCGCCCTCGTCAACGTGGTGGCGATGCTGCTCGTCGCCTGGCTGATCGGCTCGGCCCTGGCGGGCACCTCGCTGCCGACGCTGGGCAAGGAGGTCCGCAACTCCTCGGTCCTGCTGGGTGTCTCCCGGGTGATGCCGCCCCAGGCGTCCACCTGGTTCACGGACTTTTCCTCGGTCCTCGCGCAGAACGGCTTTCCCCAGGTCTTCAGCCCGTTCGCCAACGAACCGATCACCGAGGTCAGGGCCCCCGATCCGGCGCTCGTCGGCAGCCCCGTCGCCGCGCGCGCCAAGCAGTCCATCGTGAAGGTCGTGGGGACGGCCCCGAGTTGCGGCAAGGTCCTCGAAGGCACCGGGTTCGTGTTCTCCGACCGCCGGGTGATGACCAACGCCCACGTCGTCGGCGGCGTCGACGAGCCGACCGTGCAGATCGGCGGCCAGGGACGCCTGTACGACGCGAAGGTCGTCCTCTACGACTGGCAGCGCGACATCGCCGTACTGGACGTCCCGGACCTCGATGTGAAGCCCCTGCGGTTCACCGATCCCGAAAGCGACGCGGAGTCGGGCGACAGCGCCATCGTCGCGGGCTTCCCGGAGAACGGCTCGTACGACGTGCGCTCCGCACGGGTCCGCGCCCGCATCGACGCCAACGGCCCCGACATCTACCACCGGGGCACGGTCCGCCGTGATGTGTACTCGCTCTACACCACGGTCCGCCAGGGCAACTCCGGCGGCCCGCTGCTGACCCCCGACGGCAAGGTGTACGGAGTCGTGTTCGCGAAGTCGCTCGACGACCCGGACACGGGCTACGCGCTGACGGCGGACGAGATCCGCGACGACATCACGCGGGGCCGTACCGCCAACCAGCAGGTCGACAGCCAGGGATGCGCGCTCTGACGTTCTCCGAACGGCCCGCGCGGGACCGTCGGCGCGTCAGTTACGGGGATGGCGCAGCCGTGCCGAGACCCAGCGGGCCCTGCGGCGGAGGATGCGTGAGATGCCGAGCCGAGGATCATGCATGACGTGCAAAGCGTGCACCCGGCCCTGAAGGCCGTCCCCCTCATGAATGCCCGGAACCGCCGTGGCGGTCGAGCGACGGTTGCGTGCTGCGTCACCGAAGTCGTGCGTCCAGCCCATACCCGGACGTCTGCCCGTGCCTCATGGTCCGTAACCGCCCATCCGTCAGCCAATTGGCTTATGCGCCGGGCACGTGGCCGTTCGTAGGACGTAAGTGCCGGAACGGCTAGCGGTCCGGCTCGGAATCCTTGAGCCAGTTGATGAGTTCGGCCGAGAACCCCGCCGGGTCCTCCTCGTGCGGGAAGTGACCCAGACCGTCGAAAAGTCGCCAACGGTAGGGCGCCTCGACGTACTCGCCGGACCCGGCCGAGCTGCGGGTGCGGACCGCCGGATCGAGTGAACCGTGCAGGTGCAGCGTCGGCACCCGAACGGGCCGCTTCATGCGCCGGTTGAACTGGATGCCGTCCGGGCGCGCCAGCGAGCGCACCATCCAGCGGTACGGCTCGATCGAGCAGTGCGCCGTCGAGGGAATCGTCATGGCCCGCCGGTAGACGCCAAGCGTCGCCTCGTCGGGGAACTCCGTCCTGCCCGGGCCCGACCAGTCACTGATCAGCCTTCCCACCAGGGCGGCGTCGTCGGCGACGAGCTGACGCTCCGGCACCCAGGGCCGCTGGAAGCCCCAGATGTACGAGCCGGCCCGGGACTGCGCGAAGTCGGAGAGCATCGAGGACCGCCACCGCCGTGGGTGGGGCATCGAGGAGACGACCAGCCGGCGCACCAGCTTCGGGCGCATCACGGCGGCCGTCCAGGCCAGGTAGCCGCCCATGTCGTGGCCGACGAGGGCGGCGTCCGGTTCGCCGAGGGACCTGACCACGCCCGTGATGTCGAGCGCCAGGTTGGCGGGGTCGTAACCGCGGGGGGTGCGGTCGCTGCCGCCCACGCCGCGCAGGTCCATTGCCACGGCCCGGAAACCGGCCTCGGCGAGCGCGGGCAGCTGGTGGCGCCAGGTCCACCAGAACTGCGGGAAGCCGTGCAGGAGGAGGACCAGCGGCCCTTCGCCCATTTCGGCGATGTGGAAGCGGGCGCCGTTCGCCGCGACGTCCCGGTGGGTCCAGGGGCCGTCGAGACGGACGGGGCCGCCGGCCGGGGCGGACGGTGCGGGAGCGCTCATGTGGATGAGCGTGCCACAGCCGACGCCTTGTCCTGGACCGGTGCGCTTTCGACGGCCCGGTCGGAGCGGGTGCTTCCGCCCACCGGGAGGAACGCGTCGGCCGCGGGCTCGGGACGCGGGTGCGGCTTGACGCCCTGGAGGACGGCGGCGGTTTGCTTGGCGGAGGCGATGGACTTCTCCGGCGGCTTGACCTTCTTGATCTTCGCGTAGCCGAAGAGGGCGAGCAGAACGCCCAGCAGGATGAACGCGCCGCCCACGATCAGGAACGACCAGGCGAGGCCCAGCCCCAGGTTGTGGATGCCGTACGCGGCCGCGAAGCTCAGTACCGGGATCGCGAACAGGATCAGCACGCCCGTGACGATGAACGCCACACTGCCGATGACGCCGCGCTTGACGTCCTGCCGCACCTCGGCCTTGGCCAGGGCGATTTCGTCGTGCACCAGCGCCGACAGTTCGGCCGTCGCCGACGCGACCAGCTGGCCGAGACTGCGGTCGGCGCTGCCCGCGTAATTGCCGGGGTCGCTCATCCCTGACTCCCTCTCCTGTTCAACACGTCCGATGTCAGATCATGCCGGACTGTCCGGCCTGTCGCTCGCTGCCCCCGCCAGTCGGGCACGGCGGCGGTGCTCGGCCGCCTTCTCCTCATGGATCGCGGCCATCCTCAGGTGGTACGCCGGATCGTCCTGCTCGTAGACGTCCGGCACTCCGGAACCGTCCTCGTCGAGTTCCTCGGCGTCGGACAGTGCCCTGTATCTGCGTACCCGGAGTTTGAGCAGTACACCGGAGAGTACGGCGGCGATGAGGGAGCCGAGCAGAACCGACGCCTTGATCCCGTTGATCATGTCGTCGTCCCCGGCGAACGCGAGCTCACCGATCAGCAGGGACACGGTGAAGCCGATACCGGCGAGGGTGGCGATCGCGAAGACGTCCGCCCAGGCCAGGTCCTTGTTCAGCTCGGCCCTGGTGAGCCGGGTGGTCAGCCAGGTACCGCCGAAGACGCCGATGGTCTTGCCGGCGACCAGGCCGAGGACGACCCCGAGGGTCTCCGGCTGGTCGAACACGGAGGCCAGCGCGCCCCCGGAGAGCGAGACCCCGGCGGAGAAGAGCGCGAAGACCGGCACGGCGAAGCCCGCCGACAGCGGGTGCACCAGGTGCTCGATGTGCTCACCGGGGGAGTGCTTCTCGCCCTCACGCCGGGTGCAGCGCAGCATCAGCCCCATGGTGACGCCGGCGATGGTGGCGTGGATGCCGCTGTTGTACATCAGCCCCCAGATGACCAGGGCCAGCGGCACGTAGACGTACCAGCCGCGCACGCCGAGGCGCAGCAGCAGATAGAAGAGGCCCAGGCCGAGGAAGGCGCCACCGAGGGCGAGGAAGTTGATGTCGTCGGTGAAGAAGATGGCGATGACGAGGATCGCGAAGAGGTCGTCCACGACGGCGAGCGTCAGCAGGAAGGCCCGGAGCGCGGCGGGCAGCGAGGTGCCGATGACGGCGAGAACGGCGAGCGCGAAGGCGATGTCCGTGGCGGTGGGGACCGCCCAGCCGTCCTTCGAGCCGTCGCCGAACACGTTCACCAGGGTGTAGACCACCGCCGGGACCACCATGCCGCAGAGGGCGGCGGCCACGGGGAGCGCCGCGGCCTTGGGATCGCGCAGTTCTCCTGCCACGAGTTCGCGTTTGAGCTCGACGCCCGCCACGAAGAAGAAGATCGCGAGCAGCCCGTCGGCGGCCCAGTGCGCCACGGAGAGGTGCAGACCGAGGGCCTCGGGCCCGATGTGGAAGTGGCTGACGGCCGAGTAGCTCGAACCCGCGGTGTTGGCCCACACCAGCGCGGCCACGGCGGCGACCAGCAGGATGACGCCCCCGACCGTCTCCGTACGGAGGGCGTCGGCGACGTAGTTGCGCTCGGGGAGCGGGAGCCGCCCCAGGAAGGTGCGGCGCGGGCCTGGGGGCGTGGGGGTGGGCGTGGCCACGGGAGGGACCTCCGGGTCGGTACGGCAGCGATGGCATGGCTGATGCACTTGCCGACCAGACTTCCCGGCACCCCTGTGGAGATTTTCCTATCGTGTTGTCGATCAGCTGCCACTGTACCCGCGGGGCGGGGAGGCAAGGATGCTTGGGAGCGGTGATCTCACCGTAAGGGCCCGAAGGGCACCCGGCGCGGTGCCGGGTGCCCTTCGGATCGTGCGTCGCTGTCCGTCCTCCGTCGCTGTCAGTCCTCGGAGGGGGCCGACGGCAGCTGGCTCTGGATCAGGTCCATGACCGAGGAGTCGGTCAGGGTCGTGACGTCGCCCAGGGCCCTGTTCTCCGCCACGTCGCGCAGCAGGCGGCGCATGATCTTGCCGGAACGGGTCTTCGGCAGCTCGGCCACCGGCATGATGCGCTTCGGCTTGGCGATGGGGCCGAGCGTCGCCCCGACGTGGTTGCGCAGCTGGGCCACCAGCTCGTCGGAGGCGGTCGCGGTGCCCCGCAGGATGACGAAGGCGACGATGGCCTGGCCGGTCGTCTCGTCGGCGGCGCCGACCACGGCGGCCTCGGCGACCGACGGGTGCGAGACGAGCGCCGACTCGACCTCGGTGGTCGAGATGTTGTGCCCGGACACCAGCATGACGTCGTCCACCCGGCCGAGCAGCCAGATGTCGCCGTCCTCGTCCTTCTTGGCACCGTCGCCGGCGAAGTACTTGCCCTCGAAGCGCGACCAGTAGGTGTCGAGGAAGCGCTGGTCGTCGCGCCAGATGGTGCGGAGCATCGACGGCCACGGCTCGGTGAGGACCAGGTATCCGCCTCCGCCGTTCGGGACCTCGTTGGCCTCGTCGTCCACGACGGTCGCGGAGATGCCCGGCAGGGCGCGCTGGGCGCTTCCCGGCTTGGTCTCGGTGACGCCGGGCAGCGGCGAGATCATCATCGTGCCGGTCTCGGTCTGCCACCAGGTGTCCACGATCGGGCACTTGTCGGCGCCGATGTGCTTGCGGTACCAGACCCACGCCTCGGGGTTGATCGGCTCACCGACCGAACCGAGGACGCGCAGGGACGACAGGTCGAACTTGGCGGGGATGTCGTCCCCCCACTTCATGAACGTACGGATCGCGGTCGGCGCGGTGTAGAGGATCGTGACCCCGTACTTCTGGACGATCTCCCAGAAGCGCCCCTGGTGCGGGGTGTCGGGGGTGCCCTCGTACATCACCTGCGTGGCGCCGTTGGCCAGCGGGCCGTAGACGATGTAGGAGTGCCCGGTCACCCAGCCGATGTCGGCGGTGCACCAGTAGACGTCGGTCTCCGGCTTGAGGTCGAAGACCGCGTGGTGGGTGTACGCCGCCTGGGTGAGGTAGCCCCCGGAGGTGTGCAGGATGCCCTTGGGCTTCCCGGTGGTGCCCGACGTGTACAGGATGAAGAGCGGCTGCTCCGCCTCGAACGCCTCGGGCGTGTGCTCGGCGGACTGGCGGCCCGTGATCTCGTGCCACCAGACGTCGCGGGCCTCGTTCCACGCGGTGTCCTGGCCCGTACGGCGGACCACCAGGACGTGCTCCACGCTGTCGATGCGGGAGACGGCGTCGTCGACGGCGGGCTTGAGCGCGGAGGGCTTGCCGCGGCGGTACCCGCCGTCCGCCGTGATGACGACCTTGGCGTCCGCGTCCTGGATGCGGGCGGCGATGGCGTCGGCGGAGAACCCGCCGAAGACGACCGAGTGCGCGGCGCCGATGCGGGCGCAGGCCAGCATCGCGACGGCGGCCTCGGGGATCATCGGGAGGTAGACGGCGACCCGGTCGCCCTTGCCGACACCGAGCTCGGTGAGGGCGTTGGCGGCGCGGGAGACCTCGTCCTTCAACTCCGCGTAGGTGATGGCGCGGCTGTCGCCGGGCTCGCCCTCGAAGTGGATGGCGACCCGGTCACCGTTGCCCGCCTCGACGTGGCGGTCCACGCAGTTGTACGCGACGTTGAGCTCGCCGTCCGCGAACCACTTCGCGAAGGGCGGGTTGCTCCAGTCGAGGGTCTCGGTCGGCTCGGTGGCCCAGGTCAGGCGGCGGGCCTGCTCGGCCCAGAATCCCAGCCGGTCCGCTTCGGCCTGCTCGTACGCCTCTGCGGTGACGTTGGCGTTGGCGGCCAGCTCGGCAGGCGGAGCGAACTTCCGCTCTTCCCGAAGCAGGTTGGCCAGGCTCTCGTTGCTCACGACTTCTCCCAGTCCCAGGGTGTCCGTTGTGTCCCGGGGCATAGCTCATCAGTCCCGAGGCCGGGTGACAAGTGTCTGCCGGGAATTGGTTTAGACCTGTGTCTCGTGTATAGAGGCATGATCCCGCCTCCACGCCGCGGCGGCACGGTGGAGCACACCGTGGGTGCGGGCGCTTCCGACACGGAAGCGGGATCACCTGGTCTTACGGATCCGAGGCGCCTGCGGTTCAGACGTCGGTACGGGCCGGCTCGGCCGGGCGCGCCGGTGCGATCGGGTCGAACACCTCGGCCGTAGCGCTCTCCGCGCTCGCTCCCTCGTCCAGCAGGTACGACTGGGCCTCGGCGACGTGGAAGTACATGCCGTGGAGCTGAAGGGCGCCACCGGCGACCCGGCGCGCCACCGAGGGGTGGGCCCGGAGGTGGTCGAGCTGCTGGACCACGTTGGTCAGGCAGAGCTGCTCCACCGCGTCGGCCGGCAGCCGCCCCGAGAGCCGGACCGGCGTGTCGCCGGCCGAGGCCACCCGGGCCAGGCTGGGGAGCCCGTGTCGGAGCCACCGCCACAGCGATGTGTCCGGGGCTTCCGGCGGGGCGTCCAGCAGCGCGTTCATCGCGCCGCAGTCCGAATGGCCGCAGACGGTGATGGACTCGACGCCGAGCACGTCCACCGCGTACTCGATCGCGGCTCCCACCGAGTGGTCGCCCTCCTCGGCGTCGGGGGGTGGTACCAGGTTGCCGATGTTCCGCACGGTGAACAGGTCACCCGGGCCGCTGGCCGTGATCATGCTCGTCACCAGGCGTGAGTCGGCGCAGGTGATGAAGAGCTGCGAGGGGCGCTGGCCCTCCCTGGCGAGTCGTGCCAGCTCTCCCCGGACCAGGGGCGCCGTGTCCCGCTGGAACGAGCTGAGACCTCTGACCAGCCGGTGATCGCGGGCTGTGGGCGAGGGGCGGCCGGCGGATGCGCGCTGCTGCGCGGAGGCGGTTCGAGAGGGGCGCTCGGCGTGCGGGGTGGGGGGTGCCTGAGCGGAGGGGGCGGTGGCGGTGGGCGCGAGTGGCTCGGTCCGCGTGCGAGAGGGGGGCTGCTGGAGGGCCGGGGCGGGCTCAGGCGGTGCGGCGGGCCCGGCGCCGGTGCCGGGGCCGATCTCGGGGCCGGGGCCGGTGTGAGGCGGGGCGGGGACGGGGGCGGGACTGCCCGGGGCCGGGCTGATGGTGGCGGCGATCCCGGTGGCGGCTTCGGCGGTGCCGGCGGTGCGTGCGGCACTCGGCGGGTGGACCACGCCCGGGGCGCTCGACGTGCGCTCCACGGCCTCGGGCTCGGTGGTGTCCGCGCCGCTGTCGACTGCCGTGGGAGGGGCGTGTTCGGGCTGGTCGTGGCAGTGGTGGTTGCGCCAGGGGGTCCATGGCCGGCAGCAGGAGTGGGCTGCCGCGGCGGGCTCGGCGATCCTGCCGCCCGACCTCCCGGCGAACGCCACCCGGCCGCCGTGGGCCGTATGGGCGTTGCTCCAGTCCTGGATCGTCTCGTAGGCGGCGTGATCCATGAACGAGCCGTCCAGCTCCACGACCGCATCGGCGTCCTGGGGGAGCCGCCCCAGGACCCGGCTCAGGCGCGGGACGGCCAGAAAGGTCAACTGGCCGCGTACGACGACGAGATGTTGGCCGTTCTGTTCGGACACCGAGATCCGGGTCCGGCCCAGGCGGTGCAGGGCGACGGCCACTGCCACGGCGATGCCGATGACCACGCCCTTGAGTACGCCGACGACGAGCACCCCGGCGATGGTCGCGCCGTACACCAGGAACTCCCGGTGCTTATGGACGTTGCGGATATGGGCCAGGCTCACCATCTTGAGGCCGACCATCATCACCAGCGCTCCCAGCGCGGCCAGTGGGATGCGCTCCAGCAACGTGACGAGCAGGCCGGACGCGACCAGGATCCATACGCCGTGCAGCACGGTGGACGCGCGGCCGGTCGCCCCGGCTCTCACGTTCGCCGAACTGCGCACAGCTCCACCGGAGACCGCGAGCCCTCCGAGCAGGCCCGATACCGCGTTGGCGATGCCTTGAGCGCGTAGCTCTCGGTCGAGGTCGGAGCGTTTGAGCAGAGGTGGAGCGGGCCGCTCGGTGCTGTCCGAGCCGGTGTCGGCGGTGGTGGCTCCGGTGGCGGGGGGCCCGGGAGTGGCCGGCCGGTCGCCGTTCTCGCGGGTCTCGTCCGTCTTGTCGCCCGGTGCCCCTTCGGACCTCGCCGGGGCATTCGCCGAGTGCGCACGGTTCCGGTCGGCGGCCAGCTTGTCCACGGCGACAGCGGCGAGCAGCGACTCCAGGCTGGCCACGAGCATCATCGTGAACACGGCTGTAGCCAGGCCGAGCACCGGTCCCTGCGGCATCTCGGGCAGGGCGTGGGAACTCCAGGAGGGCAGATCGACCCGGGCGATCGACGGTGCCGCCCACGCGGCCACGGCTGTGGCCAGACCCACGGAGGCCAGGGCCGCCGGAACCCGGCGCAGGAACCGTCCGGTCCGTCCGGGCAGCAGCGGCCACAGGACGAGGACGGCTACGGTGAGCACGCCGATCACCGGGGCGGCGGGACTGACACGTGCCAGTTGATCGGGAAGGTGCAGCACGTTGGAGATCGCCGAGCTCTGCGGTGAACCGCCCAGCACGATGTGCAGTTGAGCGAGCGCGATGGCCACGCCGATGCCTGCGAGCGTGCCGTGGACGATGGCGGGGCTGACGGCGAGTGCGCTGCGGGCCGCCCGCAGTGAGCCGAGCGCGAGCTGAAGCAGGCCGGCCCCGATCGTGATGGCGCAGGTGGTGCGCCAGCCGTAGACCTGGATCGTCTCCGCGGTGACCACGGTCAGGCCGGCGGACGGGCCGGAGACCTGCAGCGGGGTGCCGCCGAGGAGGCCGGCGACGATGCCGCCGACCGCGGCGGAGATGAGGCCCGCCTCCAGAGGGGCTCCCATGGCCACAGCAAGGCCGAGCGACATGGGGATGGCGAGCAGGAAGACAGTGATGGACGCGGAGACATCGGCGCCCGAGATGCGGAACCGTCCGCCGCGCGGCGGCGGGGGCGGGCTGTGTGGTCGCTTGACTCCCGAGGACCGGGAAGGGCGCGAACTGCGGGACGAGTGTTCGTGGCGAGTGGGTACGCAGGCAGACATATTTCCCGTCTCCTCCTGGGCAGCGCGGTCGTGGAATTCGAGGACGCGGCCGTGGGTCATGGCATGCAGCGGCGGGATATCTCAACTCTCGGTAAACAGACAGTAATGGAGAGTAAAGAGCCGTGTCCAGGATTGAGAGCAAATGGGCCTTCTAGCCACCCATTCCGGTGAATAGTCAGCTTTTCATTCGGCCTGTCGTGCTGGTTCTTGGACAGTGCGTGCGACTTTGGCCGCGCCGTGTCGGCACCCGGCGCAGGCTGAGCCGCGAGAAAGAGGTGGGCGGATGATGGCCGCCGCGAAGAAGGCGATGGACGCCAGGAGGGGAATCGGCCTGGGTCTCATGGCCGTCGTACTGGTCGCGGGGGCGGCCGGGTGTGCGGGGGCCGGCCCCGGAGCGGAGCGTTCCGGCCTCGGAGCCGTGAACGGTGCTGCGGGAGAGAAGAAGAAGGGTGCTGAGGCCGCGCCCAAGCGTGTGTTCCGGGCCATCGGCGACGGATCCACTGCCTTCACGGGTGTTCAGCCCAAGCAGCCCGCTGTGGAGCGCCTGACGACAGGCCAGAAGCCCCCGCAGTTCGTGGTGTTCTCGTGGGACGGGGCCGGTGAGGACAGTCAGCGGCTCTTCTCGCACTTCCGCGAGGTGGGCAAGAAGTACAACGCCGCGATGACGTACTTCCTCAGCGGCGTATATCTCCTGCCGGAGGGGAAGCGGACCGAGTACGACCCGCCCAAGCACAACGCCGGCGCTTCCGACATCGGGTTCAACGACACCAAGGGCATCCGCGACACCCTGACCCAGCTCCGCGGGGCCTGGCAGGACGGCAACGAGATCGGCACCCACTTCAACGGACACTTCTGCGGCAAGGACGGCGGTGTCGGCACCTGGTCCGTCGAGGAGTGGAAGAGCGAGATTAGACAGGCCAAATCATTCGTGAAGGGCTGGAAGACGAACGACCCGGTCCTCAAGAACGAGAAGGCACTGCCCTTCGACTACGACAAGGAACTCGTCGGCGGCCGCACCCCCTGCTTGGAGGGGCAGAAGAACATGGTGGAGGCGGCACGCACCATGGGGTTCCGCTATGACTCCAGTGGTGTCAACGATCAGGTGTGGCCCCGGAAGAAGAACGGGGTCTGGGACCTCTCCATGCAGCTGGTCCCGGTCCCGGGGCGCGACTTCGAGACGCTGTCGATGGACTACAACTTCATGTTCAACCAGTCCGGAACGACTCAGGGGGACCCCGCCAAGCACGAGTACTGGGGAAACCAGATGCGTGACGGCCTGCTCCAGGCGTTCGACCGCGCGTATGACGGCAACCGCGCGCCACTGATCATCGGCAACCACTTCGAGTCCTGGAACGGTGGCACGTACATGCGCGCCATCGAGCAGACGATCGCTGCGGTCTGCACCAAGAAGGATGTGCGCTGCGTCTCGTTCCGGCAGCTGGCGGACTGGCTCGACGCCCAGGACCCGGCGACCCTGGCGAAGCTCCGGACGCTGAAGGTCGGGCAAGCGCCCGAGGCGGGCTGGCCCGCGTTCCTCGAGGCGGGCGTGGGCCGGGAGCCGTCGGCCTCGAAGGCCCCGGCCGCCGCGGGCAACCCGGCCGGTCGATAGATCCGGTGGCTGCGGGCGCCGGGCGGGACGCATGCCCGGCGCCGTCCGCCTGTCGGGGGCACGGCGGCGCCGTGGCCGTCCCGCCCGGGAGTTCAGTCGTTCACGCGGGCTGGGTGGCTTCGGCGTGCAAGAAGCGCTCGTCCAGTACGAAGCCGGGGTCGACCTGTGCGGCGAGGTCGGCGCCGGTCTTCTCGTTCCCCCAGCTCTCCGCGTTCCGCAGGTGGAAGTGCACCATCTGGCGCGTGTAACGGCTCCAGTCCCGTCGCACGTACGAGTCCTCCGCGGCGTTCTGCAGGGCCTGCAGGGCCATCCGGTTGTCCGCCTCGAGCAGCTCGAAGCGTGCGGGGCGGCCCTTCTCCATGGCTCGCACCCAGTCGGAATGGCCGACGGTCACCAGCAGGTCGTCGCCCACCTCGGAGCGCAGGAAGTCCAGGTCGTCCTCGCCCTGCACCTTGTTTCCGACAACCTTCAGATCCACGCCGAAGTCCCGCGCGTACTCCTTGTACTGGCGGTAGACGGAGACGCCCTTGCGGGTCGGCTCGGCGATGAGGAACGTCATGTCGAAGCGGGTGAACATCCCCGAGGCGAAGGAGTCCGAACCGGCGGTCATGTCGACCACCACATACTCGTCGGGGCCGTCCACGAGGTGGTTGAGGCAGAGCTCGACCGCGCCGACCTTCGAGTGGTAGCACGCCACGCCCAGGTCCGATTCGGTGAACGGTCCCGTGGCCATCAGGCGAATGTCCCCGTCGTCGAGCCGGACCGTACGGGCACAGGCGTCGAAGATCGGATTGTCCTCGCGCACACGCAGGAGGCGGGAGCCCTCGCCCGGCGGTGTCGTCTTGATCATCGTCTCGACGGAAGCGATGCGCGGATTGCTGCCGCGCAGGTACTCCTTGATCAGAGGCAGCTGGGCGCCCATCGCGGGCAGCGCCGCTGATTCGTCCTCGTCGAGGCCGAGTGCGGCTCCGAGGTGCTGGTTGATGTCGGCGTCCACCGCGACGACGTGGGCTTCATTGGCTGCGAGGTGGCGGATGAAGAGCGAGGACAGCGTGGTCTTTCCGCTGCCGCCCTTCCCTACGAAAGCGATCTTCATGTTCACCTAGGGTAGTCGATCGATCGCTGTGGGTTGAATCGTTTCGTGAAGAAGGCCACTCACGGCCGGTAGGCGGGCAGGAGGCGCGTAGCCTCGCTACTTATGAGTACGACTCCCTCGGACCCGCTCGTCGCTCTCGGCGCTCTGCCGGGTGTGACCGACGCGGTGGACTCCGTACGCAAGGCCGTGGACCGCGTCTACGGCCACCGTGTGATGCGCCGGCGCAGCAACGAAGTCACCGCGGAGGCCGCTCTGCGGGGCGCGCGCGGGTCGGCCGCTCTGTCCGGTGCCGACTGGAACCTCGAAGAGGTGCGCCGGCGCACCGACTTCAGCGGTGACGACGAGGCGCGTGTGGTCGGTGCCGCGCTTCGCCTGACGGCGGAGGCGGGACAGCTTCTCTCCATCTGGCGGCAGTCGCCGTTGCGGGTACTGGCTCGGCTTCACCTGGTGGCCGCGGGCAGTGCCGCCCCGGAGGACTCGGTCGGGCGGCCCCGGCTCGCGGGGGAGCCGGTGGACGAGCCCCTGATCGAAGCCCCGTTGCCGGACGCGGACGAGGTCGCCGGCCGGCTGGACGGTCTCAGCAGGATCATCCTTTCGGGGAGTGAGGCACCCGCTCTGGTGACCGCCGCCGTCGTCCACGGAGAGTTGCTGGCACTGCGCCCCTTCGGTTCGCACAACGGCCTGGTGGCACGGACCGCGGAGCGGATCGTGCTGATCGGAAGCGGGCTCGACCCCAAGTCGATCTGCCCGGCCGAAGTCGGGCACGCCGAGCAGGGGTGGGCGGCTTACGCGACCGCCTTCAACGGCTACCTGTCCGGCACACCGGAGGGCATGGCCGCCTGGATCAGGCACTGCGGACGCTCCGCCGAACTCGGCGTCAGGGAATCGACGGCGGTGTGCGAGGCGCTGCAGCGGGGCGCGGCGTAACGCGAGCAGGCCTTGTGTCCCCGACGTCGGCCCGACGTCGACGTGCGGGGGCGCGCATGGTTGCGGCGGTACCGGTCTCGGTACCGCCGCTGGCACGTCCGCCCAGTTACCAAGCGTCCTCGATATGTGCCCATCAGGTCGGAGTCTTTGCCCGCTCCTGGTGTGGCTGGCCCGTAATCGACGGGTCGACGTCGCGTGGGTGCCGGGTTTTCATGCGCGGTCCGTGGGGCCTTGCTGCGTCATTCAGGTCATCCTCGCGGATGTCCTTGGTCTCGCGGGCCGTTGAATCCTTTGTACTCCAGGGGCCCGTGCAGCGGTAGTGCCGGCCGCACTTCTTTACTTTTGCGTTCAATTACGGACGAGTTGGTCCAATCGGATGGTCAGGCGGAAGCCGTGCCGGCTCGTCGGCGGGCGGCGTACCAGACAGCTCCTGCCGTGAGCGCGGCGGCACTCACGGCTGCCGCGGCCATGAGGGCCGGGCGCGGTGGCAGCGAGAACGCCGAAAGACGCTGCTTGAGGCGGACCGGCCGGTCGAAAGTGAGAATCGGCCACTCCCGCAGCGCGGCCTCCCGTCGCAGTGCGCGGTCCGGGTTGACCGCGTGGGGGTGGCCGACGGACTCCAGCATCGGGACGTCGGTGGCCGAGTCGCTGTACGCGTAGCAGCGCGCCAGGTCGTATCCCTCGGAGGCCGCGAGGGCCTTGATGGCCTCGGCTTTCGTGGGGCCGTACGCGTAGTATTCCACCTCGCCCGTGTAGCAGCCGTCGTCACCGACGACCATGCGGGTGGCGACGACGCGGTCGGCGCCGAGCAGTTCACCGATCGGCTCGACCACCTCGGCGCCCGAGGTCGAGACGATCACGACGTCGCGGCCGGCGGTGTGGTGCTCCTCGATCAGGGTTGCCGCTTCGTCGTAGATGATCGGGTCGATCAGCTCGTGCAGGGTCTCGGCCACGAGTTCCTTGACCTGCTGCACGTTCCAGCCCTTGCAGAGCGCCGAGAGATATTCGCGCATCCGCTCCATCTGGTCGTGATCGGCGCCCCCGGCAAGGAACACGAACTGTGTGTACGCGGTACGCAGCACCGCGCGGCGGTTGATCAGCCCGCCGTGGTAGAAGGACTTGCTGAAGGTCAGTGTCGAGGACTTCGCAATGACCGTCTTGTCCAGGTCGAAGAAGGCGGCCGTGCGCGGCAAGAAGCGGTTTTCCACACGGCAGAGCATAGGGGCCCGCCATTCGGCGTAAACCCCGGCGCGTGGGTTTGCCTGAGAAGGGCCTCGGGTACACCATGGAAGTCACGGATCGTTCGCGACCGTGCTAACCCGGTCCGGCTCCTCCCCCCCCCGAGTCGGCCGTGGGGACGACCCCCGCTCTCCCCCCCGGCGGGGGTCGTCGCATGTCCGGACGCGGTTTGTCGCGTGGAATCGGCATTTCTCCCCCTTCTGTTCTCTGCCGGGCCATCTCGGCGCCCGACTCTCCTGAGCGTGCACTGTGACGCTGGGTAGCGAAAGAGTCGCACCGGGAAGTCACCGGTATGAGCTACGAAGTTATTCACAACCGCTGAGTTGTCCACAGTTTTTGAGCGAGATCCACATCATTTCCGGAAGCGCTGCACCTTGATTCCACCCGTGAACTCCACGGGTACCGGAATCGCCGTTCTCGGGCGAGCTCCGAGATCGCCGCGAACGCGGCGAAGGTGAGTGATGGAGGGGGAGAGTGTGGCTGAATCCAGTGCGCAGGACCGATGGGCGGCCGTCACCGCACGGCGGGGCGGGCCGCTGATCGTGACCGAGGACGTGGACCTGCTCGACGACCTGCTGAGGCTGTGTGCCGCCGCCGGTGCGGAACCGGAGGTGCATCACGCGCTGCCGGACCATCGAGAGGGCTGGGAGCAGGCGCCCATGGTCCTCGTCGGCGACGACGCGGCCGCACGGTGCCGTGGAGCGGCCCGCAGGCGGGGCGTCATGGTGGTGGGCCGGGGCCAGGACGCGCCGGACGTGTGGCGCCGAGCCGTCGAAATCGGCGCCGAGTACGTGATCCGGCTGCCTGACTCCGAGACCTGGCTCGTCGACCAGATCGCCAACGCGTCGGAAGGCGTCGGCCGGCCCGCAGTCACGGTCGGGGTGGTCGGGGGCCGGGGCGGCGCGGGTGCGTCCACACTGGCCTGCGCCCTCGCGGTGACCGCGGCGAGAGCGGGGCAGCGGACCATGCTCATCGACGGGGACCCGCTGGGCGGCGGCATCGACGTGCTGCTCGGCGGCGAGCGGGCGGAGGGCATGCGGTGGCCGGATTTCGCCCATTCCAAAGGGCGGGTCGGCGGGGGCGCGCTGGAGGAGTCGCTGCCCTCACTGCATGGGCTCCGGGTGCTCAGCTGGGGCCGAGACGACTGGGTGGTGATCCCGCCACCCGCCATGAGGGCGGTGCTGGCCGCCGCGCGAAGGCTCGGCGGGGTGGTGGTGGTCGATCTGCCGCGCCGGGTGGACGAAGCGGTGGCTGAGGCCCTGGCCCAGCTCGACCTCGGGCTCGTGGTCGTTCCCGGAGAGCTGCGCGCGGTCGCGGCGGCGAAGCGGGTGGCATCGATGGCCGGGATGGTGCTCGGCGATCTGCGGGTGGTGGCGCGGGGCCCGTACGCCCCAGGTCTCGACGCCCCATGGGTGGCCCGAGCCATGCGTCTGCCGCTGGCCGGCGAGGTTCCGCTGGAAAGAGGCTTGTCGGCCGAGCAGGACATCGGCGAACCGCCCGGCGGCAACGTGCGCGGCCCGCTGGCCGGTTTCTGCGCCGCCTTCTGGGAACAGGCGCTTGCGGGGGAGAGCGTCAGCGGCTCGGTCGCCGGGGGCGCTCCATGACCGAGGCGCTGCTCGACGCGGTCAGGCAACGGCTCGCCTCCAGCGGTACTGCGCCGACCCCGGCCGGAGTCGCCGCCGCGCTGCGGGCGCAGGGACGTCTGCTCGGCACGGCTGAGGTGCTCGGTCGTGCGGACGAGCTGAGAGGGGAGTTGATCGGGACCGGGGTGCTGGAGCCGCTCCTCGCCGACCCCGATGTCACGGACGTTCTGGTGTCCGCACCCGACCGGGTCTGGGTGGACCGGGGTGGTGGACTCGAACTCACCGAGGTGTCCTTCGCGGACGCGGCCGCGGTCCGCAGACTGGCCCAGCGGCTCGCGGCCGTGGCGGGACGCCGGCTCGACGACGCCCGGCCCTGGGTGGACGCGAGGCTGCCGGACGGTACTCGCATGCACGCCGTGCTGCCCCCGGTGTCGGTCGGGTCGACGTGCCTGTCGCTGCGGGTGGTCAGACCCCGGGCCTTCTCGCTGGCGGAGCTGGTCGAGGCCGGGACCGTGCCGCCCGGAGGCGACCGGGTGCTGAGGGCGCTGGTGGAGGCGCGGGTCTCCTACCTGATCAGCGGTGGGACGGGGGCGGGGAAGACGACTCTGCTTTCGAGCCTGCTGGGGGCGGTGGGGGAGCGAGAGCGGATCGTGCTCGCCGAGGACTCGGCGGAGCTGCGGCCGGACCACCCGCACGTCGTACGGCTGGAGTCGCGCCCCGCGAATCAGGAGGGTGCCGGACGGGTGACCCTTCGGGACCTGGTGCGCCAAGCCCTGCGAATGCGACCCGACCGGCTGGTGGTCGGTGAGGTACGCGGAAGCGAGGTCACCGAGCTCCTGGCCGCTCTCAACACGGGACACGAGGGAGGCTCAGGGACTGTCCATGCCAATGCCGCCGGGCACGTTCCGGCCCGGTTGGAGGCGCTGGGAACCGCGGCGGGGCTGGACCGGCTGGCGCTGCACAGCCAGCTGGCGGCGGCTCTGTCGGTCGTGGTCCACCTGGTACGGGACCGGGCGGGGCGCAGGCGGATTGCGGACATCCATGTGCTGGAGCGGGATGCGGCCGGGCTGGTAGTGACCGTTCCGGCGCTGCGGTGGGGCGCCATGGGCTTCGAGCGGGAGCGGGGCTGGGAGCGGCTGCACGATCTCATCGGGAGTGCGTGGTGACCGGGGAGTCGGCGGACGTCGGCGTACCGGATGTGGTGCATGCCGCAGCGCTGTGCGCGGCGATGGCCGCGTGGCTGGTGGTGAGCGGACGTGGACGGCCGCTGCGCCGGGCGCGAGCGCTGCTGACCGACGGGGGCGAGCGGCCGCCGGGCGGGGAGAGGTGGCGGAGGACTCGCAGCCGGATCGAGGGGCGGCTGAGAGGGCGGTGGGAGTGGCTGTGTCTTCCGGTGGCTGCGGTGCCGGCGGTGCTCGGGGAGTCCGTACTGCCGCTGCTGGCGGGGTCCGCCGCCGTTCCCCTGGCACGGAGATGGCTGCTGAAGATGCGGTCGCGCAAGGAGGAGGAGGCCCGGGCGAACGGAGTGGTGGACCTGTGCGGTGCGGTGGTCGGCGAGTTGAGGGCGGGTCGCGAGCCGGGGGAGGCCCTGCTCGTCGCGGTGCGCGGCACGGATGTCATGGGCGAAGCCGGAATCCGGGTGTCGGCCGCCGCGCGGTTCGGGGGCGATGTGCCGCGAGCACTCGTCCAGGCGGCGGTTGAACCGGGGCTGGACGGGCTGGCCGGAGTCGCCGCCTGCTGGCGGGTGGCGGTGGGCAGCGGGGCCGGGCTCGCGGAGGGCCTGAACCGGCTGGAAAGAGCCCTGCGCGCCGAACGCCGTCAGCGGGACGAACTGCGCGCGCAACTCGCGGGGGCGCGGTCGACGGTCACGGTGCTGGCCCTGCTTCCCGTGATCGGTCTGGCGCTCGGTGCGGCGCTGGGCGCGGACCCGTTGCGGGTGTTGCTGCACAGCACCGCCGGCCTCGTCTGCCTGGTGACCGGTGGCCTGCTGGAGGTGTGCGGTCTCCTCTGGGCCGCCCGGATCGTCCGGGCGGGGGAAGCGGGATGAGTCCCTCGGCCGAGGGGGTCGTCCAGGGGGCGGAGGCCGTCGGGGTGGCGTTGTGCCTGTATGCCCGAGTGGTTGTTCCGTTGGCGCGGCGGCAGGCCGGTCGGCGGGTGCGGCGCCGGGGCGAGAGCCTTCTGGCGGTTGGGCAGGCGGTTCCCGGTGTCTGGACGGGCCCCTTCCGGCCTTCCGGACCTCGGGTGGGCCGGACCGTCTTCGCCGCCCCGGTCAGGGAGTGGCTGGTGCTGGCGGCGGTCGCGCTGGCCGGGTGGTTCCTCGTGGGCGGTCCGACGGGATGGGTGGTCGGACTGGCCTCGGCCTACGGCGCCCGGCGATGGCAGCGGAGGAGGCTCGCAGACGCCTCGCGCCTCGCCGCCGAGGCAAGGGCCCGAACGGCGGAGGTCGCACGACAACTGCCCATGGCGGCGGACCTACTGGCGGCCTGCCTCTCCGCCGGTGCCGGGCCGGTGGAGGCGGCCGAGGCGGTGGGGGAGTCCCTGGGGGGTCCGGTGGGCGATCAGCTCGCCCGGACGGTGGCGGAGATCCGGCTGGGCGGAGACCCGACTGTCGCCTGGGGGAGGTTCGGCGAGATATCGGGGGCCGCCGCCCTGGCCGGCTGCCTGGACCGGGCGGGCTCGACCGGTGCTCCGGCGGCGGAGCCGGTGGCCAGGATCGCCGAGGCACTGCGGGCCGAGCGGGCGAGGGCGGCCGTGGCGCGTGCGCAGCGGGCCACTGTGTTGGTCACCGCGCCTGTGGGGCTCTGCTTCCTCCCCGCGTTCCTGGCGGTGGGGGTGGCCCCCGTGGTCGTCGGGCTGGCCGGCGGCCTGCTCCAGTCGGCGTAGTCCGGAAAGCGTGGAAGTAAGACCAGTTCAGCCGTTCTGTATGTAACCGATGTGTCGGGGGTTCGAAGTGATGCGCAGGATCAAGAAGTGGACGCGGTCCGTGGTCCGTCTCGCACGGTCGCGGGCAGACAGCGGAATGACGACGTCGGAGTACGCGGTGGGCACGATCGCGGCCTGCGCGTTTGCCGCCGTGCTCTACAAGGTCGTCACCAGTGCGGCGGTGATGTCCCAGTTGCAGTCGCTGCTGAAGGGGGCGCTCGATGCGAAGTTCTGAGACTGGGGCGAGGGCTGCGGGGGCCGGGCCGCGAGGCCGGCAGAGGCGAGGGGGGAACGGACGGTGCCGAGGTGTCGTGCCGGGCGGCAGGAGGTCCGGCGATCGGGGAGCGGTGACGGCGGAAGCCGCCATGGTGATCCCGGTGCTGGCGGTGTTCGCCCTGGCCCTGCTCTGGGGGCTGATGGCTGCGTCGGCCCAGATCCGCTGTGTGGACGCGGCCCGGGCCGGCGCGCGTGCCGCGGCACGTTCGGAGCCGGCGCCCCAGGTACGGGAGGCCGCTCTTTCCGCGGCGCCGGGCGGGGCTTCGGTCGAGGTGGAGCGGGCCGGGACGCTGTGGCGGGTGAGGGTGACCGCCCCGACGCCCGGGCCCGGGCGCCTCGCCGTGACGCTGAGGGCGGAAGCGGCGGCAGCGGCCGAGGATGCGCCGGTTCCTGCCACCGCTGCCGCCATTGCCGCCGAGGACGGGGCGGAGCCGTCGGTGGGCCGGGGTGACCGGTGAGGGGGCGGAGCCGGCGTCGGTGGATCGGAGTCCCGGTCCGATGGCGGGGCCGGCCTCGGGCGCCGGTGGGGGATCAGGGGTTGGCGACCGTGTGGGCGGCGGTGACCGCGGTGACGCTGTGCACCGTGTTCGCGGTGGTTCTGGCGCTCGGACAGGTGGTGGCCGCCCGGCACCGGGCCGGGGGCGCGGCAGACCTGGCGGCGCTGGCGGCGGCGGACCGGGCGCTGGAAGGCGTGGGACCGGCCTGCGCGTCGGCCGAGGAGGTGGCCAGGGCGCAGGGGGCGGAGGTGGTGCGCTGCGCGGTCCTGGGAGAGGTCGCGGATGTGACGGCCCGGGTGCGGTTCGGGCCGTATGCGCCGGAGGTCAGGTCCCGGGCAGGGCCGCCCAGGGCCCGGGTGGGGCCGCCGGAGGGGGTTCCACCGGCGGGCGCGCCGCCGGGCCGGGCGGGCCAGGACCAGCCGGGCGGCCCGGACGGGGGGCAGCCGTAGCGCTCGGGCCCGCCGGTGTAGCGCCCGAGTCCGCCGGTGTAGCGCTCGGACCCGCCGACGTAGCGCCCGAGCCTGCTGGTGCTACTCCTGAGCCTGCCGACGCAGCGCCCGGTCCTTCGCCATGGCGCCCCGGCCAGCCCCGGCAGGGCCCCGCTCCCTGTAGCGCCTCGCTCCCGTAGCGCCCCGGTTGCCCGCATGGCGCCCCGCCCCTCAGACGTCCCGGCACCCGCCCCCCGGCCGTGGCGCTCAGGTACCCGTCCGTGGGCCTGAGCCTGAGCCCCGGCCCGGGCCGTCGTCCTCGGCCGGCTCGCCCGGCGCCGACCGGAGGAGTTCCGTGAGGAGTCGGACGGCGCCTCGTTTGTGCAGGGGGTCGTTGCCGTTGCCGCACTTGGGGGACTGGATGCAGGACGGGCAGCCCGCGTCGCACTCGCAGGACGCGATGGCCAGGCGGGTGGCCGAAAGCCACTCGCGGGCGGTGTGGAAGGCGCGCTCGGCGAACCCGGCGCCGCCCGGGTGGCCGTCGTAGACGAAGACCGTGGGCAGCAGGGTGTCGGGGTGCAGCGGGACGGACACCCCGCCGATGTCCCAGCGGTCGCAGGTGGCGAAGAGCGGCAGCATGCCGATCGAGGCGTGCTCGGCGGCGTGGAGTGCGCCGCCGAGGATCTCGGGG
Organism: Streptomyces sp. NPDC057249; assembly: GCF_042669245.1. Classification (NCBI taxonomy): domain Bacteria; kingdom Bacillati; phylum Actinomycetota; class Actinomycetes; order Kitasatosporales; family Streptomycetaceae; genus Streptomyces; species Streptomyces sp. NPDC057249. The sequence continues at coordinate 221,813 of NZ_JBHUXS010000001.1, read as the reverse complement.
TTGATCCGGGCGGCGTCGAGCTGGTCCTCGGTCACCGTCCACCAGACGGCGCGGGTGCGCAGGGTGCGGGGCGGCAGGTCCAGTTTGCTCTCGCCGAGGACCTCGCCGGTGATCAGCCGGCGGCGGAGGAAGGAGACGACCTGGTTGGTGACCTCGACGGACCCGTAGCAGAGGCGGCCGTCCCCCCAGGGGATCTCGGTGTCGGTGTCCAGGACGGCGATGGAGGTGGTGTCGCGGGCGGTGGTCGAGTACGGCGGGTCGGCCTGCTCGACCAGGGCGACGGAGTCCTCCAGATCGAGCTTCCGGACCAGGTACGAGCGGCCCTGGTGGAGGTGGACGGCGCCCTCGTGGACGGCGCTGTGGGCGGCGGACTCGTCCACGGTGCCCAGCAGCCGGCCGGTGCCTTCCTCGACGATCTGGACGGGCCGGCCGCCCTCGCCCCGGATGTCGGTGAGGTCGGCGGCTCGCTCGCGCCGGGTCCAGTGCCATCCGGACGGCCGTTTGCGGAGCAGCCTGGCGGTCTCCAGCTGGGGGAGGAGCCCGGGTGCGGCCGGGCCGAAGAGCTGGAGGTCGTTCTCGGTGAGCGGCAGCTCCGCGGCCGCGGCGCAGAGATGGGGGGCGAGGACGTACGGGTTGTCCGGGTCCAGGACGGTCGACTCCACGGGCTGCTCGAACAGGGCCTCGGGGTGGTGGACGAGGAAGGTGTCCAGCGGATCGTCGCGGGCCACCAGGATGGCGAGGGCGCCCTGGCCCGCCCGCCCGGCCCGGCCCGCCTGCTGCCAGAGGGACGCCCTCGTTCCCGGGTAGCCGGATATGACGACGGCGTCCAGCCCGGACACGTCGATGCCCAGTTCGAGGGCGGTGGTGGCGGCGAGGCCCAGGAGGCTGCCGGAGTGCAGGGCGCGTTCCAGGGCGCGGCGTTCCTCGGGGAGGTACCCACCGCGGTAGGCGGCGACCCGGGACGGCAGGGTGCGGTCGACCTCGGCGAGGCGTTCCTTGGCGATGACGGAGATCAGCTCGGCGCCGCGCCGGGAGCGTACGAAGGCGACCGAGCGGACGCCCTGGACGGTGAGGTCGGTGAGCAGGTCGGCGGTCTCGGCCGTGGCGGTACGGCGTACGGGGGCACCCTTCTCGCCGTGCAGCTCGGTCAGCGGGGGCTCCCACAGGGCGAAGACGAGTTCGCCGCGCGGGGAGGCGTCGTCGGCCACCTCCGTGACGGGGAGGCCGGTGAGGCGGCCGGCCGCGAGGGCGGGCTCGGCGGAGGTGGCGGACGCGAGGAGGAAGACGGGGTCGGAGCCGTAGCGGGCGCAGAGGCGGCGTAGCCGGCGTACCACCTGGGCGACGTGGGAGCCGAAGACGCCCCGGTAGGTGTGGCACTCGTCGATGACGACGTAGCGCAGGGAGCGCAGGAAGGAGGACCAGCGGGGGTGTGAGGGGAGGATGCCCCGGTGCAGCATGTCGGGGTTGGTGAGGACGTAGTTGGCGTACTGGCGCACCCACTCGCGTTCCTCGACCGGCGTGTCGCCGTCGAAGACGGCGGGTCGGATCCCGTTGCCCAGGGGGGCCGCGAGCGCCTTGACCGATCGCCGCTGGTCGGCCGCCAGGGCCTTCGTGGGGGAGAGGTAGAGAGCGGTGGCGCCGCGCCCGTTGGGGGCCTCGGAGCCGTCCAGGAGGGCACTGAGGACGGGGGCGAGGTAGGCCAGGGACTTGCCGGAGGCCGTTCCGGTCGCGATCACGACGGACGTTCCGTCCAGCGCGTGCTCCGCGGCGGCCGCCTGATGGGCCCAGGGATGGTCGATGCCGGCCTTCTGGATGGCGGCGATCACTTCCGGACGGATGCGGTCGGGCCAGACTGCATGGGTTCCCGCTCGCGGGGGCAAGTGCTCCGTATGAGTGATGCGCGCGGACCGGCCCGCCCCTGCGGCGAGCCGGTCGAGGACCATGTCGGGAGAGGGGCGGGAGCCCCCACTCCCCGGGGGTCGACTGGGGCGTTGATTCTTGGCCATCGGCACCGAGTGTGTCACTGGCGAGGCGGACAATGGTCCGAAGGCGTCGTGCATGGCTGCCGGTAAGTGATTGAATGCCATCGCGGCTGGCGATCCGTCCCCCGGCTCCGTCGGGGAGACCGAGGGGCGACCGCTCGATAGCAAGGTGCTGGAGGATCCGTGGACCTGTCCTTGTCGACTCGCAATGTGTCCGGCCCTGGTGGCGACCGTACGGTCGTCGAGGTCGGTGGCGAGATTGATGTGTATACCGCGCCCAAGCTGCGCGAGCAGTTGGTCGAGTTGGTGAATGACGGCAGCTACCACCTGGTTGTCGACATGGAAGGCGTCGACTTCCTCGACTCCACCGGCCTCGGCGTGCTCGTGGGCGGCCTGAAGCGTGTGCGGGCCCATGAGGGCTCGCTGCGCCTGGTCTGCAACCAGGAGCGCATTCTCAAGATTTTCCGGATCACCGGCCTGACCAAGGTGTTCCCGATCCACACCACGGTCGACGAGGCCGTCGCGGCCACCGACTGACATCCGGTCCGGCACCGGTCCGGTCAGCGCCGGGCCGGTTCGCGCCGGTCCGGCGGCGGGCGGCCCGCGGCGGCTCCACAGGGAGCCTGCCGAGTGGCGGCCTCCGTCCCCCGTGGCCGGTGGGGCGTGCCCGGGTCGCCGGGATCACCCGGTCGGCGGCCCGTGGCCGGATTATTTGGCCGGTCATTCCGACCCGTCCGGGAGGACCCGCTCCGAGACCGGGAGCCGACGCTCGCAGACCGAGCCGGGCTTCGGGCCGCGGCCCGTCCCGGGCATGCACATACGTACGTTCGAGGGGGATCGCATGGCCACCGTTGAACTCCGCTTCAGCGCCCAGCCCGAACACGTCAGGACCGCCCGTCTCGTGGCGGCGGCCGTGGCGCGCAGGGCCGGAGTCGACGAGGCCGTGCTCGACGAGGTCCGCCTCGCCGTGGGCGAGGCGTGCAGCCGTGCCGTCGGGCTGCACCGCAGCCACGGCATCACGGCTCCCGTCATGGTCCGCCTGATCGAGGAGGAGAAGACGTTCGCCATCGAGGTCGGGGACGAGGTGCCGGGCCCCGGCGCTGACGGCTCCGTGCCAGGCAGCGTCTCCGGGCGCGGTGCCACCTCCGGCGGAGGGCCCGACGCGCCCGAGTCCGAGGCCGACGACGAGGACGAGATGGGCCTCGCGGTCATCAGCGGTCTCGTCGACGACGTGGAGGTCCGCTCCGGTGCGGACGGCGGGGTGATCCGGATGAGCTGGCCGAAGACGCCGGTCGCCGTCCTTCCCTGAGCGGTGGCGGTGGCGGTGCCGGTGGTGGGCGACGCGCGGTCAGTTTCCTTACCCCTACGGCGTCCTGACGCCACGCCCGCCCGGTGTGCCTTTTCGCGAGGGTGAGGAATCGTTCACGCGTTCCCCTCGGTGAGGGCTGTCCGGGTGAGTTGCGTATCCCTCATTTCCCTTGGTGCAAATGGCTGCAAAAGCCTGCTTAACGGACGCCTGGCACCCGGATGGAGGGCGTTCGGCGTGTAAGTTCCGGGGCCGAGAGCCTTGGAAGGGACCAAACCGGTGAACAAGAAGCTTGCAGCCGCGCTGTCCGGCGGTGCGGTACTCGTACTGGCACTGTCGGGCTGCAGCGACGACAGCGACGACAAGGTGAACGACTGGGCGAAGAAGGTCTGCGACCAGGTTCAGCCCCAGCTGCAGAAGATCGCGAACGCCAACGCGTCCATCCAGCAGCAGACCTCCGACAACAGCAAGCCCGCCGACGTCCAGAAGACCGACTCCGCTGCCTTCCAGCAGATCTCGCAGGCGTACAAGGCGCTGGGCTCGGCCGTCGATTCGGCGGGTCCGCCGCCGGTGGACGACGGCGAGACCACCCAGAAGGAGGCCGTGAAGGAACTCAACGCCTCCTCCGCGGCCTACGCGAAACTTCAGGAGAAGGTCGACGACCTGGAAACGAAGGACCAGGGCAAGTTCGCCGACGGCCTCAAGGGCGTCGCGGAGGAGCTGAACAAGATCAGCACCAGCGGTGACCAGGCGCTGCAGAAGCTCCAGTCCGGCGAGGTCGGCACCGCGATGGCCAAGCAGGAGGGCTGCCAGAAGCCGACCGCCTCGGCGTCTCCCTCGGCCGGCGCGTCGGACGACTCCGAGCCCTCGGCCAAGCCGTCGAAGGAAGCGTCGCCCTCCGCGTCCGCCGACAAGAAGGCGTAGCCGGGCGGCCGTCTGCACGGCTCGCCGGGATCGGACGGAATCCGGGTGAGCGGCCCGGCCACCCCGGGGGCGCCCGGCGCGGTGGCCGGGCCGCTGCCGTTGTCAGTGGGAGCCGTCACAATGGGGCACGTGAGTAAGACCAGCCTCTTCGCAGCAGACCTTCCCGCAGCGGACCACGCGCACCGACTCCGCGAGGCCCTGCTCGCGGCCGCGTTCACGGCCGACGGGCTCCTCGACCTGCTCGGCGCGCCCGCCTACGCCGCGCTGGCCCGCAGCGAGACGGTGCCGGCATCGCGGGCCACGCGTGGCGACACGCCGCTCGCCACGCTGGTGCGCCTTTTCCTCCTCCAGCGGCCCGTGCCTGCCGAGCGGGCGGCGGCGGTGCTCCCGCTCAAGGAGTGCGTGGCGGACGGCTGGCTGACCGAGACGGCCGGCGAGGTGCGGGCGACCGTCGATGTCCGGCCGTACGGCGGCCCGGACGGCGAGGACTGGTTCATCGTCTCCGACCTGGGCTGCGCGGTCGGGGGCGCCGGCGGGATCGGCTCGCGCGAGAAGGGCGTCGTCCTCGGCATCGGCGGGGCCTCCACCACCCTGGCCGGGATCACCGTCCGCAAGCCCGTCGGCTCCGCCCTCGACGTCGGCACGGGCTCCGGCATCCAGGCGCTGCACGCCGCGCAGCACGCCACCAGGGTCACGGCGACCGACCTCAATCCGCGTGCCCTCGCCTTCACCCGGCTCACCCTCGCCCTGTCCGGCGCCGCCCCGGCCGATCTGCGCGAGGGCTCGCTGTACGAGCCGGTCGGCGCCGAGACCTTCGACCTGATCGTCTCCAACCCCCCGTTCGTCATCTCGCCGGGCACCCGGCTCACCTACCGCGACGGTGGAATGGCCGGTGACGACCTGTGCCGGACCCTGGTGCGGCAGACCGGCGACCGGCTCAACGAGGGCGGTTTCGCGCACTTCCTGGCCAACTGGGAGCACACCGAGGGCGAGGAGTGGCAGGACCGGCTGCGCGCCTGGGTCCCGGAGGGGTGCGACGCCTGGATCGTGCAGCGCGAGGTGCAGGACGTCACGCAGTACGCCGAGTTGTGGCTCCGCGACAGCGGCGACCACCGCACGGACCCGGCGGAGTACGAGGCGCGGTACGACGCCTGGCTGGACGAGTTCGAGGCGCGGCGGACGAAGGGCGTCGGCTTCGGCTGGATCACGCTGAGGAAGTCCGCCCCGGCCGCCGCCGGGAATCCCTCCGTGGTGATCGAGGAGTGGCCGCACGCGGTGGAGCAGCCGCTCGGCCCCGCGGTCGAGGCGCACTTCGCCCGCCAGGACTATCTGCGCGAGCAGGACGACGCCGCGCTCCTGGCCGCCCACTTCACCCTGGCCGCCGAGGTGGTGCAGGAGCAGGTGGGGCTCCCCGGGGCGGAGGACCCGGAGCACGTGGTGCTCCGTCAGAACCGTGGCATGCGCCGGGCCACCAAGGTCGACGCGGTCGGTGCCGGGTTCGCCGGTGTCTGCGACGGCTCGCTGCCCGCCGGGCGCATCCTCGACGCCATCGCCCAGCTGATGAACGAGGACCCGGTGCTGCTGAGGGACCGCACCCCGCAGGCCATCCGGCTGCTGGTCGAGGAGGGCTTCCTGGAGCCGCTGCCTCCGGGCGGGCGGTGACCGGATGATCCGGATCGAGCTGGACGAGGCGTCGCTCGGCGCCACCCGCATCGCGATCAGCCCGCTGTGGGACGCCTTCTGCAGCCTCCACCTCGCGATGCCGCACCGCCACCCCTCCCGCCCGTACGAGGAGTGGGTGGTGCGGGCCCGTGAGGTGCTGCGCGAGGACGACCGGACGCATGCGCTGCGGCTGCTGATCGACGGCCCGCTCCAGTTCCCCGACTTCATGCTGCCCCGGCCGGTCGGGGCCACCGCCGTCGAGGCGGAGCTCGACGCCGTCCGGGCCACGCCGGCCGAGGTCGTCCGCGCGGGGATCGCCGAGCACTACACGGGCCTTGAGGACCACCCGTACGTACGCCCGTATCTCGCCGATCCCGAAGGGGCGTGTGCGGCGCTCGCCGACGCGTACGCGGCCTATTGGGAGGGCGCGATGGCCGCCCACTGGCCCGTCATGCGCCGCCTGGTCGAGGACGAAGTGCTGATCCGGGCGCGGACCTTCGCCACCGAGGGCGTCGACGCGCTCTTCACCGGTCTGGAGAGCCGGGCCACGTGGCAGCCGCCGGTCCTGGAGCTGACGAAGCACATCGACGCGGAGTACCGGGCCGGCGAGCGGCGGCTGCTGCTCGTGCCACTCGTCTTCGCGGAGGGCTGCCGGCTCTACTCCACCGACGACCCCGAGGTCCTGACGCTGTCCTTCCAGGCGCGCGGCGCGGGCGCCCTGCGCGAGCGGCCGGCGGAGCGCGGCGACAGCGGCGACCGGCTCGGGCTGCTGCTCGGCCGGGGCCGGGCCTCGGTCCTGCGCCAGCTCGGCGGACCGCTCACCACCGCCGGGATAGCCGACCGGCTGGGGCTCGCGCCGAGCACGGTCTCCGAGCATCTGTCGGCCCTCGCCGAAGCCGATGTCGTCACCCGGCACCGGATCGGCCGCAGTGTTTACTACCAGCTCACCGACACCGGCCGGGCCCTTCTGGCGCTGCTCTCCGGAGAGGACGTGCTGCGCGCGGTGTCGTAGCAGCGGGCGCGGACGATTCGGGGGGTTCCGAATCGATGGCAGGGGTGGGAGCGGCGGACCTAGCGTCCGGGCCATGCTTGCGATCGAGGCGACGAACCTGCGCCGCACCTACACCAGCCGGACCGGCTTCCTGCGTCCGCGCCGCACCGAGACCGAAGCCGTGCGGGGGGTCACCTTCGAGGTGGCACGCGGCGAGCTCTTCGGGCTCCTCGGGCCGAACGGCGCGGGCAAGACGACCACCATCAAGATGCTCAACACCCTGCTGCTGCCCACCTCCGGCACGGCCCGGGTCCTGGGGCACGACGTGGCGTCCGACCCGGTCGCCGTACGCCGCCGGATCGGCTACGTCTTCGGCGGCGACCGGGGCCTGTACGACCGGCTCTCCGCGCTCGACAACCTGCGCTACTTCGCCGAGCTGTACGGAGTCGAACCCCGGGACCAGAAGCGGCGGATCGCCGGGCTGCTCGACCTGGTCGGCCTCGCCGGGCGCGAGAAGGAGCGCGTCGAGGGGTACTCCCGGGGCATGCGGCAGCGGCTGCACATCGCTCGCGGCCTGCTGCACAGCCCCGATGTCCTGTTCCTGGACGAGCCGTCCATCGGTGTGGACCCGGTGGCGGCGCGCGACCTCCGCCGCACCGTCGCCGACCTCCGCACCGGTGGCACCACGGTGCTGCTGACCACGCATTACATGGCGGAGGCCGACGAGCTGTGCGACCGGATCGCCGTCATCGCGGGCGGCACGATCAGGGCACTCGGCACGCCGGACCGCCTCAAGTCGCGTGTCCGGGAACGCGGCATCCTGGAGATCGAGGCGTACGGGGCGGGCGAGGACCACCTCGAACGCATCCGCGCCGTGGCCGGTGTGCACGGTGTGGCGGCCGAGGACCGGGGTGCCCGACAGGCCGTCATCGTGCAGACGGAGCACGGCGCCGACCTGCACGGCCAGGTCCTGGCAGCGCTCGACGGAGTCCGCCTCGGACGGGTCGTCACCAGGGAGCCCACGCTGGAGGACGCCTACATCGCGATCGTGGAAGAGGCGGACGAGCCCTCCGGCCCGGAGCCCGCACCTGTTGTTCCGGGCCCCGGGACGGACCGCCACCTCGAAGGCGAGGTCGCCGCATGACGGCCGCCCGGGCCCTGCGCCTGACCGCCGTCGGCGTGCGGACACACGTGTCGTACATGAGCCGTTCGCCGCTGGAGGTCACCTTCGCCGTCCTCGTGCCCCTGGTCTACGCGACGCTTTCCGTCTACCTCTTCCGCGCCGCCGACGACCCCGACCGGCTGTTGACCGCGGCCGTCGGGGCCGGGTTGATGGGCATCTGGTCCTCGGTCCTCTTCGGGTCCGGCGGGGCCGTGCAGAACCAACGCTGGCTGGGCACCCTGGAGACGCTCGTCGCCTCGCCCACCCCGCTGCCCCTCGTCCTGCTGCCCATCACCCTGGCCACCGCCGTCATCGGCACCTACTCCATGGGCGCGACGGTGCTCTGGGGCGCGGTGCTCTTCGGCGTGCCGCTGGACTTCGCGCATCCGGTGCTCTTCCTGGCCGCCGTCCCCGCCTGTGTGTTCTCGCTCGGGATGATGGGTCTGCTGCTCGCCGCCACCTTCGTCCTGCTGCGCAACGCGAACGCGCTGGCCAACCCGCTGGACGCCCCCGTGTGGCTGCTGTCCGGGATGCTCGTGCCCATCACCGTGCTGCCGGACTGGACGCGTCCGGTCTCCTGGGCGCTGCCCACCACCTGGGGTTCCCGCGCGGTGCACGCGGCGACCTCCGGCGGGGCGGGCTCGGGCGAAGTGCTGCTCCCGATGGGCGCCGCCCTCGGACTCGGGGCGTTCTACGCCCTGATCGCCGTCCTCGTGCTGGGACGCGTCGAACAGCGGGCGCGGGCCGCCGCGACCCTCGCCCTCGCCTGACCCGGCGCGCCGGAGCCGGCGCCCGCGCTCCCTTCCGCCCCACCCCAGGAGGTGCCCGCATGCCCGCCCATGTCCCCCACCCGGATTCCGGTTCCGCCCCCGGCCTGCGCCGCCGGATCGTTTCCGCGGCACGGCTCGTGATGATCGGTGGCGCCCTCTCGTACCGGGCGCTCTTCAACTGGACGACGCCGCCCATGTTCATCGGCACCCTGCTCGTCGGTCCGCTGCTGCAACTCCTCTTCTTCGTCTTCCTGGGACGGCAGCTGGGCGTCGCCGACGACCGCTTCTACCTGCTCGGCAACGCCGTGATCTCCTCGTCCACAGCCTGTGTGTACGGCGGCACGATGGCCGTCGCCAACGAGCGGCGGTACGGGACGCTCGGCGCGGTCCTGCTCAGCCCCCGCCGCCGTGCTCCGCTCTGGTTCGGCCGGGCCCTCCCGTATGTGCTGAACGGTCTCGTCATCAGCGTCTTCACGCTCTCCGCCGCCTGCCTCCTGCTCGGTCTGCGCATTCCGCTTGGGGCGCTCCCGGGGCTTGGCGCGGTCCTGCTCGCCGCCGCTGCCGGATGCTCCGCCTTCGGACTGGCGCTGGGGGCGCTGGGGCTGCGGTTCCGGGACGTCTTCCTCGTATCGAACGTGGCCGCTTCCGTCCTGCTGCTCCTGACCGGGGCGAACGTGCCGCGGGAGACCCTGCCGGCCTGGATGCGGGCCGTCGGGGACGTACTGCCGCTCACTCACGCCGCCGACGCGGCGCGTCAGTTGTCCGTGGGGGCCGGACTCGACGGCCGGGGGATCGCCGCGGAGCTGCTGACGGGCGCCGGGTACGCCCTGCTCGCCGTCGTACTGCTCGCTCTGTTCGAACGGGGGAGCAGGCGGCGCGCGACGCTCGACGTGATGTGACGGTCCTGCTGTTCACCCCGTGTTGGCGCCCGCGACGTTCCGTGGTGGGAGCCTCCCCGCGTATCGGAGACGTGGCAGGGGAAGAGGGAGGCGTACGGAATGGAGAGCGGGCCCGCTGTCCTGGCCGGAACGACGTTCGCACTGTTCGGTGCGGCGCTGCTGCTGTGGACGGGGGCGTGCGTGTTGAACCGTGCGCCGGTGGTGTACGGGGTGCGCCCCGTCGTCTCCACCGCACTCGTCACTGTGTTCGGCGTACTTTTCCTCGTCCTCGGGGTGTGGTGCTTCGGTCGCGTGTGAGTGCGTCCGCCTGACAGGTGTACGAGGGCGGGTCGCTCCGGGGCCCGGTGGTGAGGCCGGGAACACGCCCGGGCCGGCCGGCCCCCGCGCCCGGCGCCCGCGGGGCGGTCCGGGCGGTCCCGAAACCCGCAGGCGGCGGCCGTGTGCGGGGCGGACCGAGCGGGCCGGGCGGCAGGAATGCCGGAAGTCGGGTTACCGTTCGAGTGGCCGTTGCGGGCTTTTGCCGTTTGACACGGGGGCGGGTTGTACCGTCACACTCCGCAGCGACAGCACTGTCGGCAGCGCCCTCGCGCTGCCCCGGATGCCCACCGAGCGTCGACCGGAGAGAAGAGCGAAGTTGTCCCCGACCAGCGAGACCGCACAGGGCGGCCGCCGACTCGTCATTGTCGAGTCCCCTGCCAAGGCGAAGACGATCAAGGGCTATCTCGGCCCCGGATACGTTGTCGAGGCGAGCGTCGGGCACATCCGCGACCTCCCGAACGGCGCCGCCGAGGTGCCCGACGAGTACACCGGCGAGGTGCGCCGCCTCGGCGTCGACGTCGAGAACGACTTCGAGCCGATCTACGTCGTCAACGCCGACAAGAAGGCCCAGGTCAGGAAGCTGAAGCAGCTGCTGGCCGAGTCCGACGAACTCTTCCTCGCCACCGATGAGGACCGCGAGGGCGAAGCCATCGCGTGGCACCTCCAGGAAGTCCTGCGGCCCAAGGTCCCCGTCCACCGGATGGTCTTCCACGAGATCACCAAGGACGCGATCCGCGCCGCCGTCGCCAACCCGCGCGAACTGAACCAGCGCATGGTCGACGCCCAGGAGACCCGCCGCATCCTCGACCGCCTCTACGGCTACGAGGTCTCGCCGGTCCTGTGGAAGAAGGTCATGCCGAAGCTCTCGGCGGGCCGCGTCCAGTCCGTCGCCACCCGGCTCGTCGTCGAGCGGGAGCGCGAGCGCATCGCCTTCCGCTCCGCCGAGTACTGGGACCTGACCGGGACCTTCGCCACCGGGCGGGGCGTAGCCGGCGGGAGCGCAGCGACTTCGCTTGAGGGTGGTGGTGGGCGACGGGAGGGCGCCTCGGACCCCTCGACCTTCACCGCCCGGCTCAGCGCGGTCGACGGGCGCCGCATCGCCCAGGGCCGCGACTTCGGCGCCGACGGGCAGCTGAAGTCCGCCTCCGGCCAGACGCTGCACCTGGACGAGGCGAACGCCCGGGCTCTGGCCGCCGCGCTCGCGGACTCCGCGTTCGCCGTGCGGTCCGTCGAGTCGAAGCCGTACCGCCGCTCCCCGTACGCCCCCTTCCGTACGACGACCCTCCAGCAGGAGGCGAGCCGGAAGCTGGGCTTCGGGGCGAAGGCCACCATGCAGGTGGCGCAGAAGCTGTACGAGAACGGCTTCATCACCTATATGCGTACGGACTCCACGACCCTCTCGGACACCGCGGTCGCCGCGGCCCGGGCGCAGGTCACCCAGCTGTACGGCGCCGACTACCTGCCCGAGAAGCCGCGTACGTACGCGGGCAAGGTCAAGAACGCGCAGGAGGCGCACGAGGCGATCCGCCCCTCCGGCGACCGCTTCCGCACCCCTGCCGAGACGGGTCTCACCGGCGACCAGTTCCGGCTGTACGAGCTGATCTGGAAGCGGACCGTCGCCTCCCAGATGAAGGACGCGACCGGCAACTCGGTCACCGTCAAGATCGGCGGCCGGGCGAGCGACGGGCGGGACGCCGAGTTCTCCGCGTCCGGCAAGACGATCACCTTCCACGGCTTCATGAAGGCGTACGTCGAGGGCGCCGACGACCCGAACGCCGAGCTGGACGACCGCGAGCGGCGGCTGCCGCAGGTCACCGAGGGCGACGCGCTGTCCGCCGACGAGATGTCGGTCGACGGCCACGCGACGAAGCCGCCCGCCCGGTACACCGAGGCGTCGCTGGTCAAGGAGCTCGAAGAGCGCGAGATCGGCCGCCCGTCGACGTACGCCTCGATCATCGGCACGATCCTCGACCGCGGCTACGTGTTCAAGAAGGGCACGGCCCTGGTGCCGTCGTTCCTCTCGTTCGCCGTGGTCAACCTGCTGGAGAAGCACTTCGGCCGGCTCGTCGACTACGACTTCACGGCCCGCATGGAGGACGACCTCGACCGCATCGCACGCGGTGAGGCCCAGTCCGTGCCGTGGCTGAAGCGGTTCTACTTCGGTACGCAGGAGGGCGACGACGCGGCCGGGGCGGGAGCGGCCTCCGACGCGGGCAACGGCGACGGCGACCACCTCGGCGGACTCAAGGAGCTCGTCACCGACCTCGGCGCGATCGACGCCCGGGAGATCTCGTCCTTCCCCGTCGGCAACGACATCAAGCTTCGCGTCGGGAAGTACGGGCCGTACATCGAGCGCGGTGAGAAGGACGCGGAGGGTTATCAGAAGGGGGACATCCCCGACGACCTGGCGCCCGACGAGCTGACCGTCGAGTACGCGGAGGAACTGCTGGCCAAGCCGAGCGGCGACTTCGAGCTCGGCGCGGATCCCGTGAGCGGGAACCAGATCGTCGCCAAGCACGGGCGGTACGGGCCGTACGTCACCGAGGTGCTGCCCGAGGGCACGCCGAAGACCGGCAAGAACGCGGTGAAGCCGCGGACGGCCTCGCTGTTCAAGTCGATGTCGCTCGACACGGTGACGCTGGACGACGCGCTCAAGCTGATGTCGCTGCCGCGCGTGGTCGGCGTGGACGCCGAAGGCGTCGAGATCACGGCGCAGAACGGGCGCTACGGGCCGTACCTGAAGAAGGGCACGGACTCGCGGTCGCTGACCTCGGAGGACCAGATCTTCGACATCACGCTCGAAGAGGCCCTCGCGATCTACGCGCAGCCGAAGCAGCGGGGGCGCGCCGCGGCGAAGCCGCCGCTGAAGGAGCTGGGCACGGACCCGGTGAGCGGTTCTCCGGTCGTGGTGAAGGACGGGCGGTTCGGTCCTTACGTCACCGACGGGGAGACGAACGCGACGCTGCGCACCGGGGACAGTGTCGAGGACATCACGCCGGAGCGGGGGTACGAGTTGCTGGCGGAGAAGCGGGCGAAGGGGCCGGCGAAGAAGAAGACGGCGAAGAAGTCTGCGGCGAAGAAGGCGCCGGCGAAGAAGGCCGCGGCGACGAAGAAGGCTGCGGCCAAGAAGACCACGGCGAAGAAGGCTCCGGCGAAGAAGGCTGTGGCGGCCAAGAAGGCTGCGGCGGAGGAGTAGGCGCTTCCGGGTGTTCGGGTGGGGTGGGTGCGCCTGCGGCGGGCCTGTTCCCCTACCCGCCCCTTCCCGAAACCGGGGCTCCGCCCCGGGCCCCGCGCCTCAAACGCCGGCGAGGCTGGGTTTCGGGGGCTCCGGCCCGGGCCCCGCGCCTCGAACGTCGGCGGGGCTGGGTGTTTGATCGGGTGGGGGCACGGGGGGCGTGGGTGTCCCGTTAGGCTGGGCGGATGACGCGAGCCGAGCAGCCTACGGTCGTGAGCCCCACCTCCGACGCACTTGCCGCAGACTCACGCGAGCGCGCCGTACGAGCCCTGTTGCGTGTTCCGCCGCTGAAGCGGTTGTGGAGCGCCCAGCTCGTCGGCGGTACCGGCGATGCACTCGCCCTTCTCGTGCTGGTGCTGCTGTCGCTGCAAGCGGCGGTTCTCGAGGGCTCATTCGGGACCGGATACCGAGGGGCGGCCTTTGCCGTCGCCGCCGTGTTCGGGGCCCGGATCATTTCCACCCTGCTCTTCGGAGCCGTACTCCTCGGGCCGTTGACGTCGCTCACGGCGCCGGGCGGGCCGGTCGACCGGCGGTGGCTGATGATCGGCGCCGACGGGCTGCGGCTCCTGCTGCTCGTCGTCGCGCCCCTGTGGATCGACTGGACGCCCTCCAACGCGCTCACGATGATCCTCGTCACCGTCTTCGTGTCCGGGGCGGCCGAACGGCTCTGGACCGTCGCCAAGGAGAGCGCGGCGCCCGCGCTGCTGCCCGCCCCGCCGATCGAGGGCGCCGCCGTGCGCCCGCTGCCGGACCACCTCGACGCGCTGCGCCGGCTGTCCCTGCGTACGGACTTCGCGGCCGTTCCCCTCGCCGCGGCCGTCCTGCTGGTCGCCACGGTGATCGGCAGCCTGCTGGGTTCCGGCCTGGACTGGTTCTCCTTCCATCAGGCGGCCCTCGGCTCGTACGTCGCGGCCGGGCTGTTCTCCGCCTCCATCTCCACCCTGTACTTCCTGCAACTGCCGGGTACGCAGACGCCTCGCCCGCGTTCGCCCCTGGAGGGGTTGCGCCGGCCGTCGGCGGGGAACGGCCCCGACAAGGGGCGCACCGGTTCCGTCCCGCTGATCGTCGCCACCTGCGCGGCGGTCGCCGGTGCCGTCGCGGCCGCTGCCGCCGTCGCCGTGCTGCACGCCAGCGACCTCGGCGGCGGGCCCGTCACCCTCTCCCTGCTGGTCCTCGCCCTCACCGGCGGTACGGGTGTGGGCATCCGTACGGCGGGGAAGGTGCTGCCCACCCTGTCGCGGCGGCGGATGCTCTCGTTCGCCACCGCCGTCACGGGCGTCGCCCTCCTGGCGATGGGCCTCGTCCCGGACACCGCGACCGTCGTCCTGCTCGCCGTACTCGCCGGATACGCGGCGGGCGTCGCAGCGAACACCGGTCATGTCCTCGTCGACCAGGAGACCGAGGAGGCCCGCCGGACGAGGCTCGGCGAGCACCTCCAGGCCGTCGTCCGGGTCCTCATCGCCCTCGGCGCGGTCGGCGGTCCGCTGGTCGCCGCGGCCATCGGCACCCACCGGCTGACCATCGGCGACTTCGTCTTCGCGCACGGCGGCGCCGCGTTCACCCTGATGCTGGTCGGCGCCCTGCTGCTGCCCGTCGCGGTCATCGTCCTCGCGAAGACGGACGACCGCTCCGGCGTACCGCTGCGACGCGATCTGCGCGAGGCGCTGCGCGGCGGCGACCCGGCCGTCGCGCCCGCCGGGAACGGCTTCTTCATCGCCCTGGAGGGCGGCGACGGAGCCGGCAAGTCCACCCAGGTCGAGGCGCTCGCCGCGTGGATCCGGGCCAAGGGCCACGAGGTCGTCGTCACCCGTGAGCCGGGCGCGACCCCGATCGGGAAGCGGCTGCGGTCCATCCTGCTCGACGTGTCGTCGGCCGGGCTCTCCAACCGGGCCGAGGCCCTGCTGTACGCCGCCGACCGCGCCGAGCACGTCGACTCGGTCGTCCGCCCGGCCCTGGAGCGCGGTGCCGTCGTCATCTCCGACCGCTACATCGACTCGTCCGTCGCCTACCAGGGCGCGGGCCGCGATCTGGCCCCCACCGAGATCGCCCGCATCTCGCGCTGGGCGACGAGTGGCCTCGTACCGCACCTGACCGTGCTCCTGGACGTGGCGCCCGAGACCGCGAGGGAACGGTTCACCGAGGCGCCCGACCGGCTGGAGTCCGAGCCGCCCGAGTTCCACGCCCGGGTGCGTTCCGGCTTCCTGACCCTGGCCGCCGCCGACCCGACCCGCTACCTCGTGGTGGACGCCGGTCAGGAACCGGAGGCCGTCACCACGGTCGTACGCCACCGTCTCGACCAGGTCCTGCCGCTCTCGGAGGCCGAGATCAAGGCCCGCGAGGAGGCCCGCAAGGCCGCCGAGGAAGAGGCCAGGCGGAGGGCCGAGGAAGAGGCCGCGCGCAAGGCCGAGGAGGAACGCCTGGAGCGCGAGCGGCAGGAACAGCTCGCCAAGCTCCGCGCCGAGGAGGAGGAGCGCAAGCGGCGCGAGGAGGAGGAAGCGCGCCGCCGCGAGGCCGAACGCCAGGCGGAGGAGGCCCGGCAGCGCGCGGAGGAGGCCAGGCGCCGTGCCGAGGAGGAGGCCGCCCGCAAGGCCGAGGAGGAGCGGCAGCGTGCCGAGGAGGCACGCCGCGCCGCCGAGGCCGAGCGCGCGCGCCGCGAGGCCGAGGAAGCGGCCTACGAAGCGGAGCAGGCTCGACTGCGCCGGCAGGCGGAGGAGGAGTCCCGCCTGCGCAAGGAGGCCGAGGCCGCGCGGCTGGAGAAGCAGCGCAAGGCCGAGGAGGCCCTGCTCCGGGCCGAGGCCGCCCGTCGCCAGGCCGAGGCGGAGGCGGAGGCCAAGGCCCGGGCCGAAACGGAGGCCGCCGAGGAGCGTGCCCGTGAGCGGGCCGCCCGCGAGGAGGAGGCCCGCGCGCTGGCCGCACGGCAGGAAGCCCGCGCCCGGGCCGCCCGTGAGGAGGAGTCCCGGCTGCGGCAGGACTCCGGAGGTTCCTCGGAAGCCGACGGTTCCGGTAGCGGTGACGAGCCCTCCGGGCCCGACAACGAGTTGACCGTGCCCACGCCGATCGTCGACCCGAACGAGATCACCCAGCCCGTTCCCGCGCCTGCGGACCCGGCCTCCGGTTCCGACCGGGGTCGCGGCGGGCCGTGGCCGTCCGACCAGGACGAGACGACCGTGATCCCGAAGTTCTCGGACTCCGAGGAGACGACCGTGCTGCCCGCCGTCCCGGACACCGGGCGCGGTGGCGGTGCACGGGAGTCCGACCCGTCCGACCGCGTGCCGCGCGGCATCTTCCGGGACGAGCGGCCGGCGGAGGGCGACAACGAGCGCACCCGTGAGCTGCCGCAGATCACCGACCCGCACGCGCAGCAGCAGCGGCCCCGGCGCCCCCGGCCCGACTGGGCGGAGGAGACCCCGCTGGACGACCTGCCCAGCCTGGCCGACGAGCTGCTGGGCGGTTACGACGACGAGGGCCCGGAGTCGTCGGGCGGCCGGGGACGACGCCCGCGCCGCTGACCGGTCCGGCGCCGACGGAAGTACGCCGATGGCCCCGCGCCCTCCACGGGTGCGGGGCCATCGGCGTCCGCGTTGTCAGACCCGTCCCTCACAATGGGAGACCGGATCGACGCGAGCCACACGTCGAGCGAAGCGGAAGGCGGTGCCCCATGTCCGTGTGGGACGACCTGGTCGGCCAGGACCGGGTGCAGGAGCAGCTGGGCGCCGCCGCCCGGGACGCCGATGTGCTGGTCACCGCCGACGCGGCGGGGGAGCCGGTGCCGCCCGGCTCCAAGATGACGCACGCCTGGCTGTTCACCGGACCGCCGGGCTCCGGGCGCTCCACCGCCGCCCGGGCCTTCGCCGCCGCGCTCCAGTGCACCAGCCCCGACCGCGCGCTGGGCGGGGCGCCGGGCTGCGGCTTCTGCGACGGCTGCCACACCAGCCTGATCGGGACGCACGCGGACGTCGACGTGATCCGCACCGACCTGCTCTCCATCGGTGTCAAGGAGACCCGTGAGCTGGTGCGCCGCGCGCAGCTCTCGCCGGCGGTCGGGCGTTGGCAGGTCATCGTCATGGAGGACGCCGACCGCCTCACCGAGGGCGCGGGCAATGTTCTGCTGAAGGCGGTCGAGGAGCCCGCCCCGCGCACGGTGTGGCTGCTGTGCGCCCCCTCGCTGGAGGACGTGCTGCCGACCATCCGGTCGCGGTGCCGCCACCTCACCCTGCGGACGCCGCCGGTCGACGCGGTCGCCGACGTCCTGGTCCGCCGGGACGGCATCGACCCGGAGCGGGCCGCCGCCGCCGCCCGCGCCACCCAGGGGCACATCGGCAGGGCGCGCCGCCTCGCCACGGACGAGCGGGCCAGGGCGCGCCGGGCCGCGGTGCTGAAGCTGCCGCTGCGCGTCGAGGACATCGGGGGATGCCTCAAGGCGGCGCAGGAGCTGATCGACACCGCGACCGAGGACGCGAAGCAGGCGTCCGAGGAGGTGGACGCGAAGGAGACGGAGGACATGAAGGCGGCGCTCGGTGCCGCCGCCGGAGGCCGGATGCCGCGCGGCACGGCCGGGGTGATGAAGGAGCTGGAGGACAAGCAGAAGCGCCGCAAGACCCGCACCCAGCGCGACAGCCTCGATCTGGCGCTCACCGAGCTGACCGGCTTCTACCGCGATGTGCTCGCCCTGCAGTTCGGTTCGCGGATCGCGATAGCCAACGCCGACGCCGAGGACGCCCTGGACCGCGTCGCACGCGCGTCCACCCCGGAGCGCACGCTGCGCCGGATCGAGGCGGTGTCGGCCTGCCGCCGCGCCCTGGACCGGAACGTTGCGCCGCTGCTGGCGGTGGAGGCGATGACGATGGCGCTGCGCGCGGGCTGAGAGGTGCCCGTATCCCCAGCCAATCACCCGAAAGAGCAAGGAATCGGGTGAACGGCGGGGCTGCGGCTACGCTCCGGGCATGGACACCAGGCGCCCGTTCCGCACTCTTGCCCTCGTGCTCGGCACTGCCGGCCTGCTCGTCTCCGGGTGCGGCGGCGGAGACGCGTCGTCGGAAGCCTCCTCCGCCGGTACGGCCTCCGCGTCGCCCTCGGCCGTCCCGGCCGGCCTGAAGTCGTACTACGCGCAGCGCCTCAGCTGGCGGGACTGCGGTGTCAGCGGCTTCCAGTGCGCGACGATGAAGGCGCCGCTGGACTACGCGAAGCCGGACGGCGGCGAGATCAAGCTGGCCGTCTCGCGCAAGAAGGCGACCGGCCCCGGCAAGCGCATCGGCTCCCTCCTGGTGAACCCGGGCGGCCCCGGCGGATCGGCCATCGGCTACCTCCAGGGCTATGCGGGGATCGGCTACCCCGCCCAGGTGCGGGCCCGCTACGACATGGTGGCCATCGACCCGCGCGGGGTGGCGCGCAGCGAGCCCGTCGAGTGCCTGACCGGGCCGCAGATGGACGCGTACACGCAGGTGGACCAGACCCCGGACGACGACGGCGAGGTCACGAAGCTGGGTGACGCCTTCGAGAAGTTCGCCTCGGGCTGCGAGAAGCGCTCGGGCGAGGTGCTGCCGCACGTCTCGACCGTGGAGACGGCACGCGACATGGACATGCTGCGCGCCCTGCTCGGCGACGAGCGCCTGAACTACGTGGGGGCGTCGTACGGGACGTTCCTGGGCGCGACCTACGCCGAGCTGTTCCCGGGCCGCACCGGCCGCCTGGTCCTCGACGGGGCGATGGACCCCTCGCTCTCGTCGGTGGAGATGAACCGGGCGCAGACGGCGGGGTTCGAGACGGCGTTCCAGTCGTTCGCGAAGGACTGCGTGAAGCAGGCGGACTGCCCGCTCGGGAGCACGTCCGCCTCCGACGCGGCGGACCGGCTGAAGAAGCTCTTCGCCGACCTGGACGCGGACCCGATCCCGACGGGCGAGTCCCGCGAGCTGGGCGAATCGCTCGCGACGACGGGCGTCATCGCCGCGATGTACGACGAGTCGGCGTGGCCCCAGTTGCGCGAGGCGCTGACCGGCGCGGAGTCGGGCGACGGCTCCGGGCTGCTGGCCCTGGCCGACAGCTACTACGAGCGGGAGCCGAGCGGTAAGTACACCAATCTGATGTTCGCCAACGCCGCGGTGAACTGCCTCGACCTCCCGCCCGCCTTCACCGGCCCCGAGGCCGTCGAGAAGGCCCTCCCCTCCTTCGAGAAGGCGTCCCCGGTCTTCGGCAGGGGCTTCGCCTGGGCGGCCCTGAACTGCGCCCACTGGCCCGTCCCCGCCACCGGCACCGCCCACCGCATCGAGGCGAAGGGCGCCGCCCCCATCGTCGTCGTCGGCACCACCCGCGACCCGGCCACCCCGTACGCCTGGGCCGAGTCCCTGGCCGGCCAGCTCTCCTCGGGCACGCTGCTCACCTACGAGGGCGACGGCCACACCGCGTACGGACGCGGCAGCGACTGCATCGACACGGCGATCAACACGTACCTCCTGGAGGGCGCCCCTCCGGCCGCGGGCAAGAAGTGCCGCTGACCTGCGCGAACGGTGCCGGGGCGGGCTGGTTCGGAGCACCCCCGGAAACTGTGTAGACTTGGCGTCGCTGCTGATCGCATCATGGTGCGAACAGGGCGCGCCGCCTTAGCTCAGTTGGCCAGAGCAACGCACTCGTAATGCGTAGGTCTCGGGTTCGAATCCCGAAGGCGGCTCAGTAAAGGCCCAGGACAGATAGCCTCTGACCTGGGCCTTTGTGCTTTTCTTGATCCATTCTCGGCGGTGATGTGTCCCGCTCGGGGCACCATGATCGCCACCGGTGGACAACCGGTGGACAGGCGTGCAGCGGGCGTGCAAAGCGGTGGACAGGCGGGGGCCGGCCGACCGGCAACGGGGAGGCGACTTCAAGAGCGCATCTGCGGTCCACGGGCCGTAATCCGTCGTGAGTGCTCTTGGGGGGTTCCTATAAACCGACGTCGTCACCGCGCCACCTGGTAGAGAATCGGTCGGTCGGAAGATCACGGTGGAGGGGGCGGTCGTGAACGTGATGCGCTTCGACGCGGAGGCCGGCGAATTCGTCCTCGGCGTCCGGGAGGAGAGCGTCCAGCTCCTTCGGGGCATGGGCACGATCTGTCTGCAGGTCGGGCTGGATGTGAAGGCACCCAGTGCGACGAAGGCCGGCAGGTTCCTGGCTCTCCAGACCGACCTGTACGGGATCGCGAACCCCTACCAGCGGACGCTCGTCGGACGGGGGACGGAAGTGCTCGCGTTCACGCCGGAGACCGGAGTCGAGCGGCCCGTCCTCAAGTTCCTCCTCACCTCGGCCCAACTCCACGCCATCAACGAGGCTCGCGACGGCGACCTCCGAATGGAACTGGAGGTCACCGGCACGCTTCCGCAGGCCCCCGGCTACCCCGGTAGCACGACGGAGGTCCTGCACTTCAGCGTGGCAAAGAGCCGCTGGATCGAACAGGTCTCCGCCCTCGGCCCCGCGGTCGCGTTCGAGATGCAGGTCCCGTTCCCGTTGGAGGACGACCCCCGCGCGACGCCCGCCCGGTTCCTGCGCGCAGCCCAGCGCCGACTCCTGGACGACGACATCGAAGGCGCGATCCTGGAGGCCCGTCGCGCGCTTGAATGGATCAAGGACCACAGCGGCTGGAAGTGGCCCGGCGGTAAGGACAGGTTGCAGCGCACGCAAGACGAACGCTGGGCTTGGATCCGTCTCGCCGTCGAGGACCAGACGAGCGCAGCGGTTCACAAGGACGCGGTGACGTCGGCGTTCAGTTACAGCAGGGACGAGGCGAAAGCGCTGATCGCCATCGCCGCAGCGCTGTTGACGGTCGTGGATGACCCTCTCTGAGCAGCCCAGCGAGGCCGTGAAGCGGCTTCGCGCACAAGCCGGAGCCCCGGTCAGCTTCCCTCTGACCGGGGCTCCTTCTCCGTCCACCGTCAGGCGGAACGATTCTGCTGGGTCGCGTCGTCCTTACGTGGTGGCGCCATCCTCGGCAGGCGAGACGCGGGGTCTACCTGCGGCACGACGTCCGGAACAGCCGCCAGCGCCTTACGCGCATGAGGGACGAGCTGCACGACCTTCTCGGCGGCGTCACGCGCCAGGTCGTCGAGGACCGACTGGTAGATGTCCCGCGTGATCCGCGTGTCCGAATGGCCGAGGGTCTCCGAGACGACCTTGATGTCGACGCCCGCCGCGAGCATCAGCGTCGCAGCGACGTGCCGGAGGTCATGAAGGCGGATCGGCGGAAGGCCAGCCGCCTCCACGAGGCGCTCGAACAGATCGCTGACCTTGCCCGGGTGGAGGAGAGAGCCGTCCTCCTGGGTGAAGATCCGACCGGTGTTCTGCCAGCCCTCACCCCATGCCTCGCGCTCGGTCTGCTGGCGCGCCTTGTGCGTGAGGAGGCCCTCGTTGGTCTCGCCGTCCAGGGCGATCAGTCGGAGGCCGCTGTCGGTCTTGGGCGCACCCTCGTGGACCTCCCAGCCGTCTTGGACGAGCTGCGTGGCGATGGCCAGCGAGCAGTGCTTCGCGGAGTAGTCCTCCCAGCGGACACCGCACGCCTCTCCTCGCCGAGTACCGCGAAACGCAATGAGTCGCCAGAGCAAGTACAGCCGGTCTCCCGCGACGAAGTCGAGGAAGACGGCGGTCTGCTCCGGGGTCCAGACCATGACCGGCGACGGCCGCTTACCGGTCTCCTGCCAACGAGTGATGCGCTCCTCGGTCCAGACAAGGGCCTTCGGCTTGGTACCGGGCAGCAGTTCGACGTGAGCGGCCGGGTTGAAGGCGGGCATGACCTGCTGAGCGATGGCAACGTTGAGCGCGGCCCGGAGCGTGTCGCGGATGTGAGGCTGGGTGTTCAGCCCGGTGACTCGACGGAACGGCGGCATCGCGTCGAGCTGTGCGCGGAACCACTTCCGGCGCGCCCGGTTCTCGGCTCCCTTGTTCGGGGTGGCCTTCAGCTCGTCGGCGACCGCGCGTCGCTGGGCGTTCTGCTCCTGGATCTCGATGTTCCGCTCGTTGATGGCGTCGAACATCTTGTCGATGTGGTGGACTCGGAGCTTGTCGAGGCGAAGGTGCCCGAGGTGCGGCTTGAGGTGGACGCGGATGTCGCATTCGTAGCGCGACGCACCGCCACGGCGCAGACGTTTCCGCCCGGCCAGCCAGGTGTCGAGCCACTCCCCGACGGTGGTCTTCGAGTTGAGCGACTGACCCGTCTGGAACCGGCGACGGGTCTCGTCGTAGTCCGGCAGAGGGGTCTTCTCCTTGACGCAGTCCTCCAGCAGGTCGCTGATCTGCGTCCTGCCCCACGCGTCGTCCTCTTCGGGAATCGCCATGAGGGCGCGGACCTTGCCCAGCTCCTCCTGGGCCTTGGTGGAGGTCTCGAAGCCACCACGACGAAACCGCCGTCGTCGGCCGTCCTGGGCGGGGTCCAGCTCCTGGAACACCCCGAAGGTCCCGTGCCGTCGCGACTGGAGCTTCGGGCACGACGCCCCGAGGTCCTTGCCGGTCTCGGGGTCAGTGCACCGGCACCGCCGCGTGATGGTGCCCTTCTTCATCCACGCTCCCCGGCCTCGGGACGTATGTCGGTCTCGTCGACAAAGGCGAGTCGGTCAGGAAGGGCCGGAGGGGTGAGGCCGCGCTGACGCATCCGCTCTCGGTACGCGCGCAGCTCTTGGGCGTCCTCGAAAGCGTGCGCCTCGTATCCCTCGGCCCGCTCAAGAAGCGTGGCTCGGCGACTGCGGTCCAGAGTGGTGCTGGCCACACGTCGCCGCTCCTGCGCCAAGTCGTACGACGACATCGACGCGGCAACGAGGTCGCCATGGTGTCGGAAGCTGTCGAGCACGTCCCGGGGCGAGCCCTCGGGGGCCGCATCATCCAGAGGTGTCTCACCGGTGAACCACGCGACCGCGTCCCAGGTGGACAGCTCGCGGCCCGGCAGAACCTCGACCGCCGCCGAAGAACCGAGCGGGAACAGCAGGGTGACCGGCGGGACGTCCAGTACGTCGGCAAGCATGACGACGTCCGCCACGCTGACGCTCGTCTTGCGTCCGGACTCCAGGTTCTTGATCGAGTGCTCGGTGATTTCCGGCATGCCGCGGGCCGCGCACTCCTGCGCGACCTCGGCCATCGTGAGGCCGGCGGCCCGGCGCGAGTCTCGTAGGCGCTGAGCGATCCGACCGGTGAACGCTGTCGCCCATTGATCAGGTGTCATGGTGGCACCCTAAGAAGCAAAAAGGTGCTGCCGCAACTCCGTGATACACCTTTCGCGTCACTGCGGCACGCGTAAACATCAGGAGAGCGTCATGGCAGCACCTAAGACGGCAGGAGCGGGGCGGGGGCTGACGAGCGACGAGCTGCTCGCTCTTCCGGCGGTGATCGATCTCGACACCTCGAACAAGGCGCTGATGATCGGACGGTCCACCGGGTATGGGCTCGCCAAGCAGGGGGAGTACCCGGTCAGGGTGCTGCGCCTAGGGAACGCCTACCGAGTGGTCACGGCCGACCTGCTGAAGCTGCTGGGCTTGGAGCACCGGCACTCTGGGGGAGGCCAGGAGGCGAGCGGCAGCGAGCGGCACGGCCTCGCTGCGTAGTCCGTACGCCGCGCAGGATGGCGCAGCGCCTTCCGGCCAGTCTCGTAAGGGCAGGGAGCTTGCAGGGATGAGGTGCACGAACACCTTGATCAGAGGATGCCCTTCCACGACCACGGCCGCAGTCCGGATCGACCACGCAGACAGTCGATCCGATACTGCGCCTGGCTCCGCCACTCCGCATTGCTGGCTGCGTGTTGCGCCGCGTACGTCACCATCCGCAGCTCACGGGCACGCGCGAGGATGGGGTAGCCCTCCCACGCAGTCACGTCATGTCCGTACACCGCACAGAATCGGTCGTACTCGCGGCTGCTGACGGCTCCAGTGGTCTTCGCGCGCACGGCGGTGGATACGAGATCCCATTCCGGAGGCCCCACCGAGAAGCGCTCCAGGTCCATCATCAGGACCCCGTCGGCCGTGCGGACGATGTTGCCGGGCCATGCGTCGCCGTGCACAGCCCGGTCGGGGAGACCGGCCGGCCGCTCGGCCCAGGCTGCTACGAGGTCGCGGTGAAGAGCGCGCAACCACTCCTTGTCATCAACGCAGATCGTGGTGGCCGCTTGCAGCCGTTCGTCGACCCGGATGAAGGGGTCGAGGTACCCCAACTCGATGTCTGGTGTGGGCAAGGAGTGGAGTTGTGCGAGGAGCTGAGCGACGTCTTCAACGGAGCCGTGCTCCTGCGGGGGGAGTTCTGCCCAGAAGGTGACGGGTCTGCCGCCTGCCTCGACCGGCTGCTCCACGTCGACCAGACGAACGGCGGGGACGTTCTCCTGGTCGAGCCAGCGTGCGACGCGCACCTCGCGGGCTGCCGCAGCACTCTGTCCTTCCCTGGCGATCCGCACGATCACCCGTTGATGAGGCAGCCGCCATATCTGGTTCTCGGCCAGGCGAAGAGGTTCCGCTCCGTCGGAGTCCAATCCGACTGCGGAACATGCCTGCTTCAGGACGTGACGCGCCGGTGCGGCTGCCGAAGAAGTCATGCCGAAACCGTAGCGGCGATCCGATCTCGCAGCGCCGAAGCCTCCTGGACGCTCCGATGCTTCGAGGCGAAGCGGCCGAGTTGCCGCAGGTCGTCGGCAGCTCGCCGGGAGGTGAGCCGGCCTACCTCGTCGAGGGCGTCGTGGCCGAGCGCCGCCGCCTTGCGCGGGTCGCCCTTGGCCATGAGCAGAGAGGCCAGCTTGGTCCGCGAGATCGCCCGGGACCGCTTGTAGGCGTCTGTGTGTCCCTTCACCGCTGTGTCGAATCGGCGCGCGGCCCGGCCCGGGTCCTGCCCGGCCAGGATCGCGAGATCGAACAGGGCGTGAGCCGTGTCCCCGTTGTGCTGCGCCTCGTCGTAGTAGGCCATCCACGACGGGTCCTCGGCTGGCCGGGCCCGGGTGAACGCTTCGTCCGCGGCGCCGACGGCCGCCATGGTGTCGCGGACATTCCCCATCTTCCCGAAGGCCCTGGCCCGCGCCGTGTGAAGCATCGCCTGCTCTGTCGCCGTCAAGCGGTCGGAGCGCACGAGCCCCTTCTCGGCGTAGGTGAGGCCGTCATCGGGGGCTCCGATCCATACGGCTTGCCGTGCGAGGAACGAGTACGTCTTGGCTCGCAGATGCCAGTCGCCGGCCTCCTCGGCGCAATCCGCTGCGAATCGAAACGTCTTGGTGGCTTCGTCGTGGTGGTAGGCGTCGAAGGCAGAGGCGCCGACCACGATGCCGAGGCGCGATACGGCGGCGAACAGGTCGGTTCGTAGGTGCTCGGGGAACTGCGCTTGCAGCAGGCCGGCCGACCACTGCATCGCTCGGGCGGCCACGTCACGTACCACGCCCCCGCCGCCCAGCTCGTTGTCCATGCCGCTGAGGGCGTTGGCCACGGCCAAGACCTGGTCGACGTGGCTCGGGTTGATGTGGGATGGGAGAGACAGCTCGGCGGGCGCGAAGACATTGGTGAAGTTGAGAGGGGCTATGGCGGCGAGGCCGCCGATTCCGAGGAACGAGCGTCGAATCACGGGCTCATGGCTCCCAGGGCGAAGAGTCGGTTCGTCTCTGCCCAGGATGCGGCCTGTGGGCGCCTGAACGCGCACCTCCCCCCGGCGCGCGGAAGCCTTATCGGCATCAGCCCGCTTTTTATCGGCATCGCCGTCGCCGAAGACCATCGGCCACGCCCGGTCTAGGAGCCCACCCGTGCCGAGGGCATCATCGAGCCGCTGCACCACGTCGCGACGACAGCTCGGGTACTTGCCCTTCTCGATCGACAAGATCATGTCGTCGCTGACCTGCACTAACCGACCAAGCGCTTTGGCCGACAGCCCTTGTTCCAGGCGCAGTCTGCGCAGCTCGCTGCCGAACCACTCCTGGGGGGACGCTCCCGGATCGAGCTGCTTCATTGGCTGCGGCATGTTCTGTCCCCGAAGTCGTCGATGCCGAACTCTTCACCTCTCGGCATCAGGCTCTGCACGTTCTCGGTGCGCTCTGCCTAAATGGTTGCTGATCGGTTCTAGACCAGTACACACCGCAACCCACCCCTGCTGAAGGGGTTCTGGCAGAACGGAGGGAGCAGCGATGGAACTACTCGTCGACACCCGTGAGCGGGATGCTTCTGTTCGAGCCACGTCCAGAAGTGTGGACGGCCAACTCGACATGAGTTTCAACGTCCGGGCCGAAGACCTGGGAACCGTCCGGGACATCGTCGCGGCGCACCTGTGCTGGTGGCGCATCGACACCGGCACCGCGCACCGCATGCTGACCGTGGTCAACGAACTCCTCACCAACGTCTTGCAGCACACCTCCGCGGACGCCGACGGGTGCCGGATGGCCAGCCTGCTCCTCCAGAAGGTGCCGGACGGTGTCACCGCCATCGTCCGCGACCAGGACCCGTGCCCGCCTGTGTTTGCGTCTCCGGACCCCCTGGCCGAAGAGGGGCGCGGTCTGATGCTGCTGCGCGCCCTGGCCGACGACACGTCCGTGTCCGTGAGCCCGGCGGGCAAGGACGTGTGGGTCTTCATAGGGACCCCGGAACCCACCGAGCACTTCTAACCCCCCACGGCCGGCGCTTGGCCTCTCCAGGAGTTCCCGATGTCCCTCACCGTTCTGGTTCCGGAGAACGACGTGGTTCCCCCGCCAGCCGACGAGCCCCGCACACCGCAGTGGACACCCCCACTCGATGCAGAGGGTTTGAGGTCCGTCCTGGAACGGATCAAGGAATGGAAGCCGCTCGACGTGGAGGCGGTCTTTGACGACCTCGACACGACGATCGGCAACCAGCCGCCGCCCGTCGCGACGACCGACGCCCTCATCGACCGCCTCCGCGGCCACCTGAAGCAGCTCAGCGACATCGCCGTCGCGGACGGGCGATACCCGCCCACCGTGGAGATGGTCCAGCTCGTTGAGCGAGGACGCCCCATCCGGGATGAGCGCACGCCGGCCGACTACCAGCGAGCCGTCGGTCTCGCTCGCCGCCTGGCCTTCGTGACGTCCGACCTGATCGAAGCGCTGATCGAAGCTCGCTACATCAAGGGGCAGGTCGAATGCTGACCGCCGCCGCAACGCTGCCGCGCCACTCCGCCGCCGTCTCCCTTCGGCCGGCTGCCGAAGCGTACGACTACGAGCACTTCCGTAGCCGTCTCGCCGAACCTGCTCTCCTCGCGGACGCCGTAGCAGTCCGTGTTTTCCGGGCGCCGCTCCTCGCGGTTCCCGTCGGCGGGCCGCGCCGCGGCGGATACATGTCCTTCGACCTCTTGACCCACGCGACGGAGACGCACGCCCTCCTCGCGGAGCACCCCGGCTTCCCGCTCCTGCGCGTTCGATGGTCGCCGTACCGCGACACCTGCCACACCGTCGAGTGGGGCGACCCCGCTCCCGACTGGCGGGAGGACGACGCGGTGTTCGGACGCTTCTACGGCTACAGCGAAGCAGCGATAGCCGCCTTCACGCGGCGGCACCACCGGACTCCCTCTTCGGCCGCGCCCGAACCGTGTTCCCCCACGGCACCGTAGCTCGCCGAAGAGGGCCCAACTTCCCACCCGAGAGGACGAGCACCATGTGTGCGCACAACCCGCCGTGCCCCACGGCTGAGGCTCCCGACAGGGAGGCCGCGCGGCCCCTCGCGCACCGGCCTGAGCAGGGCTGGAGCCTGCTGTGCAACGGAGTGCTCCTCTTCGAGGACACCGGTGAGTTGCTGCCGGACGGCCAGGTCATCGCCCCGCACCGGACCCTCAACGTGGCGAGGGCAGCCGCGTGAAGCGGACCAGCGCGGCGCCCCGGCTCGTCCCGTACATCACCCAGCGCGAGGGCGAGTACGGCGGACTGGAGTCGGAACTCACGCTGAGCATGAACGCCTTCGGCGCCGTGCGTCTCGCCTACCAGGACGAGACCCCGGCTGACCGCGGGCCCCGCGGTGAGCTGTGGGCCCGGTGCTCCCAGTCGCTGAACGCGGCCGGGAAGCCGACGGGCAAGCCGCAGTGGCGCATGGTCAACCCCGCCCGGCAGCGGAAAGCGATGGAGCAGCTTCGGTGCCAGGTCAGCTTCTGCCCGGCCGAGACCGACCAGGGCTACATCTTCCTCGCCGGGGATGCCGAAGGTGCTTCCCACCGTGCTGGTGAGCCGGTGAGGACGGCCCAGCCGCCGGTGTGCATGAAGCACCTGCGGCCGGCCATAGAGCTGTGCCCGCACCTGCGGAGGGGGCACATCGCCTTCCGCGCGCGGGCGACGTCGCCCTGGGGCGTCGTCGGCACCCGGTACCGCCTCACCGCCAGTGGCCTGGAACCCCTTCCCGCCGACGACGATGACGCGCCCGTGGCGTACGGACACCCCCAGTTGGGCTGGTTCCTGGCGAGCCAGCTCATACGCGAACTGCGGGACTTCGAGGTCGTCAATCTGGACGATCTTGTACACGCCGCCTAGAGGGCCGCCCGGGGGCCCTGAGTGATACGGACGGGACTCCTGGGCGGCTCACCACCGGCGCCGAGCCCTTCGCGCGCCGTCCGGCACGAAACCGCCAACCTTCGGCGGTCCGGCAAGAACGGAGAGCGTTCGCCAATAGCCTCCCGGCCCACCGGCACACCGTGCCGACCTACCTCCTCCCCTGAACACGAACGACCGAAGGAAGTCCATGACGAACACGACCGTCGAGCCCGACGAGGCGACCCGCCTGCGGAACAAGGTGGTGGACGAGCTGCGCGCGGACGGCAACATCTCCTCCCCGGAGATCGAAGCGGTGATGCGCAAGGTGCCCCGGCACGAGTTCACCCCCGCCGACACGCCGCTGGACAAGGCGTACGACACCTACGCCGCCGTGATCACCAAGACGGACGAGCACGGTGTGCAGCTCAGCTCCGTCTCCGCCCCGCAGATCCAGGCCATGATGCTGGAGCAAGGCCAGGTGAAGCCCGGGATGCGGGTCCTGGAGATCGGCTCGGGCGGGCTGAACGCGGCCTACCTCGCCGAACTCGTCGGCGAGGACGGTGAAGTCGTCACCGTGGACATCGACCCCGTCGTCACCGACCGCGCGCGCCGTCTCCTGGACGAGCACGGCTACGGCCGGGTGCACGTCGTCACCGCCGACGCCGCCGAGCCCGTCCCGGACCTCGGCGAGGTCGACGTCGTGATGGTGACCGCTGGCGCCTGGGACATCTCCCCGGCCTGGACCGCGCAGCTCAAGGAGGGCGGCCGGCTCGTCGTCCCGCTGCGGATGCGCGGCCTGACCCGGTCGGTCTCCTTCATCCAGGTCAAGGGCGAGCACGGCCTCTTCCTGGAGAGCGAGTCGGCGAAGATCTGCGGCTTCGTCCCGATGCAGGGCTCGACCGCCCACCGGGAAGAACTCCTCCTCGTCAACGGCACCCCGGAGATCGGTCTCAAGTTCGATGACGGCCTGCCGGCCGACCCGCACCGGCTCGACAACGCCGTCACGTTCCCGCGCCATGAGCTGTGGACCGGCGTCTCCGTCCGCATCCAGGAACTCATCGACACCCTGCAGATGGCGATGGCGATCAGCCTGCCGGGTTTCTGCACCATGGCCGTCGATGAGAACTCGGACTCGGGCCTGGTCGCTCCCGTGAACAAGCGGTTCGCGCTCGCGGCCGTCGAGGACGACACCTTCGCCTATCTCGTCACCCGTCGCACCGAGGACAACAAGCACCTGGAGTACGGGGTGCACGCCCTCGGCCCGCACGCGGAGCAGTTCGCCGACAAGGTCGCCGGGGTGCTCCGCGACTGGGAGGCCAACCGGCGCGGCGGTCCCAGCCCGGTCATCCGGGTCTATCCGGCCGGCACCCCCGATGAGCAGATCCCGGCGGACCGGGTCATCGACAAGGTGCACAGCCGGGTCTCGCTCTCCTGGCCCTCGGCGTAACACCGGGAGCCAGGTCATCCCGCACCACCCCAACGAGAAGAAGGGCACCAACATGACGAGCGCCACTCTCGCCCCGCCCCCGGTCGCGCCCGCGGCGTCGGCGGACCTGGACGACGACTTCGCGCCCCTGGACGTGAAGGTCGTCATCGCCGAGCACTCGTACGGCCACCTCATGTGCTCGACGGGCGACGGCTGCGGCACCACCTGCGCGACCGGTGCCTCCGCCTGCGGTTCCTTCACCGAGGACCCGGCCTGATCCAGGCCGACCCTCTCACCTGTGGGCCGGGCGAAGCGCTTCGCCCGGCCCACAGGCCCCTCTCCCCTCCCGCGCCGCCTCATGGAAGGGCCTCATGGCTTCCCGAGCAGCCGCCGGATACCTGTGGCAAGGCGTTGCGATGCTGCGCGCCACCACCAGCCCCGGGCCGGCAGACATCCCCCGCACCCTCGACCTGGACAACGTGGCCGTCACCCGCGGATGGCTGAACCGCATCTGGCAGCGCGAGGACTTCCGCAGCGCGCTCGAGCTGGCCACCCCCGTCCTGTCCGACGCCATCGAGGCCGTCGTCCGGGGCCGGCAGACCGAGCCCCGTCAGGTGCGCCGCACCGC
Organism: Streptomyces sp. NPDC057249; assembly: GCF_042669245.1. Taxonomy (NCBI): domain Bacteria; kingdom Bacillati; phylum Actinomycetota; class Actinomycetes; order Kitasatosporales; family Streptomycetaceae; genus Streptomyces; species Streptomyces sp. NPDC057249. The sequence goes on along the minus strand of NZ_JBHUXS010000001.1, from coordinate 191,080 downwards.
ACTGTCGACCGTCTCCTACCTCCTTCGGTGGCAGCACCGGCCCACCCCGCTCGGCCTGTTCGCCGGCACCGCCCCAGTGTCCGTCGGGCCCCGCGCGAGCGCGCGATGGCGCGACAAGCACCGCACGCTGATCCGGCCGGATGCCGAATGGGTCACCGACATGGTCCTCCGGCTCCAGCGCACCCCGGCGTTGCTGAAGCGGTTACCGGTCGTCGCCAACAACGCCGCCCGCGCTCGCGGTGACCGGCTCGTGGCGCCGGGCCCGCCCTCCGACGGCCACGCCGTCCTCCTGGCCCCGGTCGAGATATCCGTCCGCAACGCCCGGCCGGTGGCCGCCGCCATGGCCGCGGCCTGCACCCCCGTCCCCTACAGCGGCCTCCACGGCGACCTGCGCGCCCGCTTTCCGCAGGCCACTCCGGAGAAGATCGACGCACTTCTCGCCAGCCTGGTCGAGCAGCAGTTCCTCATCACCAGCCTGTGGGCGCCCATGACCACCGTGGACGCCTTCCAGCACCTGTGCCGCGAACTGGACCGGCTCCAAGCGGGCAGCATCCCCGAAGTGCGGGGCCTGGTCCACGAGCTGTACGCCCTGCGCGACGAGCTGTCCGCGCACCAGCCGACCCTCTCCGACACCAGCGTGAGCATCGTCGCCACGCGGATGCGCGCCCTCACCCCCGTCACGCCGACACCGCTGCTCATTGACACCGCCCTCGACTGCGAGACCCAGCTCCCGCAGGCCGTGATCGCGGAAGCGCAAGCAGCCGTCTCGGCCCTCTACCGCACCACCCCGCAGCCCTACGGCTACCAGCACTGGCGCGACTACCACCGCCGCTTCCGGGCCCGGTACGGCGTCGGCGCCCTGGTGCCGGTGATGGACCTGGTCGCCGACAGCGGCCTGGGCCTGCCCGCCGGATACGTCGGCTCCGAACGCGGCGCCGCCCTGAAGGTGCGCACCGACCGCGACGAACTGCTGCTCGCGCTGATGCAGCAAGTCCTCCTCGACGGCGGCCGTGAACTGCGGCTAACGGACGACATGGTCGACGCCCTGGAGAAGGCCGCCGGGAAGGACGAGCGGCTGTTCGTACCCCGGGTGGAGGTCGCCTTCGAAGTCCATTCCCCCAGCACCCGGGCACTCTCCAGCGGCGCCTTCGACGTCCTCCTCACCGCGGTCCCCCGGCCCGGCAGCAGCATGGCCGGCCGGTTCGCCCACGCCCTGCCGCCCGAGCACCAGGACGCGCTCGCCGCCACGTACTACGGAGCGCCGAACAGCCTCACGGCGCAGCTCGTCTTCCCACCGCGCCGCCACCGCAACGAGAACGTCACCCGCACGCCGCGGCTGCTGCCCCACGTCATCGAGCTGTCCGGCCACCAGGAGACAGACGAGACGACGATCCCGCTCGCCGACATCGCCGTCACCGCCAACCCGCGCAGCTTCCACCTCGTACAGCTCTCCACCGGCCGACGCATCGACGTCCGGGTCCTACACGCCCTGGAAGGTGGCACGCAGACCCCGCCGCTCGCCCGGTTTCTCGCCGAAGTAGCCAACGGACGGTTCGCCGCCTACAAGCCGTTCGACTTCGGCGCCGGCTCCCGGCTTCCGTTCCTCCCGCGGGTGCGCTACCGCCGCACCATACTCACGCAGGCCCGATGGCTGCTGATGGCCGACGACCTGCCCGGCCGCAAAGCCACGACCGAGGAGTGGGAGAACGCCCTCACCGTCTGGCGGAACCGGCTGCGGGTCCCGGTGCAGGTCGCCATCATCGAGTACGACCAGCGCCTCCCCCTCGACCTGTCCCACCCGGTCCACCGCCGGGCGCTGCGCGCGCACCTCGACAACGTTCGGCGCCTGGAGTTGCGCGAGGTCCCGGACGCAGATGCCCACGACTGGATCGGGCGGGCACACGAGATCTGGCTCTCCCTGGGCCGCTCGGAGCCGGCCGCCGAGGTACCCCGGCCGCGCACCGCTCCGTCAGCGGCCCCCGATCGGCACCTTCCGGGCGCCGGCGACGTCCTCCTCGCGCAGCTCCACGCCCACCCGCGCCGCTACGACGAGATCCTGAGCCGCCACCTGCCCAGCCTCCTCGCCGCGTTCGGCGACGTCCCGCCCCTCTGGTGGTTCACCCGGCACCGGGAGATGGCCCGCCCGGACGCTGACCAGCACCTCGTCCTCACGCTGCATCTGCCGCTCGGCGCGTACGGGGCAGCAGCCCAGCACGTCCGCAGGTGGGCGGACAGCTTGCACGGGACCGGTCTGGCGGCCGGGCTCGTCCTGGCTCCCTACCAGCCGCAGACCGGGCGCTTCGGCCACGGGCCGGCCATGGACGCCGCGCACCGGGTGTTCGCCGCGGACTCCGCCGTCGCCCTCGCGCAGATTCAGCTCACCGAGCGCACCGACGCGCTCGCCCCGCAGGCCCTCGCCGCGGCCAGCGCCCTGCACCTCGTCACCCCCCTGGCGCCGGACACCGCGGCGGCCGAAGAGTGGCTGGTGCGCAACCTCCCCCAGGGCACGGGGCGGCTGAACCGGGCCCTGCGTGCCCAGGTACTCGAACTCGCCGCGCCGAACGGCAACTCCGTGCTCGCGGCCTTCCCCGGCGGCCCTGCGGTTGTCGAAGCGTGGCGGGCTCGCGCCGCCGCCGTCGACACCTACCGGACGGCCTTGACCGACCAGCGCGACCCGCTCGACGTCGCCCGGTCGCTCCTGCACCAGCACCACGTCCGGGCCCTGGGCGTCGACCCGCGCGCCGAGGAAACCACGATCCGGCTCGTCCGAACCGCGGCCCTCCAGCACCGGAGGGCGGCTCGATGACCGCGCCGGCCGCTACCACCGCGACGATCCTGGAGCAGTACACCGCCCACCTCGCCCAACCCGCTCCCCCGCCTCCGGACGAGCCGTGGGTAGTGCAGTCCCTCGCCGACGGCGCCGCCGGGATCAGCCTGCTGCACATCGAGACGGTCAGCCGTCACGGCGGCTCCTGGCGCCCCGCCCACCGGTGGATCACCGCCGCGGCGGCCGGCCACATCAGCGCGGCCGACACCGCGGGACTGTTCCTCGGAGCCCCGGCCCTCGGCTTCGTCCTCACCACCGTCCCGCCGCCCTTCCAGCACCTGTACGAACCGGCGCGGCGGACCCTGCACCAGCACATCACCGACCTGACCCACCGCCGCGTGGACGCCGCGCTCACCCGCATCCGCGTGGGCGACCTGCCCACGTTCGCCGAGTACGACCTGTTCTACGGCCTCACCGGCATCGGGGCCTACCTCCTGCGCACCGACCCCGAAGGGCTTCCCCTCGAACGAGTCCTGAAGTACCTCGTCGCCCTGACCCGCCCCCTCGCACCCGACGGCCGCGGCCTGCCGGGCTGGTGGGTCCGCCACGACCCGGCCCGGGGCGAATCCCCCCACTTCCCGGGCGGCCACGGCAACTTCGGCGCAGCCCACGGCATCACCGGCCCGCTCCTTCTGCTGGCCCAGGCCATGCGCCGCGGCATCACCGTCAGCGGCCACCGCGAAGCCATCTGGAGCATCTGCGAACACCTCGACACCTGGTGCCAGCTCAGCCCCTCCGGTCCCTGGTGGCCCGAGCACATCTCGCGCCGCGACCTCGACCTCGGGCGTCCCCACCACGACGCTCCCGCCCGGCCGAGCTGGTGCTACGGAACCACCGGAATCGCACGAGCCGGGCAACTCGCCGGGCTCGCCCTGCACGCCCCCGACGTCCAGGCGTTCTACGAGGACGCCCTGTACCGGGCGTTGACCGACCCCGAACAGCTCGCCCAGGTCACCGACTCGGGCCTGTGCCACGGCTGGGCGGGCATCTACCAGACCGCCACCCGCGCCGCCGCCGATGCCGTCGACCCCCGCCTCCAGGCCCTCCCGAGAAGCCTCGGTGACACCCTCGCCGCGAGCGCCCGGCCCGGCCTTCCCGAGCCCGGCCTGATCAACGGTGCCGCCGGCACCGCGCTCGCCCTGACCACCCACGCCTCACAGCAGGCCCCGATCACCGGATGGGACGCATGTCTCCTGATCAACTGATCTCGACGGAGCCGAGCCCGATCCACCGCGCGGTCACGGCCGCCCTCACCGGCCCGCCGATCCCCGAAGTCGCAGCCCGGCACGGGATGGAACCGACGACCCTGTCCGACGCCCTAGCGGTCTACGACCAGGCGGGCCGGGAGGCCCTGGCCCGGCACGCCTCCACGGACGACTGGTGGCAGGTGTACCTCCACTTCACCGACTGGACGAAAGCCGACGAGACCTTCACCGCGCACGTCCTGCCCCTGCTCCAAGAGGCGGAGACCGCCGGCCTCATCGTCGGCTGGTGGTACACCAGGAAGCACCCCTGCTGGCGCCTGCGTCTCCGCGTCCGGCCGGGGATCGGCGCCAAGATCGGAACCGCGGAGGGACTGGACCGACTCGGCTTGCACCGCCTTGTGGCCGACGGCCACCTCGTGCGCTGGTGGCCCGGGATCTACGAGCCCGAGACCGCAGCGTTCGGGGGCGAGGCGAGCATGACGGCCGCGCACGCCCTGTTCATCACCGACAGCCGAGAGGCGCCGCAGCTCAGGCACCGCGCGGACCTGGCCGTGGGGCCGCGCGAGCTGTCCGTCCTCCTCTGCACGATCATGATGCGCGCCGCCGGCCTGGAGTGGTACGAGCAGGGAGACGTCTGGCATCGCGTCATCACGGAAGAGCACCGCTCGGCAGTCGGCGACGTCCCAGCAGACCGGCTCGACACTCGCGCCCAAGAGATCCGGCCCCTGCTCATCGCCGACAGCGACGTCCTGCTGCGCCCCGGCGGACTGCTGGAGCCCGTCTCCGAGTGGGTCGGCGCCTTCCGAGGCACAGGGCAAGAACTTCACCATGCCGTACAGGTCGGGACGCTGGACCGTGGCCTACGGCAGGTGCTCAGCTACCACGTGATCTTCCACTGGAACCGGCTGGGCCTGTCCATGCGGGGGCAGAGCATCCTGGCCTGGGCGGCCCGGGCGGCCATCCTGCACGGCGTCGATCACCAGGGGAGCCAGGGAGTGTGACAACGCTCATCATCCGCCGTCGTCCGCACATCCATGATCATCGGGGACGCGCGTTCCGTGCACGAGTGCCTAGTGCACCAGCTCGTCGACGGCCCCGCCAACGGAACCTGTTCACCGACGACGTCCGCTGCCCGATCCACGTCTCGGATCTGGCCGCCGCGCTGCTGGAGCTCGCGGAGCGCGGCACCGCAGCAGTACAACACGCCGCGGGCAGATGCCCTCAGCCGCCATGAACTCGGCGTTCTCATCGCACGGTGCGACGGCCTGGACGCTTCACGCCTCCCCGCTGGCCTGCGCGCCGAGAGCCCGCTGCCCGGCCCGTCGACGTGCGCATCGACAGTCGGGCGACCCAGCACTTGTTGTCTCTACGCTGGAGCACCATGAAGAAGGTCGCCATCGTCGGCTGCGCAGGCAGCGGCAAGTCCCACGTGGCCCGCCAGCTCGGGAGGATCCTCAATGCCTCGGTGACGCACCTGGATGCCGCGTTTTACGACGACGAGTGGAACGCGCTGCCCATGGACGAGTTCACCCGAGTGCAGAGCGAGCTGGTCGCGGAGCCGCGGTGGGTGATCGACGGCAACTACAACTCGACGCTGCAGGTACGGCTCGAAGCCTGCGACACAGTGGTCTTGATGGACGTGTCGACCGTGGCGGCGCTGTACGGGATCTTCTCCCGGCAGGTCCGGCACGGAGCCGGGCACAAGGGCAACGGGGTGCATAACCGCATTCACTGGGGCGTGATCAAGTACGTCGCCACGTACCGGCGCATGATGCGACCCCGCGTGATGGCGAAGATCAACGAGTTCAACTCGGGTACCGACGTGGTGCTGCTGGCAAACCGGCGCCAGACGCGCCGCTGGCTGCGAAGGGTGGCTGACGAGCAGTGACGCTGCCCCTTCTGTGCACGGCCCGGGCCGCAAGTGGAACCCGGATACGCCGTACAGACGGTCCATGTCCCACGGGCGAAGCCCGCAATAGGCAATGCGGAGCGCTCTGTTCACCCTCTCTCCCTTCAACTAGGTGATTGAGGCGGGTTCTTAGCGACGGGACACCAACTCGATTGGGCAGAGCCACGCGTGATGGGATGCGCTCACCATGCGCGGAGCGCATCATCCCAGAGAATGAATCCAAGTTGGATTGTTACGTGCGCCCGCCGCCTTTGATCTTGAAACGATAATGTGTCGAATGGTGCGGGGGTGACCTTCGCAACATGCCCTTCCGGCAAGATCACGTAATACCCCTTGTACGCTTAGGTGCGCAAAGCGCGTGCCGGTACTGGCGTCGTGCGCATCGAATACAGGATCCGGCCTGCCAGCGCCTCGCGTACGCGCGTTGAGGTATGGGGTCCGCAGTGAGCATGAATGGAGCGACTATGCGTTGGCGTAGGGACCCTTCACGTCGCGCCCTTGTGAGGGAATGCGAGAAAAAGCTCGCTGATCTCCCTATACCATCCCCCTTCAGTGTCGAGACCCTGGTGAGCAATATGGAAAGCGCGCTGGGGCGTCAGATCCAGCTGGTCCCACTGGACGACCCCGACGGGGGACTGGGGACAGCGTGCGGCCTTCGGGTGAAAACTCCCGAGGTAACCATCATTCTCTATCGTCGCCGATCAAGCAGAAATCAAACAGAACACATAATCCTCCATGAGATCGCGCATGAGTGGATGGATCACGGCACCTCTCTAACGGCCGTTGAAATCGAGCGCTACGTCCCTGAGCGCATCCGGCAAGAAGTGCTTCGGCGCTACCCATCAGCCCTCATTCAAGCGCGCGTCGATTTCGACAGTCACGAGGAGAAGCAAGCTGAGCTTTCAGCGTCATTGATCAAGCGCCTGGCGCGTCGCCAGTCTGCTACCGGAGACGATGTGATCAGCCTGTTGGAGTATTCGTTGGCGCATCCGGTTGCCCCGCCGCGGCGTCGGCGCTAGCACCACACGATCCGCAATCTCGCACTGACCAAGTCTGCACTCTGCAGGGCCCGTGAGCGGCGACAGGTGTGGCGCCTATAGATCGACTGATTCCGTGTTCGACTTCTTCAAATACTTCACTGCGGCAGTAATGACGCTGATCTCCATCTGGCGTTTCCCGGCTGTCAGATATGGCGATGCACATCGTAGGGCGCTCTGGGGCGGCTATGCAGGATTTGCAGTGGCCCTGTGTCTATACACACCAGCAGCGATGGACGCGGTCGATCGCATTCCGGTGGTCGACCTCAGCGCCCTGCTCCGGCACTTTGCCAGCACGGCGGCGATCATGGCGGCTCTGACCTATGTCGCCACCAGCTACGGCAAGACCGCTGAGGCGGTCGTACCCAGGCACGTGGCGTTCTCGCGGTGGATCGCCCGAGCGTCGTACAAGGCCGGAGCCGTCGGCGTGGTGCTGCTCGCGATCCTCTTCTTTACCGTTGTCCAACGCGATCGGCCGAGTGAGGACTTCCTCGTTGACCATGCGGGAGAATGGGGCGTCGCGGTCTACATGACCGTGTTCTATTTCTTTCCGCTAGTCACCACCGCCGTATGCGGCTATCAGTGGACGAGGGCGGCACACCGAGCTGAGAGCACGAGCATGCGCATCGGGCTCGGTCTGATGGGTTTCGCGATGTGGATGGGACTCGTTCACACGATAGCCAGAATTGCCATCTTGTGGAGTGCCGTAGTATTCCCTCTCAGGCAATCGACGGTGCGATTTCTGGTCGATGCCACTGCGATCTGGATGAATCTTCTTTTTGTTATCGTCGCAGTAGGTGCAAGCATCCCGACGACCCGCGCGGCTGCTGCGCGATGGAAGACGTTCCGAACCCTGAACTTGATCTATCCGCTCTGGTTCGATCTAGTCGAAGCTTTTCCCGGAACAAGTCTGTACCCGCCCGGCCGACGGATCACGGAACTTTTGCAGTTTCGCGTCCCCATTGATGTTCGCTTGGACCGATGGACGCAGGATATATCAGACGCCTGCGAGAAACTGCGCTACTACGTGCCATGCGACTTGATGTTTGCTGCGGAGGACAAGGCGTCCCCACACTCCGATCCCGAGCCTGCTGCGGAGGCGTACTGGATAAAGGCTGGCCTTCTTGCCGCTAACGCGGAATGCGTCAGGCCGTCTTCGGCCACCCTGATGAGAGACAAGCCGTTCGTGGACACCGAAAGTGAAGCTGCGTGGTACGTGCGAGTCAGCACGGTCTACACGCAGATCACCGGTGACCAAGCGCGAGAAGTTCTTCTTGACTCCCAGAAGTTGGAATCGGAATCTCGGCGGTAGTTCTGGAGCACGGGATGCGTCGGGTTGCCGTATCCGTGTTTCCGGCGTGTGCGCCCTGTCACACAGAGGTGCGATCTTGTAAGGCTTGCGTGAGATTCGGCACCACCGGGCGTGCGGTCGCGACTGGTACCGTGGGCAAGGCGGAAAAAGAGGTTTTGCTCCGCCCCGTAAGTGCACTTCCTGGCCTGCGATGCGCAGCTTCTGCGACCGCCATGTACGCCGGGTCCGTGACGCTGTCCGGTCTGGATAGGCGTCCGAAATCTCAGCAATGGAGTTCCCCGCATGTCCAACCGCCGTACCGGCCTCATTCTTGATTTCGGAGGCGTTCTCACCACCCCCCTGCTGCCCGCTGTGTTGGCGTTCGAGCAGCGTGAAGGTCTTCCCCAGGGGGCCTGCCTCACTGCCCTGTACAAGGACCCGGAGGGCGTCCGGATCACCAGCGATCTGGAACGCGGAGTGGTGTCCCAGCGCGAGTGGAACGAGTTCGCCGGCAGGATGCTGAATGTGCCTGCGGACGGGCTGATGGGGAGGATCTTCGGCGACCTCCGACCTGAGCCGCTGCTGATCGACGCTGCCGCCGCAGCCCGCCGGGCCGGGATCAAGGTCGGCATCCTGTCGAATTCCGTGGGCCTGGAGCCGTGGGACCTGTATGCCGGCTACGAGTTGGAGAAGCTGTACGACGTCGTCGTCATCAGCGAGCACCACATGATGCGTAAGCCCGACGCACAGCTCTTCGAGGCCACGCTGAAGCTGATGAGCCTGCCTGCCGAAGAGTGCGTCTTCGTCGATGACACCGAGGCGTACGTCCAGGCAGCGGAGCAGCTCGGCCTCGCGGGAGTGCACAACCAGGATCCGAAGCAGACGGTCGCAGCCCTGTCCGAGCTGTTCGACGTCGACCTGACCGCTTCGTAGATCGGCGTCGATTCCGTCCGTATGAAGGGACTACGGCTCGGCCTCCAGGGAGGCCGAGCCGTAGTCCCTTCGTGCATCCGGTCCGAGAAGTGGGCTGGCCCGGTCAGAGCCGAGGGGCGATAGGCGGTCAGGGGTCCTCGGTCGCGCCCGCAAGGCGGCGGTACCGCAACTGATTTCCACCCGCCCGTTACTAGCTAGCGAGGTTACTCTTTGTCCTGAACCTCGGACAGAGCGTGTCGCAGCTCTCCTACGAGCCTGTTGATGTCGGCCATCGATCTCCGGGAGAGGATCTCGCTGCCGCGTGCGGCCAGGCCGAGGATGTGTCCCTGGTGAATCGAGCCGATGAAGCGAACAGCCTCTAGGAACTCCTGGACCATGGGGCTTAGTTCGGCGTCATCGCCGAACAGCCAGGCCGGGACCTGGAAGGCGTGTGCCAGGCCGGCGCGCACTTCATCCGATGCCGCGGTCTCGGTTCCGTCGCGCAGCTCGCCGATGCCCTCGGCGGTGACGGCTGCGGTCGGCGCATGCTCGTTGACGAGTCGCGCGATCTCCGCGTCGGAAAGCGCCTCCTCGCCGGTGGAACCGTACTGCAGGAGAAAGTTGATCTTTTCTCCGATCGTGCGAGGCGCGGCCTCTTGATCGCCCTGTGGGGCGGTGGTGCGAATGCCGAACGAGCGATCCTGCGCCGCGAGCAGCTCCTCCTCGGTCACCCTGTACGCCGCCGCCAGCGGCTTCACATAGCTGTCGTTGAGCCTGCGCCGCCCGGACTCGGCGTTGCTCACCGGCCCCCGGCTTGCCCCGATGATTTCGGTGGCCTCCGCCACGCTGAGACCGGCGTCACAGCGTAGGAGCTGTAGGTCCGGCGGCCCGTCGTGGGGGAACAGTTCGTCGAGCCGTTCGTTGAGCGCCTTGGCGATCGCCGGCAGCTTCTCGCCCTTGGGAAAATCCTTCCCGGATTCCCACCGTGCGACGGTGGCACCGCTGACGCCCACCAGTTCACCCAGCTGCCTCTGGTGCATGTCCCTGCGTCGGCGGACAGCACGCACGCGGCTGCCGTCGAACTGACGAGGGGGCACGGGGACTCCTGGTGCGAGATGGCGATGGGCTCGGTGTCGGGGTCAACTGTAAGCCAGGGTTGATGCATTTTCGAAACTGACGTACGTTTCCGTATCGCACCTGTTGATCAGGCCCGATTCTACGGTGCCGAGCCCTGGGGGACCTCTGTGCATATTCGTATGCCATAACCGCTCACGCGACAAGCGCTTGCAGTGCTTGCCGGGCGGCACGGATCCACGTCGGCATCGCCCTCCTGAGAGCGGCCGACACGGAGTAAGACGACCGCAAACGATCTTCCGGACAACGGGATGGACTTGTCCGCGGGGTCTACGTATGTTCGTCGTCCCACGCCGGGCAGCGCCCCGGAATGGGGCCGATGACCAGCGAAAAGGAGGCGGGACGGATGCCGGCATACGACCCGTGATCTGACCCCGAAACTGAAACCGGCGCCGAGGAGCTACCAACTCCCAAGCGCCGGGCTGGCACCCCGAGGGTGCCAATTACACATCACGCGGGCGGCAGGGCTTCTTGCACGAGACCGCCGCACCGCGCTCCTTCGAACAACGGAGTATCGCATGCTCGCCACGCCGAGCGGAAGCCCGGCCTGCGCGGACGACGGCCGTCCGTGCCGCCTCGCCGCACAGCTCGCCGACATGATCCCGGGGGCGGCCACGATCCGGGTCAGCCTCACAGACCCGACACAGACGTGGCCTCATCTGCACGCCGTCGTCAAGGACGAGGCCGGAAGGACCCTGGAGCTGGGGCGCCCGACCGCCAGGGTCGCGGCACGCTGGATCCTGCGGGTCTGGCCGGAGGTGGACTGGATGCGCCCGCACACCTTCTGCCTCGCCGACGCCACCCTGACCCGCAGCGACCTGGTCGCCGCTGAGCGGGGCCGCTGAGATGGCCCGGATCCGAACCGTCAAGCCGGAGGCGTTCACGTCCGAGTCGCTCGCCGAAGTGACCGTGGCGGCCGAGCGGACCTTCTTCGGCCTGCTCACCCAGGCCGACGACCATGGCCGCCACCGGGACAACGCCGCGATCATCGCGGGGCTTCTCTGGCCCCTGCGCGCCGAGCACACCTCGGTCCACGTCGAAGACGACCTCCACCAGCTCGCGAATGCCGGTCTGATCTGCCGATACACCGGATGCGACGGCCGCCTCTACCTCCACATCGTGACCTGGGCCGAGCATCAGAAGATCGACAAGCCGAGCCAGTCGCGCCTGCCCTCGTGCCCGCAGCACCAGGCTGCCGACCGGTGCGCCCCCTGCAAGGGCTCCTGCTCCCGGCGGGGGAACGGCTCGCCCACCACTTCCCGAGGACTCGCTGAGACCTCGGCGAGGGCACCCCGAGCCCTCGATCTGCCCGCCGCACCCTCCTCGACGGTGTCGGAACAGGCAGACGGGCCAAGCGCCGACCGGCAGAACGCCGCTGATGGAGCCAGCAGCGCACCCGGGCGGACCGGAGTTAAAAGTGCAGGTCAGAGGGTTGCCTCTGGCGGCTCCCCGAACCTTCCCCGAAGCCTCCCCGAAGGCTCGGCGCCTGGATCTAGGATCTTGGATCCTGGATCTCTTGTCCCTACGGGGCGCACAGCGCCCGCAGCCGGCATCTCCGCCAAGGACCTCGTCGGGGAGTACGTCGCCGGGTGCGACCAGCGCCCCCCGAGCGACGTGATCGGGCACCTCGGCCGGATCATCAAGAAGCTCCTGGACGAGGGCATCGCACCGGCGCACATCCGAGCCGGGCTGGCGAACTTCACGGCCAACCCCAAGCACCCGAGCGTGCTGACCAGCATGGTCAACGAGGCGATGAACGCTCGCCCCGGCGGTTTTGCGCGGCCGGGAATCCGGCCTAACGTGCCCGCCCACCAGGCGTGGACCAACCCGGCCAACGCTTCCGCCGCCTACGCCGAGGAGCTGTGATGCACACCCGTCACCGCGAACCCCAGCTCCTCGGCAACGAAGCCACGCTGGAGCGCATGGCCCGGATCCTGGCCGCCCGCAACATCGACCCGGCGGACGCCGCGCTGCCGGACGACGCCGAGCCCTTCTCACCGCTGGACGCTCTGCTTGCCGGGGTGCCCCCGCGCTATCAAGCGGCTGTCGCCGACCACCCCACGGTCCTGGAGTGGGTCCGGAAGGTCACCGACGCGGCCGTTGCCCCCAGCCGAGGAGCCCGACGACAGGTCACCACCGGCCCTAGCTTGCTGATGGCCGGGGTCGTCGGCGCGGGCAAGACACACCAGGCGTACGGCGCAGTCCGAGCGCTGGTGCAGAGCGGGGTCGGCGCGCGCTGGCGGGCGACCACCGCCGCCGACCTCTACGCCGATCTCCGCCCCCGGCCCGGGGTGGACAGTGAGCGGGAGCTGGCGGCCGTCAGCCGGTGCCCGCTGCTGATCATCGACGACCTCGGCGCGGCCAAGGCCAGCGAGTGGGTCGAGGAGATCACCTACCGGCTGATCAACCGGCGGTACAACTACGAACTCCCCACGCTGATCACGACCAACCTGGCGATCAAGGACCTGCGTTCCTACCTCGGGGACCGAGTCGCCAGCAGGCTCGCGCAGATGACCACCCGAGTCGAGTTCGAGGCCGTCGACCGCAGACGCCACAGCGCCGCCGCCTGACCCTCCCCAGGCCAGCCCGCCGGACCGCGCCCTCGCACCGCCGCCCCCCGGGCACCTACCGCCAGCGCACCTCTCCGCCGACGCCCCTGCGCGCGGAGAGCGATCGGAGCACCCCGCATGACCAGCACGATGAACGGCCCCGCCCAGCACCGTCAGCTCGGCGACCAGACCTGGCAGGCCGACGCCGTCTGCCAGAGCACCGAGTACAACCCGGTGGACCCCGAAGTCTTCTTTCCCGAACCCGACGAGACCGCCAAGATCGCCACGGCCAAGGCCCTGTGCGACCAGTGCCCGGTCCGGCGCACCTGCCTGGACGCCGCTCTCGAAGGGGGTGACACCGACGGGATCCGTGGCGGCCTGACGGAAGAGGAGCGCGGGCCGCTGCACGACAAGCTCGCCAGCCGCCTCGACTACAGCCGCGTCAATGCCACCATCGCCGGACGCGACGTGCACCTCACCCATACGGAACGCCGCGCGGTCGAGTACGCGGCCTACCGCCACGGGGTGAGCGAGCAGCGCCTGGCCTGGCTTCTGAAGGTCACCGAGGAGCACGCCAAAAAGCGGTACCGCGAGATCCGCCGGGCCGAGCGCAACCGAACCCTGAACCAGCCCACCACGAACACCACACCCCCCGAAACCAGCGGCGAGCGCCTGATCCGCGACGACTTCGGGACGGCGGCATGAACATCGCAAGCGCGCCGGAGACGGCGCACATATCCGGGTGGGACCGCGCGGCTGTCGTGGCGCTCGGGGGCGCGGGGTGCGCGCTGTCGTACGACGCCCTGCAGCAGATGGCCGTGGCCATCCACATCCGAGGCTTCCTTACCTACCTGTTCCCCCTGGTGATCGACGGGTTCATCGCCTACGGCATCCGAGCCCTCCTGGTCCTGCGCAACGCACCACTGCGCGCCCGGCTCTACGTCTGGACGCTCTTCGGCACGGCCACCGCCGCCAGCATCTGGGCCAACGCGCTCCACGCGGTGCGGATCAACCAGGACGCGGTCGCCGGCACCGGTCTCCGGCTCGGGGACGCGGTGGTCGCGGTGCTCTCCACCATCGCCCCGCTCGCACTGGCCGGAGCGGTCCACCTCTACATCCTCATTGCCCGGGGCCCGGTCGAGGACTCTGGCCGGCAGAACCTCGGTCAGCCCGGTCACCTCGGTGAGACCGACCGCAGCGACGCTATCGAGGTCACCCGGACCGACCGAGCCGGTCAGCAGCGGTCAGCGGCCGGTCAGGTCAAGTCCGGTCAGGCGGTCACCGCTCTGACCGACCGGCTGCCGCTGTCCCCGACCGACGAGGACACCGCCGCCCGGTCAGTGACCGGAGACTCGACCCCGGCGACCAGCGGCCAGTCGGTCACCGACCACCACCACCGCAGCCACGGTGACCCTGACCTGTCGGGACAGGCGGACAAGGGCCGGACGGTCACTGACCGCCCCAGCAGTACGGCCCCGGTCGGTGATGACCAGGACAGCCCGGCGGCGGTCAGTGCCCGGCCGGTCACCTCGCCGCCGGTCACTGACCGGGCCGCTCGGTCGACTGGTGACCGGCGTCCTGACCCGGACACCGAGGAGCTGCTGGCGATCGCCCGGTCGGCGGTCAGGGCCGAGGACAAACTGACCCGCAAGGTGGTCGCCCAGGCGATCCGAGGTCAGCAGATCCCGCTGTCCAGCGACACCCTGACCGCGCTGATGGCTCAGCTGCGCGAGCAGCACCGCCAGCCGGTCACTTCCTCCCGGCCCTGACCGAACCTCCACGGAGTGGGTGACCGAACCGGTCAACCCGGCCGGTCACCCACTCCGCATGTCACCGACACACCCCGCCACAGCAGAAGCGGAGAGCACCCGATGCGCACTCACCCGGCCACGCCCACCGAAGTCGACTCCTGGCTGACCGTCCTGCACCAGCACGGACACCTCCACCGCGCCCAGTCCGGCCCCGACACCACCTGGATCGTGCAACGCGAGCAGCATGACCGGCCCTGGACCCTGCACCACCCCGTCCTGGCCATGGACTGGATCGAGGAACTCGTCCGCGAAATCCAGCAGCAGGACCCGGAGACGAGCCGGTGAACACCAACAACCCGGCGGCCACTTCCGCTGGACAGCAGCGTGACCCCACCACGGCTCCTGGCGGAGCAAGCTATCGCGTACGACGGTCCTACGGCCCGACGTACGCACTTGCCCCCGCCCAGGAGGGCGGGGGAAGCCCGGCTGGTCCCCGAGCGAGGGCGCACGGGGACCAGCCGGGCAACCGGCACCAGGGGGAGCCGGTCACCGGGGGAGAAGCCGACCGCGACGACCACCGCGAGCAGCCGAGCCCGAGCACGCCCGCCTACCCCGACCGCAAACCGCGCCGCCGTAGCCGCAACTCGAGCGAGCGCGCCCGCAAGACGACCACCCGCCTCTCCGACACCGAGAAAGCGGAGATCACCGACGCCGCCACCCAGCGCGGCGTCACCGTCGCCCGCTTCCTCGCCACCGCCGGCCTGAGCGCCGCCCGCGGACGCGCCGCCGTGCACAGCAACGACCAGCTCGACACCGCCATCGACGAACTCGCCGCTCTACGCACCGCGCTGGCCCGGATCGGCAACAACATCAACCAGATCGCCTTCGTCCTCAACAGCGGTGGCCACCCGCGCGCCGGTGAACTCGAACACGCGCTGGGCGCGCTGACCGGACTTCTCGCCCGCGTCGATGACGCGGCGAACGACCTGGTGACCCGGCGGCTGTGATGGTTCCCGACATCGGACGCGGCTCCCGCACCCACGGCCTCCTCGTCTACCTGTACGGCCCCGGACGGCGCGAGGAGCACACCGACGCGCACCTCGTCGGCTCCTGGGACGGCTTCGCTCCCGACCCCGGCCGCGACACCGGCCTCGGCCCCGACCCGAAGGTCACCCTCGCCCGGCTCACCGCCGCCCTGGATTTGCGGGTCAAGCAGGTCGGCGACCGCGCACCCGCCAAGCACGTCTGGCACTGCTCGGTCCGCACCGCCCCCGGGGACCGGCGGCTGGACGACGAGGAGTGGAACACCGTCGCCCAGCGCATCGTCCACGCCACCGGCATCGCCCCGGATGGAGACCCCGACGGCTGCCGGTGGATCGCCGTCCGCCATGCGGAAGACCACATCCACATCGTCGCCACCCTCGTACGCGGCGACCTGCGCAACCCGCGCCTGAACTACGACTTCAACAAGGCCCAGGCCGAATGCCGCCGCATCGAGAAGGAGATGGGCCTGCGGCGCCTGAACGCGGGCGACGGAACCGCAGCGAAGAACCCCAGCAGCGCCGAGAAGTTCAAGGCCGAGCGCACCGGCCGCCCGGAGACCTCGCGCGAGACGCTCCGCGAGGCCGTTCGTCGAGCCGTGGCGGGAGCGGATTCGGAAGAGGAGTTCTTCACGCGGCTCCGAGAAGCGGGGGTACGGGTGAAGCTGCGGCACGCACCGTCCGGTGACGCGCTCGGCTACAACGTGGCCCTGCCTGGCGACCGCAACCGCGATGGAGACCCGGTCTGGTACCCCGGCTCAAAACTGGCCCCCGGCCTCTCCCTTCCGAAGATCCGCCTACTCCTCACCGACGGGGCCGCCGAGCCCAGCGCGCCCGCGGTCGCCGCTGACCGGACGAACTGGTCATCGCCCGCCCGTCAACGACGCAACGCAGTCGTCATCGCCGAGCGCTCGGTCACTCTCCTGGAACGCGACGAGGACGGCGAGGCCGCCGCCCAGCTCGTCGGCGTCGGAGAACTCCTCGACGCAGTGGCCCAGACCTCACCGGCCACCACCCGCACCGAGCTGGCCGCCGCAGCTCGCGCCTTCGAACGGGCAACCCGCAGTCATGTCCGCGCCGAACGCGCCGACACCCGGGCCCTCCGCTCGGCCGCCCGAGGCATTGTCCAGGCCGGCGGGGCGCTCGGCCGAGGCGAGGACGGCGGCACCACCGCCATGCTCGTCTCCACCCTCGTCCTCGTCACCCTCGCCGCCGCCCGCTGGCACTCCGCCCGCGGACACGCCCAGCAGGCCCACGCCTCCCGACAAGCCGCCGCGCACCTGCGCACCGCCTACCGGCAGGCCGCCGCCACGCCGATGCGAGTGCTGCATGACCAAGGTCGGGCCCTTCCAGAAGCCCAGCGCCGCACGCACGAAGCCACCCTTCGCGCCGTCCTGCCGGAGAAGGCCGTACGGGCAGGGGGCATGGAAGCGAGGACCGACGCCTTGGTCGCCACCCTCGCCCAGGCCGAGCGGGCAGGCCATGACTCCGAAGCCCTCCTGCGCCAGGCCATCGACATGCGCGAACTCGACAGCGCCGACGACGTGAACGACGTCCTGGTCTGGCGCCTGCGGCGCATCGCCCAGCTCTCGGCACACCCGGGGGACGGTGCCCGTCGTCCGCAGGCCGCCACCCGCCAGGCCACCACGCCGAGCGGCCGCACCAGTGAACGAAACGCGACGGCAGCCGTACGGCTCGGGACTGCTCAAGACCCCAACCGCCGCTCGCCACGTCGCTGACCACGTCGAACCGGACGTAGACCACCGTCCGAGCGGACGCCGCGAAATGTATGGACAGCCGGTTCCACCGGCTGTTACGGATGAAGACAGGACCGACAACCGGGAGATGACGCTCGTGCTCAGAACCACCACCCGCATCACGGAGCCGGCACCCGTCCTGCCCGTCGTCCCCACTGGTACCGACCCCCTGCTGCAGCTCCAGGCCGAGACGCGGTCGGCCGAAGGCCCCGGGGCAATTCGCTGCGTCGGCCACTCACGCGAACTCGCTCTCGGCGGCATCCCCGTGATGTGCTCCGCCTGCCGTGCCCGACGCGACTGGCTGCTCATCAACCACGGGCGCAACGTCTGGGTCCGCTGCCGGTGCGGCAACCAGTGGCTCGAGCCCGAGATCAGTCGCGCCGACTTCGATGCCCTGGTCGGCGGCCCGCACGGGACGACCTACCCGAGTGTCGAGGCAGGCTTGGCTGCGCTCGGGTTCGACGGCGTATTCGCCGGCATCTACCTGGAGTAAGCGAGCACCAGACGGAACGCGAGGGGCGCCACCGGCATATCGGACACTGTCGGTTAATTCCGCCCCTCGCGTGACGTCGGCCTTCGAGACCCCGGTTGTGGTCTTGAACGCCGACGTTGGGGTGTGGGGTGGGTGCGGATGTCGATGCAGCCGAAGGGTCGGGGGAGATTCCGGCGGAGACGGTGCGGGTGGCGCGGGCCGCGTTCCCGAACGGGAGTCTGGCGATCCGGGTCAGGGACGAGCTGGGGCGGTTGTTCACTGACGAGCAGTTCACGGACCTGTTCCCGATGCGGGGGAAACCGGCTTGGTCGCCAGGGCGGCTGGTGCTGGTGCTGGTGTTGCAGTTCGTGGAGAGGCTGACCGACCGGCAGGCCGCGGAGGCGGTGCGGGCCAGGATCGACTACAAGTACGCGCTCGGGCTTGAACTGGGGGGATCCTGGGTTCGATTTCTCGGTGCTGTCGGAGTTCCGGGACTGTCTGGCCGGGGCGGACGCGGGCGGCGGGTGCTGGACGGCATCTTGGCCGCCAGCCGGGAGAAAGGGCTGCTGCCCCACGGGGCACATGACGGTGACAGCACGCGGCAGCGACGTCCCACGGCCCACCGGCCGCCTGCGCGGTGAATAGGGAGTACGGCCGGGCATCCGGCGCCGACTACGAGGATGCGCTGACTAAGCTCGGGGCTGCGGGCGCATTCGGAGCACGGGGTTCCATCTACCGGTCGGAGACCGGCAGCGGCTTCCCTGCTTCGGTGCGCACTCCGGCAGCCACGGCCCAATCCGCGCTCACCGTGCGGCGGCCGGCTGAACCGGGCAGGGCACCCTAGGGCCTGTCCGACGAGTCGCGTGACTGCTGTTCGTGCTGTTCGTTCCGGTCGACATGGGGCGGGGCGACTTGTCGAACGAAGAATGGGATCGACTGGGGCCCTCCTTGCCGAGGAACGTTGGCCGGGGCGGACGTTGGAAGAATCATCGTCAAGTGATCGATGGGATCCTTTTCCGCCTTAGAACCGGCATCCCGTGGCGGGATCTTCCGACTCGATTCGGCAAGTGGAAGACGGTATACGACAGGCATCGCCGGTGGTCGGCGGATGGAACGTGGGACAGGATTCTGCGAGCAGTCCAGGCCGATGCGGACGCGCAAGGCCGCATCGATTGGTCGGTGGTAAGCGTGGACTACACGGTGTGCCGTGCTCACAGCATGCCGCCGGCGCACGAAAGCAGGTGCCGCAGAAAGCTGGCAACCACAGCTGGCCCGCTCAACACCGCCCGGACGAAGCTCTCGGCCGTTCACGCGGCGGGCTGACGACGAAGATCCACCTGGCGAGCGACGGCGGCTGCCGACCGCTGGTCGTCCTGATCACTCCGGGTCAGTGGGGTGACGCCCCTCAGCTGATCCCGGTCCTGGACCGCGTCCGTGTCCCGCGACCGGATGGTGGACGCCCACGGACGCGGCCGGACTATCTCTGTGGCGATAAGGCGTACAGTTCCCGCCGAAACCGACAATACCTGCGGCGACGGCAGATCCGGCACACGATTCCCGAGCGCCGGGACCAGCGGGCCCACCGCCTGCGCCGTGGCAGTGCGGGCGGCAGACCCGCCGGTTTCAAGCGGGATCTTTACGCGCGCAGGAACGAAGTCGAGCGCACTGTGTATGCCCTCAAGAGGTTCCGTGCGATAGCGACACGGTTCGACAAGCGGGCCTATGTCTTCCAGGGGACCGTCACCATCGGAGCGATCCGACTCTGGCTCCGCTAACGCGACTCCAGACGTGCCACGGGCTTGACGTGGCGAGGCCGGGCAGTTCAGGCGGCGGAGGACTCATGTGAGGCGGCTTGTCCCAGCGCGGTGGGCGCTGGGTTCACGTCACTCGTCGTTTTCCCCCACGTCGTAGTGCGCCTTCTCGGCCTCGTACCGCCTCTTGTCGTCCTCTGCCTTCTTCAGGTACTGCGCTTTAGCTTGTTCGGGCAGCTCCGACCACTCTTTCCCCAGGATCTTCCCGATCAGCCCAAATGATGCGTCCGGGTTCTCCTTCTTCGCCCGCACGCGGTTCGCCTGGGAGTAGAGCATGTAGGCGGACAGGGGGCGCTTGGGGGCGTTGGTGTCCTTCTTCCGGCGTGAGCGGTGGGCGCGGTCTCCGTCTTCGGCCTTGCCTCGCCTGGTGCGCATACTTTCGGCGGTCTTGGTGTCTCGGGGGCTCATCGACTCTCCGGTTCTCGAAACAGCACGGCTGCGGGGTGGTCAGGCTGTCTGGTCGTGAACGCTGTCGAGGACATCGCCGACGGTCTCCCAGTCGTCGACGTCCTCATAGAGTTCGTCAATGCCGAGCTCCATCTCCAGCATGGACGCCACGTTGGCGAGGCTCTCCTCGTCGGCGTTGAGGTCATCAGCCAGGAGCATCTCGGGCTGCAAGGTGTTGACGTCGCATCCCAGCGTCTCCGCCAGGATGGAAATTGTCCGTACGGTGGTTGGGTCGCTACTGGCAAACTTGCCCGTCGCTGTCTGTGTTTCGTTCACCGAGCCCATCTCTCTCCGTCAGCGGGGATCACTACGCGCAAAGATCCTTTTGCCCGAACGAGGCAGCTCGATTACGACCGCGGACGTCTTTCACTGTTTTGGGGTATGCACCGCTCATCCGTGCGCCAGCGGAAGGCCCGCCCCTCCGTGATCGGCGGTGCTCAGGTGCAGGCCGAGCGAGTGCAGTCGTGGCGGCGCACCCAGAGTGAACTAAGCGCAGGTAGTGGTTCGAAAGCTCGTACGGTGACCTTCAAGGATGTGGGTCACCTGACCTACCGGACAGGCCCTAGGACTCGACGCTGGTGAAGGTGAACGTGGTGGAATCACCGTTTTCGCTTCCGGCGGGCAGCACCCCGATCCTGCAGTGCTTGCCGGGTTCCGAGACGGCCCACACCCCACCTTCGGGGCTCATGATGCGGTAGCGGCCATCCGTGCCGTCCACGGGGTGGAGTTCCCACTCCACAGCGTCCTGCCCGCCCTGGACGAGGGAGACCACGTCCTTGGTGGGGCGCCCGTCCCCGACGGCGGCTGGCCCCTCCTTGACGTACAGCATGTACCGCCCGTTGGGAAGCGGTTCGACGGTCCAGGTGGCGTCCTCGTCATCGGTCTTGTTGAAGACCGGCTTGGGCGAGAGATCCATCGTCTCGTTACGGGCGCGGCCGACCATGTC
The DNA here is from genome assembly GCF_042669245.1 of Streptomyces sp. NPDC057249. NCBI lineage: Bacteria > Bacillati > Actinomycetota > Actinomycetes > Kitasatosporales > Streptomycetaceae > Streptomyces > Streptomyces sp. NPDC057249. The sequence goes on along the minus strand of NZ_JBHUXS010000001.1, from coordinate 169,992 downwards.
GCCGCCATTGTGGATCTTGTACACACCGGAGTCGAGGTGCATCGCTTCTTTCCGTTCGTCCTGGGGGGATGTGAGGGGCACGGCAGGCGCAGGCCCCGGAACAGATGTGGCTGGTGAACCTTTTACCGCTTGCTGGTGAGGACTTCGTTGGCGAAGCGCCAGTTCGCCAGGTGGAAGAAGGCGTCGATGTACTTCGCGGGCGCGTCGCCGTAGTCGGTGCTGTAGGCGTGCTCCGACATGTCGGCCACCAGGAGGGGGTGCGCGCCCGCGGTGAGCGGCGTCTGGGTCTCGCCGGTGGTGGTGATCTCCACCGTCTTTTCGGGTGTCAGGACCAGCCATGTCCAGCCCGGGCCGGCGAGGCCGACAGCGGCCTTGGTGAAGTCTTCCTTGAACGCCTCGAAGGACCCCCATGTGGTGACGATGACGTCCTGGAGGGTGCCGTGGGGGTCGCCTCCGCCGTTCGGGGAGAGGCTGTGCCAGTAGAAGGTGTGGTTCCAGTGCTGCGCGGCGTTCTCGGCGAGGGATCCCGAAGCCTGCTTGACGATGTCCTCAAGCGGAGCGTCTTCCCACTCCGTGCCTTCGATCCCCTTGTTCAAGTCATCCACATATGCCTTGTGGTGCCTACCCCAGTGAAAGGTAACCGTCTCAGCCGAGAGGTGGGGGTCCAGGGCGTACTGCGGGTAGGGCAGCTCGGGGAGTGTGAACGGCATCGGTCGCTCCTCTGGTCGCAGACAGGGCGAGACCCTCGCGGGCTGCCCCAGGGCCCTCAGTCGATCACGCTCTTGCGGGGTCATGACGTGCACGCGGAGACAGGTTGACGCGGTGCACGGCTGCGCGTTTCGCCTCGCCCGCTACCGGCTGCACGGTGAAAGGCCCCCTCCCGGTGCGCTGGAGGATCAAGGCGAAGGGCTTGAGGACCACTCGTTCGAGGGTCACCCACACGGCGGCCGACCGACCATGCCGGGCAGGGCCAGGACGGCGGAGTCTCAAGCGTCCCGGACGTGAGGGCGGGGCCGCTCTGGCCATGTATGCTGCCCGGCCGCTCGGCAGCATGGGTGCGTCGCGCAGCGGCCTCGCTGCGCGACGAGAACGACAAGAAGGTGTGGGACGCCAGGGGTCTGCCAGAGTCCCCGTTGCAGATGCGGAGCTTGGTGAATGATCAGCGGCCAGGAGTGGCACGGGGAAACGTGCGAGGCGCCGGCATGAGGGGCTGCCGACTACCCGCTGGTGACGCGGGTTCCGGTCCAGTCCGGTGCGGCCGAGACAGGGGTGTCGTGCTTGAGCCCCGCGTGGACGATCTCTTCCCCCAAGTCGCTGGGCGCGATGTGCCCGTGGCGGTCGGGCTTCGGCGTGAGCAGCCAGATGAATCCGCCGTCGTGGAGGGAGAGGGCCGCGGTGTTCAGCTCCTCGGCGAGGTCGCCGTTTTGCGCGCGCCACCAGTACAGGACGGCGTCGACCAGGCCGTCGTGCTCGTCATCGACGAGTTTGGTGCCGGTCCGGGTCTCGATGGCCTCGCGCAGCGCGGCGTCACTGTCCTCGCCCCGGCCGATCTCCTGCACCACCTGGCCGGAAGCGAATCCGAGCCGTTCAGCGAACTCGTCGTGGGTCGTACTCATGGCCCGCCCTGCCTTTCACTTGACCGATCACTCTGCGGGGGGTGCAACGAGCACGGCGGTGCGCTGTCACGCACGCCCGACAGTAAATCCCCCACCCGGTCCCGCGCCCTCCCAGACCGGTCCCGATCAAGGGGCATGGCACAGATGCCCGGGGCCTGGGACGGGTGGCGCAGATGGTGGCTCATTACATTCGCACGCTTTGCGGCTTCTTGTCGCTTTTCTGGTAGGGCTGTGTGTGAGATCGCGGTGATGCTGCGCGCCGGCTCGGAGTCCGGCTGGTCCGGGCGGCTGGTGCGTGTATGAGGAGTGGAGCGGGCATGGCGGTGACGACGACGTCGCAGGAGCGGATCGACCGGCTGAAAGCACTGCTGGTGGGTGAGAGTTCGAGCCGGCGGGCGGGGGTGGCGCTGGCCGCGGCTGCCCCCGACCGGCCCCGGAATCTGCTGCTGGCGGTGATGCTGCACGGCGCGAACCGGCTGCGGGAGGGCCGGGAGCTGACCGATCTGGAGCGGCTGCTGGTGGACGCGCTGGAGACGGTCGTGGACACCGAGGAGGTCAAGGCATGGGGCCTGGCCTACCGGGAGACGGTGACCAGCGCTCCTCCGTGGAAGCTGATCGTGCCCTTTACGATCACTTCGCGGCCCTCCGTGTGGGGGTATTCCATCGCTGATCTGGCGCGGGCTATGCCGAAGCTGGCGCAGGAGGCGTGGGAGGCGCCGAACGTGTCGCTGCTGTGGTGGGAGGACTGGGCGGCAGGCCGGGTGGAGGAGGACGAGGCGTTCGTGGAGGCGATGCGGGAGACCGGTTTCGCCGTCACCGGCGTCGCCCGCTACCCCGCCTCCACCAACAACACTGCCGGTGCCCAAGACGTGCCTGACGTCCAGGCGGTGCAGGAGCCTTGGCGGGTGCGGTTGGAGATGGAGAGCTTCTACGTCGAACGCGCGGTCGGCGACCAGGGCGGGGGCCGCGACGAGATCTACTTCGCCGCCTCCTCGGGCGTCGGCGAAGGGCAGGGGCAGACATTCGTCTCCGAGGAGTTCGGAGCGGTCAAGAAGGGCCAGACCCGCCAGTTCTCCCGGGACAAGAAGGTGTTCCTGGACAAGCCGGCCAGCGGCACGGTCGTTGCGGGCATCCAGGTGTGGGAGGCCGACCAGTCCAACGCCGCCTGGTACGACAAGCTTCAGCTCGCGCTGGAGAGCGCCGTCTACATCATCGACGAGGTGCTGGAGAAGCACCCCATGAGCCCTCTGATCCCGGTGCCCGACTCGCTCTCCCTGGCCTGGGAGGTCGCCAAGATCTTCATCGGCTTGATGGACACCCTGCGCAACCACGACGACCTCTCCTGCTCGCGCACCTTCGTTCTGACCCGCGAGGACATGGCGATTCTGTCTCTGCGGCGGGACATGGAGTGGGACTTCAACGGCGACGGCCACCACAAGCTCCGGATCCGCTACACCGGCGAACCCCCCGTCTACCCCACCGGCAGCATCTCCTGCCTCGTCCGCCCTCTGGGCGATGCCCCGGAGGAAAGCGGGGCCTGGAGCCTGCCGATCCCTCTCGGCTGGACGACGAGGGCCGCGCCCCGCCTCACGGTCTACGAGGACAAGATGCACCTCGTCTACGCCGAATCCGCGTTCGGTTCTTTGATGTGGAGCTGTTACGACGGCATCGCGTGGACGCCTCCGATCAGGATCGGCCCCATGTCCGTGACCGACCAGCCCCCAGCGCTGGCCGCCCGCAGAGGCATGATGTACTGCATGGCCACCGCTTCGGGCAACGGCCAGGTCCACTTCACCTTCTCTGATGTCGGCAGGTGGAACGGGAGCAATTGGGGAATGGGGCAGATCAGTGCCCGCGGCCCGGCCCTGTGCGACAGCAACACCGAAGACGATTACCACAATCATCTCTGGGCCGCCGTGAGCTGCTTCAAGGACGGGCACGAGCTGTACATCCACCGCAAGGACGCGGGCGCCGACAGCGGCACCTTCGATGACGAGCGCCGTCTGGTGACCTCCGCGAACCCCCTGGGCACCCCCTCGATCGCCCGCAGCCGCGACCAGCTGTGGGTGGCGGTGCTGAAGAACAATGCAGAACTCCACACCTACTGGAGCCCCCAGGGACACGACCCGCTTGAGGCGGCATGGCAGACGGCTCCGGGCCCGAGAGGGGAGACCAGGAACGGTCCCGTCCTGCACTTCGACGGCCAGGACCTGTGGTGCGCGCACACCGACCTGGACGGCAAGCCCTACCTGAGCCGGCGCGACACCGAAATGAACTCCTCGTTCAACCCCTGGAGCGCGCCCGCACCGATCGGCGGCCAGACACAGCCCACGGTTCTCGACACGCCCGGCATCATCACCTACAAGGGCCGCATGTACGCCTTCTACCACGCCCAGTGAAGCGCGTGTCGCGTGCAAGGTGCTCTCCCCCGGGGTGAGAGCACCGCGCCGCCGTTCAGCCGGCCCACCCATGTCATCGCTTCGCGCTGAGATGGATCAGGGCCGGTCCACCGGTCCAGGGCAGGCCCTGGACCGGTGGACGCCTGGGCTGCCATTCGTCCCCCGCCGCCGCAGTCGCACATACGTCGGTCGGCCGGGACGGCTTCAGGCCGATCTACAAGGACTGTCCGCAGTCGGCGATCATGATCTTCTGAGAGGTCCTGCCGCCCAAAGAGCCGTATTTCTCGATGGTCCTGAGCACTTCCATGCCGCCGACGACTTTGCCGAACACGACCTGCTTGCCGTCCAGCCACGAGGCCGGCGCGAGACTGATGAAGAACCGGGAGTCGTTGGTGTTCCGGCCGGGAGCGGCCATCGACAGGATGCCGGGCGCGTCGTGCTTGAGCTCGAAGTTCTCGTCCTCGAAGTTCTCCCCGTAGATGCTCTCGCCGCGGCTGCCGTCGCCCCGGATGAAATCTCCGCCCTGGCACCCATAATCGGGGACGACGCTGTGGAAAACGCTTCCCTTGAGGTGCAGGTGCCTGCCGTCCTCCCCGCCCCCCTTCTCGCCGGTGCACAGTGCGCGGAAGTTCTCCGCCGTCTTGGGAACGACGTCGGCGAACAGCTCGAACCTGATCCGGCCGATAGGGGCCCCGTCCGCGGTCATGTCGAAAAAGACCTGAGAACTCGTCATAACCGCATCTTTTCACCCCTATGGGGTGAATCGGGCCCCGACACTCATCGGCGCCCTGCTTCCCGTTCCGAGGCGCCGGCCTCACCGCACTCGGCTCACTTCGGCTGCGTCACCGCCGCAACGGCCCTCAGTGCGACGCCGCCAGGGCGCGAGGTCGGCGAAGTGGCTGCTCCCGCCTCCTGCCAGTGCCGCCCTGCGCACGTGCGGCAATCTCGCCACGTAATCGCATAAGTGCATGGAGTAACCGACCGTCTGTGCTGGCGGTATGTCAGAAAAAGTCCCCATGACGTCCCAGGGTGCGCAGCGCCTGCGCGAAGAGCTGCAGCACCTGCGCGAGGAAGAGCTGCCGCGCCTCAACAACGCCACCAGCTATGAGGAGAAGGAGAGGAAAGGCATGATCAACGCCAGGATCTCCTTTATCGAACAGACCCTTGAACGTGCGAAGATCGTCGATCCGACGCAGATGACCGGAGACATGGTGGTGTTCGGCGCGACGGTCGAACTGATTGATCCAGACAGCGGCAAGACCTGGCGCGTCCAGATCGTCGGTCAGGAAGAAGCCGACGAGCAGCAAGGCCGCATCTCAATGACGTCACCGCTCGGCAGGACCCTGATCGGTCGCAAGGCGGGAGACGTCGTCAAGTACATCACGCCATCGGGCGAGGGGGGCGAGGCGGAGATCGAAGAGGTCTTGTACGTCAGAGACGGCGCTTAACCAACAGCGTCCGACATATTGGTGGCGCCCCCGGCGCGCAGTTGAGGGTCAGCCGCGTGCGCTGTCCTTCGCCAGCCCACCCCGGAAGTCGCACCCCGGGCATTCGTCTTCACCCTGGACGTGTCCCTCGTACCAGCCGTGGACCGCCGCATGCAGGACGGCCTCCTCCACGGTGGCCTCGCCGCTACGGACCGACTCGATGGCTCCGCCGACGATCAACCCGAGTACGGCGTTGTCGGTCGAGGGGAATGGGGGCGAGGGCATCTGCGAGTCGGGTGTCATGCCCGCAGCCTACGGGCGAGCATCCGCTCGGTCAGTCGGTCGGCGTGGTCTCCTGCCGGGCGGAGCTGTGCAGGTCGCTGCGAAATCCCCGGCCGACCGGCCTCCAGTTCTGGAACGTGGACGGCCTCCAGCGGGGACGGTCCGGAACGCTGTCGTCGTCGGGCGAGGGCAGGCTGCCCCGGCTCTTGCGGCTGCGGGTCGCGCCGACGCTGATACCCAGGTGGGCGGCGACCTCCGGGTATCCCCAGAGCCTCTGGTCGTCGGCTATGGGTGTTCTCCTTCGTCAGGTCGAGCGTACGCAACGAACGGGTCGAAGCACGACGAGGCCGCCCCTGCCTGAGCGGTGGTGGGGCGGCCTTCGGCGGTCCTCGGTCAGACTCCGGAGAGCCGGTTGGAGAGGTCGAGGGCGTCGGTCGCGAATGAGAGGGCGGCGCACAGGCCGGTCACCTCGTACAGGGTCGGACGGACCAGGCGTGGCCAGTCGTCCGGGGCGGCGGGCCAGGAACCGAGGAGCACCTCGGCCGTGGTCAGCCCCAGGTACGCCGTGACGTCCCAGCCGCTGCGCGAGGCGGGCTCCCAGCGCAGCCGGATGCGCCCGAGGGGAAGTTGGGGGGTTTCGGCAGCGAGCCAGGTGATGTCGAGGGGGCCGTCGGGGCGGGCGGAGATGCGCTGGAGAAGCGCGCTGTGCACGCCGTACGGCATGGGGCGCACGGCGACATCGTGCAGCGCGAGACGAGGCGCGGGGCGCGAGAGGGACGAGATGGATGCCTCCGTGGAGCGATCAGGCCCAGGTGAGGGCATCGCGCGCCCCCATAGGGAGGTAGTCCTCCTGGCCGTCATCGGCGATGTACGCCTTGCCGTCGCGGACGACGACCTCGGCCCCCACGAAGTGGGCGAAGGGGAAGTCCGGGTTGACGGCGAGACGGACCGGCAGGTTGGGGTCGAGTTCCAGGAGCTGGCGAAGCAGGTGGCCGACGGTCAGATACTGGGGCACGGAATCCTCCGAGAGCGGTATGGGCGGTCGGGGCCGGACTGGCGGGGACATCGTCAGAGGGCGTCGAGGCGGAGCAGGTCGCGTAGGGCCTTCGGGCCCTTGGTGTGGTCTGCGAGATGCTGCCGATGGTGGAGCCACTAGGTCAGCCGGTAGCGAGGTGGGAGGGGAACCGCGCCTTCCTTCGAGACGACCAGGCCGTCGGTGCGCAGACGCTGCAGCGAGCTGGCGACCCGTTCCTGGCTCAGTCCCGTGGCGGCGCTGATCTTGGAGAGGTGCGTGTTCGGGTTGGCCGACAGGTAGGCGACGACACGGGTGTCGCGGCGGCGGAGGTAGTCCTGGAAGATCCCGGCGCTTCACACCAGCAGCACCCCGCGGCAAACCTGGGGGATACCGCGCGAGGCCATGCCGGAACCCGTGATGGCGTCGTAGGCCGCGAACATGGCGATGCCCGAGCCGACGATGTGGTTCGCGATTCTCGTGAGGTCGTAGGAGTGGATGGTCATTGCTATGCCTTTCGGTCAGGAAGAGGGGCGCGGCAGGTCCGCCGAGACGGGCCGGAACGAGCGCGGTGCACGGGGGCGGGCCGTCGTCGGCCCGCCCCCGTGGTCCGGCGGTCAGCGCGAGGAGTGGGTGACGAGGGCAGCGAGAAATCCGGCGACAGCCTCGGAAGGGGTGTGGACGCCGAACTCCTGGACCCACACCTCGCCGTCGGCGGGCAGCACCTGGACGCGCCAGACGATCTCGCGCGCCCAGGCGGAGGGGTCTTCGGGGAGCCAGCCGACGTAGACGCCGCCGTCCGGGCTGGTCGCGTGGACGTTGGCCTCCGGGGTCTCGGCGATCGTCCAGCCGAGAGCGTCCAGGAGGTCGAGCACCGGAGCGGCGCAGTGGTCGGAGGAGAGCCAGTGGCGGTCTTCCACGGCGGGGCGGACGACGGCAGGCAGGAGGGTGGCGGAGGTGTTCACGGTTGGACGATCCCTTCGTTGACCTGCGGTTTTTCCCAACACCTGTACGTTGGCATGCGGCATGCCGAAGTGCGTAGTCGTTTCCCGGGGATGCCGTCTGCCGGGGGCGAACTGGAGGCCACCCAGCGAGCGGGCGGCGGGACGGGAATGGATCTGCGACCGCGGTTGTCGTACCTGGGTTGCGGTGAGGGACCGCACGTCGGGGAAGGGGAGCAGGGGATGGCCGAGGCGAGCAGACACTGGGACGGCGCCGGACTGGAACGCAAGATCCGCGCCGCCGGACGGCCCTGGACCGTGGGCGACATCGCGATGGTCGCCGACGGCCAGTGGGGAGTCGGCGCACAGCCCGACCGGCGGCCGGAGGAGGAGACGGTGGAGCGCCGGGTCGCCGAAGGCCGGCGCGTGGAGCTGACGGTGGAGGAGCTGGCCCGCGCGGTGGGCCCCCGGGCCGAAGAGGGCCCCCGCGACGAGAATTGGAGCTAAGCGTTCAACGTCGGGGCCCCGTTGTGGGCGCTGACGGCCCTACGACCGCCGCCGGAGAGGGCGGTTCGGGCACGGCCCCCGGGGCGTGCCGCGTCTGCCCGGAGCGGGCGACAGCGGCCTGAGCCAGCCGAACCGCCGGTGCCGCAACCTCGGGTGCGGCGGCCTCCCGGGCCTCCACCACGCGCCGGATCGCCTGGAGGTACGCACGGCTCTCCGCGTGGGCGACGCGGAGCTTGACCGCCGTTTCGGTGATCCGGTCGAGTTCGTAGAAGTCAGGCACGTACCCACGCCGGGACAGGGCGTGAAGACGGTCCTGGTGAACGGTTACCGCGCTGTCCGTGATGGCCAGGGCCGCGCGGGTGTGCATGGCGCAGCGCAGGAGCGGGTCCTCGCTGGGGCGGGGACCCCTAGGACCTCAAGAGCTTCGATGGGTTGGCCCCAGGCGTTCTCGATCATGGCCGTGGCCTGGTCGAGCATGGTGGTGGTGGGCATGGTGGAACTCCCTGTTGGGCGGGGACGGTCGCGAGTGGAGTGCGGCCTGGGGTGGGAGTCAGCGTCCGCGCCGGGGCGTCGGCGAGCTGGCCGGCAGCCGGGCAGAGGGCGCGGGCGCCGAGTGTCCCGTCCGTTTCTGCGCCGCCCCCGTGGAGCGGCTCTGCGCGGCCATCACCCGGAGGTCGGCTGCCGTGCGTGGTGCCCGCGCGGCACGGTGTACGGCCTGGGTGACCGCGGTGCGGCGTACGTCCAGCGGAGTCGGAGCGCGCGGGACCTGAGCCTCGGCGATCGGCGTGGCCGAAGCGACAGGAGTCATGGTGACCAAGTGCTGCATCCGCCGGTCGACTTGGTGGCGCTCGCGGACCACCGGCGTCGACTCCGCCATCACAGCGGCGGTTGCGGCGATCAAGTGGGACGGGGTGCGGGCCGTGAACGTCGCTTCGGCACGAGTGCCCCAGCCCGGCGGGCCAGCCCACAGCTCAACGGTCGTGCGGTCGAAGCCGTAGCCGCGCCGATCGACAAGGATGCCCGCTTGGTCGTCAGGAGCGATGATCTCGACGGTGCCGAGTTCAGCAGCTCCGTCAAGGTTCCAGCCGGCATCGGTCAGCGGCCGGACGGTGTCCCTCCAGGGGACGGTTGGCCCTGTCAGGAAGCGGCCGGGGGTGTCGGAGGCGAGGGCTTCGTCGTAGTCCTGGACCAGTGCGGCGGTGAGACCGGCGACCATCTCGGCCGGGGTGACGTGGTTGAACGTCGCCGTCCAGCGAGGCGCCGAGAAGGCGTCCTCGGCTGCGCTGATCTTCCACAGTTCGAAGTCGTCGCCGAACCAGCCGATCCGAATCCGTTGGTCGGGAGAGGTCACGAGGAGCTGGCAGGGGCCCTCATCGAGGTACTGATGGGGCCAGTGGGCGACGGGCGCGAAGCCAGCCTCGCCGGTCCCGTTGGAACCAGCCAGATACATGGGGCTGACCAGTACCTCTTGGTACCGCGTCGGGTCATCAGGGGCGTACATGGTCGAGTCTCCGGAAGCGAAGGAGGAGAACGGATCCGCGTATGCAGCAGCGGCGGGAGCCGCCGGAGCGCACGCGGATGCCGTAGTGGCGGCGGGTGGCCTCTAGTTCTCACCCCCGTCACCGGCCCAGGCCCGGTGCCGACTGAGCGGTCACGGCCGCCGGCACCCGCGGTTCCGGCTGAGGCGCGTGGCTGAACATGACGTTCGACGCGGCGGCGCTCCGTCGTAGGGCCGCCGCGGTCCGGGCGCTGTCGGCTCCCGCCCCCAGCGGAATGCCGACGTGGGTCCGCGTGGCTGCCGCTGTCGGACGCGGTGCCGCTGTTCCACCTCGCAGCGAGCAGGGCTGGCTCCAGTGCTCGACACTCGCGTAGACGGCCCCCAACGCCTGGCCGGCATCGGTGAGCACGTACGGGTCTCCGTGCCGGGAGCCCGTTCGCGTGACCAGGCCATCGGCCTGAAGCCGGACAAGTCGCTGCCGTGCGAGGCCGTAGTCCAGACCGGCCGCCTCGGCGATGTGGACGAACCGCATCTGGCCGTCAGCCGAGTCGAGGGCCTGAATCACGGCAGTTGAGTGCCGAAGATGCAGGCGGCGCAGCGCGTCCTCGACACGCTCGGCTTCGGCCATCGGTTCCTTTGTCAGGTGGGTGCGGGACCAGTCCGAGACCCTGCGGAGGACGGGGGCCAGAGACGTGCCGAGCGCGCTGAGCCGGTACGGCGCACCCCGCCGGTCGTCCTCGCGGATCACCAATCCGTCAGCGTGCATCGTGGCCAGCCTTTTGCCGACGAACTGCTCACTGACGAAGGGGAGCTGCGCAGCAACGTCGCGGACGCGCACGGGGCCCCTTACCTGGGCCAGGGTCATCGCGGTCCAGGTGGTCCACTTGGGCCCGATCCGGGCGAGAGCCTCCTCGACGCGCTGGGCGTCGATGGAAGCGATGGAGAAGGTGGGAGGCAGGCCGGGGGTAGCCATGGCGGGGTCCTTATCGGGATGAGGTCAGCGTGAGCGGGGGGTCGCGAGGGAGGTCCTGGCGATGGGCACGGCGGCCGGGTCGGAGGGCGCGCCTGACGTGGTCCGCGTGGTGGTGCGGCCGAGGGCGGCGGACACCCGGGAGGTCGTCGCGCGACCATCCCGCAGGGCGGCTTCCCCCTGCGCAGTGAGTGAGAGGAGCTGGCCGGGCCGGTACACGTTCTCGGTGATGTCCTGATGCAGTAGCCCGTCGGCGACCAGCCGCTGCACGGTCTGCGGGAAGATCGCCGGGTCCTGCCACTGGGCCTTCTCCCGCGAGATGTACGGGTCCTCGCCGATCGCGTTGCGGCGAAAGCGAACACCTCCGGCCGCAACCGCTTCGAGGGCTACCAGCCCGCGCTCCCCGGCGACGGCCCAGTCGTCGTCCCGGTGGGGCCTCGTCTTCTGGCCCGGACCGTGGCTCTTGTTGCTCGCGTGTTGAGCAGGCTCGGGCGAGGAAAGAAGCTGGCGGTAGGCGGACAGGGACTCGACGAGCTGGCTGTATGCCCGGTCCTGCTGGGCCAGGCCGTCTCCGAGGTCCGGGAGAGCTGTCCGCAGCAGCGCGTACGAGACCTGGGCTCGGCCGACTTCACCGCGACCAGTGCCTTCGAGTAGGCGCTGAGCGCGCTGGACCCCGTTGAGCACGCTCTCGTGTCGCTCGTCCAGCGCCGCTGCGGCTTCGATGACGCGTGCAGCGGCCTGGTGCAGCGGCTCCTCCGGACCATGTGCGAGGGCGTGCACGCTGACATCCCCGACACCGAGCACTTCGACGACGAGATAAGGCCCAGGGTGTGTGTCTGCGTCGTACGGGTTCACTCCGTCGTCTCCATCCGGGCGAGCAGGGAGCGAACCAGAGCGGGCAGGCTCCCGGGATCGTTGTCGAGCCGAGGGCGGTCGCTCACTTCGCTGAGGAGATCGGCGTCATCGAGCAGGCCGCTGGAGATCTCCATGCAGGCGTCGGTGATCCGGGCGGCGGCGAGCAGCGACTGGGAGAGAACCTCGACGTAGTCGTCCGGCGCGAGACCGGCGGCCTCGGCTGCGTTGCGGACCGCCTCCAACTCAAGTGCTTTGAAGGCGAAGTCGAACTCGTCGTCCCGCTCAGTACCACCGGGCGCAGCGACGATCGGGGCGCGTGGCTCCGTGGGTATGCCCACGCGGGTACAGATCTCATCGACCGAGGAGGTCAGCTCGGCGAACGACTCGGTGAGCCACCCCAGCGCGGAGGCGTAGGAGGCCAGAGCGAACAGGCCCGCCGAACCAGCAGGGCGGGGCTCGGTGGCCACGAAGCCCTCGAACCGGTCGTTCAGCTCGGTGATCACGCGGGGCCCAGCGGCCAGCGGACCCAAGACGGGATGCAGGTAGGAGTGGGCGGCGGCCGTCGGGTACTCGGCGGCAGGGATGCCGCCGACGTTCTGAGCGGCCTCGGTGAGGAGATCCGCCAGCTCTGAACGGGTGAGCGCAGTACGGTCGTTGGTCATCGCTGGGCGACCTTTCGAGAAGCAGTGGCCGAGGGCGGCGCTGGTGACGGGGCAGCCGCGCGGCCCGTTGCCGGCCGTTCGGTGGTGAGCGTCGAGCGAGACCGGGCGGCCTGCACGCGGGCCTCCGTGGCGGAGTCCGGGCCGATCCCTTGCTGGGGCTCGGTTCGTAGGTGGGCCGCGCGGTAGACCGCGTAGTCCTTCCGGCTGCCAGCCGCCACGAGGTAGATCTCGCGCTTGTGGGTCGAGGTCGGTGGCGCTTGACGGAACTGGATGACCAGCCGGTAAGAGACCTCCGGGTCGACGTACACCTTGTGGAAGCCGGCCAGGCGGCCCTTCAACGGCAAGCAGTCGTCGCTTCCGTGGACCAGGTTCTGCAGCTCCAGCAAGGCCAAATCGCGTATCTCGGAGGGGAGTTCCCGCAGGTCGGCGATGGCGTCAGGGTGCGCGGCGAAGGCGAAGCGGGCGCGGCTCACAGCAGCCTCCCCTGGACCGCGCGCTGGACCGGTACCGCCGCTGACGCGCGGGGCGCGTCGAGCCCGGTCTGCGGTGTCGGAGAGGTGCCGGCGGACCGGGAAAGGGCGATGCGGGCGATGCGGGCCCGGACGACAGCACCGTTGTGGTCGCTGTACTCCGGAGGCTCGGGCAGCGGTTCGCTGCGCTCGTCCAGCCAGGTCTGGGCGACGCCGACCTCGGGGAAGGCGCCTTCGCGCATCGTGTACGTGCCGGCACCGTGGTTCCACTCCTCGTAGAAGAGGCGAACCGGTGCCTGGGTGGCCTGGGAGTCGTTGACGAGTGTCCACGCCTCGCTGGGGTTGTCGTCAGAGGTGTAGGTGTCGAGGACCTCGTAGCGGGTGCCCGACTTCTGGATCTGCTGTTCCACCTGGAGGGTGAGGTCGTCGGCGGGCTCGATGTAGTCGCCACCGTGCAGTGCGATCCGTTCGAGCGGGCAGCCGCGTTCTGCCAGCCAGTTCTGCGCGAAGGACGCCGTGGCGTGGTGACTCGTCTCGAACGTGAACGTGGACTGCCGCAGATCCCGAGCGACCGCGATCGCAACAAGCTGTGGCTCGCCGGGTATCCCCCAGGTGACCGATCGGTCGTGGGCGAGGACGAAGCTGTGCGAACCGTTGGGCGTGGTGTGGTGCTGGGACAGCACCGTCAGGTCGCCAGCCCAGAGAGCCTCCATCGCTTCCTCGGAGTCGTCGTCGACCGGCGAGAGATCGTCGAGGCCGAAGTCGAGAGTGTCGTTCACGCCGCCACCCCCGCCTGCTCGGGCGCCGGGGTGGCCAGCACCCGGTGATTGGGGCGAGTTGCGCTGGTCGTGCAGGCCGCGAACGGTCCGTCGGGCGCACGCAGGTGCGCCAGGGTCTGGTCCAGGTGGTCGCGGTGCCAGGTCGAGGGGCCGGACAGGCCGGCCTCCGTGTCGGTGAACTGCTGCCAGGCGAGCCAGAGTGCGTGGAGCCGGGCGACGGCCTCGGGGTGTTCGTGCCAGTGCGCGCACCAGGGACGGCTCGTGCTGATCTCCCGGCCGTACACCGGCAGGAAGAGGTAGTTCACCCAGTCGCTGAGGGCAGCGAGTTCGACGGCGTACTCCTTGCCGCCCAGGGCGAGGATGAACACCGAGGCGGGGCCGTCGAGCTTCTTCCCGTCAGCCGCCTCGGCTTCCGGAGCGCCGTCCGGCGGCTGGATGGCGCCGAGGTCGGGCTCGGAGCCGAGGCGGTCGAGGATGACGCCGTGCTGCCTGACCTCGGCCATGGTCTTGGCGAGGGTGCTGGCGAGGTCGTCGAGGTCTGCGTCGGGGACGCGGTACGGCTCGGGGCCGGGGGAGGTCGGGCTGGTGTCGGCCATGGGGGTGTGCTCCATCTGTGAGACGGCGACATGCCCGAGAGGATCCGGAGAATCAGCGGTTTGGTCCGGCCGGAAAAACGCGGTAGTGGAGCGCTATCGGTCGGCGCAGCGGGGACAGCGGGGGAAGGGTGGTGCCAGCAACTGCAAGGCGCGCAAAGCCTGTTGTGGGACTACGCCGTTGCCGAGCGCGGTGAGCTGCGCTGGACGGCCGAGCCCCGGAGTCGCGGTGACCCAGCCGGCGTCGAGGCCCTGCATCCACTCCACGAAGTCCGCGCGGAGCCGACCGGCCGCGTCCGTGGGAGCCGGGGCCGGGCGGGTGAGGCTCTCCCATCGGGTGATGGCGGATCCGTACGCTCCCCATCGCCGGTCCGCGTCCCCGCCTCCGGCGTCTCCTCCGCCCAAAGGGGCAGGACCACCGCCGACAAGGGAGGCCGCCATCCCTTCCCGGGGCGGCGGCCCGGGGTGCCCGTGTCGCTCGCCCTCGGCGTCGGCAACAGAGACGCAGCCGCGCTGGGCAGCGTCATGTCGCCATTGCCGTGCCGCTGGTTCGGCGAGCCCTTGATCCCGTCCGACGCCTTCGGCGTCGGCAGCAGCAGCCACTCGACCTCGTCGGCCAGGTTCGGACCGTGCCCCCCGCTCTTCCGCTTCGATGGATGCTGGCTGCCGCCGTTCTTCCCGATGTTGCTGGTCGGCGTCTTCAGCAGGGTGCCCGGCGGGCCATGCGGCGAGGAAGGTCCGCTCGCGGCGGTGTGGGGCCCCGACGTCGGAGGCACGAAGCACGAGCCACTTCGCGTCGTACCCGAGGTCGGCCAGGGATCCGAGTACGGCACCGAGTGCCCGCAGAGCAGGCTGACCTGCGGTGTCTCCCAGACACCACGGGCAGGGTTCCACGTCGCCAGGGGAACCGGCGGGGGAGGTGAGGAGGCCGCGCACATTCTCGATCACAACCAGGCAGGGTCGGAGGGCTGCGACCGCACGGGCGACGTGCAGCCAGAGCCCGGAGCGGGTCTGGGCGCTGAGTCCGGCCCGGCGGCCGGCGACCGAGACGTCTTTGACAGGGGAAGCCGGCCGTCAGGACGCACACCCGGGGGACGGTGGACCAGTCGACGGCGGTGATATCGCCCAGGTTCGGGACGCCGGGCCAGTGGCGGGCCAGGATGCGTGAGGCGTTCGGGTCTACCTCGGCGTGCCAGGCGAGCGTGCCGCCGAGCGCGGACTGCACGCCCAGGTCGAGGCCGCCGTACCCCGAGCAGAGAGACCCGATCAACGGGGCGGCGAGACTCGGGGCCGTGGGACGTAGGTCCAGCGCGGGCGCGGAGATGGGATAGATCAAGACGAGTTCCAGGGGCAGAAGAGGCTGGTGGGGAGGGGGCCTCACGGGTGGCCGCGCGAGGGTGGTCGGGCCGTCGACAGCGTGGGGAGATGGCTGGCCGGGGCTGGGGGTGACGCACCTGGGCGGGGTGTGCTGCGGGCGCGGGCGGCCTTCACTCGGTCGGGCGGCGGCTCGGCCGCCGACGGAGCGGATGCCGTGGTCTTCGGAGCCGGACTGCTGTTCGCGGTGACCCAGCGGGCACGTACCTCGTCGAGCGGACCGAGTTCGTGCAGAGCGTGGTTGATCAGCCGGCCGGGCCCCAGAGCCTCGTCCTGGGCCAGGATCCGGATGGCTCGCGCGGAGGCGGCGGCGGTGCGCGTGACGGAGGAGCGCATCACCCGCTGTCCGAACCAGTCAGCGCTTCCGGGGACCATGCCTTCGCAGACGGCGGTCAGCTGCTCGCTCGACACAGTGCCGTCGGCCAGCAGACCGCGTCGCTGGGCCTCCCAGAGCAGGGTGATCCGGTCGATGGGTTCGCCCCGGTGGTGCAGCGCGCCCAGGCACCGGTAGAGCTGCCCGTGGGTCGGGTCGGCGAAGTCTCCCGGCCGCAGCCAGGCCACCACCTCGCCCATGGCCCCCGGCTGTTCGGCGAGGACGGCCAGGAGGAATTGCTCGTCCTCGGCGACCTGGCCGCTCTGCGCCGGAGGCGGGATGTGCGTGGCGGCAGAGGGGCCAGCGGTGGGTGGGACCGGTCGAGGGTCGGTTCCCCAGCGTCGCGCAAGGTCGGTGAGTACGCCGGTCAGGACGTCCGCCGTGCGCAACGCTCCCTCGACCTCGCCCTGGACGGCGTCGGCCCGAGCCGCCTGGTGGAGACGGATCGCGTGCTGGGCGACGGTGCGGTGAATCGCCCCCTCCAGCACCATGCGTCCGTACACCGGGGCGTGCTCGGTTCGGGGACACGCCTGGATCAGGGTGTGGGCGTACGCCGCGGTCAGCCCGCGCACGTGCTGTCCGGCCTCCTCGACCGCGTCGGTCACCCACGACAGCGGCAACGGACCAGCGGCCGAGAGCGCAGGATGCCCGTCGTTGCGCAGCTTGCGGAGCGCGGCGAACAGCGCCTGGTGGACGGGCCGATAGAAGTGGTCCGCAGCGAGCCACTCCAGGTGCGTGAGCTGCTCGGGGTCGAGGAGTGCGGCACCGAGGACCGCCTGCTCGGCACTCATCAGCGGGTTCACCACCGGCCTCCGGGATCAGCGCAGGACGCCTTGTCCTGCCGGATGCGGAGGTTGGCGACTGCCTGGTCGGCAGCGGCCATCGACAGCGCGAAGTCGTCCAAGACGGCAGTGAAGGCGGGATCGGAGGCAGGGACCGAGCCTGCCTCGCCGTCAAGCCACCACCGGCCACCGCGCAGGACGACCGGAGCGTGGGCCAACCGCCCCTGCTGTGGTGTGGGCGCGCTCATGCCGACAGTCCAAGATCGTCTTGGCCGATGCTCTTCGCGAGGGCACGCTCGGTGATGGCCTTCGTGGCGCGAGCGGAAGCCGGGCCGACCACCTTGGCGGAGGGCTCCTTGTACCAGGGCTTGAGGTTGAGCATGGCGACCCGGATGCCGGTGGCCAGCAGCAGAACCTTGCCCTTGGGCAGGGCGCGGATGGCGTCCGGCGGAAGGATCCGTTCCGTGCGCATGCTCACCGAGGTGGACTTCCCGCCCTCGCTGGTCGACACCGAGGTGGTCTGGACGTCGTGATCGCCGACCTGACGGCTGAGCCGGTCGGCGAAGTCCGCGTCGTCGATGCCAGATCCGATGATCTTGATGGTGGCGGCGGAGTACAGGGCATCCATACCGGCCTCGCCCCAGCACCGCTGGCCCTGACGATAGGACTGCAGGATCGTCATCGGGATGACGCCTCGGCTGCCCAGGTGGCTGTAGAGATCAGGGAGGTCCGAGATGCGGCAGACGTTCGCTGCCTCGTCGAGGACGCACAGGGCGGGCGGGTCGAGTCGCCCGCCGGAGCGCTCGGCCACGATCACGGCCGCGCGCATCACGGCGTCGGCCGCTGCAGCGATGATCGCGGACGCGCTGCCGCCGCCGTCCTTGCTCAGCAGGTACAAGGTGTCGCGGGACGTGGCGAAGGCGAACGGCTGGAACTCGGGAAGGTCGTCGTTGGGAGTGACCCAGGCGGCGACGTCCGGGTCGAGCAGGCAGCTCGCGTACTGCCTCGCGGTCTCATAGATGCCGTCGCGCGTTTCGGTCGCGCCGGAGACGGTGCCCTGGAGCTGGGCGGCGACCGCATGGTGGCCGGCGTCGGTGAGCAGGTCCACCGGGGTGCGGTCGGCCGGCATCGCGAGCCAGGCCAGGACGTCGGTGATCGGCCGCCGGTGGGACGCGGCGGCGAGGAAGAGGGCACCGAGGGTGTTGCTGGCGGCGGTGGACCAGAAGTCGGAGCCGCTCGACTCGTCCACGCTCGCGGTCACGAAGTGCCCCGCCAACCTCTTAGCCCCGGCGAGATCGCGGGCGTCAGCGAGGATGTCCCACCACATCTCACGCGGGTGGTGGGCGATCTGCTGCGGATCGAGGGTCCAGATCGTGCCGACCTCGGCACGGGCGTCCACCGTGGTGGTGAAGGCGTCGTTCGCGGCTTTGTTACTGGTGAGCAGGACCGGGCCCGGTGCCGAGAGGATCGCGGGAATCGCCAGCCCGGACGTCTTGCCGGAACGGGGGGCCATGATCGCAACGATCACGTCCTCCCAGGACGCGCGGACCTCCGCACGGCCGGGATCGAGGGTGCCGAGCAGGATGCCGCGGTCAGCGGGCAGGACCTCTTTTACTCTCCCGGCCGCCCAGGCTCGGGCGCAGGCTCTTCGCCTTGGCGACGATTTCCTTTTCCAGCAGCGGCGCCAGGTCCGCCTTCCGGGCGAGGCCGGACTTGGACCCGGCCCGCCACCGCATCCACAGCACGGCAGCGGTGACGACCAGGGCAACGGTGAACAGGGCGGGGACGACGCGGGCGCCGACCATCAGCATGCTGGTGCTCAGGGCCGGCCACAGCACCTCCGGGTGCAGCAGCGCGTCCGTTATGCGGAAGGGGGACCATGTCCCGCTCCCGACCAAGGTGTTGGTGAGATTTCCGGTCAGCCAGGCCAGGGAGCCGAAGGCCATGGCGGCGCCGAGGATGCCGAACAGGAGGTAGAGGAGCGCGTCCGACCCGGTGGTGGTCGAGGGCGCGCTGGTGCGCGGGGAAGGCACGGCGGTTCCTTGGGTGTGCGAGCGGGCAGGGGCGGGGCGCGCTCGGCTCTCGTGCAGATCATGGGGGTACTCCTGGACGTCTGAGGTGGAACGATTCAGCGGGGTCGGCCGGCGGAACGAGGCGCGGGCGGAGGTGCTGCGGTGGCCGGCGGGCTGCCGGTCGACGGCGATGTTCCGGCGTGCGGCGACGAGGCGCGGGCCGCCCGCTGCCGGTCTGAATCGACGTTCTGGGCAGCGGACGGCACAGGAGCAGCCTCGGCACCGAGGACATCGTCGAGCAACTCCCGGCTGCGCAAGACGTTGACCATCTGATGGTGCCGGGGGTCCGTGCGCTCTGCGGGACAGGCAGCGAGACCGTCCTCGGCGACTTCCAACTGCTCACGGACGTCTTGGAGCATCCCGTACGCGGCTGCCAGTCGGGTCCACGTCTCGAAAGTCGGATTGTGATGCGGGTCGTCGAAGTCGAGACGGGCGCGAGTCCAGTCGGCGGCAGAGGCGACGAGTTCGGTCAGCTCGGGCAGAGCCCCGACCAGTGCGCCGTTGACCTCCTCGATGATGCCCGCCACCTCATCGGGCGAGGCGTCCTCGTGGAGGCGAGAAATCATCCCGCGAACCGAGTACGGATCGGCGGAAGCGCTGGGCAGGCGCCTGACCTGCAGCGGCTTGTCGGAGCCCGGTGCCGCGCTGCGGTGGGCGAGCCGGATGTTGTGCTGCATGGCCGCACCGACGGCCTCGCCGATGCTGGAGTAGTACTCGGGCACGTTTGCCTCTTCGGGTGAGTGGTCCTTGACGGGTGAGTCGAGCGGGGGCGCGCGACGTACTGGAGGCCGACGGCGGAGAGGGCGGCCGGGGTCACCGTCGGGGGGGTGAGGCGCGTGGTGGGTGACCCGTCGCAGAGCAAGGCGCCGACGGGGAACTGGACGCCGAGGAGACCTTGGCCTGGTTCGCCGCAGGAGAAGTGGCGAGAGCGGCACCACGGTGATCACGGGCGGTCGGTGCTGGGGAGTAGCTCGTCGAAGCGGCGCCGACGCGGCGTAGCTCGGCCTCGGAGTCGACGAGTTCGGACTGGGCCGAGCTGACGAACTCCGAGGCGAAGCCGAACCGGTCGGCGAGCGCATACGCGTCGTCGTCCAGGTCGTTGACCTGTTCTCCCGCTGCTTCCAGCGCCTCCCGGACACGCTCCAGCGCACCGTGCTCGGGGTGAAGGAGGTGGTCGACTGCCCGCTGAAGGCTGGCTCCGTCTTCGGCCGCACGGATCTGGTCCGTGATGCTGAGGAGTTCGGCTCCGGCGGCGTAGGGCCCCAGCGCATGCACCGGAGGGCTCATCCGGGCCGTGTCGAGGGACGGCGGAAGGGTGACGTCATAGCGAGCAGCTCGAAGCATCTCGGCCGCGTGGCTGGCGATGGCGACCTGGTCGGCGAGCGGAGTGGTGGTGGGCAGGCGATGGCGTCGGCCGTGCCAGTCGTCGATCTGCTTGAAACCGGCGTGACGGAGGAGCTGCGCGGAGAGGTCATCAGTAGCGCCCTTGGCAACGACGCTGCCGCTGAACTCGGACGTGATGGTGATCGAGGTAGGCACGGAAGTCTCCGGGGCAGAGGGAGCGAAGGACCCGTTGGAGGTGGGCCAGTGGGCAGAGCGTCCGGCAAATCCGGGGTTTGGTCCGGCCGAGATTCGCTGGTAGAGGCCGCACGGTGGCGGTCAGCCGGGTGCCCCGCCGCAGCAGGGCACCCGGTCGGTCAGAAGAAGGGATTCTCTGTCGGCCGGTCGGCCCCGGTGGCGGCTCGGAGCAGTTCGGTGAGGTCTTCGGGCTCGGACGACCTCTGGTCTATCCACCACCCGGCACGGGTCACCGTACGGGCGTTCTCCTCGATCTCCGCCCACTCCGCTTCGCTGGTTGTGCCTTCGGTGACCAGTGCGGTGTAGGCGTTGGTCAGGATCTGGTGACGACAGCGCACGCCCCAGGGAACGGCCCGCTCGGTTCCCTCCAGGGGAGGCATCCGGTACTGCTCGGACCAGGCTTCGGACGCCGTCTGCTCCTCGGCGCGCTTCGCTTTGAGCCAGGCGGCCTTGTCCTGCTCGTCGCCCTCGTTCGAGGCGCGCCAGCAGTCCGTGCACTCCTGCCTGGCGAGCCACTCGGCGAAGCCGGCGCGTCGGTCAGCCGGTCGGTCGGACAGGTCGCGGTCGGCATGGTGACCGCAGGTGTGGTCGATAGGCCAGATCGTCTTCACTGCCATGGAAGGGCCTCCTTGAGGAGTCGGATCAGCGGTCGCGGGAGTACGCGACGCGGGGGTCAACCGGCCGGACCGCCGGTGTGGAGACGGCGGCGGGGACCGGCGCCCTGCCCGGGATTCCGGCACGGGCCGGGCTGGCGGCGAGTGCGGCGGCGCTCAACGGAGACGCGCGGGCGGGACCACGACCGCGCTCACGGCCGGTGGTCGGCGTGGCAGCAGGGCGGGGCCGAGCCGTCACCTCCTGAGCGAGGCGGGGCTGCACTGCGACCTGGAGCCCCGAACGGTGCAGGGCCACCGTGGCGGCGGCGACTTTCTCCAGCGCCTCGACGCGATCGGTGGTCGCGGGGAGCGTGTAGATGTCCAGGCTCGAGTTGTGCCGCCAGCCGTCCTCCACCAGCGCCAGCCCGCTGAGGCCGGAGACACGGTCGTCGAAGGCTGCGACGATGCCGAGCTGCGGGTGATCGGCGAAGGCGACGTCTGGTTCACCGAGCGGACCGCGGTCGCGTACCTGTGCCGTTTCGGGCGCCAGCGCAGGGTCAAGGGCGACGTCCACGTCGACCTGGTAGCCGGCCTTGCGCAGCAGCTCGATGGCCCGGCTCGTACGGCCGTGTCCGTCACGGTTCTGGTCGGCTAGCGCGTACAACGTCGGCTGGTCGGGGACGGGATGGAAGTCGAATCCCCTGAGCATCCAGGTGCTGGCCGCGAGGTTCTTCGGGTTCGCGGCGACGATGCCGTGGACGGGGTGGTGGCCGAAGGCCAGGTCGGGCAGCACGTCGTAGTGGCTGGGCATGGCAGATCCATCCGAGGCGGGTGCGGTTACAGGTGCGGGCGACGGGCGGATCAGTTCTGAGGGTGCGGTGCACGGAGGACTCCTGGATCGCGGTCGGTCAGAGCCGGGGAGCGGATGAGGAACTGGCCGGCGGCGGCGCGGCCCGCGCGGAAGACTCCGGCGGCGGACCGGTCGGGAGCACGCGCTGGCCGACCGACGGCGAAGAGGCGAGAGCGACCCTCGCCCGGGATGGAGCGGAGTCGGGCGGGAGCACGGTGGCGGCGCGCGCCTCGCCGGAACGTTCCTGCTCCTGGCGTGTCGGTACGCCAAGCTGGTCCAGGCGGGCGTCGACAGCGGAGAGGAGATCCGGCACGCTGCCGCCGTGACGCGCATGCGGACCGTCCGGCTCGGAGTCGTAGATCACCTCGTAGACGGCGGGCTCGGCGGACCGGTGCCGGGTGACCATCCAGCTTTCCGGGGTCTCGGGGTGCTCGGAGGGTGGCTCCTGCGGGGGCGAGATGATCAGCGAACTGCCGTCGGGAAGCTCGGCGTGGACGATGTAGTCGCTGAGGCCGTACTCGACGGTGCCCTCCAGGCCGCGCTGCCCGAGCGCGGAACAGAGGGCAGCCTGAATGCGACGCGGATCGGACACGGCGGTCGGGAGCGAGGTTTCGAGGTGCATGGAGTTCTCCGTTGCGAACGTCCCGCCGCACGGCGGGAGCCGACGGGGCGTGGAGCTTGAAGGAGCGCGGTGGACCACGAGGATCTGGTGATCGGGCAGTTTGGCGCTGCCGTGACTGCGTGCTAGGGATCACCGCGAGCGACCGGGAGCCGGCGGTTGCGATGCCGGCGGGAGCTGGGGCGAAGCAGGTGATCCGGCAGGGGCGTTGTGCGTCGAGCGGGTCAGGGCGACGCGAGCCCGCTCGGTCTGCGCCGGCCGTTCGGTGTCCGCTCGGTGAGCGAGGTATTCGCCGACGCGCACCAACGCCGGTCCCTTGGAGCCGAGTTCGTGTGAGTAGTGCCAGCCTTCGGTGTTGCGGTGCTCCTCGGCATGCTCCTTGTAGAGGTGGAGCACGCTCGGCTGCGAACCGTCCATAAGCGCCATGACGTCGGCCCATTCGTGCCGCAGTTCCTCCGCCCGGAACAGGATGGTGTCGATCCCGCGTATCCGACGGAGGTCGTCACTGATCGGCCCCTCGACGTAGTCGGGGCCGTCGGCGGCGGCGCGGACCCCGGCCAGCACCTCGGGTCCGTGGTCGAGGAACACCTCGGCGTGCTTCCACGCTTCGGCGTCCCGCTTGACCTTCCCGTCCCCGTAGACCTTGTCGTCCAGCGGCCAGCCGTCCGCGTCGCAGAGGGAGTCCGAAACCGCGTCCCAGGCGTCGCACGCCTCGTTGATCCCGGCGGCGGCCGAGGCCAGTGCCGGGAGGTGCCGTCGCCACGCCAAAGGGTCGGTGGCCTGCGACGGCTGGTTGTCACCGGAGGAAGGAGTGGAAGAAGCAGACATGATCGATTCCCGTTGCTGTGCTGGTCGTTGGGCTAGGCGGCCATGCGGGCGTCTGTGTCGAACAGCTCCCGCTCGGCCGGGTGGAGGATGTGCTGGGTGATGAACGAGCGGCCTGCGACCTTCCACAGACCTCGGCCCTTGGTCAGGGCGGACACCGCCTGGGTCTCGACGCCGGTCAGGCCGAGCAGAGAGGCAGCGGCGGCGAGCTGGTCGGGCTCCTGGCGGTAGATGATGCGCGTGCTGCAGTCCGCGAGGAGCCCCTCGGCCAGGACCCGGCCGCGTGAACCGGCGTCGCCCGCCGAGAGCAAGTCGCTGAGCCGGTGGATCACCATCAGGTTCGCGATGCCCAGCCCTCGGGAGAGCTTCCACTGGCTCTGCATCCGCTCCAGCAGCCCGACGTGCCGCATCAGCCGCCACGCCTCGTCGTAGATCACCCAGCGCCGACCACCATCGGGATCACTGAGGGCTGACTCCATCCACGCGCTCGCGCACGTCATCGCGAGCACCAGTGCCGTGTCGTCACCGGAGCCGCCGAGACGGGAGAGATCGATGGACAGCATCGGTGTGGTCGGGTCGAACGACACGGTGCTCGGCGCGTCGAACATGCCGCTCAAGTCGCCGTGCACGAGCCGTCGCAGGGCGTGGGCGAGGTCCTGGGCGGCTGAACCGAGGTGCCCCGCCTGGTGGCCGAGGGCGTGGTCGAGGCGTTCGGGGGAGCCGAGTACGTGCGCGATCTCGCCGAGCAGCGGCACCGTGCCCCGGGCGACGGCGTCAGCGACGACCAGATCCAGGGCCAGGTCGAGGGCGGTGTGCTCCATCGGCAGCAGGTCGCGCTTCAGCACGGTGCGGGCGAGGCTGGCCAGCAGCAGCAGACGGCGCTTGCGAACCTCCGTGAACCAGTCCTCCTCGCTCACGGAGGCGGGACGGGCCGGAGCGTCCAGCGGGTTCAACCGGCCGGGGAGCCCCGGGCCCAGGGCGATGCTGTAGCCGCCGAGGGCATGCGAAACGCCGGTCCACTCCCCCTTGGGATCGCAGGGGATGTAGATCCGGTAGCCGTGGGCGATCGACCGGGTGGCGATCGACTTCGCCAGCGCCGACTTGCCCATGCCGATGATCCCGGCCAGGACCGCGTTGGGGTTGGTGAAGCCCTCCACCCTGCCGCTGTTGTAGAGCGAGAACGGGTCGAAGCAGAAGGCCGCCTCCGCGTGCACATCGCGGCCGATGAACACCCCTTCGGCGCCCAGGCCGCCCTCGGCGACGAACGGGTACGCGCCGCTGGCTGTGGCGGTGGTCATCCGGTGGGCGGGCAGGGCGAGCTTGCCGCCGCGGGCGGAGGCCGGACCGGGACGACCGGCGGGCGGGTAGGTGGGCCGCAGATCCGGGTCGAGGGTCTGCTCGGCGCGGTGCTTGGGCGGGTTTCCGGCGAGGCGTGCCTGGCGGCGGGCTTCGGTGAAACCGGCTCGGGCGGCTCGCTGTTCGGCGCGTGTCGTCTTACGGGGCACGAACAGGGGGGAGGCGCTGGCGCGGGTACGGGGCATGAGCGTTTCTCCAGATGAGGGGTGGGTCAGCGGCGGACGAGGCCGGTGAACGGTGCGTGCAGGTCGGCCGGGGTGGTGCGCCGCCGGACGAGATGAGCGGTGCGCTGGTGGCGCTGGCAGATGGTCAGTTCCGGTGCTCCCTCCGGAAGGTTGGCCTGGCACGCCTCTGGTGCGGGGATCTCGCCGGAGTCCGGCCGGGGCGCCGCGTGGTAGGCGGCGTGGAGGTGCTCGGCGGCCTGCCAGATGCGGGTGCGGGCGGTACGGAGCTGGTCGCCCTCGACCGCGACGAGCTGCCCGGTGCGACCGGTGTGGGCGTCGAGCAGCCCGTACAGCGAGACGAGGTGGGCGTGCAGGGCGTCCAGCTCGGCCCGGGTGGTGACCAGCGGGCCGCCCGGGATGTTGAGCGCCCGGTGGAAGTCGAGCGCGGCGGTGGCGAAGGGCACGAAGTCCTGCGCGGTCGGGCTGGCGGTGCGGGACATGAGGGTGCTCTTTCGAAGGGAAGGGTCAGGCAGCGAGCGCGAGCGGCAGGGCGGCGGCGGTGAACGCCTCGGCCTGCTGCCAGGTCAGCGGCCTCAGATCGAGCTGGGCGCCGACAGCGGCGGTCTCCACGACGGCGCAGGCGGTGCGCAGCTCGTCCTCGGTGTCGGCCGAGACGGTCAGCAGACCGGTCAGGGCGACGTCGGCGTGCCCGGCGATGAGCTGGCGTTCGCGGGACTTGATGTCCTGGTACTCGATCGAGTCCGCCTCGGAGTCGACCTGGCCGCGCCGGGCCCGTTCGGCGGCGTCGGCGATCACGCTGGACTTCTTGCGCTGCACGTCGCGCAGGGCGGCGTCGAGGTTCTTCGGCTCGTAGGAGAGCGACAGCGTGCGCCGCACCCCGCCGGTGAACAGGAGCTGGTGCAGGAAGCCGGCGCTGGTCTCGGTGCGCGGCCAGTTCTCCACCCAGTAGGTGGCGTGCACGGCGGAGTCGGTTGCGATGTGGTCCGCCTTCTCGACGACCACGACGGGGCCGGCGGCGGCGGGCTCGGCCTCGGGGCGACCGGCCGTGGACCAGCGGTCGAGTGTCGCCAGCGCCTTCGGGTCGTAGGAGGTGCGCACCACGGCGGCGATCTCGCGGGCGGTGAGCCAGCCCGTCGGGGTGAGACCGGCGGTCCGCGCCGCCTGGTCGAACGTGGAGGTGAGCTGGGCGAGGACGCTGAAGGCACCGGTGAGACCGCCGCCAGCCTGGTTGATCAGCCGACGGGCCGCCTTGGTGTCCAGGGACACCGCGACGTACGCCTCGTGCGGGGCGGCTGCGGGACCGGCGCTCTGGATCAGCTCGTTGTAGATCGCGCCGGCCATCGGGGTGTCGGGGCGGCCGTGCTCTTCCCAGTAGCGGCGCAGCGCGTCGCCGGAGTCGGGGACGGTGCGCTCGATCACCTGGATGCGGGCGATCTGCCCGGTACGGGCGAGAGCTGCCAGCGCGCGTCCCCAGCCGCCGACGTTGGCCTGCTGGGTGCCGGGGTCGAGCAGGGCGTAGGCGCGGGAGGAGACCTTGACCACCGCGGTCAGCGTCCCGGTGTGCGGGTTGTGGACGGCGCCGTACTTGCCGTCGGGAGCAGTGGTCACGCGCAGGCTGGCAGCGGTGCCGGGAAGGTGGAGCAGGCCCTCGCGGGTCGGCCGGCGAGAGGGCCGGGTGAGCCAGACGAGCTGGCCTCGCATCCGGCGCAGCGCGTACCGGACGACGATCGGGGCCCAGTCCGCCAGAGCACGGCCTCGGTGGCGGACGAAGACGAGCAGGGCGATCACGGCCCACAGCGGGATGAGCTGGAGGGCGCCGACCACACCGCGGGCGAGGATCACGGCGAGAAGGAGAAGGCCGGTGAGCCCGGCGACGGCCAACTGCGGGACGGACAGGCCGAGCAGGACGCCGCGCCTGCTGCGGTGCGGGAACTTCACGGTGGGCGTGGAGGACTGGTGCTTGCCGGACATGGTGGTTCCAGACGGTGAGAGCGGGCGGAGGACGGGGCGCGCGGCGCTCTTCTGGACGTCATGGCGAAACCTTCCTGCTGGTGGGGGCGGGGGCGGGCCGTGGAGTGCGGCCCGCCCCCGGGGATGTGGGTCAGGAACCCGACGGCGGCTGGGTGGGATACACCCAGTTCGTCGGCGTCGCGGAGCCGGTGGCCGACGGACCGGACCCGGAAGCCGGAGTGCCCGAGGCCGAAGGTCCGGGGTCGGCCGGCGGCATGGAGGTCATGTCGCCGCCCGGAGCCGATGCGGCTGCGAGGTGACCGGAGCCGCCCGCAACGCCTTGGGCAGCCGATTCGGACCCTTCCGGTTCGTCCTCGCCAGGACGTGTGATCAGCGGCGGGATCCCGGGACGCTGGATCAGAGCCCGGCCCTTGTCGCCGCTCGCGTCCGGGTCTTCGCCGTACCGGAAGCGGGTCTGCTGCTTGGGCGGCCCGGCGTCGATGCCCTCCTTGCTGAGGTTGCCGCCGGAGGGGTTGATGCCGGAGGCGACGCCATCGGTGCCCGCGCCGGGGACCTGGTTCGGACCCTGCGGAGCGGGGGCGCCGGTACCGGCCCGCAGCGCGAGGCTGCCTGCGGTCTTCGCGGCTCCTGCGGCGACCGCCATGCCGGCGACACCGGTGCGGTGCATGTCGTCGTGGCCGCCGCCGTCGCTGGCCCAGTGGACGAACTTGTACGTCGCGTAGGGGCAGAGCAACACCAGGACCATCACGACGATGCCGGCCATCGCGTCGGACAGGGCCGCCATTCCGTCGCTGGCGTCGGTCTTGCCCATGGCGGAGACGCCGATGAGGAAGACCACGGTCATCAACAGCTTGGAGACGATCAGGGTGCCGGTGGCCTCGATCCAGCCGCGCCGCCACCGTTTGGCGACTTCCCAGCCGCCGCCCGCCCCGGCGAACACCGCGAGCGCGACCATGATCAGGACGCCGACCTTGCGGGCCACCATCACGCCCCAGTAGAGGAAGGCCCCGATCGCGCACCCGAAGGCCACCAGCGCGGGCACACCCCAGCCGAGGCCGTACATGGCCCCCATCTGATCAACCTTGATCACACGACGGATCGCGTCGTCGATCGAGGTGTTGGCGGCTTTGAAGAGGCCGTCGGACAGCGCGTCCACCACGGTGATGGCGACGGTCGTGAAAGCGATGGCGGAGAAGCTGAACAGGACTCCGGTCATGGTGCCGAACGCCGCCTTGGCGAGGGCACGTTCGTCTCGGCGCCAGGCCGCGGTCATGAGCTGGATGCAGAAGATGCCGACGGTCAGGGCGAGGCCGATGGGCAGCAGCAGCTCGTAGTTGTCGCGGAACCACCCGGCGTTGAGGTCGATGGCCGTCGTCTTGTTGACGGCCTTGGCGGCAAGGTCGGCCGCGCTGGACGCCAGCTCGCCCGCCGACTTCGCGATCCACGCGCCGAGACCGTCGGTGACGGTGCCGGCGGGGTTGGTGGCGAAGTCGACAGCGCCGCACACCTTGTCCATCAGCGGGAAGTCGCAGACTCCCATGGGTCGTACCTCCGTTCTGGGGCGAGGGTCAGGGCGCGACGGACGGCATGACGCCGACCAGGGCGCAGGAGTGGTTGGGCCGGCACTGGACCGCGAGGGTGGTGGACCGGCTCTCCGCGCCGCCGGCAGCCGAGCCCTTCCAGCGAATCGACTGCTTGCCGGAGACCGTGACGGCGTAGACGTACGCCTGGGTGATCGCCCCGGGGTCGTCCTGGAGGGCCTGGGTGAAGGCGTGCGGGAAGTGCCCCTCGTTGATCTTGGCGGTGGCGACCTGCTTGTTGGCCGCCATCTCCTTCCACAGCACGGCCGAGGGGACCGCCTGGTCGACGGAGGCCGGGTCGGCGTACTTCGACTCCGTGGTCAGCCAGCCGCGCAGCGCCTTGCGCAGCTCGGGCTGCGCGTACGCACGGGTGTCGTACGACCACAGCGCTGCGGCGGCGGCCTTCCCGTACGTGATCGGGTCGTGGGTTTTCGGCGGAACGGGCAGAGCGCGGGGCCGGGTGTGCGGCCCGGACGGCGCCGCGGTCGACGAGGATGCCGTGGGCGAACTCGGCGGTGGCGCCGCAGTATCGGAGGGGCTTCGGCCCTCGCGGGTGAGGTAGGCGGCCAGGCCGGCGAGGGCGACGAGCACCGCCAGGACGGCAGTGCCGAGCAGCGCCCGGCGGCGCACGCGAGATGCGCCGCCGGGGTGGGTGGAGTGCTGAGCCATCAGTGGACCTGCGTCCCGAGCGTCGAGAAGAACGCCACTACACCGTTGGCCGCACCGAGCAGCAGGGCCGCGCCCGCGCTGACCAGCACGCCCTTCTTCCCGTTCGCCTCGGCCTGGTGACCACCGGAGTGGTGACCCCAGGCCCACACGCCCGCACTGACGGCGAGGGCTCCGACCACGGCGATGAGTCCGAACAAGTTGATCGAGCCCATCACCTGCTTGAGGACGTTGAGGCCAGGGAGCCCGCCCTCGTTGGGCTTGATTCCGGGGTCGTAGGCGAGCTGTATGACCTGTTCAGCGAGATACACGGGAACTCCAGTTCGAATGAGCGCACGCCAAAGCCCGGAGGGGCGAACCAGCGGTGCGAGGGGAGGTGAGGAGGGGGAGGAGCGCCGGTCAGACGACTCGGCGGGCCGCGAGAATCCGCGATTTCCAGGACGCGACGGTGGTGATCCGTACGACGTCACCGGTGTGCGGGGCGTGGACGATCAGGCCCTGCCCGATCGCCATCCCGACGTGTTCCGGTACGGCGGCCGTCCCCTCGGTGAAGAGGAGGTCGCCCGGCTTGAGGGCATCGACCGAGACGGCCTTGCCGTCCTTGACCTGCGTGTACGTGGTCCGCGTCAGGGTGACCCCGGCGGCCTTGTACGCGCCCTGCATCAGGGAGGAGCAGTCGCAGCGGCCCATCGGGTTCTTGCCGTGGGAGTCGGTGCACGTGCCGCCCCACTGATACGGGGTGCCGAGCTGGCCGAGCGCCCACCGGATCGCCGTCTGTACCTTCGGCGGCGCGGAGGCGGGAATCTTGTACTCGTCCGGCAGGGCGCCCGCCGGGATGGTGCCGAAGTCCGTCCCGTCGCCGTCCGCCGAACAACCCCCCGCGGAATCGGGAGAGGGGCTGCCGGTGTCGGCAGAGCCGGACGGCGACGGGCTCGGCGATGCGCCGCCGGCCTTCTGCAGCAGGGGCTCGATGGCCTTCTGCAGGGCGGTGGCCAGCGGCTCCCATTTGGCGTACGCCTCCGGGAAGCCCGACTTCTGTACCGCCTGCGCGGCCTGGGTGACAGAGAGGGACTGCCAGCCGGAGACCTTCTTGAGCCCCTCGTAGAACTTCGTCGAGGCGTGCACCGGGTCGAGGATCTGGCTGGCTGTGCCCCAGCCCATCGACGGCCGCTGCTGGAAGAGGCCCAGCGAATCGCGGTCGCCGTAGGTCAGGTTCCGCAGGCCGCTCTCCTGCAGCGCGGTCGCCAGGGCGACGACCTGCCCTCGGGCGGGGAGGTTCATCGCGACACCCGTGGCCTGGATCGTCTTGGCGTTGGGCACTTGGTCGGCTGGCGCGTCCAGACCCGGTACGGAGACCGAGCCCTTGTCGCCGCCGTCCAGGATGGCCTTCACCTGCTTGGCGACGGCGGAGGCGTCCACACCCTGTGCACTGTCGGTCGAGCACGAGGCCGAGGCGGTCCCGGCGCCGATGCCGAGGATCGGCAGTGCCAGCAGGAGCGGTCCGGTGGCGCACAGACCGACGAGGGCTCCCGTCGTCTTCTTCACGGCCGCCGCCGTTCAGCGCGACGGCGGTGCGGACCAGACGACGGAGGTGGGTCGGGGCGCGGGTGTGTCAGGGCATGCTGCATCGCAGCGGCTCCTCGGTGTTCGAAGGAGACGCGGTGCCGACCTCTCGTGCAAAGCCGTCGGCACCGCGCCGATGTGCATCCGCCTCTCGGCGGGCCCGCGTCAGAGGAGTTGGTAGCTCCAGGACGCCGGTTTCAGGTCACGCGCGGCAGCCAGCCGCGCTCGTAATCTCAGGCAATGCACAGGAGCCTCCTCACGGCACTCGCGGACGATGGGCAACATGCCTCCGACGCTGCTCGATTGGACGAGACAGCACGGATAAGCACAGCTCAACGGGGGTGGAGCAGTGCTCCTTCCCGGTGGCACGGCGAGACAGTAGACCGGGATTCCGGCCGCGCCAAACGACTGCCATTCAGGGGCCCGAAGCAGGGAGCCACCTCGTTAGGCGCGGCCGGAATTCGCCGTTAACCTCCGCTGCAACCTCGCACCGGATGCACGCCGTTGAGCGCTGTCCGGAGCAGGTCCAGACTCCGCCGCGCCCGAAGAGAGGCCCTCCCCATGAGCTACACGCTGCACCGAGGCGACGCCCTGATCGTCCTGAAGTCCCTCCCGGACGAGAGCGTCCAGGCGGTGATCACCGATCCGCCGTACAACTCCGGGGGCCGCACCAGCTCCGACCGGACCGGCCGTACCGCACGTGCCAAGTACGTCACGAGCAACTCGGCGCACGACCTCGCCAACTTCCCGGGTGAGAACCGTGACCAGCGCTCCTACCGCTCCTGGCTCACCGAACTGCTCACCGAGGCGTACCGGGCCTCGACCGAGCACGCGGTCGCGATGGTCTTCACCGACTGGCGACAGGAGCCGACCACCTCCGACGCCCTGCAGATGGCGGGATGGACCTGGAGCGGCACGATTCCGTGGATCAAGCCGTCCAGCCGGCCCCGCAAGGGCGGGCCGAAGCAGGACTCGGAGTTCATCATCTGGGGCGTCAAGGGCTCCCTCGACAACACCCGCGATCTCTACCTGCCCGGCCACTACATCGCCTCCCAGCCCCGCAAGGGCCGGGTTCACATCACCCAGAAGCCGGTCGAGGTCATGCAGCAGCTCGTCCAGGTCTGCCCCGAGGGCGGCACCGTCCTCGACCCGTTCACCGGCAGCGGCTCCACCGGGGTCGCGGCCCTGCGCGAGGGACGCCGCTTCGTGGGCGTCGAGCTGTCCGCGCACTACGCCGACGTCGCGGAGGAGCGGCTGCGGGCCGAACTGACGAAGGACGACTTCGAGCTGGCCGGACCGGAGGCATGAGCGTGAGAGCGAAGAGAGGCCAGGGCCGGCGGCCCACAGACGCCAAAGGGGCGGCTGGAGCATCGACTAACCGATGCACCAGCCGCCCCTCCTGTTACGTCAGGCCGCCTCGAACGCCCGCCGGATCAGCGGCGCCGCCTTCTCCAAGTCGGCTGCCGAGACGACGCGCACCTCCAAGTCGCCGGTCCCGAGGTGCCCGATACCGCGCATGTCCCGGGTGAAGCCCTCCTCCAACTCGACCGTGTCCGGGTCGAGTCTGAGGTACACCAGTATCGCCTCGTGCTTCGGACGGAAGATCACCGACGCCACGTTCACCAACCGCCGATAGGCGATGTAGTGCCGCAGGGACGCCACCTCCACCTCGCCCCATGCCGTGAGCGCCTCGTCCAGTTCCGCGTACAGGTCCCGCAGGCACTCCGGCACCGCTCCTCCACCCGCAGGCGGAGAGACCACCGAAGCCGTCGGCACGCTGTCCACGACGGGGGCCCGCTCCCGGCCCCGGCGAGGCGAGGCAGCGCTCGGGAAGCCGGTCGCGGAGTCCACGAGCAGCAGCCCCAGCAGGCCACCGTCGAAGATCCGGTAGCGCACCAGGTCAATCCGCTCGGGCAACCTCTGCACCGCCACCCGGTCGTGGTGCGAGAAGCCCGCCGCGACGCAGATCATCCGCGGACGACGCCAGTCGACGGACTCGGCCACCTCCGCCCCCAGCACCTTCCGCACGAGCGCCTCGAACTCGTGGTGCGCCGACTCCAGCCAGGACAGGTAGGAGACAGCCTGGGACATCACCCCGCTGTCCGAGCCCTTCTTGAACTCGATCACCACCGGGCTGCCGTTCTCATCGAGCCCCAGGGTGTCGATCCGCCCCCGGTGCCAAGGCCCGGTCGGATACTCCGAGGCCAGGAAACGGACGCCCAGCATCTGCTCCAGGCCGGCCTCGACCCGCCGCTGCAGCTCCACCTCCAGCGCAACCGTCGAGCCGGCCAGCTCGACATCC
The DNA here is from genome assembly GCF_042669245.1 of Streptomyces sp. NPDC057249. Taxonomy (NCBI): domain Bacteria; kingdom Bacillati; phylum Actinomycetota; class Actinomycetes; order Kitasatosporales; family Streptomycetaceae; genus Streptomyces; species Streptomyces sp. NPDC057249. Next base: position 137,292 of record NZ_JBHUXS010000001.1, on the reverse strand, counting down.
CGTCCCTCCGCGTCCTGCCGGAACATCATCAGCTCAGCCACCAGCGCCCCCTCCCGCGATCTCTGCAAGGAAGCCAATCGAACGAACGCCCTGGTTATTCCACCTCTAGTGTGCGCCGGACCATCTGGTGGGGCTGGTTCACGCTGAGGGTGTCCTCTGTCATCCGATCTTGACCGATTGACACGTGCCATTGACCCGCGGGGGGTGTTGCGTCAGATGAGGCTTCCCCTAGCGACTCGTGATCCGAGCTCTTTCGGATGATGGGAGCGAGTTCTGTCCTTGTTGGAGGGTGGGCTTCATTAGCGTCGAATCGACCGGGTTGTCGCATGGAGGGAGAGCGCCGTGTCCACGGATCCGACGCGCAGGATCGTGCTCGTTCGTCACGCCAAGTCGGAGGAGAACGACGGGGACGATCACGAGCGTCCGCTGTCGCATCAGGGTCGGAAGGAGGCCCCGGAGACCGGTCGATGGCTCGTCGGCAGCGGCGCCACCCCCGATCTCGCCGTCGTGTCGACCGCGGCGTGCACCAAGGAGACCTGGAAACTCATCGTTCCCGAACTCGCCGAGCGTCCCCGGACCGTTTACGAGGAGCGCCTGTACGAGGCCAGCGTCGGTGAGATCATCGCTGTCCTCAACGAGACCTCGGAGGACGTGGCCGAACTCGTGGTGGTCGGCCACAACCCCGGTCTACAGGGTCTGGCTGAGGCGCTCGCGGGTGAGGCCGAAGGCGATCTCATGTCTCGCATGAACCGCTCGGGCTTCCCCAACAGCGCAGTCGCCATCCTCACCTTCACCGGCTCCTGGAAGTCGGTCGAGGAAGGCATCGCCCGTCTCACCGCGTTCCGGGCTCCGAACGCCTGACCGCCAAGAGGTACGGTCGCTCATTCGCAATCGGGCACTCGCGAGCGGCCGTACCTCCTGGCGAACAAGGGTGCGTGCCATCGCTTCGCCACGGTCGGTCAAGATCGCTTGCTAATCGGTCAAGATTATCTGTCAGGGGACAGTGTCCTGTGCCAACGAACCTTGAGCTCGTGCCATCGAAGTCTGAGCGATGCTGGTCCCCTCGGCCCCCAGCGCGGCGCTCCGAGGCGCGCGTCGAGTCGGGCTCGACCTTGGACTCCGGGCACTCGATCGGGTGGCGCCCGGGCCCCGCTCGCGCCGCGAACCCGGCCCTATTGTTCACACGTAACGTAACGACTCGTGCCACTTCGTAACCGATTGGGGCTTTCATGGGATACCCGCGCAAGCGCAGCTTCATGATCTTCTCCGACGAGAACGCACCGACAGAGGTGAAGGAGCTGGACCCGCAGAAGGTGGCTGAGATCGAGGCGACCCACCAGGAGGAGAAGAAGCGGCGCGTCGACGAGCAGATCCTGACCTACCTCACGCCGCAGCGAAACAAGGGGGACAGGGGGCCCCGCATCGGGTTCGACCCCGCCGCGCAGGAGAAGGGGCGGGAGACGGCGAAGGTGCACGCGGCCGGCTCCGAGGGGGAGCGTCTCCGCCGGATCGTGGCGCGGGTCCAGGACGCCGCCGGTGACGAGGAGGCGTTCAAGGAGTTCGTGCGCACCGACCGGGAGGTCAGCGAGCAGGGCAACGAGTCCCTGCGGAAGTTCGCGTGGAGCGTCTTCGAGATCGAGACGTCCAAAGCCGAGCTGCCCGACACCCGCTACCGTCCCCGGCGGTCCTCCGAGACCACAGTGCGCTTCAAGGACGGCGGCCGCCTGGGCATCCGGGAGGTCGCTCCCACTGCGCGGTGGGACGAGAGCAAGGGCGAGCACGTCCTGCTGACCGAGGGCGAGCGGTGGCACGGCCAGGGCACCACGTTGTGGGTGAGGGTCGCCGACGGGGCGTGGTCCAAGGATGGTGACTGGGGCGGCTACCTCCAGGTCACCTGTGCTACCGAGAAGGGTAAATGGCTCGACTCGAAGAACGGCTGGCTCACCCCGATCGCCTCCAAGGCCGAACCGGTCACCTTCTACGACATGGGCAACTACTACGAGATCTGGCAGAAGGACCGCGAAACCGGCCGGCCCCTGATGCTCTGGGACGACGGCCTGCGGTTCCACAAGGATGCTCAGCCCGGCAAGTTCAACCTGGCCGATTCCGCCTGGGACTGACCCCGCACCATCCCCTCCGGACCTCCGGGGCGGACACGCCGGGGCGACGGCCGCCGAAGTGGCAAGACTGCCGGCGCCTGTCGCCCCAGCTCGACTGACGACTTCACCGGACCAGACGCAGGCCACCTCCGTGCAGCTCCTGGAGGCGGCACTGGCTCCTGAGCAGGCGTGATCAAACTTCGATGACACAAAGTCGCGTCCGTCAAAGTTCGGTGGCACGAGACCAAAGATCGGTGGCACGGGACACACGCTGAGGGGTAGCGGAAGACGCCTGCGTGGCCGATTGCCCTTGTAATCGAACATCCGATCTAATAGTTGCTATGCGCCCGTACGACTTCCCCCCTGACCTCCTACGTGACCAGACCGCCTGGTACAGCACCTACCGGCAGCTCGCGGATGGTTCCTCGGCCGCCAGCCCGACCGAAGGCCGCCGCCGTCTGCTGGAGCTGTCGGCCCGGATCGCCGACCACCCGTTCTGGAGAGGATCGGAAGGAACCCCGGCTGCCCGGATGGAACTGAAGGAGCTGGCCCAGCGCAACGTCCACAGCGCGACCCCGGCCGCCCGGCGGGCGGGGTGATCGACGGCCAGCGCGCACGATGGCCAGGCATGGAAACCGACTGCGGGGTGGAGCGCATGCGCAGCGCGCCGGTCGTCGTCCATCGTCCCTCGGCGGTGGGCGGCCGGCGGGTCACGGTTTACCGCTGAGGCCGTGACGAGATCCTGGGCACCGCCTACTCCGACCACGATCTGGTCGTCTTCCTCGAAGCGCTCGGCATCCCTGACCCCGACGGAGTCCTGAACGATCCGAAGTGGTTGGAGTGGCGCGACGACCCAGACCGCCTGTGGTCCACCGCGCCCGAGGGACGCTGACCCGATTCCGTACGAGGTCACCGTCCGCGTGCCGCACCACCCGCATCGGCCGGGTCGCGTCATCGCGCGAGGAGGTCGCCGAGAGCGTGAGCAGCAGTTGTGAGACTCTGACAAGCGCTTCGGTCGGAGGGCCACGTCGGTTCGGCTCGTCCCACATGCGCAACTGAATGGTCACTGGAAGCTGCCCGAAGGGGCGCTCCGGTGGACGGCCGGTGGACAGACGCCTTTGGACGAGCCAGTACGAGGCCGTACGGGGAAGACTGGCGCACATGGTCTGATTTGGGGAAACGTCATCAGGAAGCATGGCGCGGCACCACCCGGTACGATCGCTCTCGGTCTCGTAATGCGTAGGTCTCGGGTTCGAATCCCGAAGGCGGCTCGGATCAGCCCCAGGACTCACTCGCCGTGACCTGGGGCTTTTTCCTTTTCTCTGCCTCGCGCTGCAGGGCGGCTCGGCACCGGGACCGGTGCTGGGGGCCTGCTCGGGCCGGGGGCCATCGGCATCCACTGGGCGGTCATGCAGCCTGCCGGCAGCCCGCCGCCGGTGCAGGGCCCGGGAGTGTGGTTCGCGCCCTGCACCGAATGGGCTTGAATGAACTGGGCAGGCGGGGCGAGTGGGAACGTAAGTGCATTCTGTGGGTCAAGTCCGGACGACCGGAATCCATTCCTCCGGGCCGCAGTGGCAGTGGGCGACTCTCTATTGCCTGCGGCGGGCGCATCATCGACGCGGTGCTGCGGCTCCGGCACGCCCGGATCCAGCGCAATCGAAACGGCGCGTCTCCTCCCGCCCGCATCGGCTACTCTGCTGATCTTCCACAGAAAGCTACTGAGTCAGGAGACTTCCGATGACCCGAGCGCGCCCGTGGTCAAGCACTTTTTCTGCTACTGACTCCGTATGGTCCGAAATATGGCCACAGCTTATCGCTGCGGGCGAATTCGGTAGCGGCAGTGCGATATTCGAGGAACAGCTGAACCTTCTCGAAAAGGCCGGTGTATTCACCGCACTCGTCCCCGAGGAGTACGGGGGTTTCGAGATGGAGGGGCCCGCTGCCCTCGCCGTGATCGAGGACCTCGCCTACATCAACGGCACTCTGGGCTGGACCGCATGCGTCGGGGTGGCCGGAGGACTGTTCAGTTTCGAACTGCCGCCCGCTGGTGCGCACGAGATATGGTCTGGCTCGCATCCGCTGATTTCCTACGCGGGCGCCAACAGCGGAACTCTCACGCCCTCAGGGGATGGGTTCATCCTGTCCGGTTCCTGGGACATGGCGAGCGGAGTGACCCATGCCACCTGGGTGGCACTGGGCTGCACGGTGGAAGGCGGTCACCCCGCCGCGACCGCCGTCGCGCTCGTGCACCGCTCGGAATGTCAGCTCGGCTCGCCATGGGTTCCCGTGGGTCTGGCCGGAGCCAGTACCGCCCCCGTGTCGATAGACGCCGTCCCAGTACCGCGACAGCGGATAACATTCGACGTCACCGATGATCAAAGCAGTCACACCCGGCGGCGTTACCGCTTCCTGATCCCGAGGGCGATGGGTGCGGTGAGCCTGGGCATCGGATTCGCCTGTCTGGACTCCTTGGCCTCCCGGCACGTGCGGCCCGACGCCGAACAGATGAAGCACCAACTTCTGGGCCACTCCTACGCCCAGCTGCTCGCTGCGCGCAGTTTTCTGCATGAGGCCACCGCCGACGTTTGGCGTCGCGCGAGTCACGGGCAGGCCTCCGAACTGGAACCGAATGCCAGACAGCGGCTGGCCGCCACTCATGCGGCCCACGTCGCCAACCAGGTCGCCGACGCGGCATCGCGAATGGGCGGAATGGCCGCCATAACCCAGGGGACATCCACATCTGAGCGTTGGCTGGAGGCGCGTACCATTACCGCCAATATCACCGTGGGGGATCTGTACTACCGGGTTTACGGGGGTGTCGCGGCCGACGGACGAGCTCCTCTTTCGTGGCCCTAAGGGCTGTTCGCGCCGGGCATCGTGGGACAGCCCATAGCGCTGCAACCGCATCTCGAGGTGGCGCGGCACGCACACGTGCTATTGACGCGTTTCCGGCCCATCGATACCGAGGCCGTTCGCTCCCGTGGTCGTATCCGGGTCTGCAATGCGGTGCAACGGTCCGGGCCCGGACGTTTCGGGTTCTCTCCTATCTGCTCGTTCCCGGATGAGTAGGCCCTGTGCATTTCATGTGTGGATCGCCGTAAACCAGACATAGTTCCTCCGGCCCGTCCGCCGGCTCGTGGATGCGGCTTCGGTCGCGGACGGGGCGGGCGCCACCTGGCGGCGCCCGTGGCGGTCGGCTGCCCCGTGTGCTGCTTTGGTTCGAGTCGCCGCGCCGGAGCGTGAGTGACATTGCGTTTGCGATGGCAGGAAGAGGGAGCCCCTTGATTCCCTTGGTGCGATGGGATGTTGATGCGCTTCGCACGTCCGGGAGTGTGTGGACGACGCCCGGAGCCACGAGGCGACGGATAGTCAAGATGGCGCCCGAGCGGCACAGTTGCGGCAGTGACGGGGCAACCGGTGGTGTGAAGTACGTCGTTGACACCTCTTGAGAGCCAGTGCGATAGTCCGGAGGCATAGGCGGTGGCGCCGGAAGCGACGGGCGGGTTGAAGCCCGGGACGTCGATTCCCGCGTCACTTGTCGTCTGTTCAGCGTCTGTACTTAGGGGGATAGGTGCGGAGACGTATCGTCGTGGCCGGCGGAGCCGGCTTTCTTGGCTCTCATATGTGCCGCCGACTGCTGGCGGACGGATGTGAAGTCATCTGTCTGGACAATTTTTCGACAGGCAACGAAGCGAACGTCGCCGGCCTTTCCGCCCTGCCGGAGTTCAGTCTTCTCAGGCAGGACGTGAGCGAGCCCTTCGACATCGACGGCGACGTGCACGCCGTATTGCATTTCGCCTCGCCGGCGAGTCCGGTCGACTATCTCCGGCTTCCCCTGGAAACACTCCGTTCCGGGTCACTGGGCACGTTCAACACACTGGACCTGGCCGAGCGGAAGGGAGCGCGTTACCTCCTGGCCTCGACCAGTGAGGTGTACGGTGACCCGCTGATCCATCCGCAGCACGAGGGCTACTGGGGCAACGTCAACCCCATCGGGCCGCGCTCGGTGTACGACGAGGCGAAGCGGTTCGCCGAAGCAGCGGTGATGGCCTACCACCGCACCCGGGGCGTGGACACCGCGATCGCCCGCATCTTCAATACGTACGGCCCTCACATGCGCGCCCACGACGGTCGCGCGATCCCCACGTTCGTCCGGCAGGCGCTCGCGAACGAGCCGATCACCGTCGCCGGTACGGGGGCGCAGTCACGCTCCGTCTGCTATGTGTCCGATCTCGTGGAGGGGCTGGTCAGGCTGCTCGATTCGGGCAGCGCGGGCCCCGTCAATCTGGGCAACCCGCAGGAGATGACGGTTCTGGAGCTCGCCGAACTCGTGCGCCAGATCTGTGGTTCCGACACGACGATCACCTTTGTGGAGCGGCCCGAAGACGATCCCGAGCAGCGCCGGCCCGATATCTCCCGGGCCGCCGAACTTCTCGACTGGGCACCCGGGGTATCCGCGGAAGTGGGTCTGAAGGACACGGTCGCCTGGTTCGCCGAGCAGCATGGGCACGGCTCCGAGCGAATAGAGCGGCTCGGATGAGTATGCGCCCCGTAACCCTCCCGCCCGTCAAGGTGCCGCTGGCGCGGCCGAACCTCAGCGCACTCGAGCGCTCCTACGTACAGCAAGCACTCGAGGACGGATGGATCTCGGGGACGGGTGGCATCGTCAGCCGCTTCGAGGAAGGCTTGTCCACCCGGGTCGGGCGCCGGCACACGATCGCCGTCGCCAACGGGACTCTGGCTCTCGAACTCGCTCTGCGCGCCCTCGGTGTCGGACCGGGTGACGAGGTCATCGTCCCCGCCTTCACCTTCGCGGCCCCGGCGACCACCGTGCTCGCCGTGGGGGCCGTGCCGGTCCTGGTCGACATCGACCCGGAGACCTGGACGATCTCGCCACAGGCGGTGCGGGCCGCCCTGACAGGGCGTACCAAGGCGGTCATCGCCGTGGACGTGCTGGGGCACCCCGCGGATTACGACGCGCTGCGCGACATCGGCGTCCCGGTGATCCAGGACGCCGCCGAGGCACACGGCGCGCGGTACAAGGGCTCACTGGTCGGAGGGCAGGGCGACGCCTCCGTCTTCAGCTTTCACGCGAACAAGGCGATCACGACCGGTGAAGGCGGCAGCGTCGGCACCGACTCGGACGAACTCCTGTCAGTGATGCGCCTATTGGCCAATCACGGCATGACGCCGAAGAAGCCCTACGTCCATGAGGTCGTGGGCCGCAATTTCCGGATGACCAGCCTCACCGCCTCGCTGGGACTGGGACAGCTCGATCGGTGGGACGAGCTCATCGGAGCCCGGAGGGACGTCGCGCGCCGCTACACGGAGCGCATCGATGCGTCGGTCTACGCCCCTCGTCCGACCGCGTCCTGGGCCGAATATTCCTGCTGGTTGCACACCGTCACGACGACGGCGGAGCGGCGGCCCGCGGTCCTGGACCACCTGCGCTCGCGCGGTGTCGACGCCCGTGCCGTCTGGCCCCCACTGCACGAGCAACCGGTGCTCGCCCCTTACACCGCCGACTGCCCCGTCGCCCAGGAAATCGCCAGCCGGGCCTTCTGGCTCCCCACGTACGCCGGAATGCCCGACACCGACATCGACCTTGTGGCCGACGCTCTGGCCGAAGCGGTCAGGAAGTGAGCACGACCATGCAGAAGCTCAGTGTCATCGTCCGGTTCCGGAACGAGGCGGTACATCTCGGCGCCGTGCTGCGCGCGATCCGTGCCCAGCGGTGCTCGGTGCCCGTGGAGATCGTTGCCGTGGACAACAGCTCCACCGACGACTCCCGCGCCATCGCGGCGCCGTACGCCGACAAGCTGGTCGACATCACGGACTACAAGCCCGGTGCGGCGCTCAACCGGTCGATCGAGGCGTGCACTGGGGATCACGTGGTGGTGGTGAGCGCCCACGCCATTCCGTCCGACGAGCGGTGGCTGGAGAACCTGATCCGGCCGCTGCGGAGCCCGGACGTCCTCGGGGTGTACGGCGGACAGATCTACCCGGTCAACGCCAAGTTCCTCGACAAGCGCGACCTGGACATCTTCTCGGACATCCAGCCGCGTTCCGAGACGAGGGACTCCGACTTCTGGAACGCGAACTCCGCCTTCAGCATCGCGTCGTGGGAGAAGCAGCCGTTCGACGAGAGCGTCATCGAGCTCGAGGACCACCACTGGACCAAGCAGATCCTGCCGGAGGGAAGCCGCTGGATCCGGTTCGAGCCGGGAGCGCGGGTCTACCACTACGGCCACGAGCTGCGCAACGACCGGCAGTTCCTCGCTCCGGACGGGCGGAGCACCGAGGACCGGGTGCGCGAGGCCGTGCGGGCCCTGGAAGGTGACTTCGTCGCATGGCCGGAGGCCATGTCGGCCGGCATGACGCTGGGCAGTCTGTGGCGCGAGCCGCAGGTGCGGGCGACGGTGCCCCTGCTCGGGCGCTACCTGCTGGAGTACTGGGACTTCGACGTGCGGTGGCGCATGGCCGGGGCCTTGGGCCGCCTGGACTACCCGGAGTCGGTCCCGTATCTGGTGCGCGGGCTCGCCGACCCGTCCTTCTACGCGCGGGACGAGTGCGCCTGGTCGCTCGCCAGGCTCGGGGGGACGGCCGTCCCGGAGCTGATCCGGACGCTCGCCCGGCCGGGCGCGATCCCGGACGAGTCGCTTCCGTTCGCCGCGCTGGCCCTCGGCCTGTCCGGCACCCGGGAAGGCCGGGAGAGGGCTCTCGACCTGCTGGAGCAGTGTGTGGCCGACGGCAACGAGGCGGTGGCACGCGACGCGGTGTACTTCCTCGGCGAGATCGGCAGCGCCGAAGGCCGCCCCGCGCTGCTGCGCGCCGTCACGGACCGGCTGGCCCACGAGGACTACCGAACGGCGCGTGCCGCCGTCTGGTGCTGGGGCATGCTCGCGGAGAACGGGGACGACAGCGAGCGGGTCGACGCGGCGACCGCGGACATCGTCGCCGTCTCACGCCAGCACCCGCAGGATGTCGTGCGCGCCGAGGCCGTGGCGGCCCTGGGTGCACAGGCACGCAAGCGGCGCGCTGCCGCCGCGCTGGGCGAGGTCGCCCGCTCCCTGCGCACCGACGGCGCGGGACGTGTCCGGTACGCGGCCATCCAGAGCTTGCGACTGGCGGCCGTCGAGGGCGGCGCCGAGACGTGCGTCGAAGCGGCGGCCCAGCACACCGACGACAACGACTTCGGCGTGCTCTTCGAGCGCGAGCTGATCCTCGCGACTCACCAGGAGAAGGGGAAGCAGTCATGAGGGCACTTGTCACGGGCGGCGCCGGTTTCATCGGCTGCAACCTGACGGCGGCGCTGGTCCGGGCCGGCCACGAGGTGACGGTGGTCGACAACCTCTCCCGTCGCGGCAGCCTCCGTAACCTCCAGGCGCTGCTGGAGGACCCCGTCGCGGCCGAACGGGTCGACTTCCGCCCGGTGGACGTCCGCGACGCGGAGGGGCTGGCCGCCGTGGTGGCCGACTGCCGCCCGCAGGCCGTGGCCCATCTGGCCGCCCAGGTGGCCGTCACCGACTCGGTGGCCCATCCGGCGGTCGACTTCGAGATCAATGCCCGGGGCACCCTCAACGTCCTGGAAGCCGTACGCAAGCACGCGGCCGACGCACGGGTCCTCTTCACCTCCACCAACAAGGTGTACGGGAGCCTTGAGCGGCTCCGTACGGAGCGGACCGAGACCCGCTACGTCCTCCCCGAGCACCCGGACGGCATCGCCGAGGACTTCCCGACCCTGGCCACGACCCCCTACGGCGTGTCCAAACTGGCGGCGGACCTGTACGTACAGGACTACGCGTACACCTACGGCCTGGCCACCACCGTGTTCCGCATGTCCTGCATCTACGGCAAGTGGCAGAACGGCACGGTGGACCAGGGCTGGGTCAGCTGGCTGGTCAAGTCCACGCTGCTGGGCAACCCGGTCACCATCTACGGCGACGGCCTCCAGGTGCGCGACCTGCTGCACATCGACGACCTGGTCGCCGCCATGCGCCGGGTGCTGGCAGACGGGCAGGGCCTCGGCGAGGTGTTCAACATCGGCGGGGGCCCCGAGTTCTCCGTATCGGTGTGGGGGGAGTTCGGCCCGCTGCTCGCCGAACTGGCGGGCCGGGGCGTGCCGGCCACGTACGAACCGCGGCGCACCGGTGACCAGGACGTGTACATCAGCGACATCCGCAAGGCGCGGAAGCTGCTGGGGTGGAAGCCCGAGCGAGCGCCTCGTGACGGCATCGCGGAGATGACCGAGTGGCTGCGCGTCGAAAATCAGCTCGTCGATTAGATCCAACCCATCCAGGCCGAAGGGAACCTGCATGGACGAGGTCGATGTTGTCCTTCTCGCCCCGCCGTACTACCGCTTCTGCGGAAGCCACAACAATCGTGCGGCGCCCTCGCTGACCTATCTTTCGGCCTTTCTCGAAGAGGCCGGTGTCTCACACGTGGTCTACAACGCCGACCACACACCCGGCAAGCGGTACTGGTCCATGAAGTGGATGTTCCAGAACTACCAGCCGTTCGTGGACGCCGTGGACGGAAAGGGAAGCCTCTACGGCGAGGTCGCCGAGATCGTCATGTCCTTCAACCCGAAGGCGGTCGTCATTCTCGGAGGCGAGCCGCTGATCGCCACCAAGGACTGGGGCAATCCCTTCATCGCTGCCCACTACTCCAAGCTTTTCAGACAGCTGGGCGTCTACACGGTCGGGGTGGGCCATTTCTTCACCTTGGACAGGCAGCGGTTCCAGGACGACTTCGACTGCGTACTCGGGGGCGAGCCCTCCGAGCAGATCGTCGACATCATCCGGAAGCGCCCCACCGGCTACGTGCCGCCGCGGCCCATTCCGTTGAACGTCGTGCCGAACCTCGGCCGGCTCTACCCCGCCGAGCAGCAGACGGACTTCGTCATGACCTCGTTCGGCTGCCGGTTCCCGTGCTCCTTCTGCCTCGTGCAGCAGCTGTACGGCGAACTCGACGAACGGGTCAGGTTCGTGGACCTCGACACCGTGGTCGCGGACATCGCGCGCCGCCCCGAGCAGGGCGTCTACCTGACGGACCTGACCTTCACCTACGCCCCCCGGAAGCGGCTCGCCGCGCTTTCGGACGCGTTGCGCGAGGCCGGCGTGCGCAAGTCCTACACCATCGACACACGGGTCGACATGATCACCCCGCAGATCGCCGACCAGCTCGTGGAACTGGGCGTCGAACGGGTGAAGATCGGTGTCGAGGGCATCACCCGGGACCTGCTCAAGTCGTTCAACAAGCGCACCGATCTGCAACGCATCGAGAAGGCCGTCCGCCTGCTCCGCGACCGCGGCATCAAGGTGGTCACCTACCTCCTCATCGGAGGTGTGACCGAGCTGGCGGACTACGAGGCGACCCGGGACTACATCGCGCAATTGCAACCGGAATTCGTTCCCGTGGCCATCTGGGCCTACGACCTGTCCGGTGACTACCGGTACGACACCCAGTTCTCGCCGCTGCGCCTGAAGGAGTGGGGTATCGACGAAGAAGTCTTCTATCGCTACCTGTCACTCCAGGAACAAGTGAATCCCACGGTCGGCACGATGCTCGATATTCCGTGAGTATTCGGGACCCGCATACATCCAGATCTACTAACCCATGGTTCCCGGGGGGCCGGTCAGCTGTGTCAGAAAAGTGCATACCGTCCTTCAGCTACAGCTTCCACGAAGCTGATATCCAGTACATCACCGATGAGGTCGGCCGGCTCTTCCGCGATCAGCGGCACCTGACCATGTCGGCGCACGGTGAGGCGCTGGAGACGGATTTCGCCGCGTACACCGGAACCCGGCACGCGGTCTCGGTCGCCAGTGGGACCGCCGCGCTGGAGATCGCGCTGCGCGCTGTCGGTGTGGAGGGCGGCGAGGTGGTGGTGCCGACCAATACGTTCGGGGCCACCGTCGTGTCCGTGCTGCGCGCGGGCGCCGTGCCCGTCTTCGCGGACACGTCGGACGACATGTCCGTGAGCGTGGAGGACGTGGAGGCCAGGATCGGGCCGCGCACGCGTGCCGTGGTCACGGTGCACATCGGCGGTCTCGTGTCGCCGCGGACCGTCGACCTGGCCCGGCTCTGCGAGGAACGGGGCGTGCCGCTCGTCGAGGACGCGGCGCACGCCGCGGGAGCCTCCTACCGGGGCCGCCGTGCCGGTACCTTCGGCGTCGCCGCCGCCTTCTCGCTGTTCAGCACCAAGGTCATGACGAGCGGCGAGGGCGGTCTCATCGCCACCGACGACGAGCGGATACGCGACACGGCACGGCTGCTCCGCGATCACGCCAAGAACCCCGACGGAACGATGTCCACGACGGGGTACAACTGGCGCCTGACCGAGATGCAGGCCATCGTCGGCCGCGTCCAGCTGCGCCGGCTGGACGAGATGATCGCCGGACGCAACGCGGTGGCCGCGGTGTACGACGAGCGGCTGGCCGGGATCGAAGGGGTCCGGCTGCTCACTCCGCCCGACGGCGCGGTCCACAACAGGTACAAGTACATCGTCGAGCTGGAGCGGCACCGTCCGCAGGACGTGCAGCGCCGTCTCGACGAGAAGTTCGGCATCGCTCTCGGCGGCTACGTCTACCAGACGCCCTGCCATCTGCAGGACGCCTTCCGCTCGTACGCGGCCGGTCCCTTCCCCGGTGCCGACCGGATCTGCCCCGCTCACATCTGCCCGCCGATCTACCCCGACATGCCCGCGAACGACGCGGCCTACGTGGCCGACTGCCTGCGTGAGGTGCTCAATGGCTGACATGGTGACCCCTCCCGCTCCCCTGCCCGGCAACAGCCGTGCGTACCGGGAGCAGCTCTACGGGTGGGTGTACGAGAACAACCAGTGGGGGCGGTCGCCCGAGGGCGCGCGCTACTACTCGGACTCCCCGTCGGAACTCACCCTGCCGTACCGCGAGTTCCTGGCCTCCTTCGTCCGCAGTCACCCGGAGATCCGCCGGATCGTCGATCTGGCCTGCGGTGACCACAAGCTGGCCTCGGAGACCGATCTGGGGGACACGCATTACATCGGTGTGGACATCTACGACCGCCTGATCGAGCACAACCGTGCGCAGTACGCGGACGAGCGCCACGAGTTCATGGTCCGGGACCTCGTCGAGGACGAGCTGCCGGACGGCGACCTGTGCGTGATCTCGATGGCGCTCTACCTGATGTCCTTCGAGCACGTCGCGGCCGTCCTGGGCAAGCTCACCCGCTACCGCTACGTGCTGATCACGGACGGGCAGGCGGACATCCCCGCCGGGGAGCGGCGCAACATCGACAAGCCCACGGGGAAGCACACCCCGCGCGATCTGTACGGCAACGGCTTCTACCTGGAACTGGAGCCCTTCAACGTGGACCTGGAAGTGGTGCACGAGTACGGGCTCCCCAGCGGGGAGCTCATCAGGACGGTGTTGCTGGAACACCCCGAAGCGCCGTTGTCGGCCCAGTAGGGATTCATCCGAAGAGGAGATCATGCACATACTTGTCACGGGGGGAGCCGGGTACGTCGGGTCCGCACTGGTTCCGGTTCTGCTCGACCAGGGCCACCAGGTGCGCGTACTGGACGAACTGCACGTCGGCGGACAGGGTCTGCTGCCGTGCGTCCCGCGCCCCGGCTTCGAGTTCGTCCACGGCGATGCCTGCGACGCGACCGTTCTCGCGTCTGCCCTGGAGGGTGTGGACGCCATCGTCCACCTGGCCGCCGTGGTCGGATATCCGGCTTGCCTGCGCGAGCCGGAGCGCGCGGTGAACACCAACGTCAACGGCACGAAGCTGCTGCTCGATCTGCGCCGGCCCGACCAGCGTCTGGTCTTCGCGTCGACCGGCAGCGTCTACGGGGCGATCCCGTCCGAGATGTGCACGGAGACGACGCCCACCGCCCCTCTGAGTCTGTACGGCAGCACCAAGCTGGAGGGTGAGGAGCTGGTGCTGGGCGCGGGGAACTGCGTGGTCTACCGGTATGCCACCGCGTTCGGTGTCAGCCCTCGGATGCGCTTCGACCTCCTCCCCAACGACTTCGTCCAGCAGGCCGTCCACGGCGGAGGCATCACGGTCTACGAGGGCGGGTTCCGGCGCACCTTCATCCATGTCCACGACATGGCCCTGTCCATCGCGTTCGCCCTGGACTCCTGGAAGGCGATGGCGGACGAGGTCTTCAACGTCGGGCACGAGAGCATGAACTGCACCAAGGCCGAACTGGCCCGGCGCATCCAGCGCATGGTGCCCTACGACCTCCGGTTCGAGGAGTTCGGCAAGGACGCGGACCAGCGGGACTACGGCGTGTCCTACGAGAAGATCCGCAGCCTTGGTTTCACCACCCGCCACACGCTCGACAGCGGTCTTGCCGAACTCGTCACGGCGGCGCGCCTGATGGCGCCGTCCCCCGAGGCGGGCTGACGTGGCCGGCCGACTGTGCTTCGTGGTCCTGGACCACGCTCCGGACGAGTACGCCGACGATCTGGTGCGCGGGATCAGGCGGTTCTGCCCCGCCGCCGACATCTACTGGTACGACTCGGGGCCCGCGGGTGCCGTCGGCCGGCGGGCCCCCGTGGACGTCGAGCGGATGGAGTGCAGCAGGCCACTGCTGTACGCCAAGGTGACCCCGTTCTTCTTCGACATGCTCGAGTGGGCGGCCGACCGGGACTACGACCACGTGGTCAACGTCGAGTCCGACATGGCCTTCGTCAACGAGGGCTTCGAGGACTTCCTGGCGTCCGCCATGGCCGACAACGACTACCTGGCCCCGCGATTCGCCCGCAAGACCCCGCGGACCTCGCGCTGGCGCCCGTACCGGAGCCTCCGCCCGGAGCTGCCGGAACTCCTCGACATCCTCGGTATGGAACACACGAACGAGGCGTTCAGCCCCGGTCAGGTGTTCACGCCCCGGTACGTCCACACCCTGCTCGACAGCCCTTGGTATCCGCGCCTGCGTGAGTTCGTCGCGCGGAACCAGGAGCCGGGCAGATCATTCACGCTGCAAGAGGTCCTGCTGCCCACCCTGGTGGACGCGCTGGGGCTGCGCGGCTCCGACTACCCCGCCCACATGACCGCGTTCAACCGCTACCGGCCGTACCACGCCGCTTCGTCCGTGGCCAAGGCCCATCAGCGCGGCGACGTCCCCTTCGTCCATCCGGTGCGACGCGATGCCGAGCACGCGGCCCGCCGGTTCGTCCGTGCTCTGAACGACAGCACCACGCAAGGAAAGCTCTGATGCCTGTGACCACGCAGCCCCTCGTCACCGTCTTCACGATGACCTACAACCAGCGCGCGAAGATCCTCGCGCTGGCCGACGACCTGAGCGCCCAGGACTGGCCCATGGACCGTCTGGAGTTCACCGTCCTGGACGACGGCGGCACGGACGGCACCGCGGAGGCGCTGGAGGAGGCGGCCGGGAAGCTTCCCTTCCGCGTGCGGGTGCTGCGCCGTGAGCACGAGGCCGATTACCTGAGCGCCCGGCGCTGGAACGAGTGCATCGCGGGCTCCGACCCGGAAACCGCCGTCTTCATCCAGGTGGACGACGTCCGGGTACGCCCCGACTTCGTACGGCGCCACGTGGCCTGGCACACCGGGTCCGGCCCGACCGTGGTGGCGGGCGCCAAGTTCGAGGGTGACGAGATGACCTGGGAGCTGAGCACCTGCCGCCGCGCCCACCTGGCCGGTGCCGACGGCGGGGCCAGGGAGGGCGTGCTCTGGACGGCGTTCTGGGGCGCCAGTCTGAGCTACAGCCGTGAGCTCGTGACGACGCTCAGCACGGACGAGCACGACCAGCCGTTCGACGCCCGGATGACGGGCTGGGGGTTCCACGAGGTGGAGTTCGCCGGCCGCGCGGCACAGGCGGGCGCGCGCATGGTCTACGACCCGGCGGTCGGGGTCTTCCACCAGAACCACACACCGGTCAATGACCGGGGGCGAGGGCTTGACCACGCCAAGGAGAAGGAAGCCGGCGCGCGGAAGAACGAGCAGTACGTCGTGAACAAGCTGGGCCTCGACGCCCTCCCCCGGTGGTGACGGCATGACGGTCGCGATTTTCGCCGACTCCCCCACGCTGACCAGCGGGTTCGGCCGCACCACGTCGCACATCGCGGCGGGCCTGGTACGCGGCGGTCACGACGTGGCCTGCTACGGGATCAAGGCACGTTCCAGCGACATTCCGGCGGGTCTGCCCTACGCGGTCTGGCCCGCCGAGCAGGGCGGGAGGTGGACCGACACACTTCCCGAGTTCTTCCGGACGGTCCGGCCGGACGTGCTGCTGCTCAACATGGACGCCTACAACGCGCTGGAATGCGTCGAGCTGTTCAGACAGGCCGGCTGGACCGGCCCCACCGTCAGCTATGTGTGCTTCGACGGCCTGCCGGTGAGCAGCACCTACCTGGACGCGCAGCGCTCCTGCGCGGCGGTGTGGGCCACGTCCCGCACGGGCGCCGCCTACCTGGAGAGCGAAGGCATCGCCGTGGCCGGCTACGCCCCCCCGGGCGTGGATCCACAGGAGTTCCGGCCCGCCACCGACCGCGAGGCGCTGCGCGCCCACGCGGGGCTGGCCGACGCCTCGGTGGTGGGCGTGTTCGCCACCAACACCGAACGCAAGCAGGTGGCGCGGGCGGTGGCCGGCTTCGCCGAGGCGGTCCGCCTGCTGCCCGGCCGGGACCTGCGGCTCTACCTGCACTGTCTGCCGCAGGGGCACTGGGACCTGCGCGAGCTCGGCAGGCGCTACGGCGTCGGTGACCGACTGCTGTTCCCCTCGACGGACGGGTACGACGAACAACGCGGGGTCCGGACCAGCGGCCCGGGCTCCCGGGGTGAAGGCCCGGGCGGACTCCCGGTCCTCCCCGCGAGCTTCTCGTACGTGGACCGGATCAACGTCTGCGACGTCCTGCTCAACGTGCCGCACAGCGGCGACGTGGAGCAGGTGATCATCGAGGGCCAGGCGTGCGGGGTGCCGCTGCTGCACACCGACGACGAGGCGATCATGGGTGACGCGGTCGGCAAGGGGGGCGTGCTGCTGCCCGCCGCCGATGTGGGCATCGGCCGCCTCGGCCAGCGGCTCCACCACGTGGCTCCTCAGGTCATCGGCGAGGCGCTGGCGGACGTCCTGGCCGACCCGGCGCGGGTTTCTGCCCTGCGTGAGGCGGGTACCGCCAACGCGGCCGCCTATCCGTGGAGCACGCTTGAAGACGCCGCACTGGCCATGGTCAGCCCCTTCGCCTCTCCTGGAGAAGGCACCCCTCGCGAATCCGGGAGCATCTGATGCACCTGCACCATCTGGGAGAGATCGACTCCGTCGCCGACGCCGCCATCCTCACGGGCGACCCCGACCGGGTACCTCCGCTCGCCGCGCATCTGGGCAAGGTCACCGGGCAGTGGCAGCGGCGCGGTTACGTCGTGGCGGAGACGGAGTTCGAGGGGAGGCCCCTCCTCGTGTGCTCGACGGGCATCGGGGGGCCGAGCACCGCCATCGCGGTCGAGGAGCTGGCTCAACTGGGTGTCGGCCGGTTCGTGCGCGTGGGGACGTGCGGCTCCATCCAGCGGCACATCAACGCCGGACACGTGGTGATCTCCACCGGTTGCGTCCGGGACGAGGGCGCCAGTCACCAGTACCTCCCCGCGGAATACCCCGCAGTGCCCGACTTCGGTCTGCTGAGAGCGATCGTGGGCGCCGCGGAGGAGAGCGGCTTCAAGCACTTCGTGGGCCGTACGCACTGCAAGGACGCCTACTACGCGGAGAAGCCGGAGGGCTTCCCGCTGGCCGAGTACTGGCGCGGCCGATGGGCGGGGCTGCGCGCGGCCGGGGTCCTGGCCACGGAGATGGAGGCGGCGGTGCTGTTCGCGCTCGCCGATGTGCGCTCCCTGCGGGCGGCGGCGCTGTTCGTCGCGACCGACGACACCCTGTCCGCCGAGCAGACCTTCGCCGCGCTCGGAGCCGCGGCGGTCGCGGCCGCCCGTGGTCTGTTCGCCGAGGACGAGGCCGAATCCCGTTCATGAGCGCCTCCGGCCCGGGAGGGAGCGAGCGGCGCGGCTCTCTCCCGGGTCGGGTAGTGTAACTGGGTGCGCTATTTCATTCAGTACCCGGCCGGTACCAGCGAACTGGTCGTCGACGCCCTCTCCAATTTCGTCGACGACTTCAGCGTGCATTATCAGGATGACAGCGCGGCCATTTTCGACTCCACGTCGAGTGCGGAACAAGTGGCGAAAATTCCGTTCGCGAAGAACGCGTTCATCGTCATTGCGGCGACACCGCGAAAGGATGTCGATCAGAGCGCCCGCCGGCTGTCCTCCCTGCTGGGCAGGGAGGCTTTCCCCGCGCTGCCCGCGCGCACCCCCGGGTTCCGGCTCATGGCGCACATCGACGGCGAGCTCTCCTCCATCGCGCCCGCTGCCCGCGCGGACATCGAGGGAATGGTCTCCTCGCGCACGGGGCTCCGGGTCGAGCCCCGGGGCATGTGCCAGGAGTACTGGGTGGTCGGCCGGCTCGACATGCGAGAGCTGCTGTTCTGCGCAAGGCTCCCGAAAACGGCGCGGCCGAAGAAGAGCCCCGGGGCCGTTTCGCACGAACTGTCCTCCATGCTCGTCCTCGCTTCGCAGCCGGGACCGCAGGACGTTTATCTCGACCCATTCGCCGGCAGCGGGTCCTTCGTATGGGCCCGCCTCGACATGCCGGCCCGCGAGATCATTTATTCCGATACGGATATCGACGCGCACCGGGGCGGATTTCCGGGCGAGCCGGCACGGGACGAGCGTGTGCGGTTTCTCTCCGAGGACGCCCTGACTCTCCCGTCCATTCCGGACGGGGCGGTCGACGTCGTCGTGACCGATCCGCCCTGGGGGGAGCACGAGGAACTGCCGTTCCCGCCCGAGGAGTTCGCCCGCGCCGTCGCGAAGTCGCTCGCGCGGGTCCTGCGCCCGGAGACCGGGCGACTGGTGCTGCTCAGCTCGCGCCGGGGAGCGGACGCGTACCGTGACGGGCTGGGCGCGGCGGGCTTCGTCGTCGACGCCGCGCACGAGATCCTGGTGAACGGCCATCCCGCCACCGTCTTCGTGGCCGGGCGTTCCTCCTCGGCCGTCGCCGACGCGGCCGAAGGCGCGCGCCGCCCGTCCGCTCCGTCCAAGCCCCTGCTGCTGGGCATGGGCACGTACCGCCGGGCCATGGGGCGCTTCTCGCGGTAGCGGCGGGCTGCTGCCCCCGCCCTCAGCTCTCCTCCTCCCGTACCTGCGGTGCCCACGTGCCGTCCACGTCCCGCACCAGCAGGACCGTCGCCGGGCGGCGGTCGTCGCGTTCGCCCTCCGGGCTCGTACCGGCCCACACCAGGTGGATGAGGGCCGCGTCGGCGCGGTTGTCGTAGCGTTCCCCGACGCCCGCGCGGATGCGGCAGTCGCGCCAGCGGTCCGTGGCCGACGCGCCCTTGAAGTAGTCCGGGAACGCCTTGCGGCCCGTGCCGGTGACGTCGGCGAGCAGGACCTTCCCGCCGAGGTCCACCAGGCGTTCCTCCAGCCTGGGCGGGATGTCCGCCCGGCGGCTCAGCCGCAGCGCGTTCAGCAGGGCCGCGTCGCTGACCGGCCCCGCCAGGGCGTCGCCGTCCTTGGAGGCGGAGGCAGAGGGGGACGGGGACGCCGAGGGCGCCTCGGTGGTGCGGGAGGGGCTGGGCTTCGGCCCGGCCGTGGCGGTGGCCGCGGGCGAGGGGGCGGCCGTCGTGGGGGACGGGGCCGGCGAGGTGGCCGGGGGGCGCGCCACCGGGGCCCGGCCTCCGCTCATGTCGGGCCAGAGCAGTATGACGCCGACCACCGACAGCACCGCCGCCATGGCGAGCATCACCAGGCCGGAGCGCTCCGCGCCGGTCACTTCAGGTGTCCGATGCTGTCGAGCGAACCCATCCGGACGTCGGACTCCTTGACGACGTCGTTCGGTTTCGGCGCCTCTATCTGCCGGTTGCCGCCCAGATAGATGGACACGTGGAATATCCCTTTCCCGCTCCCCGGGTTGTCCGAGAAGAACAGCAGGTCGCCCGGCTGCGCGCCCTTCAGGTTCCGCTGGTGGGTGACCCGCACCTTCCCGCTGTCGTGCTGCGCCTGTGCGGTGGTCCCGATCATGATGCCCACCCTCCCGTAGGCGTACTCGGTCAGACCCGAGCAGTCGAAGCCCTTGATGCCCCGCCCGGAGTAGCCGCCCGGGGAGCAGCAGATGCCGTACCCGGGGCCCAGGGTGTCCCCGCCGCCCCACGAATAGGGCTGGCCCTTCTGCGACTTGGCGGCCTTGATGATCTGCTTGGCCTTTCCGGAGGCGTTGATCGGCCCGGAGATGTCGCCCAGGGCGTCGTACTCCGCCTTGGCGTTCAGTACGTCGGTGACGTACTGCTCCGAGTGGTTGTAGCGGAAGACCGCGTCGTGCTCGGTCTTCGGGTCGGCCATGTCGACGGCGCCCTTGCCGCAGAGGAGCGCCGCCGTGCTCAGCGCCGAGTCGAAGACGTTCTGCGGGTCGGTGTCGCCGTCGTCGTCGCCGTCCTGGGCGACGCTCTCCCAGGTCTGCGGGATGAACTGGGTGGGGCCGACGGCCCGGTCGTACGTGGTGTCGTTGTCGTACTTGCCGTTGTCGGTGTCGTAGATCCGCTGGGTGTTGTTGCTGCCGTCCAGGACCGGGCCGATCACGGGCGGCTCCACGTTGCCGTACTCGTCCCCGTACTCGTCGATGACCTTGCGGCCCATGAACGTGCCGTGGTGGGACTCGATCTTGCCGATGCCCGCCAGCAGCGTCCAGCTGAGGTTCTTGCACTTGGGGCGGACCTTCTTGATCTGCTCCTCCGCCGACAGATACGCCTCGCAGGTCGGCTTGGGGATGCCGGAGACCTTGACACAGCTGACCTGGATGGGCACGCGTTCCTCGCTCGCCATGCCCCCCGGCAGCATGCTCGCCGCGATGAAGACGGCGATGATGAAGAAGATCCAGGGGGCGAAGGCGGTGACGGCCAAGCCGATGGCCCACTTCTTGCCACTGCTCATCGGCTCGGCCTTGGCGGCTGCGCTCACCTGCCGTTACCTCCGCCGCCTCCTCCGCGTGGTGTGCGGCGTCCGCCCCGGCCGGAGGAGCGCCGCGCGCTGCGCTGCGCGTTGCGCCGGTCGTTGACCGTGCGGTTCAGCCGCTGGCTGTCGCTGCGCTGCCGGCTCCTGGTCCGGCGCATCCGGCGGGCGGCGTCCCGCTGCGAGTCGCGGCGGCGGTCGCCGTCGCTCGGCGGGGTGTTGTCCGCGAGGTTGCGCCGCTCGGCGGCCACCGCGTTGCGGAACCTGCTCCGGGTGACCGGGGCGTCGTTCTTCAGGTACCGGCCGGCGCGGGCGGCCGTCAGGGTGGCCCGGCCGACGCGGTTCTTCTGGAGCCGGTTCTGCGCCGCCTTCTTGAGGCGGGCCTTGAGGGCGGCCTTGGCGGTGGCCTGGACCGCAGCGCTCGTACCGCCGGAGCCGACGGCCGCCGC
This sequence comes from Streptomyces sp. NPDC057249, assembly GCF_042669245.1. Lineage (NCBI taxonomy): Bacteria > Bacillati > Actinomycetota > Actinomycetes > Kitasatosporales > Streptomycetaceae > Streptomyces > Streptomyces sp. NPDC057249. The sequence continues at coordinate 115,739 of NZ_JBHUXS010000001.1, read as the reverse complement.
GACGGTGGTGCCCAGCTTGACGGCGCCCTGGACCCGGTCCTTGAGCTTCTTCTTCGGCCTGGCGGAGCGGCCTCCTCCGCCGCCGCCACCCGCGCCGCCGTCACCGACGGAGCCGTCGCTGCCACCCTCTTCGCCGGGCACCTTGCCCCTCCAGAGGTCACGCGCCCTTCCGCCGACCTTGCTGAGCGTGGCCCCGTCCTTCTTGAACTGGTCCAGTGCCGACGGAGCGCCGTTGGTGGCCCCTTGGAAGGTGCTGGCTTCTCCTCCGGTCTTGGCCGCCATCTTCTGGCCGAAGTTGGCCGAGACGTTCTTCGCGGCCGCGGTGATCTTCTTCCGGAAGACCAGGAAGGCCACGGCGAGGAAGTCGATGGTCAGGAACTTGACCGTCATGGTGTCGCCGGTGTTCGCGTTCAGCAGGGCGATGACCATGATCAGGAAGAAGGCCAGGAACATCACCGACAGGAAGATGGCCAGGATGACGCGTACGACCCCCGATACCCACTTCCACATCACTTGCCGCCCGCCGCCCGGCAGGATGCCGGCGACCATGGCCGGCTGGGCCCGGATGACTTCCAGCGCCATCCAGATCTGTGAGGCCAGGAAGGTGCAGGAGACCGCCACCACCAGCACCACGACGATGATCGCGGCGAGTGCGATGAACCAGACGCTGATCAGGTTGTCCAGCGAGGCGGAGATCTGCTGGTCGTCCATGGGCACCTTGTCGCCGCACGCCGTGTTGACGATGGGGTCCGTCGCGATGTCGGACCCGTTCTCACCGCTGATGTAGGTCTTCCACGTCTCGCTCTTCGTCGCCTCCTTCTTGAACTCCTCGACGGCCTCCTTCTGTTCGTTCTTGGCCACGGTGTAGATCGCCCAGGGGTTACCCGTGGCGAGCAGCAGGTTGTTCTTCAGTCCGTCGAGGGAGAACGAGTCGCTGAACGCGTCACCGAGCTTCTTCAGCCAGCCCTTGTTCTTCTCCTTCTCCTGCATCTCCTCGATCATCCGAGGCAGCACGAGCCGGTTGAAGTTGTAACGGGCGAGCGTGGCCCTGCCGTACGCGGCGCTGCACGCCCCGTCGATGGGCTTGTGGGTGTACAGCAGCCAGACGGGGCGCTGGATGAAGGCGTCGACGAGGCCGTCGGTGATGGGCTTGCTCACCGAATCGCTGTCGGACTTGCCCTCCCCCTGGCCGTCGCACGTGGAGACGGGGGCACCGGGATCCTTCTCGGCCGGGGACACCCCGTCCTTCGCGCACCTGTCCTCAAGCATCACGTCCGCGATGTACAGGGAGAACTGCCTGGTCTTGCCGAGGACACCGCTGTTGTCCAGGTTGCCGTTCTGGTCCTTCTGGCCCATCAGGACGAGGCCCGGGCTGGCCAGGGTCACGGTCGCGATGGAGGCGATGACGAGCGACGTGCAAATCTCGATCCAGCCCTTGGACCGCTGCTTGAACAGGATCAGGTAGCCGGCGTAGACCGCGACGATCGTCAGGAAGAGGATCTTCAGGCCCAGGCTGTCGATCACCTGCGCCCTGATCGTCTCGGCGACGTCGGAGACCGGGGCGAGCAGATCCTTGGCCAGGCCGAAGTCCAGCGCCCAGTCGACCAGCCAGCAGGCGAAGCCGATGACGGTCCGCAGGACGTTGAAGCCGACGCCGATCAGGAACGCGATGATCTTGCTGATGACGTCGAGCATGCCGCCCTGGTCGACGTTGAGACCGTAGGCGCTGATCGGGACGCCGTTCTTGTCGACGACGTCGAAGATGCCGAGGACCTTGCCGCTGTCCTTCGGCTCCGGCGGCTTGCAGAAGAGGTCCGGGACTTCGTCCTTCGGGTTGCACTTGCCGCCGTCCGCCCAGGCGTGGTGCGAGAACACCAGCATGAGCACGATCGGCACGCCGACCAGCACCAGCAGCCGCAGCCAGTGGCGGCGCTGCTGGATCACCCCCGTGAGTGCGGTCATATGCGCTGCGCCTCCACCGCTTCCATGGCGTCGGCCGCCTCGATGGCCTCGGCGGGCTCGTCCAGGGTGGCGCGGCCCGGTGTCGTGTGGATGGCCTCGGCCGCGTGCTCGTCCGCCGGGATCAGGACCTTCATGCCGCCGATCCGCTTCTTCAGGTCGTAGTAGAGGCACTCACCGGAGCGCAGGAGTCGTTCGTCGTCCGAGACGTTGATCGGTGACAGGTTCTCGGTGACCAGCTTCAGCAGCTCCGGATCGGTGCCGTCCAGGCCCAGGAACTCCAGCCCGCGCGCGGCCAGCTGGCGGTTGCGGTGGCGGAAGAGGAACCGGTGCGAGACCAGGCCCCGGATCTTCTCGCCGTACTCGGAGTTGGCCGGGCCGACGTCGTACGGGTCGTGGGAGCCGGCGAAGGCGCCGCAGCCGTGCTTGCGGCCGTCGTTGATGATCTCCAGGAGCAGTTCCGTGCCTTCGGCGGACGAGGTCAGCCACCAGCACTCGTCCAGGAAGACGCCGACGAACTCCTCCGGGTCGGCGAAGGCGATCTCGCGGCAGAGGGCCGCCACCAGATACATCAGGCGCCAGCCGAACTTCTTCTCGACCTCCAGGCTGGACAGCCGGTGGCCCTCCAGCTCGGTCTTCTTGGGCAGACCGATGTTGGCGGCGGAGAAGATGATCGTGTCGGCGTCGGTGATCTCCACGATCGGCAGGGTCGGGTCGAAGATCACCCGGCCCAGGTCCTTCTTGGCCAGCGAGCGCAGCTTCCGGGCCAGTTCGCTCGCCGACGCCCGGACGTTGTGGTCGTCCGGGTCCTGCGGGTCGGGCGTCTGGGCGCGCTCCGTCAGGGTCTCCAGGAGCAGCCGCATGCTGGGCTCGGGCGACTTGTGCGTGGCGTCGATGGCGTCCGCGAGCGTCACGCCCTCAGTGGACATCGAGGCGATGTCCAGCAGCGGGGTCAGGAAGGACTCGGTGTAACGGGCGGCGCGCGGGCCCTTGAAGACGCGCAGCGGGTCCAGCGACACCGAGGCGTCCTCGTCGACGGTGATCACCTGGGTCTCGCCGGGGCAGGCGCGGGCGAACCGGGCCCATTCCTGTTGCGGCGTACGGTCGATGGCCAGCGCCCGGCCGCGGCTGCGGGAGCGTCCGACGCGGCGGCCGGTCGTCAGGATCGAGTACATCGCGGTCTTCATGGCGACCGACTTGCCGGAGCCCAGCTCGCCGATGAAGACGGCGGACGCCGAGGCGTTCATGCGCGGGCCCAGGCTGAAGTCGACCAGGACCGGGCGGGCGCCGCCGCCGTTGAGCTGGAGGCCGAAGAGCGAGCCGCCGTCGTCGCCGAGCGCCTGTCCGCAGAACGGCAGGGACATCGCGAAGTCCTTGGCCAGCAGGAACTGGGCGTAGTCGTTCATCACCCGGGGCGTGGGCGTGCCCGGGAGCATGCTGTGGAAGAGGGACGTCTGCTCACCGATCGGGCGGACGAGCGTGTAGTCGTTGCCGCCGAAGTGGTTGATCAGCGCGGCGGCCTTCTCCTCGGTCTCCTCCGGGGTCCCGCCCCACACGCAGGTGACGACGCTCGCCCTGATCTCGACCTCCGTCGAGGACGAGGTGAGCCGGGAGCGGTACTCGTTGAGCGCGGTGCTCGCCTTGTCCAGGCTGGCCGGGACGCCCGCCGTCTCCCCGTCGTACTCACCGCGCTGGTGGGCGAGTTCGCGGGCCTGCCGGCGGGACTTCGGCTCGGCCTTGGCGCCCTGCTCGATGTGCAGCCGGACCGCCCAGTCCACCGGGAACCCGAAGTCGTCCAGGGCGGCCAGGTACTCGCTGCCGGGGAACGCGAAGGAGTCCGGCATCTCGGCCAGGATCGAGAACGACTGGTAGCTGTCGCCGAATTCGGTGCTCGACTTCACGTACCGGTGCCGGAAGGGGTTGAGCGGGACGCCGCGCCGCTCCTGGATGCCGTCGCCGCGACCGCCCTCGTCCAGGATCACCTCGCTGTACGCGGCCACGGGGCGTCCGCGGCCCACCACCGAGCGCGGCTCGTCGTGCTCCGGGAGCAGCGGCTCGGCCAGGCCCCGGCGGGCGCAGTGGCCGTATATCCACAGGATCTCGCCCTCGGTGGCGGGCCGGAGCCGGATGGCGGTCGGCCAGGTCGCCGCGAGGTGCCGGGCCTGTTCGAGGCGGCGCTCCTCCTCGGCCTTGCCGACCGGGGTGGTGGGCAGCCCGAGGGTGTTCATGACCTCGTAGTGGGCGGACGACAGGACCGCGAACGCGCCCTGCTTGAAGTCGGTGTGCTTCATCGGGACGGCCAGGAAGTCGACCCGCCCCGAGAGTTCCATCTCCTCCAGCTCGTCCAGGACCCGCAGGGACAGGTCCACGTACTCCGGGGACGCGTCCAGGTCGACACCCGCCGTCATGCGGGTGACCACGCTGGCCGCGTCCACCTGCGGGCAGAGGCTGAGCAGCAGGGCCTCGCCCTTGATCGCCTTGAACAGGGACTCCAGGGCGTTGAGCCGTTCGTGCTTGGCGGCCTTGGAGGCGTGGCTGTAGTTGTCGGAATCGACCCGCCACACGGCCCACACCGTCGCGTTGGTGGTCCAGATCAGATGGCCGCTGATGTGGCGCACGGGAAGACGCATGGCAGTTCATCCATCCTTCGGTTCAGTGCTGCCGCTCTGCTTCGTCGAGCAGTTCCTGGAGGCGGGTGCGGGGCCGGGCCGGCGCGGTGCCGGTCGCGGGCGGTGCCGCCTCGGCAGTGGGCCCACCGGTACGGCCCGTCGGGGTGACGAGCCGTACCGGGCGGGCCTCGGGGGCGGGGACCGGCGCGGGCTCCTCGGGAAGCCGCACGTTGACGGTCACCCGTCCCGTCACCAGCTTGGTCTTGAAGGTCCGTTGCGGGCGGCCGGCCAGCCGGCCCCCCGGTGGCGAGGTGCCGTAGGCCAGCAGTCCGAGCAGGGCCCGCGCGGGGTCACGGCCGTCCATCCGGGCGTACCGCATCAGCCACGCGAGTCCCCACGGGACGACGACCAGCACCAGGGCGTTCCCGAGTCCGAAGAACGCCCACAGATCCCGCAGGCCCAGCAGGAGTGCGAAGACCCCCACCATGGTCACGATCTGGGTGATCGTGTACGGGCCGCCGGGTATCCGTCCGCCGCCGGGGAGCTTGCCGATGACGAGAGGGTGTTTGCGTGCTCGGGTGTACGAACGCCCGATCAGCGGCTTCCCGTCGGACGGCTGCCCGTTGCTCACAGCAGGTCGGCCCGGCTCACCGCGGTGTCCGGCTGCTCATAGGGCTGGACCACCGAGATCGCGTCCTTCGGGGCGTCGGGCACCTCGCTGTCGACCATGTTGCTGAGCGCGTCCATGTTGCCGACGGCGAAGACGACGACGGCCCCCAGGATGGCGGCGGTCAGGGTGCCCGCCCAGGACTTCGTCTTCACGTACGCCATGACCGTGCCGACGATCGCCATGACGGTGGCGGCCGTGACGGCCAGGGTCTTGACGTTGCGGAGGGTGCCCTTGACCCAGTCGAAGACGTCGCCGTCCACGGCCAGTTGCACCATGTCGGTGTGCTCTGCGTAACTCACTGTCTTTTCCCCTCGTGTGATCAGCTGGGTGGTGCGTCGCTCCCCGACGGCGTCCGTCGAGGCGTCTCAGGACTCGTCCGACGAGGCGTCCGGTGCGGGTCCGGCGTCGTCGGCGACCGGTCCGGTCTGGTCCGGGGACAGCACCGGGGCGGTGTCGATCGACGCCACCTCCCAGCGCCCGTCCCGGGTGGTCAGGGTGAGTGCGTAGCTCAGCAGGTAGTCCTGGCCGCCGGTCGTGGCGCTCACGGAGACCAGTACGTGCCGCTGCGTGCCGTCCTCGGGGACCGCGTCCGCTTCGTCGTCGTCGGCCGCCTGGTCGTCCCGGACTGCGGTGACCAGCGTGGACTCGTACGGGGCGGGCGTGATCGCCGCGACCTGGAGGCCGGGGGACACGTAGCGGTTGAGCTCGCCCTGTCCGGTCAGGTAGGCCGCGAGGAAGCGGCTCACGGTGTCGGTCACGGGGTTGTCGGCGCTGACGCCCCGGTCCGATCCGTAGGCCAGGTCGCCGTGCTGGGCGGAGGCCGGTGCGTTGACCTCGGCGGGCAGCGAGGTCGCCGCGTAGAGCGCGGCCGGGCCCCGGGGGGCCGGCGCCGTCGCCGAGCCGCTCGGCCGCGGCGACGCCTGGGCGGCGGGCGAGGACGGCGCCGGGGACGAGGCCGGCCCGGAGGCAGCCGGGGCGGCCGGCGTCGCGGCGGCCTCCGACGGATCGATCGTGCCGCCCGCGTCCGGCGTACCCGAGACCTGCACGCCGACCCGGTAGTAATGCATGCCCCGGTCCGTCATCTTGCCGGCCTTGTCCTTCGCCGAGATCCGGGCCGCGACCGTCACCGACCAGTAGCCCCGCTCGGCCTGCCGGGCCGCCACGGTGACGACGTTCGACGCGGAGCGCGAGCCGGGCTCGTTGGCGAGGGTCACGGGCTCGGAGTAGTACGGAAGCAGGTCCTCCTCCGTGCCTTCGCCCGCCGCCAGGTACGCCGCCACGTACAGCTCGGCGAACCCCGAGGGGCCGGTGGCCGACGGGGCGGACTCGGTCCGGCCCTGTTTGCCGGTCGACGTCGTCGCCTGCGAGGAGCTGGCCAGCGCGACCGCGAAGAAGCCCAGCAGCGGTCCGGCGATGACCAGCATCCAGACACCGACGGTGACCAGCTTGGTCAGCCCCGCCATCTTGACGGTGGTCTGCTGCCAGCCGGTGGCCGCCTCGTCCAGCTCGTCGGTCTCCTCCTCACCGGTGGTCTCGGCGGGCACCGCCTGGGGCGCCGGGGCATAACGCGAGGTACGCGTGGCCCTCGGCTTCGCCGGTGCCTGTCCGGTGGTCTTCTGCTTCTTGTTCGCCAGCCTGAGGCCGCGCTTCATCGCATGTCTCCCTGAGCGGTCCGCAGCATCGGGTGTGCATGGGGCAGGTGGATCCGGCCGTACGGATGTGACGTCAACGAGCCACCATCCTGGGTGACTTGTGTCACTGGATCGTCACTTCGCTGTCGCGAACCTGTCAGAGGCCGCAGGCCTGCCGGAGGGGGCGAACCCGTCGGGCGCCGCGAGCCTTCCGGAGGCGGCGACCGCGAGCCGGCGGACCGCCCTGCTGCGCCGCTGACGCTGCCGGGCGCCGTCCCGCGCGGAAGGGCGCGGGGTGACCGGCCGGCCGGCCGGGCGGTCCCGGTAGTAGCCGGTGATGAGGCGGGCGTCCTCCACATCGAGGGCGCCCGACTCCAGCGCCCAGACGAGGAGTTCGACCAGTTCGGCCCGGGCGTCCCAGCCCGCCGCGCGCCCCGGTTCGTCCTCGGCGAGCAGCCGGAGGTCGGCGGCCCGCGCGAGGAGCAGGGTCAGTTCGGCCTGGGACGCGGGGCAGGGGCCGGTCGCGGAGATCCCGGCCGCGCTGTCCGGGTCCAGGGGCACGGCGGACGTGTCGTGCCCGATCAGGCGGCGCGTGAGGCGCAGGGTCTCCAGGGAGAGGTTGGCCGCGATGCGCCGGGGGCGGCGGTGGACGGGGTAGGTCCGGACGACCTCGTAGAGCGCGCCGACCGTGAGGGAGACCGTCTCCTCCCAGTCGTACTGCGGGCGCAGCTGGCTGCGGGCGATGCGGATCGCCTTCGGGAGCATCGTCTGCACCACGGTGCGGGCGGCGAGCTGGGCGCCGGGGCCGCCCGTGACGGCCGCCCTGAGCAGCGGCAGCAGGACGCGGTCCTGGGCGTCGGAGGTCCGGCAGGCGCGCAGCGTGTCGAGCACGGACTGCGGGCCGGTGAGCGCCGGGTCGCCGTACCAGTGGCGCAGATGGGCCCGGAGCGTCTCGTCGTGGCTCAGGTCCGCCCACTCGGTGTTGAGGCGGCCCACAAGCCCTTCGCTTCTGTTACGCGGTGGTGCGTCAGTGTGCATTGGATCGTCTCCCCCTGGACGTGCTGTGGAACACGGCTGATGGTGCGCCTCACCCCTTGTCCACCCCCTTGACCGCGCGGCGGCGCGGCCGGGACAAGGGTGGGTGCCGCCCCGGCGGCGACGCGGACAAGGTCTTGGCCGGCCGACTCGGCGCGCACGGCGGGCCGTTGGCGGGTCGTTACGTGTGTGACGGGTGAAGTGATCAGATTCTGCTCACACCTGGACCGTCAACCGGTCGTCCTGTCACGGCAGTCGGACACAGCTGTGACAGAACGGCGCCCTTTCGAGCCGAAGTCGTGATGCAGAATGACGGCACATCACTTTCCGGACGCAGACGACGATGCGGCACCACGGCGCATGACCAGGGGGGTCCGATGGCACGCGGGAAGAAGACCGGCCTGATGGCCTGTTCGGGGATGGCGGCCTGCCTCCTCGTACTGGCCACGGGCTGTGGCGCGAAGGACGACGAGAAGCCCGCCGGGCCGACGGCGAGCGCCACCGCGGACGACGGCGCGAAGCAGCGCGCGGCGGCCGAGCGCGGCGCCCTGGCGGCGTACCGGGGGATGTGGGACGCGCAGGTCAAGGCGTACTCCACGGGCAGCATGAAGGACGTGAAGCTGAGCGACTACACGACCGGCGACGCCTCCGCGAAGATCATCGACTCCTTCACGTACTACAAGGAGACGGGCATCGCCTTCAAGGGCGGGCCCGACACGTCACCGAAGGTCTCGGCCGTCGATGTGACCTCCCCGGTCCACACCGCGACGATCACCGACTGCGTCGACATGACGGGCATCGTGGTGCGGCGTTCGACGGGCAAGCCGATTGCAGGGGCGAAGGAGGACAACCGCCGCCCCTGGACCGTCCGGGCCACCACCGCCAAGGGCGGCAAGGGCGGCTGGCGGATCAACGACTACACGATCGACAAGGACCGGACATGCTGACCCCGGCGCGGTACGCGCGCGGCGTGCTCGTCGCCCTGGCCGCCGGGGCCCTGGCCCTGGCCGGGACACAGGCCGCCGTGGCCGACGGTGGCGTGAAGTGCCCGCCCGGTACCCAGGTCTGCGACATCACGGCCGAGGACCCGGGCGAGCCCGGGGACGACGGCGGTTCCGGTGGCACGGGCGGCGGTTCCGGGGGCGGCCGGAAGTGCCACCGGGAGAGCGGCCAGGAGATCCCCTGCTACGTGCCGGGGCTCGGCTTCTGGAACGAGGCGTGCTACTGGGTCCTGCTCGACCCGCAGCCGCCGGCCGACGACTACATGATGTGGGGCAACCACAAGCCCGACGAGGGCGACATCTACCACCCCACGTCCTGCCCGGACTTCCCGTACGAGGGCGCCGGCACCTTCGTCCCCCGGGACACGTTCTTCCCCAACGGCGAGATCGGCGAGGACGCCGGGCCGACCCCGGCCGAGCTGGCCGAGCGCGCCGTCGCCCAGATGACCCTCAAGGGCGCCGACATCGGCATCGCGCCGGAGCCGGGCCGCACCGGGCTGGTCGGCCTGCCGGTCTGGATGTGGAACAAGCCGCACCCGAACACCACCGGCCCGCAGGTCAAGACCGTCACCGCCGGGTCCGTCACGGTCACCGCCACCGCCAAGGTGTCCAAGGTCGTGTGGAACATGGGCGACGGCTCCTCCGTCACCTGCACGAAGCCCGGCGAGCCCTACCGGGCGTCGTACGGCAAGCGGGAGTCCCCCGACTGCGGGCACGTCTACCGCCACACCTCGCGCGGCGAGGCCGGAAACAAGTTCAAGGTCACCGCCACGTCCACGTGGACCATCCACTGGGAGGGCGGCGGTGAGAGCGGCGACCTGACCGAGACCCGGGAGTCCGCCACCACCGTGGCCATCGGCGAACTCCAGGTCGTCGGCTGACGACCGGGACGCACCACCGCCCGATGACGAGCGCGCTCAGCGAAAGCACTGCTGGAGGCACCCATTGAGCAGGACCAAGACCGCCGCACCGCCCCACCTGGGCGGTGCGCCCGGCACCCCCGGCCCCACCCCGGTGGCACCCCCGCGGGCACTGAAGCAGCGACGGCGCCGCCCGGCGCTCATCGCGCTGTCCCTCGCCCTGATCGCGGTCGGCGGGCTCTCCGGCGCCCTGCTGTTCACGGCGACCGGGGAGCGCACCGACGTGCTCGCCGTCAGCCACGAGGTGGCGGCCGGCGAGGTCATCGAGGACGGCGACCTCACCGAGGTCTCCATATCCCTCGACCCGGCCCTCAAGCCCGTCAAGGCGGCGGACCGGGGCAGCGTCGTCGGCAAGCGGGCGGCGGTCGCGCTCACCCCGGGCGCCCTCCTCGCCCGCGACCAGTACACCGGCACCAGCCTCCTCAAGCAGGGGGACACCCTCGTCGGCGTCGCCACGAAGCCCTCCCAGCGGCCCACCTCCGGGCTGTACCCCGGGCGCAAGGTGCTCATCGTCAGCACCCCGGGCGAGAACGACGAGATGTCCGACGCCCCGCCGCAGACCATCGCGGCCACCGTCGTCGCGGTCGGCGACCCGGCCGACGCCACCGGGGTCGCCACCATCGACGTGGCCGTCCCGGCGACCGACGGACCGGCCCTCGCGGCGCGGGCCGCCACCGGCCGGGTGGCGATCGTCGTGAAGACCGGGAGCGGTTCCTGATGTCCGTGATCGCGCTGGCCGGCGGGACCGGGGCGCCGGGGGTGACCAGTGCGGCGCTCGCCCTGCTGCTCGCCTGGCCCCTGGACCCCGGGCGCCGGCTGATCCTCGCCGAGTGCGACCCCGACGGCGGGGCCGTCCTCGCGGGCGCCCTCCAGGGCCGGATGGACGCCCGCTACGGGCTGCGCAACCTCGCGGTGGCGCAGCGGAAGGACGAACTGGTCGAGGCGTTCTGGCGGCAGCTGGTCGACATCTCCGAGGACAACAGCAGCAGCCGGCTCCTGCTGCCCGGGATCACCGACCCCGCGCAGGCCGCCGGGCTCGACCCCGCCTGGGGGAGCCTCGCCGAACTGTTCGCCCGGATCGAGGACCACCAGCACGACGTCCTGGTCGACCTCGGCCGGCGCGGCGCGTTCGGCGCCTCGGCGGTGCTCGCCAAGCGGGCGGACGTCGTGGTGATGGTCGTCCGCAACACCCTGCGCGGGGTCCAGAGCGCCCAGGTCCGCGTGGAGGCGCTGCGCAAGTCGCTGGCCGGGCCCGGCGGCACGGGCGCCGACGCGCTCGCCGTCCTGCTGGTCGAGGGCGGGCCCTACAAGTCGGGCGAGGTCGAGAAGGCGCTCGGAGTGCCGGTGCTCGCCACCATCCCCTGGCGGCCCAAGCAGGCCGAGGTGCTGTCCGACGGGGTGGACGGCGGCAGCCGATTCGACCGCTCCGACCTGATGCGCGCCGCCCGCGCGGCCTCCGGACCGCTGCGCGAGCGGGTGGCCCTGCGCCGCGACCGCCTCGCACCCCGCGCGCCGGGCCCGTACAACCAGGGCCCGTACAACCCGCAGGGACCGTACGGAGAGGGGGACATGGCCCATGCGCGCTAACCCGCTGCACCCCGACCCCGTGATGCGTCCCGGCCCGGCCGCCGAGCCCACCGTCGCGTTCAAGCGCGGCGAGTTCGGCCCGCCCGTGCCGCCCCGGACCGACCCCCGCGACGGGCAGCGGTCCGCCGCCGGAGTCTCCTCGGTCCGGGCGATCGGCGAGGCGCGCCTCCCGCAGGCCACCGTGGACCACCGGGTCGCCGGCGAGATCAAGAAGCGGGTCGCGGACCGGCTCGCCCAGGAGATCAAGGCGTCGGCCCGGATGAGCCCGGAGTCCCAGGCCCAGCGTGGCCGGGCGCTGATCAACGAGGCCGTCGCCGTCTGGTCCGACGCCATCGCCGTCGAGCGCGGGGCGAGCACCACCCAGGCCGAGGACGCCGCCCTCGCCTCCGCCGTGTACGACATGCTCTTCCGGGCCGGCCGGCTCCAGCCCTACCTGGACGACGAGCGCGTCGAGAACATCCTGATCAACGGGTACGACGAGGTCTGGCTCGACTACGGGGACAGCGGGCGGGTCCGGGTCGCGCCGGTCGCCGACTCCGACGAGGAACTCCAGGAGATGCTGCGGGACCTGGCGCGCCGCACCGGCCAGAGCGAACGCACCCTCTCCACCGCCGACCCGTTCCTCGCGCTGCGCCTCGCCGACGGCTCCCGCCTCCAGGCCGTCACCGGGGTCACCCCGAAGACGTTCGTGACCATCCGCAGGCACCGCGTCAAGGACGTGGACCTCGACGGCATGATCCGGCTCGGCGCCATCGACGAGACCCTGGCGGCCTTCCTCGCCGCCGCCGTGCGCGCCGAGAAGAACATCATGATCACGGGCGAGCAGGCGGTCGGGAAGACCTCGCTGCTGCGCGCCCTGCTCAAGGAGATCGACCCGGACGAGCGCTTCGCCACCATCGAGACCGAGTTCGAGCTCTTCGCGCACACGAACGGCTTCCACCGCCAGGTCGTGCCGATGGAGTCCCGGGAGTCCAACGGCGAACGCGGCGCCGACGGCCGGGGCGCGGGCGAGATCACCCTGCTCGACCTCATCCACCGCGCGCTGCGCATGTCGCTGTCCCGCGTCGTCGTCGGCGAGGTCCGCGGCCAGGAGATCGTCGCCATGATGCAGGCGATGACCAACGGCAAGGGCGGCAACCTCTGCACCATCCACGCCCGCCGCCCCGAGATCGTCTTCGACCGCATCGCCGAGCTGTACCTGCTGGCCCAGGACAACATGACCGAGCAGCTGGCCTACCGTCAGGCCGCCAACGGGCTCGACTTCATCGTCTTCGTCTCGATGCGCGACGAGACCCGCATCGAGGGCAAGCGCCACCGCTTCGTCTCGCACGTCCTGGAGGTCACCGGCATGGGCGAGAACGGCCGCCCCGCCACCAACCGGATCTTCGCACCGCGCCCCGGCGAGCCGAGGGCCGTCCCGCACATGCACCCCTCCTGCCTGGAGGACCTGGTCCGGGTCGGCTTCCCCGTACACCTGCTGGACAACCCGCGCGGCTCCTGGCAGCGCCCGCTGGATCTCCAGGTGATGGCCGGATGAACCTGATGCTGATGTGGGTGCTCGCCGGACTCGCCGTCGCCGGCGGCCTGGTGGGCCTGGTCGTGGGACTGGTCGGTACGACGGCCCCGCGCCCGGTCCGCCGCTCGCGCAAGGGGCTCGGCGGCGGCGTGGAGCACGACGCGGCCATGCGGCGCCGGACCCGCTGGGCGGCGGGCGGTGTCGTCGGCCTGGCCGTCTGGGTGATCACCGGCGTCTTCACCGGCGGGCTGCTCGTCGGCGCCGCCGTGGTCGGGGTGCCCTGGCTGCTCTCGCCCACGAAGAACGCCACCGTGCGCATCGACAAGCTGGAGGCGCTCGGCGAGTGGACCCAGCGCCTGTCCGATGTGCTGCGGCTCGGCATGGGCCTGGAGCAGGCGATGATCGCCAGCCGGCGCGGCGCGCCCGCCGAGCTGGAGCACGAGATCGCCGACCTCGCCGACCGCCTCCAGGTGGGCTGGCGCCCCGCCGAGGCGCTGGAGTCGTTCGCCGACGCGCTGGACGACGTCACCGCGGACAAGGTCCTCGCCGCGCTGATGCTCTGCGCGTCGGACCGGGGCCCCGGCCTCGCGCAGGCACTGGAGGACCTGTCCGAAGCGGTACGCGAAGAGGTCGGCAAGCGCCGTCAGATCGAGGCGGACCGGGCCAAGCCGCGCACCACCGTGCGGTGGATGACCATCATCACGCTCTGCGTGGTCGGCGCGGGCTTCCTCGTCCCCAGCTACACCGCGCCCTACGGCACCCTTCTCGGCCAGCTCGTCCTGGGTCTGCTGACGGCGGCGTTCGCCGGGGTGCTGATCTGGATGCGCGCGCTGGCCGACCACCGTCCGGTGGCCCGGTTCCTGATCGCCGATCCGCGCAGCCGGGTCAAGCTGCCGGAACCGCCCGAACCGCTCCAGGAGGCCCAGTCGTGATACCCCCGGCCGCGATCTTCGCGGGCCTCGCCGTGGGCGGTGGCCTCGCCCTGCTCATCCGTGAACTGGTCGGCCCGCAGCCCGACCTGGCGTCCAGCCTGCGCCGCCTGAACGCCACCGCCCCGGAACAGGCGGAGGAGGCGGGCCCGGCCAGCCGCGACGACGCGTGGGGCGCCTGGCTGCTGGAACACCTCCAGGGCGTGCCCGGGGTCACTGTCCCGCGCAAGGACCTGGCGCTGGTCGGACAGACGCCCGAGCGGTTCCTGCTGCTCAAGGCGGCGCTGGCGGGCGGGGGGCTGCTCATCCCGCCGTTCGTCGTCGGCGCCTGGTCGCTGATGGGGCTCGGCGTGCCGTTCTACCTGCCGGTCGTGGTGGGTCTGGTGCTCGGCGTGCTGCTCTGGTTCATCCCGGACCTGTCCGTACGGGACCAGGCGGCGCGGGCGCGCGAGGAGTTCTCGCACGCGATCGCCGCCTATCTGGACCTGGTCGCGCTCAAGCGGGCCGCCGACTCCGGGCCGACGGAGGCCCTGGAGCGGGCCGCCGCCGTAGGCCGGGGCTGGGCCTTCACCCGGCTCCAGGAGGCGATGATGCGGGCCCGCGTGGACAAGGTCCCGCCGTGGGAGGCGCTGGTCCGGCTGACCCAGGAGCTGGACCTGCCGGTCCTGGAGGACGTCGCCGAGATCATGCGGATGTCGGCGCACGACGGCGCCGCCGTCTACACGACGCTGCGGGCCCGGTCCAAGTCCCTGCGGACCGAACTGCTCGCCAAGCAGGCCGCCGAGGCGAACGAGAACAGCGAGAAGATGACCGCCCCCGGGGCGCTCCTCGCCGTGCTCGTGATGCTGATGGTCGCCTTCCCCGCGGTGATCAACATCATGGCCACGTAACAGCGGTAACAACCGCCTACGGACCGAACCGCCGTCACCCCCAACCGCGTCTCCCCACAAGGGAGTCGACGCACACGAAGAGAAGGAACGAGGAGGCTCGCAGCATGAACGCGATCAGCAAGCTCACGAACCGGGCCGCTGTGTCCCTGACCATGGTCCTGGCCGTACTGGCGGACCGCGTGGAGCAGGGCGCCAAGGACCCGGACCGCGGTGACGTCTCCATCACCACGGTGATCATCTGGGTCGCCGCCGTGACGGGCGCGCTGCTCATCGCCGGCACCATCGCGACGGTCATCTCCAGGTACAACGGCAAGCTGGCGGGCATCTGATGAAGCCCGCGGTCGTCGCGCGCCGCCGGCTGGACGACCGCGGCGACACCTCGGTCCAGATGGCGATCGTCTTCCCTTTCATCATCCTGCTGACGATCGCCGTGGTGCAGGTGTCGCTCTGGTACTACGCGCGCAACGTGGCGCTGACCGCCGCGCGCGAGGGTGTGGCGGCCGCCCGGGTCTACGAGTCGGGCCCGGGCGCCGGTGCGGAGCGCGCGCAGGCCGTGCTCGGCCGGATCGCGGGCAACACGCTGCTCGGCCCGTCCGTCTCCACGGGCGGCAGTACGGCGGAGCGCATCCGCGTCCAGGTCACCGGGCGCGCGCCGTCGCTGCTGCCCGGGGTGCCCGGGCTGACGATCACACAGAGCGCGTCCGGGCCCGTGGAGCGCTGGACGACCGGGGGATGAAGTGAACTGGGACGACCGGGGGAGCGAGGCGATCCAGGCCGCGATCGTCACGCCGTTGATGATTATCTTCCTCTGCCTGGCCCTCGCGGGCGGCCGGGTGGTGACCGCCGGGAACAAGGTGGACGCCGCCGCCGAGGACGCGGCCCGCGAGGCGTCCATCTCGCGCACCGCCGGGGCCGCGCGGAGCAACGCCCTCGCCGCCGCGCAGGAGACGCTGGCGGACCAGGGCCTCACCTGCTCCGGTACGCGCGTCAGCGTGGACGCGTCGGGGCTCAACGCCCCCCTGGGCACCGTCGGAACGGTCCGCGTGACGGTCGCGTGCACCGTTCCGCTGTCCGACCTGATGCTGCCGGGCGCCCCCGGCAGCCACACCCTCACGTCGACGTTCACCTCGGCGGTCGACGCGTACCGGGAGCGCGACTGATGCGTACGTACGACGACCGGGGCGGCATCGCCGTCTACAGCGCCATCATCACCGTGGCGCTCCTCGCCGTCATCGGGATCACCGTGGACGGCGGCGGCAAGCTGCGCGCCACGGAGCGGGCCGACGCCATCGCGATGGAGGCCGCCCGGGCCGGCGGCCAGGCCATCGATCCGGCCCAGGCCATTCCGGGCAAGGCCGTCGTCGCCCAGCCCGCCGCCGCCCGGGCCGCCGCCGCGGCGTACCTCTCGGCGGCCGGGGCGCAGGGCAGCGCGACGGTGTCGGCCGACGGGAAGCGGGTGACGGTCACCGTGACCGACACGTACGAGACGCGCTTCCTCACGGTCGTCGGCATTTCCTCCATGTCCGTCCACGGGGAGGGGCACGCCACGCTCATCCACGGTGTCGTCGCCCCCGAAGGGTCGTGATCGCGGTGCGTACGGTTGGCAATCTGATACGGGCCCTGCTGAGCCTCGTCGTCCTGGCGGCGCTGCTCGCCGGGCTGCCGGTGCTGCTCTGGTGGGCGACCGGCGTCGTCCTCGACAACGGGATCGAGGACCTGACCCACCTGTTCTCCCGGCAGGACACCGGGGGAGCCTTCCTGCTCCTGCTCGCCGCCGCCGGCTGGGTGGGCTGGGCGGGCTTCGCCTTCTCCGTCCTCCTCGAGCTCCCGGCCCAGCTGCGCGGCCGTACGGTCCGCCCGCTGAGCGGTCTCGGGGCGAGCCGGCGGGCCGCCGCGACGCTGATCGGTTCCATCCTGGTGCTCCTGCCGACGGCCGGATCGGCCCTCGCCGCACCGGCCGCCGCGCCGGTCTCCGTCACCCAGTCGTACGCCCACACCGGCAGCACGGACACCGCGCACGCCTCCGACGCCCGCACCACGCGGCAGACCGCCTCGGCCGACTCGTACACCGTGCGGGACGTGCGGCCCGCCGAGAGCCTGTGGAGCATCGCGGAGGACCGGCTGGGCGACGGCAACCGCTGGCAGGAGATCGCCACGCTCAACGAGGGCCGGGTGATGACGGACGGCACGGTCTTCCACGCCCAGGGCTTCCTCCAGCCCGGCTGGAAGCTGCGGATGCCGGCCGGCACGGGGGCCGTCCACGAGGCGGCGGCGTCCTCCGGCGAGACGGCGACCGTGCGCCCCGGCGACTCGCTGGGCGCCATCGCGGACCGCGAACTCGGCGACCCGGCGCGCTACGGGGAGATCTTCGACCTCAACCGGGGTGCGGAGCTGCCGGGCGGCGGCACGTTCACCAACCCGGACCTGATCATCCCGGGCCAGCAGCTGAAGCTGCCCGCGTCGGGACCGCAGGACACGGACCCGGCGCAGCCCCGGCCAGCGGAGCCGGCCAAGCCGAAGCCCGCGGAGACCGGTAAGCCGGACCCGGCGGAGACGGCCCGCCCCGCACCGCCCAAGCCCGCCGAGCCGGCGAAGCCCGCGCCCGCGAAGCCGGCGGAGTCGGCGAAGCCCGCGCCCGCCACACCCGCCAAGCCCGCCGAGTCGGCGAAGCCCGCGCCTGCCAAGCCCGCCGAGTCGGCCAAACCGCAGCCGGCCGAGAGCGCCGAGCCCGCGCCCGCCAAGCCCGCGAAGCCCGCCGAGACGGCGAAGCCCAAGCCCGCCGAGCCGGCCGAGAGTGCCAAGCCCGCCCCCGCCGAGTCGGCGAAGCCGGCGCCCGGGCCCGGGCAGGAGAAGCCCGAGACGGCCGGCCCGGCCGGTACCGCCTCCGGCGAGGAGGACACCGGGTTCTCCGCCCGTACCGGCGCCGGAATCGGCGCCCTGCTCGCCGCCGGGGTCCTCGGTGTCCTCGGTACCCGCCGCATCGTGCAGCAGCGTCGCCGGCGCCCCCGGCGCCGCATCGCGTTGCCCGAGGGCGATGCCGCCGTACTGGAAAGGGACATGCGGGCCGCCTCGGCGGACGTGCCGGAGGGCCTCGGTCTGCTGGACCGCGCCCTGCGCACGCTCTCCACCGCGCTGGCACCCGACGGGACCCCGCTGCCGCAGCTGGACGCCGTCGTCGTCACGCCGGACGGGGCCGCACTCCACCTGTGCGAACCGGCCGCCCCCGTGGCGCCGTTCGTCCCCGTGGTGAGCGGGGACGAGATCTGGTGGTGCCCGAAGGGCTCGGACGCGCTGCTGCCGGCCGAGGGGGCGTCGGCCACCGCCCTCCCGTATCCCGCGCTGATCAGCCTGGGCACCAGCTTCGAGGGGTTCCCGGTGCTGGTCGACCTGGAGCGGATCGGGATGCTCCGGCTCGACGGCGAGACGGAGGACGTACGGGCCGTGCTGCTGGCGCTGGCCGTGGAGCTGGCGTCCGACTCGCTGCACGCCGAGCACACGGTCCGGCTGGTCGGCTTCGGAGAGGAGCTGACGGAGGCGTTCCCGGGCCGCGTCGTGCACCACGCGACCCTGGCCGCCGCCGTCACCGGCCTCCGCGGCCACGACGAGGCGCAGCGGCGGGCGCTGGCGGAGAGCGGGGCGGAGAGCCTGCGCCAGGCACGGCTCCTGGGGACCGGGGCCGACGCCTGGGCGCCGCAGATCGTGCTGTGCGCCCTGCCGCTCACCGGCTCGGACCCGGCCGCGCTCGACCTGCTCGAACTGACGGCGGCGCAGCCGCGCACCTCGCTGGCCGCCGTGACGAGCGCCGACGCCGGACTCGGACTGCCGGAGACCTGGAGCGTCGACGCCGCGCCCGGCGTCGTCGTCACGATCCCGGGGACGGACCTCGAAGTGATGCTGCAACGCCTCGAACCCGCCCAGTACGCGGCCCTGCTGGAACTGATGGCGGTCACCGAGCGGCCCATGGACGAGCCGACGCCCGACTGGGCCCGGCCGCAGGACCCACGACTCACGCTCGCCGTCATGGCCGCCCCGGAACCGGAGGCCGCCGGGAAGGACGGGAATCCGATGCACGCCGTCCCCGTGGAGGAAACGATCACCGCTCCGGCACCGACGCCCGCCCACCCGTACATCCGGGTGCTCGGGCCGGTCGAGATGGAGTCGGCCGAAGGCCCCGTCGAGTCCAACCGCCGTGGCCGGCTGACCGAGATGGCCGCCTGGCTCGTCCTGCACCCGGGCCTGGAGCACCGGGCCCTGGACGAGGCGATCTGGCCGGGCCGGGAGGTCGGGCACTCGCTGCGCAACTCCAACGTGAGCAAGCTGCGCGCCTGGACGGGCGGCCAGTCCTACCTGCCGTTCGTGACGGACGGGCGGTACGCCTTCGCCCCGTACGTGCGGTGCGACTGGCTGGACTTCCAGGAGCTGTACCAGGAGGGCATGCACGCCCGGGGCGCCGCCGCCGACACCGCGCTGGCGCGGGCGCTCTCGCTGGTCCGGGGCACCCCGTTCGCGGGGACCAACCCGCGCAACTACCTCTGGGCGGACACCATGTTCCACGACATCGTGTCGTCGGTCGTGGACGTCGCCCACGAGCTGGCGGAGCGGTGCCTGGCGGCCGGTGACCTCACCGGCGCGGTCGCGGCGGCCACCCGCGGCCTGGTCGCGTCCCCGGAGAGCGAACTGCTCACCCGGGACCTCTTCCGGGCGCACGCGGCACGCGGCGACCGGTCCGCCGTCATCGAGGCGGCGGACCGGCTGAACCGGCTGAACGAGGAGCTGGGGACCGACGCGGAGGACGAGACGATCGACCTGCTCCGGGACCTCCTGAACGCCCTGCCGGAGGCGCCCGTCGTGGGGGCCACCTCGGCGGCCTAGCCGTCCAGGGGCTCGTACGCGAACCAGTCGAAGTGGACCGTGCCGCTCGCCGCGTACAGGCCGATCACCCGGCCCGTGAAGCCGCCGGTCACCTCCGTGGAGAGGTAGCGCCCGTCGAGGGAGCCGAGCACGGTGAACGTGCCGTCCGGCTCCTCGAAGCCCAGGGACACCGTGTCCGGTCCCGTGCACGGGTCGAGCGGGGCGCGGGTGGGCACGATGTCGATCCCGAGCACCACCGGTCCGGCGGGCGCCGGGCGGGACGCGACCACCGTGCGGAGCGGGCCGATCCGGGCGATGAGCCGGATCTCGCCACCGCCCGCCTCGACCGCGTAGTGGTGCGCCTCGTCGAGCCGGACCGCGAGTCCGCCGCGGCCGTCCGCCGCGTCCGCCAGCGTGCGCGCCCGGCACGCCAGGTGCTGCTGGCGGCGGCCGGTGAACACCGCGTCCGGGTCGTCCAGCGTCGAGCCGCTCCCGTGCAGGGTCAGCCAGCCGGGCCGCTCCTGCGTCCCGGCCCGCCCGGCGGTGGAGCGGCGCGGCGAGATCCAGTACGGGCGCGGCTCGGCCAGGTCGAAGTCGTCCCGGGCCGGGGCCGGGGGCGCGGGCACCAGCGGCCAGGGCGGAGCGGGGAGTTCGGTGCCGACCTCGCCGACGACCGGCCACCCGTCGACCCAGGTCACCGGGGCGAGGAAGGTCTCCCGGCCGAGGACGTGCCAGCCGGGGGTGCCGCCGCCCGGCCGCACGCCGAGGAGCACCAGCCACCAGGTGCCGTCCGGCCCCTGCACCAGGTCGCCGTGGCCGGTGTTCTGGACGGGGTGCTCGCGGCCCCGGTGGGTGAGGACCGGGTTGTCCGGGCAGGGCTCGAACGGCCCGGCGGGCGAGGGTCCGCGCGCGACGGAGACCGCGTGGCCCCGCTCGGTGCCGCCCTCCGCGATGACCAGGTACCAGTGGTCGCCGATCCGGTAGAGGTGCGGGGCCTCCGGCGCCTTCGCCCCGGGCGCCCCGGACCAGACGCGGCGCGGTTCGCCGAAGGTCTCGCCGGTGTGCGGGTCGATGCGGACCTGGGAGACCCCGGCCACCGTGCACCAGCAGCTGCCGTCCTCGTCCCAGGCCAGGTCCGGGTCGATGCCGGGCACACCGGGCAGCGGCACCGGGTCGGACCAGGGGCCGGCCGGGTCGGTGGCGGTGAACAGCAGGTTGCCCACCTCGACATTGGTGACGACGAGCCAGAACCGGCCGTCGTGGTGCCGGAGCGTCGGCGCGTAGATGCCGCCGGAGGCCCGGGTCCCCGGGGTGAGGTGAAGCTGCTCGGGGCGGTCGAGGACGTTGCCGATCTGCGTCCAGTGGACCAGGTCGCGGCTGTGGAAGAGCGGGATGCCCGGGAAGTACTCGAAGCTGGAGCACACCAGGTAGTAGTCGTCGCCCACGCGGCAGACGCTGGGGTCGGGGTGGAACCCGGGGATCACCGGGTTGCTGACGGTCGTGCCCGTCTGGTCTCGGACTGGCATGGCATCCGTTCCTGTACGTCGCGCGTGCTGCCGGAGGGAGGCGTCGAGGCACGTCTGTCGAAGCGCTTCGATACGGAGGCGACCCTAGTAACCGGGTGGGCGCGCGACAAGGGGGAGTCCGGAGGGGGAAGGGGCCTACGCCGAGCCGCCGTTGCTCTTGAGCAGCTGGCCGTTGACCCACTGGCCCTGCGGTGAGCACAGGAAGTCGACCAGGTGCGCGGTGTCCTGCGGGGTGCCCAGGCGGCCCAGTGGGGTGTCCCGCCGGATCAGCTCCGCCAGCTCCTCGTTCATCCACCCGGTGTCCACGGGACCCGGGTTGATGACGTTGGCGGTGACCCCGAGGTGCGCCAGTTCGCGCGCGGCGGCCAGGGTGATGCGGTCCAGGGCGCCCTTGCTGGCCCCGTACGGCAGGTTGCCGACGGTGTGGTCGCTGGTGAGGGCGATGATCCGGCCCGTCCCGACGGGGGCGCGGAAGCGCAGCGCGTACTCCCGGATGAGCAGCCAGGTGGCGCGCGCGTTCACCGCGAAGTGGCGGTCGAAACTCGCGAGGGTGGTGTCGAGGAGTCCGGAGTCCACCGATTCGGCGTGGCTCAGCACCAGCGCGGTGACCGGCCCGATCCGCCGTTCCGCCTCGTCGAAGACGTGGGCGGGGGTGTCCGGATCGATCAGGTCGGCCTCGATCGCGGCGGTGCGGGCGCCGTGCGCGGAGAGCGATGCCTCGATGGCCGCGGTCGCGCCGCGCTCCTCGCCCCAGGTCATGCGCCGGTCGTAGGGCGTCCAGTAGGTGAACGCGATGTCCCAGCCGGAAGAGGCGAGTTGACGCGCGATGCCGGCGCCGATGCCCACTGTGCGGCCGACTCCGGTGATCAGTGCGAGAGGGCGGGACGGGGCGGCGGACGGCGTTTCGGTGGCGGTCACGGGGGTGATCATGCTGGACGGACTTCCGTCCCCGCAATGGAGTTCGGGCCGCTCCCGGGCCGGGCCCAGGGCCGCCGGGTGGGTGCGTACCGGGTGGGGTGGCAGGCGACGAGCGCCACGGCCTCGGCACTCCCCACGCCGGCCGGCGCAGCGAGCAGGCCCAGCGACGGGGCGCCCCCATTCGAAGCGCTTGCGGAGGTTGAGGCGGTGCCCGGCTTCGCGCTCTTCGCCCCTCCGGACGCCGTGGGCTTCCGGGTCGCCCGGTTCGGCGACCTCTGCCTGCGACGTCTCTGTCGAGCCCGCCGTGCTGCCCGTACGGCTACGACCTGCGGGCGGCGAGCCGGTATCGCCCCACCGCTCCGCGCCTCAGCCGCGGCGGCGCAGAACGGCGGCGCGGGCCTTCAGGAGGTTCGGCACCAGCGCGTAGACGACCGCCGGAACGACGATCCCGGTGATCACCAGGGTGCGCAGGAGCATCGGGAACCCCTTGACGTACGGGCCGACGAGCAACTGCACCACGGTCAGGGCGGCGAACACCGCGATCCAGGTGAGCAGTGCGCGCATGTGGACGGAGGGGAGCGCGGCCGGCTGCGCGGCGGTGGCGGGGCGGGTGGCGGTGGTCATGGGAGTCCCTTCCGGGCCGGTGCGGAGGCGGGAGGGCGGTGCCGCCCTCGGTGGCGTTACCCACCTTCCCAACCAACCAGTTGGATGTCAACCATCCAGTTGGTTGGCATCGGTGGTGAGCCGTTCTACGCTGGGGCCATGGCCTCGGACACGACCTCCACCAAGGAACGGCTCCTCGCTGCGGCGAAGGAGGAATTCGCGGCTCACGGCATTGCCGGAGCCCGCGTCGACCGCATCGCGGAGCTGGCCGGCGTGAACAAGGAACGGATCTACGGCTACTTCGGCAACAAGCAGAAGCTGTTCGACGCCGTCGTGGGACGCGCGCTGGACGAACTGGCCGCGGCCGTCCCGCTCAAGGGCGGTGACGATCCCGCCGAGTACGTGGGCCGGGTGTACGACTTCCACCGCGACAACCCGGTCCTCGTCCGCCTCTTCTTCTGGGAGGGCCTGCACTACCGCGACGGCGTCCTGCCCAACGAGGAGGGCCGCCGGGGCCGTTACGAGGAGAAGATCGCCGCCCTCGCGGAGAGCTTCGGCACCGAGGCGTCGCCGCAGGTCGCGGCCTGCCTGCTGAGCCTGATCGGCCTCGCCGCCTGGCCCAACGCGGTGCCGCAGCTGGCCCGCCTGATCATCGGCCCCGACGCGGAGGAGGCCGGAGGGCTCGACCTGCGCGCCCACGTGGTGGCCTTCGCCCGCCAGGCGCTCTCGGACGTGCCGGCGGCCCGTTGACGGGCGCGCGGGGGGCGGGGCCCACTGCCGGAAGCGCGGGCCCCGGGAGTCTCCGGGAGGTCCGCCCCCGTCAGCCCCTGAGGTACGCCAGCACCGCGAGCACCCGGCGATTGGTGGTGTCGTCCACGGACAGGTCCAGCTTGCCGAGGATGGAGCCGAAGTGCTTGCTGACCGTGCCCTCGCTCACCGAAAGGGCCGCCGCCACCGAGGCGTTGGACTTGCCCTCCGCCATCAGGGCCAGCACCTCCAGCTCGCGCGCGGTCAGCCGGGACAGCGGGTCCCGCCGGTGCCGGATCAGCTGCCGGACCACCTCCGGGTCGACGACGGTGTCCCCGGCGGCGACCCGGGCGAGGGCGTCCACGAACTCCTCGACGTGGCCGATGCGTTCCTTGAGGAGGTAGCCGACGCCCCTCCCGTCCGCCGAGTCGAGCAGCTCCTCCGCGTAGGCGCGCTGCACGTACTGGCTGAGCACGAGCACCGGCAACCCGGGCCGCTCCGCGCGCAGTACGAGCGCGGCGCGCAGGCCCTCGTCGGAGAAGCCGGGCGGCATGCGGACATCGGTCACCACGATGTCCGGGCCGTGCTCGGCGACGGCCGCGATCAGCTCGTCCGCCGTGCCCGCACCCGCCACCACCTGGTGGCCGAAGCGTTCGAGGAGACCGACGAGTCCTTCCCGCAGGAGCACGCTGTCCTCGGCCAGTACGATCCGCACGTTCAGGGCCTCTCGCTCGCACCCGGCACGGGGACTTCCAGGCGGAACACCGTGGGCCCGCCGGGGGGACTGGACAGTACCAAACGGCCGTCCAGCACCGAGAGACGGTCGGCCACCCCCTGGAGCCCCGTCCCGGCCCCGGCCGAAGCGCCGCCCCGCCCGTCGTCCGCCACCTCCACCACCAGCCGCCCTCGCGCCACCCGCCCGGACACCCGGACCCGCTCCGCCCCGCTGTGCTTGGCCGCGTTCGCCAGCGCCTCGCACACCGCGAAGTACACCCCGCTCTCCACGGCGCCCGGCAGCCGCTCCGGCAGGTCCAGCTCCACATCGACCGGCACCACCGAGCGGTCCGCGACGTCCTCCACGGCCGCGCTGAGCCCCCGGTCGGTGAGGACCTGGGGGTGTATGCCCCGGATCAGCTCGCGGATCTCCACCAGCGCGGTGTCCGCCTCGCCGTGCGCCTTCGCCAGCAGCCCGTCCAGGGGCTCGTCCGGGCCCTCCAGCCGGGCCAGCCCGAGCGTCATCGACAGGGCCACCAGCCGTTGCTGCGCCCCGTCGTGCAGATCGCGCTCGATGCGCCGCCGCTCCGCCTCGAAGGCGTCCACCAGCCGGCTGCGCGACCGGTCCAGCTCTCGCAGCCGTGCCCCGGCCCCGGAGTCCGAGAGCAGCGCCCGGGTCAGCGCCGCGCGCCAGGCCGCCAGCACCCCCACCGGATACGCGAACACCGGGAGCAGCACCAGCCCGGCGAGCAGCGCCCCGAAGGCGGCCGGATAGGAGTGGGCGAGCCACAGCTTCAGCACCCGGACCTCCTCGCCGCCGCTCACGGCCAGCACCACGGGCGTCGAGATCAGCCCGCCGCATATCGTGAGCGCCGCGCCCACGGTCACCGCTTCGAGCGGCCACAGGACGACCGCGGTGAGCAGCGCGTACGCCAGCTCCCGCCAGGTCGCCCACTCCCGCAGCCGGGTCCGCAGCCAGGCTATGAGCCCGGTGCCGTCCGGTTCGCCGTGGACCGGCTCGAGCGGGCGGGGGTCCACCAGCCGCAGCCTGCGGCGCTCCAGGGCGGCGAGCGGGATGCCGGAGAGGGCCAGGGTGAGCAGGAGCGGGAGTCCGACGAGCACCACGGCGAGCGCGCCACCGGCGACCGCGAGCAGCAGGAGGACGACGAGCGTCAGGACGCCGGTGAACGCGCCCGTCAGCAGATAGAGCGCCGCCCGCCACGGCCAGGGGCCGCACACGTACCGCCGCTGCCGCATGGCCTGGTGGAGGTCGGGGGACGAGAACATGGGGAAAAGGTAGGCGGCGCGCGCGGACCCGGACCACCCAGCGGTTTCCACTTCTGAGGTGGAGCTGTCTCCACCTCAGAAGTGGAAACCGCTGCGATGTGCCGGACGGGCGGCGGCGGTTGGCTGGGAGCATGAATCACGCAGCCGTACGACTCCGCTCGGTCACCCGGTCCTACGCCGGCAGATCCGGTGCCGTCACCGCGCTCGACGCGGTCAGCCTGGACATCCCCCGGGGCTCCTTCACCGCCGTCATGGGCCCCTCCGGCTCCGGCAAGTCCACCCTGCTCCAGTGCACCGCCGGCCTCGACCGGCCCACCGCCGGCCAGGTCTTCCTCGGCGACACGGAGCTGACCGGGCTGAGCGAGCGGCGGCTGACCCTGCTCCGGCGCAGCCGCATCGGCTTCGTCTTCCAGGCGTTCAACCTCCTCCCCGCCCTGACCGCCGAGCAGAACGTGGCGCTGCCGCTCAGGCTCGCGGGCCGCCGCCCGAAGCGCGCCGACGTCCTCACGGTCCTGGACCGGGTGGGTCTCGGCGGGCGCGCCGGGCACCGCCCCGGCGAGCTGTCGGGCGGGCAGCAGCAGCGGGTGGCGCTGGCCCGCGCCCTGGTCACCCGGCCCGACGTGCTGTTCGGCGACGAGCCGACCGGCGCGCTGGACTCCGCGACCGGCCGCGAGGTGCTGACGCTGCTCCGGAGCATGGCGGACGACGGCCAGACCGTGATCATGGTGACGCACGACCCGGTCGCCGCCTCCTACGCGGACCGGGTCCTGTTCCTCGCGGACGGCCGAGTGCGCGACGAGCTGCACGCCCCGGCGGCCGAGGAGATCGCGGCCCGGATGACGCGACTGGGGGCCGTCCCATGCTGAAGCTCGTGCTCCAGGGCCTCCGGACCCGCTGGGTCACCCTCGCCGGCTCCTTCCTCGCGCTGGCCCTCGGCGTGGGGATCATCGCCACCACCGGGCTGGCCCTCGCCGCCACCTTCGCTGGCCCGGACGAGGCGCCGGAGCGGTTCGCCGCCGCGCCGGTGGTGGTGCGGGGCGCGGACCAGGTGCGGGTACGCACGTCGATCGGCGTCCGTACGCAGAAGCTCACCGATCCCCGGCCCGTCCCGGCGGAGGTGGCCGAGCGGCTGGCGGGGCTGGGGCGCACGGCGGTGGACCGCACGTTCCCGGTGTCGGCGGGGAGCGGGTCCGGTGAGGCGGCCGGGCACCCCTGGGCCGTCGCCGCCGCGACCCCGTACCGGCTGCTCTCCGGCCGTCCGCCCGCCGCGTCCGGCGAGGTCGTGGTCGCGGCGGGCGCGGGGGCCGTCGGGGACCGGATCGCCCTCACCACACCTGCGGGCAAGGGGCGTTGGACGGTGACCGGGACCGTGCGCCCCGTCTCCTTCGAGCGCGCCGTGTTCTTCACCGGGGCGGACGCCGCCCGGCTCTCCCCGGACATCGACGCCGTCGTGGTGCACGCCGACCCGGCGAAGGTCCGCGCGGCCGTGGGCGCCGGCTCCGGCCTGGACGTTCTCACCGGCGACGACCGGCGCCGCGCCGACCCCGACCCGGACCGGGACGCCGAGGCCCTGGTCTCGGTCAACGCCCTGCTGGGCACGGCCGCCGGCATCACCACCTTCGTCTCCGTGTTCGTCGTCGCCTCGACGTTCTCCTTCGCCGTGGCCCAGCGCCGCCGCGAGTTCGGCCTGCTGCGCATGGCGGGCGCGACGCCCGGCCAGGTACGCCGCCTGGTGTACGCGGAGGCCGCGCTCGTCGGCGCCCTCGCCTCGGCGGCAGGCTGCCGGCTGGGCCTCTCCGGGGCGCCCCGGCTCGCGTCCTGGATGGTCCGACAGGGCCTCGCCCCGGCCTGGTTCGCCATCGGGGACCTGAACTGGCCGCTGCACACCGCCTTCTGGACGGGCCTCGCCGTCGCCCTCGCCGGAGCGGTCGCCGCCGCGCACCGCGCCGGACGGGTGCGCCCGGCCGAGGCCCTGCGCGAGGCCGCCGTGGACAGCGGCACGATGCCGCCGGTGCGGGTGGTGCTGGGCGCCGCCGTCCTGCTCACCGGGGCGGTGCTGGTGGTGCTCGGGCTCGTCCAGGACCCGGCGGGGCTCCTCAAGCGCAAGACGTACACCACGCAGCCGATGCTCCTGATCACCGGGTGCGCCCTGTTCGCGCCCGTCCTCGTGCGCCCCGCGATCCGCCTCCTGGCGTGGCTGCCCGCCCGGCTGCCGGGCGCCACCGGCCTCCTGGTCCGGGAGAACGCCTCGGCCGGGCTGCGCCGGACGGCCGCCGTCGCCGCGCCCGTGCTCGTCACCGTCGCCCTGGCCGCGTCGCTGATGGGCACCAAGGCGACGATCGACGCGGCCAAGGCGGCGGAGGCGCGCGGCCAGGTCACGGCGGACTTCGTGGCCGAGGACGAACGCGCGGGTGTGTCCGAGGAGTTCACGGACCGGGCCCGCCGCCTCCCGGGCGTCCGGGTCAGCGCCTCGCGTGCCACCTCCGTCACCGTGCTGGAAGAGGGCACCGCCCTCATCCGCTCCGACGCCCGGGCCGTCGACCCGGCCGACTTCGCCGCGGTGTCCGCGCTGCCCGTGGTCGCCGGCCGGTTCGCCGACCTGGACGACCGCTCGATCGTCGTCAACGAGGAGTGGGAGACCCACGAGGTCGGCTCCCGCGTCCGGGTCCGGCTCGGCGACGGCCGCGAGGTCACCCTCCGCGTCGCGGCCGTGCTCGCCGTCGGCACCGGCGACAACGGCGTCTACCTCACCCCGCGCAACGCGGCCGGAGCCCCCGTCGACCGCGTCGGGATCGCCGTACGCGCCGGGGCCGACCGGCAGGCCGTCGAGCGTGGGCTGCGCGCGGCCGGGCGGGCGACCGGCACCGAGGTGCTGACCCGGGAGGAGTGGGCCGCGATACCCGGGCCGGGCGGCGGCAGCACCCGGACCGGCCTCCTGATGATCCTCGCGATCGCCCTGGTCTACACGGGCATCACCCTTGCCAACACCCAGGTCATGGCCACGGCGGACCGGGTCCGCGACTTCACCGTGCTGCGCCTCGCCGGGGCGACCGAGGCGCAGGTGCTGCGGCTGGCCGGGGCGGAGGCGCTGGCCGTGGTCGCGGTGGGTGCGGTGCTCGGCGCGGCGGTGGCCGCGCTGAACCTGCTGGGCGTGCGGGCCGCGCTCGGCCGGCTCGACGTACCGGCGGTGGTCGTCGTGCCGTGGGAGGCGGTCGGGCTCGTGGTGGCGGTGAGCGCGGCGCTCGCGGTGGTCTGCGCCGTGCTGCCCGCCCGGCTCGCCCTGCGCACCCGGGCGCTCTGATCCACCGGGCCGGTCACCGCCCCGCCAGCGCGGTGACCAGGGCCGCCGCCTCGCCGACCAGGGCCGTCTCGGCCGGGCTCATGGTCGGGTTGAGGGTGCGCCGGGCGGCCGCGTCGGCGAGGCGGGGGCCGGGGATGCCGTCGTCGGCGGCCAGGCGCGGCACCAGGGCGGTCACCAGTTCCCGGGCCCCGTCCGCCGCCGGGTGGGCCCCGTCCACCGCCACCTGCGCCAGGATCAGCGCCGACATGGCCCGGTCCAGGGCGGGCGGGCCCTCCTCGGTGTTGCTCCAGTCGATGACCACGGGCCCGTCCGCCGTCAGCACCACGTTGTCCGGGTGGAGGTCCAGGTGGAGCACCCGGTCCTCGGGGTCGGGCGAGAGCCGGGCCGGGACGGAGTGCAGTTCGGCGAGGAGTCCCGCCAGGAGGCCGGCGCCCTCCTCGGCGCCCGTCGCCCCGGACATCAGGGACTCCAGCATGGTCGGACCGTGCAGGCGCTGGAGGACCAGATCGCCGGGGCCGGCCGACGGGGGCTGCGGACCCAGCCGGGGCACCGGATAGCCGGAGGCGGACAGGTAGGACATGACGGGCAGTTCCCGTGAGGCGTCCATCCCGTCGCGGTAACGCCGCAGCACCCACGCCTCGTCCAGCTCGTACACGTCCGCGTTGCGTCCACTGCCCAGCAGTCGGCCTATTCGCATGAGGGGAACCTACTCGGGCCCCGTGCGCAGGGGGAGTTCGGGCCCGGGCGCGGTGCCCCATAACGCGGTGCGATGGGGCGGACGGGATCTCCTGGAGCTGACGTGTACGCGGCTACCTTGGCGGCGAATTCCCCCGCACCGCTTCCCCCGAAGCGATCCCCAGAACAAGGAGAGTTCCGTGGAGAGATCCATGCTCCGCAGGCGGGCCCTCGCCGCGTGTACCGCCACCGCGGCCGTCGGCGCGCTCGCCCTCGCCGGGCTGACCGGCACCGCGTCGGCCGACCCCGCCTCCCACGCCCCCGCCGTCACGACGGACGCCGCGCAGCTCTCGCCCGGACTGCTGAAGGCCATGCAGCGCGACCTCGGGCTGACCGCCTCCGAGGCCCGCGACCGCATAGCCAACGAGGCGCGGGCCACCGCCGTCACCGCCGGGCTGCGGTACTCGCTCGGCGACGACTTCGCCGGCGCCCGCATCTCCGGTGACGTCGGCACGCTGACGGTCTCCACCACCGACGCCTCGGACGCCGCCCGCATCGCGAAGGCCGGCGCCCGCGCCGAGGTCGTCGACCACAGCCTGGCCGAGCTGGACGACGCCAAGGCCGCGCTGGACCGGGTCGCACTGCGCACCGCTCCGAAGGACGTCCCCGCCTGGTACGTGGACGTCAGTGCCAACCGCGTCGTGGTCCAGGCCGCGAAGGCGTCCGCCGCCGAGGCCCTGCTCGCCGAGGCAGGCGTCTCCCGCAGCCTGGTGAAGATCGCGCACTCCACCGAGCAGCCCCGCACCTTCACGGACCTGCGCGGCGGTGACGCGTACTACATGAACGGCTCGGGCCGCTGCTCCATCGGCTTCCCCGTCAAACGCGGCACCCAGGGCGGCTTCGTCAGCGCCGGGCACTGCGGCACGCCGGGCGTCTCCACCAGCGGCTACAACCAGCAGGCCCAGGGCTCCTTCCAGGGCTCCACCTTCCCCGGCCGCGACTACTCCTGGGTCGCCACCAACACCAACTGGACCCCGCGCCCGCTGGTCAACGGCTACGGCAACGGCGACGTGACGGTCACCGGCTCCACCGAGGCGATCGAGGGCTCGTCGGTCTGCCGGTCCGGCTCCACCACCGGCTGGCACTGCGGCACGGTCCAGCAGCGCAACAGCAGCGTCACCTACCAGGAGGGCACCGTCTCCGGGGTGACCCGGACCAACGTCTGCGCCGAACCCGGCGACTCCGGCGGCTCGTTCATCTCGGGCAGCCAGGCCCAGGGCGTCACCTCCGGCGGCACCGGCAACTGCTCGCAGGGTGGTGTGACGTACTTCCAGCCGCTGAACCCGGCGCTCCAGGCGTACGGGCTGACCCTGGTCACCAACGGCTCCACCACCCCGCCCGACCCGACCGACCCGCCGACCAACCCCGGCGGCACCTGGGCGGCCGGCACCGCCTACGCGGCCGGTGACGTCGTGACGTACGGCTCGGCGAGCTACCGCTGCCTGCAGGGCCACCTGGCGCAGCCCGGCTGGACCCCGCCGAACGTCCCGGCCCTCTGGCAGGCCGTGTAACACCGGAACACCCCCCGCCCCTCAGGCGATCGAGGAACGGGCCCGGGGCGACGCCGCCCCGGGCCCCCGCACCGCGCACGTGCCCTTCCCCACCATCCCGAGGAGTCCGTCAGCCATGCCCCCCGCGACCCCCGAGTCCTCCGCACCCGAGCCCACCGCCGAAGCCGCCGGCGGCCCGGCGATCAGCCGCAAGTCCCTCCTCAAGGCGGCGCTCGTGGCCACCGCCGTACCGCTGTTCGCCGGCGGCGGGGTGGCGCTGGCGCGCGACGCCGGGAACACCGGCCGGCCGCTCGCCCCGACCCCGGACTGCGACGACGGCGACGAGCCGACGCACGACCAGATGGAGGGCCCGTACTTCAAGCCCAACTCGCCGCTCCGCACCAGCCTGGTGACCGCGTCGACGCCCGGCGTCCCGCTCACCGTCAGCGGTTACGTCTTCGGGCGCGAGTGCCGCCCCATCCCCGGCGTGCTGCTCGACTTCTGGCAGGCCGACACCAACGGTGAGTACGACATGAGCGGTTATGCCTTCCGCGGCCACCAGTTCACCGACCGGAACGGCGCGTTCACGCTCACCACGATCGTGCCCGGCCTCTACCCCGGCCGTACCCGGCACATCCACGTGAAGGCCCAGGCCCCCGGCTCGGGCATCCTCACCACCCAGCTGTACTTCCCGGGTGAGCCGCGCAACAACACCGACATGCTGTACGACGCGGCGCTCCTGATGAACGTCCGGGCGGTCGGCTCCGGCAAGGAGGGCACCTTCGACTTCGTCCTCGACGTCGCCCAGGACCCCACGGACCCGACCGATCCCCCCACCGACCCGACCGACCCGCCGACCGAACCGGGCGGCACCTGGGCGGCCGGGACGTCCTACACCGCGGGAGACCGCGTCACATACGGCGGGGTCGCCTACCGCTGTCTGCAGGCTCACACCGCCCTGACCGGCTGGGAGCCGCCGAATGTCCCCGCGTTGTGGGAACGCGGGTAGACAGCAGACCGGCGGAGCGGCCGTAACCGCCGCGCCCACGCGCCCCGGGCTCTCTCCCCGGGGCGCGTGCGGCGCACGGCCCGGGCCGGAGGGGGTTCGGCTCGGGCCGTTCCGGCCGCCGTTCCGAGGCCGTCACTTCGCGTCCGAGTAGCGCTCCACCACCGCCGTGGTGAACGGGAAGCGCACCGGTGTGTCCCCGAAAGCCGTCCGCCCGGCCACCTCGGCGGCCTCCCGGATCGCCGCCACGACCGCGTCCGTCTCCGCGAGCGGGCAGTGCACGATCACCTCGTCGTGCTGGAAGAAGACCAGCTCGGCCCGGAGCCCGGCGGCGGCGACCGCCCGGCGCAGGGCGGCCAGGAGCAGCAGCGCCCACTCCGCCGCGCTGCCCTGCACCACGAAGTTCCGGGTGAACCGGCCGCGCGCCCGTGCGTCCGACGAGGCGTATCCGGGCGTGTACTCCGCCCGGGCCCCGTCCTCCTCCTGCGGGATGCCCGCCTCCCCGTCCTCCCCGTGCCCGGCCGCCGGCGGACTGGTCCGGCCGAGCCACGTCCGTACGAGACGCCCCTCCTCGCCCGCCTTCGCGGCGTCGTCCACATAGGCGACCGCGCGCGGGAACCTGCGGCGCAGGGCCGCCAGATTCTTCAGGCCGTCCCCGGACGTCTGCCCGTAGACGGCACCGAGCAGCGCGATCTTGGCGTGGTCGCGGTCGCCGTGGAAGGCGCGGTCGGACAGCGCGGTGTAGAGGTCGCCGTCGTGGCCCGCGACCTCCATCAGGCCCGGGTCGCGGGAGATCGCGGCCAGCACCCTCGGCTCCATCTGGGCGGCGTCCGCGACGACGAGCCGCCACCCGTCGTCCGCGACGACGGCCCGCCGGATCACCTTGGGGATCTGGAGCGCCCCGCCGCCGTTGGTCGTCCAGCGCCCGGTGACCGTGCCGCCCGGCTGGTACTCGGGGCGGAAGCGGCCGTCGCGCACCCAGTCCTGGAGCCAGCTCCACCCGTGCGCGGTCCAGATCCGGTACAGCTTCTTGTACTGGACGAGCGGCCGGACCGCCGGGTGGTCCAGCGACTCCAGTTCCCAGCGGCGCGTCGAGCGGACCTTGATCCCGGCCTGGGCGAACGCCCGCACCACATCGGCCGGCAGGTCCGGGCGCACCCGGCGGCCGAAGGCGGCGGACACCTCGTCGGCCAGCTCGGCGAGGCGACGGGGCTCGCCGCCGCCCGCGTACCGCTCGCCGAGCAGTTCGCGCAGCACCTCGCGGTGGACGCCGGCCCGCCAGGGCAGGCCCGTCCGGTTCATCTCGGCGGCGACCAGCATCCCCGCCGACTCGGCGGCCGTCAGCAGCCGCATCCGGTCCGGCCGGTCCGTCGCGTCGTGGCGCGCGAGCTGCGCCGCGTACACCTCGGTCAGCGCGTCGAACGGCAGCTCCGGGCCGGAGGGCGGCTCGAACAGGGAGGACTGGGAGCCGGGCTCCGCCGACCGGGGCGGCGGATCGGGCGGCACCGGGCCGCCCCGCAGCCGGGCGAGCGCGGCGGCGGCCGAGCGGGGCTCGCCGAGCCGGCCCTCATGGCCGAGGAGCAGGGATTCGGCGGCCTCCACGTCGTAGGCCCGCTCGACCCGCACCCCGGCGGCCAGCAGTCGGGGGTAGACCTCGGCCGTCGAGCGCCACACCCAGCGGGCGACGTCCGGCCGGGAGCGGATCGCCTCCGCGAGGTCCGGCTCGGTCAGGACCGGGCCCGCCGGCCGGCCGGAGCGGTCCAGCGGGGCGAGGCGCGCGCCCCCGCCCTCCGTGACGGCCAGCGCCCAGCGTTCGGTCATACGGCCGAGTCTGGCACCCGGCACTGACAGTGGCCGGGGACCGGTGGTTCGTGCGCGCGTTCGATATCCACAGCCTGTGGACGGCGGTCCGCAGGCGGCGCACGCCTACCCTGGCCCCATGGAATCGGTGATCGACCAGGCGTTCGCGGCCGCCCTCTACACGGAGGGCGACGCCGGTCTCGACACCGGCGCCTCGCTGCTCGCCGCCGCCCCGCAGGCCGACGCGGAGCTGGTGCGCCGGGGCGAGGAGTTCGTCCGCCGCGCCTGGGAGCGGGGCTGGCTGCCCGCCGACGTCGTCCGCCTCGTCCGCCGCGAGCTGGACGAGCACGCGGCCGGCCTGGCCGCCGGGCTCATCGCCTCGGAGGTCCGCCGCTACCCGCAGCTGCCACCGCGCTGGCGGTCCCAGCTGGACGAGCTGCCGGCGGTGCCGCCCACGGGCCGGCCCGACCGGTTCTCGTACGCCTCCGCGCTCCTCGCCCTCTACCGCCTGCTGCTCACCCTCCCGGCCGTCGAGCCCGTCGGGCCCCCGCCGGGCGCGGCGCGCGAGGCCCTGACCCGGCCGCCCGCCGCGGGGGAGCCCCGGATGCTGACCCGCATCCGCGCCCTGCTCGCGAAGGCCGAGGCGACCGGCTACCCGGAGGAGGCGGAGGCGCTGACCACCAAGGCGCAGGAGCTGATGGCCCGGCACAGCATCGACGAGGCCCTGCTCGCCGCCCGTACGCACGGCGACCGCACCCCCGGCGCCTGCCGGATCGGCGTGGACGCCCCGTACGAGACGGCCAAGGCGATCCTGCTCGACGCGGTGGCCTCGGCCAACCGGTGCCGGG
The DNA here is from genome assembly GCF_042669245.1 of Streptomyces sp. NPDC057249. NCBI lineage: Bacteria > Bacillati > Actinomycetota > Actinomycetes > Kitasatosporales > Streptomycetaceae > Streptomyces > Streptomyces sp. NPDC057249. The sequence continues at coordinate 81,166 of NZ_JBHUXS010000001.1, read as the reverse complement.
CGGTGTGGAACAGCGACCTGGGCTTCACCACGGTCGTCGGCTTCGAGGCGGACCTGGAGGCCGTCGAACTCCTCCACACCTCGCTCCTCGTGCAGGGCACGGCCGCGATGACCCGCGCCGAGGCGGGCCAGCGGGCCGGCGGACGCAAGCGGACCAAGACGTTCCGGCAGTCCTTCCTGATGGCCTACGCCCAGCGCCTGGGCAGCCGCCTCGCCGACGGCACCGCCCGCGCCACCGCCGAGGCCGACGCGGAGAGCGGCGCGGAGGCCGGCGCGGCCGTCGGTGCCGGGCTGCTCCCGGTGCTGGCCGCCCGTGACCTGGCGGTCACCGAGACCGCCGAGCAGATGTTCCCCCGCACCACGACCACCCGGGTCAGGGGCGCGACGGACCTGGACGGCTGGACGCACGGCACGGCGGCGGCGGACCGGGCCCGGATGAGCGGGGAGACGCGGGGCATCAGGGGCTGAGTGACCACCGGGCAGACCCTCATCCCCCACAAGTCGGGCAAAACGGCGATTCCGGTTAGGCTCGGCACATGAGCTGGCTCCGGGCGCTGAAGGAGACCGCCCGCTCCGGCCTGAAGATCGAGCGGCGGCGCCTCGAACCGCTGATCGCGGTGCGCGGCGCGGCCGGGCTGGCCCTGGTCATCGGGGTCGGCCTGGCGCTGTTCGGTCCGGTGGTCGCCGCCAGCTCCGCGTTCGGCGCGTTCCAGGCGGCGATCGCCACCTTCCAGCGCAGCTGGCGCCCGCGCCCCGTGCTCGCCCTGGTATCCGGCGTCAGCCTCGGCGTCTCCACCTTCCTCGGCTATGTGACGGGCTCCCATCTCCCGCTCTTCCTGCTCCTCCTGGTCGCCTGGACCTTCCTCGCCGGGCTCGCCTGGGCGGCGGGCCCGACCGGGGGCATCATCGCCGCGTCCAACGTCGCGATCATGCTCGTCACGATCACGCTGCCGACCTCCGTCGCGCAGGCGGCCCTGCACGGCGCGATGATCATGTTCGGCGGGGTCGTCCAGGCGGCGCTGATCGTGCTCTTCCCGATCCGCAGATGGGGCGCCCAGCGCGACGCGCTCGCCGACGCGCTGGCCGCCGAGGCCGACTACGCCCGACGGCTGCGCCACGACCCGGTCGCCCACTTCGACCCGGTGCCGCTGATGCTCGCCCGCCGGGCCGCCGCCGTCACCGCCCGCGAGGCCCGCCGCCGCCCCGCCGAACTGCACGGCTCACGCGGGGTCGCCGAGCGCATCAGGCCGGTGCTGGCCTCGCTCGCCGACCCGGCCATGGGCGTGCCCCCCGAGGGCCCCGAGCGCGACCGCGTCCGTGAGCTGCTGGCCGCCGCCGGATCGCTGCTCGACGCGGCCGCCCGGGCGATCCGCAAGGGCGATCCGGTCAAGCTGCCCGCGCCGGCCGTCGCCGCGCTGCGGACCCCCGACACCGGGGCCCTGCTCACCGGCCCGCCGCTGCGCGCCGCCGACCGGCTCACCGCCCTGCTCTCCGACGTCATCGAGGCGGCCGAGGGCGACGGCACCAAGGGGGAACGGGTCGGGGCCGAGGAGGCCGCCGACGCCATCAAGGACAGTCGGCTGCCCGCCGAGCACCACCCGCGCCCCGGGCTGCTGCGCCTCGCCCCGGTCATCCTCAGGGCGATGCGCCGCGAGGCGCACCGCGGCTCCCCGATCCTGCGGCACGCGATCCGGCTCGCCGCCGTCGCCGGGGTCGGCTACCTCCTGGGCCGCCTGCTGCCGCTCGGCCACGGCTACTGGGCGCCCATGGCGGCGGTGATGGTGATGCGGCCGGAGTTCTCCCAGACGTACTCCCGCGCGGTCGCCCGGTTCGGCGGCACCCTGGTCGGTGTGTCCCTCGCCTCCGCGATCGTGGAGGCCGGGCACCCGGGCACCGGACCGCTCGCCGCCCTCGCCGTGGTCTGCGCCCTGCTGATGTACCTGCTGATGCGGACCGGCTACGCGGTCGCCCAGGCGTGCGTCGGCGCGTACGTCGTCTTCCTGCTCGGCATGGCCGGCGACGACCTGGGCCAGACCGTGTTCGAGCGGGTGCTCCTGACCCTCGGCGGCGGGCTGCTGGCGATGATCTCGTACGCCGTCTACCCGGCCTGGGAGACCCCGCGCCTGCGCACCCGGCTGGGCGACTGGCTGAAGGCGGACGGCCGGTACGCGGCGGCGGTCGTCGACCAGTACGCGGACCCCGCCGAACGCGGACCGGGCGAGGTGCGGCAGGCCCTGCTCGCCACCCGCGAGGCCCGGGTCGCCTGGCAGGAGGCGGTGGCGACGGCCCGGCACGAACCGGTGCGGCACCGGGGCCTCTCGCACGCCGCCGCCGACGCCACCCAGCACGCCCTGGCCCAGCTGGGCCGGGTCGCGATGCTCCTGGAGGCCCACATCCCGCGCAGCGGCGCCACGCCCGTGCCGGGGGCCGCCGCGCTCGCCGACGCGCTGCGCCGGGCCACCGACCGGGGCGCCAAGGCGGTGCGGGAGCGGCGGGTGCCGGACTGGACGCCGGTGCGGGAGGCGCTGGAGCGCTGGGAGGCGGAGTGCCGGGCGCGCGAGGCGGAGGCGGCGGAGGCGGAGACCGGGGCGCCTCCGCCCGCCGGTGCCGGACTCGTCCGCAACAACGTCGCGCTGCTCCTCGACGCGCTGGAGGACTTCTCGCGGGGGCTGGCCTCGTGACCCTGCCGCGTCACGGCGTCACGCCGTCACGGCGTCGGCAGGTCCGCGAGGTCGGGGAGGTCGGGGATGCCCTCCAGCGAGTCCGAGTCGGTCTTCGCCAGGGTGTCCTTCGCTCCGGCGTCCCACGAGATCACGACGGTCTTGCCGTCGTTGGACTCGACGGACCCCATGGTCCGGGCGGTGTCCCCGTCGGCGCACTTCAGCTCCAGCATCGGCTTGCCCATGTCCGTCACGGTGCCCGTGCAGACGTGGGACTCGGCGACGACGACGGCCTTCCCGGCGACGACCGACAGCACCACCGCCTTGCCGTCGGTCTTGCCCGCCCAGGCGCCCTCCAGCGCCTTCGCGTCGCCGGCGGAGCCGCCGCCGGTGCCGCCGTCCGTCCCCGAGGGCGCGTCGCTGCTCGCGTCCGCCGTGGGGCTCGCGCTCGTCTCCGTGTCCTTGCCCGAGTCGCCCTTGTCGCCGTCGCTTCCGCAACCGGTGAGCGCCAGCGCGGTCAGCAGACCGGTGGCGAGGACTGCGCCGGTACGTGCGAGTTTGTACATGTCGAATTCCCCCTGCAAGACGAATGGCCATCCAAGCTACCAGTGGGTCGCAAGGCATGTGGGGAAGTCAACTCCCGGAATCGGGAGCCGGAGAGGCCGTTCACACGTCTCTCACCACAGGAGCTGTAATCGCGGCGACACCCCGCGTGCACGTGCATCTGCCCGTGCATCCGCTCATGCACCAGAAATTGAACACAGCTATGATCCGGGACAGTTGACACTTGCACCTTGCAACTCGGGGAGCGTCCTGTGCACCACGTGTACAACGGCATGGCGGCCACAGAGCTTCGCGGAGTCGTCTGGCAGAAGAGCAGACACAGCAACTCCCAGGGGTCCTGTGTGGAGTTCGCGAAACTGCCCGACGGAGATGTGGCGATGCGTAATTCGCGGCACCCGGACGGGCCGGCGCTGGTGTACACGCCGGCCGAGATAGAGGCGTTGCTGCTCGGCGTCAAGGACGGCGAGTTCGACCACCTCGTGGGCTGACGGCCGGCGGGAGCGTTCCCGTACACCTCGCCCCGTACACCACAGAGGGCCGAACACCGCAGGAATCCAGCGGTGTTCAGCCCTCGGGCGGTGTGCCACGCGGTGCGCCGGCCGGTCGCACCGCCCCCGTCACACCGGGTCGGTCAGTCTGAACAGTGCCCAGACGACCTTGCCTCGGGAAGCCGTCGCGCCCGGCGTGCTCTCGGCGGTCAGCGCGGGGGAGGGGTGCCACCCCCAGCAGTCGCTGAACGACTCCACCAGGAACAGCCCCCGCCCCGACTCGGCGGAGTCCGCCGCCTCGGAGGCGACCGGACTCGCGTGGCTCGGGTCGCGCACCGCGCACACCAGCCGCGAGGTCCAGCGCATCAGGTGCAGCCGTACGGGCGGCTCCTGGGGGTCGCGCGGGGCGTCGGCCGGCAGGGCGTGCCGCAGGGCGTTGGTGACCAGTTCGGAGACGACGAGAGCGACGTCGTCGAAACGCTCGCTCAGACCCCATCCGCCCAGCGTCGCCCGGGTGAACTGCCGCGCGCCGCCGACCGCTTCGTAGTGCGGCGGAAGGGTGCAGGTGGCCGACCCGGAGACGGCCGAGGGATCGATGGGGGGAAGCCCCTGCCGTAACGGCTCGAGCATCGTCGATCCATTCGTCCCCATGCGAGGCACTCCCGGGAATCGCGGCTGGACCGGTACTGCGTACCGGCGACAGCGGCACAACACGAACGAGAACGCAGGTGCGCGGGCTCCATGGTTCCGAATGCGCACAGCAGATGCAAGGGCAGATGCACGTGCACGCGCCGGACCTGTCCGACGCCGTCCGGTTCTTGCTCATTTCTTCCCCACCCCGGTTTCGGCGTCTTCCCAAGCTCTTCCCATTTCCGTAATCGAATGAGTACGGGGCGAAGCGTTTTGATGGCAGAATCCGGCTCTTGGGGTTCAGGGGGAGCTCCGATGCCAGGAAGCGATGGGGAGGGTTGGACCAGTGGCGGCAGGCGAGTCGAGTGGGTCCGTGGTGCGGCGCATCCTGCTGGGCTCTCAGCTCAGGAGACTGCGTGACTCGCGAGGCATCACGCGCGAGGCGGCCGGCTACTCGATCCGGGCCTCCGAATCGAAGATCAGCCGCATGGAGTTGGGACGGGTGAGCTTCAAGGCCAGGGACGTCGAGGATCTGCTCACGCTCTACGGCGTCACGGACGAGGCGGAGCGCGACTCCCTGCTCGCCCTGGCCCGTGAGGCCAATGTGGCGGGCTGGTGGCACAGTTACGGGGACGTATTGCCCGGCTGGTTCCAGACGTACGTCGGCCTGGAGGGTGCGGCCTCGCTCATCCGGATCTACGAGGTGCAGTTCGTGCACGGGCTGCTCCAGACCGAGGACTACGCCCACGCGGTCGTCTCCCGGGGCATGCGCGGCGCGCCGTCCGCCGAGATCGAGCGCCGCGTCGCCCTGCGCCTGGAGCGGCAGAAGGTCCTCGTCTCCGAACGGGCGCCCCGGTTCCACGCCGTGCTGGACGAGGCGGCGCTGCGCCGCCCGTACGGCGGACGCGAAGTGATGCGCGCGCAATTGCGGCATCTGATCGATATGTCGGAACAGCCGAACGTCACGCTTCAGGTGATGCCGTTCAGTTTCGGCGGGCACGCCGGCGAGAGCGGCTCCTTCACCATGCTGCGATTCCCGGAATCCGATCTGTCGGACATCGTGTATCTGGAGCAGCTGACAAGTGCGCTCTATCTGGACAAGGACGAAGAAGTCGCCCAGTACGAAAAGGCGATGACGCGGCTCCACGCGGAGAGTCCGGGCCCGGAGGAGAGTCGTGACCTGCTGCGAGGACTTCTCCAACTCTCCTGAATTTTCAGTACGATGGCGCTCCTACAGGAGTCTGCACCTGAGTTAAGGGATCGCATGTCCTTCTTCCAAGAGCTGGCCGGCCAGTACATCGACGGTGAATGGCGGACGGGCACCGGCTCCTGGGACATCATCGATTTCAATCCGTACAACGGTGAGAAGCTCGCCGCGATCACCATCGCCACCGCCGCCGAGGTGGACAGCGCCTACCGCGCCGCCGAGCGTGCGCAGGGGGAGTGGGCGGCGACGAGCCCGTACCGCCGCCGGGACGTCCTGGAGCGCGCGCTGCGGGTCACCGAGGAGCTGGCCGACGAGATCACCGAGGCGATCATCGACGAGCTGGGCGGTACCCGCGCCAAGGCCGCGTACGAGCTGAGCCTCACCCAGGAGTTTCTGCGCGAGGCCGCCCGGCAGGCGCTCTCCCCGGAGGGCCGCATCCTGCCCTCCGCCGCGGACGGCCGGGAGAACCTGCTCTACCGGCTGCCCGTCGGGGTCGTCGGCGTCATCAGCCCCTTCAACTTCCCGCTCCTGGTGACGATGAAGTCGGTCGCGCCGGCCCTGGCCCTCGGCAACGCGGTCGTCGTCAAGGCCAACCAGAACTCGCCGGTCGTCGGCGGCGGGCTCGTCGCGCGGATCTTCGCGGAGGCGGGGCTTCCGGCCGGGCTGCTCAACGTGGTGGTCACCGACATCGCGGAGATAGGCGACGCGTTCATCGAACACCCCGTGCCCCAGGTGATCTCCTTCGCCGGGTCGGACCGGGTCGGCCGCCACGTCGCCGCCACCGCGGGCGCCCTCTTCAAGCGGACCGTCCTCGAACTCAGCGGCAACAGCGCCCTGGTGGTGCTGGACGACGCGGACGTCGACTACGCGGTCGACGCCGCCGTCTTCAGCCGGTTCATCTACTCCGGCCAGGTCTGCATGGCCGCCAACCGCATCCTGGTGGACCGGCCGGTGGCCGCCGAGTTCACGGAGAAGTTCTGCGCCCGCGTGGCCGGCCTGAAGACCGGCGACCCGCGCGAACCGGACACCAGCATCGGCCCGGTCATCAACACCTTCCACGCCGACTCGCTGGCCGCCCTGGTGGACCAGGCGATCGCCGAGGGCGCCGAGGCGCCGGTGCACGGGCGGGTGCGCGGCAACCTGGTCGAACCGACCGTGCTCACCGGCCTGCCCGCGGGCTCCCCTCTCCTCCACCAGGAGATCTTCGGCCCGGTCGCCCTGCTCGTCCCGTTCGACGGCGAGGACGAGGCCGTCCGCATCGTCAACGACAGCCCGTACGGCCTCAGCGGCGCCGTGCACACCGCGCGCACCGGGCGGGGCGTCCGGTTCGCCCAGCGCATCCGCAGCGGGATGTTCCACGTCAACGACTCCACGGTGCACGACGACCCGGGCATCGCGTTCGGCGGCGAGAAGGACTCCGGTCTGGGGCGGATGAACGGGGACGCCGCGGTGGACGCGTTCACCACCCAGAAGTGGATCTCCGTCCAGCACGGCCGCAGCGTCTTCCCCTTCTGACCTCGCCCGGCACCGCCCGCTACGCTGGTCGGGTTGACCAGAGAGGTGGAGGGCATGTCCGCGATCCGGCTGCTGGTCCTCGGCGCCGTGCGCCAGCACGGCCGGGCCCACGGCTACCAGGTCCGCAACGACCTGGAGTACTGGGGCGCCCATGAGTGGTCCAACGCCAAGCCCGGCTCCGTCTACCACGCGCTGAAGCAGCTCGCGAAGCAGGAGATGCTCCTGGCCCACGAGGTGGCCCCGAGCACGGTGGGCGGCCCGCCGCGCATCGAGTACGAGATCACGGAGCGCGGCACCGAGGAGTACTTCGCCCTGCTGCGCGCCTCGCTTACCTCCTACGACCAGAAGATGGACGTCCTCTCGGCGGGCATCGGCTTCATCGTGGACCTGGAGCGCGCGGAGGCGGTGGCCCTGCTCCGGGAGCGTCTCGAGAACCTCGCGGCCTGGCGGGACGCCGTCACCGAGCACTACCTCCCCGAGGGCGGCCCGGAGCAGCTGGGCCACATCGGCGAGGTCATGAACTTCTGGGTGCACTCGGCGGACGCGGGCGCGGAGTGGACGCGCGGTCTCATCGCACGCATCGAGGGCGGGGCGTACGTCTTCGCGGGTGAGGGCGACCCGTTCGTCGGCGTACTGGCCGAGGGTGAGGAGAACCCGTACGCGACCGGGGTCCAGGACCCGGGCGACGCCCGCTAATCAAGTTTGACGAATGACCCGGGGTCGTTTACCTTCGACCTACTAGTCAAGTTTGATTACTGGACTGCCGGGGGTGTGTTGGATTGCGGGACGCGATCGTGGTCGAGGGAATGCGCAAGCGCTACGGAGGGACCTACGCTCTGGACGGACTGGATCTGACGGTCGGCCGCTCGACCGTGCACGCGGTGCTCGGGCCGAACGGGGCCGGGAAGTCGACGGCGGTGCGCATCCTGTCGACGCTGCTGCGGTACGACGAGGGCCGGGCCGAGGTCGCGGGGTACGACGTACGGCGGCGGCCGGCCGAGGTGCGCCGCCGGATCGGGCTGCTCGGCCAGCACCCGGCCCTCGACGAGGAGCTGTCCGGCCGGCAGAACCTGGAGATGTTCGGCCGGCTGTACCACCTGGGCGCGCGCCGGGCCGGGGCGCGGGCGGACGCCCTGCTCGACCGGTTCGGCCTCGCGGACACCGGCCGCAAACCGGTACGCGACTACAGCGGGGGCATGCGCCGGCGGCTGGACCTGGCGGCCTCGCTGATCACCGATCCCGAGGTGCTGTTCCTGGACGAGCCGACGACCGGGCTCGACCCGCGCGGGCGGGCCGAGGTGTGGGCCGCGGTGCGCTCGCTGGTCGGCGGCGGCACGACCGTCCTGCTGACCACGCAGTATCTGGAGGAGGCCGACCGGCTCGCGGACCGGATCTCGCTGGTCGACGGCGGCCGGGTCGCCGCCGAGGGCACGGCCGACGAGCTGAAGGCCCGGGTCGGCGGCGACCGCATCGACGTCGTCGTACGCGACGCCGCCCAGCTGGCGCGCGCGGCCGCCCTGCTCGACGGCGGCCGGGTGACGGACCCGGACCGGCGGACGGTCGGAGCGCCGGCGGCGGACCGGATGGCGGCGCTCACCGGAGCGGTGCGGGCGCTGGCGGACGCGGGCATCGAGGCGGAGGACATCGCGGTGCGCCGGCCGACGCTGGACGAGGTCTTCCTGGCCCTGACGGGCAGCGGCGACGAGAGGAAGGTGGCGGCGTGAGCGCGGCGATGTGGGCGGTGTCCGACTCCTGGACGATGACCCGGCGCGAACTGGCCCGCTGGGCCCGGCAGCCGGCGCAGGTGGTGGTGGGCCTGGTGTTCCCGGTGATGCTGCTGCTGATGTTCACCTATCTGGTCGGCGGCGGGCGCGGCGTCGAGGGCAGCACGGCCGAGTACCTGGTGCCGGGCATGCTGGCGCTGACCATGGCCTTCGGCCTGGAGTCGACCATGCTCGCGGTCACCCGCGACCTGGAGAAGGGCGTCGTGGACCGGTTCCGCTCGATGCCGATGGCGTCCGGGGCGGTGCTGGTCGGCCGGGCCCTCGCGGACATGCTCCAGTCGGCCGCCGGGCTGCTGGTGACGGGGGCGGCGGGTTACGCGGTCGGCTGGCGGTGGCACGAGGGGGTGGGCGCCGTGCTGGGGGCGGCGGGGCTGCTTCTGCTGCTGCGGTTCGCGATGCTGTGGCTCGGCATCCTGCTGGCGCTGGCCGCCGGGCGGCCGGAGAAGGTGCAGGCGGTGCAGATCCTGGTCTGGCCCGTCGGCTTCCTCTCCACGGTGTTCGCGGCGCCGGAGACCATGCCCGGATGGCTGGGCTCCGCCGTCGAGTGGAATCCGCTCTCGGCCACCGCGACGGCGGTGCGCGACCTGCTCGGCAACCCGGGCGCCGACGGCGGCTCCTGGGCGGCCGGCCACGCCGGACTGCTCGCGGTGGTGTGGCCGCTGGCGCTGCTCCTGGTCTTCTTCCCGCTGGCAGTACGGCGGTTCGCGGCCCTCAGCCGCTGAGGCCCGCCGCCGTCTCAGTGGTGGAAGGAGGTCGCCGCGTTCTGGTCCCGGGTCAGCGGGTGCGGCTGGGCACGGAGTTCGGGCATGAGGAGGCGCAGGTCCTCCAGGAGCAGTTCCGCCAGGTCCGATGAGAAGCCGTTGCGGCACACGATCCGGAGCACCGAGAGGTCCTCCCGGTCGGCCGGGAAGGTGTACGCGGGCACCAGCCAGCCGCGTTCGCGCAGTCGCCGGGACACGTCGAAGACGTCGTACGCCGTCACCTCCGGCTTGGTCGTCAGCGCGAAGACGGGGAGCTGGTCGCCCCGGGTGAGCAGCCGGAAGTCGCCCAGCTCCTCGATCTTCGCGGCCAGCCCGGTCGCCACGTCCCGGGCCGCCTGCTGCACGGCCCGGTAGCCGTCCCGGCCCAGCCTCAGGAAGGTGTAGTACTGCGCGACCACCTGGGCGCCGGGCCGGGAGAAGTTCAGCGCGAAGGTGGGCATGTCGCCGCCCAGGTAGTTCACCCGGAAGACCAGCTCCTCGGGCAGCTCGGCGGGCGAGCGCCACAGCGCCCAGCCGACGCCCGGGTAGACCAGGCCGTACTTGTGGCCGGAGGTGTTGATGGAGGAGACCCGGGGCAGCCGGAAGTCCCACACCAGGTCCTCGTCGAGGAACGGCGCGACCATGGCGCCGGAGGCCCCGTCGACGTGGACGGGGATGTCGAGACCGGTGCGCTCCTGGAGGCCGTCCAGCGCCGCGCACAGCTCCGCGATCGGCTCGTAGCTGCCGTCGAAGGTGGAGCCGAGGACGCCGACGACACCGATGGTGTTCTCGTCGCACAGCTCCACGGCGGCCTGCGGGTCGAGGTGGAAGCGGTCGCCCTCCATGGGGACGAGGCGCGGTTCGACCTCCCAGAACGTGCAGAACTTCTCCCAGCACACCTGCACGTTCACCCCCATCACGAGATTGGGTCTGGCGCTCGCCGGGTAGCGGTCGGCGTTCCTGGCCGCCCAGCGGCGTTTCAGCGCCATCGCGGCGAGCATGCACGCCTCGCTGGACCCGGTCGTGGAACAGCCGACGGCCGCCGAGGGGTCGGGCGCGTGCCAGAGGTCCGCGAGCATCGACACGCAGCGCCGCTCCAGCTCGGCGGTGCGCGGGTACTCGTCCTTGTCGATCATGTTCTTGTCGCGGCACTCGCCCATCAGCACCGCGGCCTGGGGTTCCATCCAGGTGGTGACGAAGGTGGCGAGGTTGAGCCGCGAGTTGCCGTCCAGCATCAGCTCGTCGTGGACGAGCCCGTACGCGGTGTGGGGCGGCAGCGGTCCGTCCGGCATCCGGTGCCGGGGCGGTGCGGCCTCCATGCCGGCGACCGGGTCGGCGACCCCGTAGAACGGGTTGAGCGCCAGCTTGCTGTGCGCGGCCGACGGTTCGCCCTCGTGCGCGGAGCCCCGGTGGAGCGGCATCACGGACCTGCCCTTCTCGGCTCGCGCCCGCGAGACCGGACGAATCCGACGATACGGACGGCCTCGGCGGCCGACACCCCGTGCTGGTCCGTACGGATCAGCGCAGCGGCGTGCCGTCCTCGCGCAGCTGCATCAGCGGCCGGCCGGTCACCAGCAGCCAGGCGGGCAGCGAGGCCACGCACAGCACCGGGATCAGGGCGGTGTCGAAGCCCAGGACCGCCGCCGTGAACAGGCTCAGCCAGCCTTGCCGGGTGACGGCCAGCACCACGCCCAGCACCCCGCACGTCACCGCGAGCGCCACCGGCACCGCGTCCACCAGCGCATGGGCGCACAGGCCGAGCGCCACGCCCACGAACACCGCCGGGAAGATCCGGCCGCCCCGGAACCCGCAGGTCGCGGCGATCACCAGGGCGGCGGCCTTCACCACCGCCATCGTCCCGAACTCGGCGGCCGACCAGCCGTCCGGATCGGCGGCGAGCGTCTTCACCTCGTCCAGCCCCTTGAAGAGCGTGAGGTGGCCGCCCAGCGCCCCGAGCAGGCCGAGCGCGAGACCGCCCAGGGTCAGGGCGAGCACCGGATGCGGCAGGGCCCGGAAGAAGCGGTGGACGAAGGGGAACGCGTACACCGCCGCGAGGCCGAGGACCGCCCCGGCGGAGGCGATCACGAGGGCGGCGAGCAGGTCGCCCCAGCCGGTGTGCGCATACGGGGGCAGCGACAGGTCGAAGCTGGGGTGCTCGGCCAGCGTCATGGTGAGCGATCCGGCGGCCCCGGCCGCGAGCGGCCCGAACAGCTTGTCCCAGAGCGCCCCGGAGCCGGGCGCGGCGGCCAGCGTCTCGGTGAGGATCAGGGCGGCGGCGACCGGGGTGCCGAAGAGGGCGCCGATGGTGCCGGCGGCGGCGAGCGCGAGCCACAGCTCACCGGGTGCGCCGGGCGCGACCCGGCGGCCCGCCCAGGCGGCCAGGGCGATGTTGGCCGCGGTGATCGGGTTCTCCGGGCCGAGGCTGACGCCGCCGGCCAGGGCCAGGACGGTGACCACGAGGAGGCCGGGCACCACGTAGGGCGGCAGGGGAGGGTCGACCAGGCCCATGGTCGCCGGGTCCGGGCCGCCCCGGCCGGGGACGGCGCGCAGGACCAGGCCGGTCACCAGGCCGGTGGCCGTGAGCATCACGATCATCCACAGCGAGGAGTACCGCCCCACCGACAGCGCGTCGGGCAGCGTCTCCCACAGCACGTCCTGGAGCCGCTCCGCGAGCAGGCTGACCCCGAGCAGGACCAGGGCCGAGACCACGCCCACGGCCAGGGCGGGCACGATGAGGGCGAGCAGCCGGCGGGCGGGGGCGGGCTCGGCGGCGACGGCGGAATCGGTCGGCATCGGCACACCATAGCGATGCGAAAGCCTCAAAACCGTTCAAAAGGTGCGGGTGGCAGGCGGGACTTGCACCTCACGCCGCGTGAGGGCCGAGGCTCGTACGCGTACCCACACAGGAAGGAGCGGGGAGCCATGGAGCACTCCGTGGGACAGGTCGCCGGCTACGCCGGGGTCACGGTGCGCACCCTGCACCACTACGACTCCATCGGCCTGCTCTCACCGGGCGGGCGCAGCCACGCGGGCCACCGGCGCTACGACGACGCCGACCTGGACCGGCTGCAGCAGATCCTCTTCTACCGGGAGCTGGGCTTCCCGCTGGAGGAGATCGCGGCCCTGCTCGACGACCCGGACGCGGACCCGCAGGAGCACCTGCGCCGCCAGCACGCGCTGCTGTCGCACCGGATCGCGGAGCTCCAGCGGATGGCCGCCGCCGTAGAGACAGCGATGGAGGCACGCAGGATGGGCATCAACCTCACCCCCGAGGAGAAGTTCGAGGTCTTCGGTGACAAGGACCCGGACCAGTACGCCGAGGAGGCCGAGCGCCGCTGGGGCTCCACCGACAGCTACGCCGAGTCGCAGCGCCGGGCCGCCCGGTACACCAAGGAGGACTGGCAGCGGATGAAGGCCGAGGTCGACTCCTGGAGCGAGCGCTACACGGCGCTGATGGAGGCCGGTGAGCCCGCCGGCGGGGAGCGCGCCACGGACCTCGCGGAGGAGCACCGGCTCCACATCTCCACCTGGTTCTACGAGTGCGGCTACGAGATGCACCGGAACCTCGGCGGGATGTACGTCGCCGATCCGCAGTTCAAGGCGTTCTACGACTCCATGCGGCCGGGGCTCGCCGAGCACCTGCGCGACGCCATCGAGGCGAACGCCCGCCGCCGGGCGTAAACGGTCCCGGAGGCGGGTGGAACCCGAGGCCGTCCCAAGGCGTTGATAGCTTGGGGCGGCCACGCAGCCGCCCATCGACCTCATCCTGGAGCCCGGACCCTTGAATTCGCTTGCGCTCGGCCCGAGCTGGCTGGACCCGGACCATCTCATCGGGCAGTTCGGCCTGATCGGCGTGCTCGTCATCGTCTTCGCCGAATCCGGGCTGCTCATCGGCTTCTTCCTGCCCGGTGACTCCCTGCTGTTCACCACGGGCCTGCTGGTCACGACCGACAAGCTGCACACCCCGCTCTGGCTGGTCTGCGTCCTGGTCGCGCTGGCCGCGATCATCGGCGACCAGGTGGGGTACCTCTTCGGCCGCAAGGTCGGCCCCTCGCTCTTCAACCGGCCCGACTCCCGCCTCTTCAAGCAGGAGAACGTCGAGAAGGCCCACGAGTTCTTCGAGAAGCACGGCCCGAAGTCGCTGATCCTGGCCCGCTTCGTGCCGATCGTGCGGACCTTCACCCCGATCATCGCGGGCGTCAGCCGGATGAACTACCGCTCGTTCATCGTGTTCAACGTGATCGGCGGCATCCTGTGGGGCGTCGGCGTCACCCTGCTCGGCGCCGCCCTCGGCAACGTCGAGTTCGTGCACAAGAACATCGAGGCGATGCTCGTCCTGATCGTGCTGATCTCGGTGATCCCGATCGCCATCGAGTTCCTGCGCGCCCGGAGCAAGGCCAGGAAGGAGGGCCCCGCCGCCGGGAACGGCGAAGTGCCCCCGCAGGACCCGTCCGCCGGCCGCCGCGGACGCCACGCCAAGCGCTGAGCGCCCTGGGGCCTGGTCAGAAGCCGCGCGTCCGCTTGGCCGCGCGGCGGTTCGCCCCGCCGACCGCACCCGGCACCCGCATGAACAGCCGGGAGATCTCGCTCCCCAGGTTCACCCCGATGGCGATGGCCAGCGCCGTCGCCACCGCCGTGGACAGCGAGGCGAGCCCCTGCGACAAGTGGTTCTGCGCGACGCCCAGCAGACCGAAGTACGTCGCCGAACCGGGCAGCAGCGGCCCGATCGCCGCCGTGATGTACGGCAGCGACGACGTGTAGCGGTACCGCGAGAACAGCTGCCCGAACAGTCCGACGAGCCCGGCCGCCGCGGCCGTCGCGGCCACCGCCGACAGCTCGCCCGTCCGGGCCATCGCCCCGAAGACGATCCAGGCCACTCCGCCGTTCAGGGTCACCGCGAGCACCGTCGCCCGCGCCTGCTGGAGCAGGATCGCGAAGGACAGGGTCAGCACCATCGACGCCAGGATCTGGATCACCGGCCGGTCGTGCGTGATGAGCCGCGCGTCCGGGTCCAGCTCGGCGCCCAGCTGGAGCCCCCCGTACAGGGCCAGCAGCACCCCGGTGACGATCGCGATGAAGAAGTACATGACCTCCAGGAGCCGCGCCGAGGCGGTGATGTAGTACCCGGTCAGGCCGTCCTGCACGCCCGCCACCAGCGCCCGCCCCGGCAGCAGCGCGAACAGCCCACCGGTGATCACCGCGGACGGCCGTACGTCCGACCAGTGCGTCAGCGTCAGCGCCACGCCCATCGCGGCGGGCGGCATCGCCGCGATCGCGAACTGGTAGAACTCCGGCAGCCCGCGCCCCGCACAGAGCCAGGCCAGCCGGTCACCGAGCATCGCCCCGAGCGCCGCGACCACGAACACCAGCGGACCACCGCCGACCAGCACGGACGCCGCCCCGGCCAGCCCGCCGGCGGCCAGGGTGAGCACCCAGCCGGGATACGGGTGCCGGTTGCGCCGGATCTCCGCGAGTCGCCGGTACGCCTCCTCCAGCGACACCTCGTCGTCGGCCGTGGTGATGTCGTCGATCAGCCGGAAGACCGCCGCCAGCCGTGTGTAGTCGGTGCCCCGGCGGCGTACCGTACGGCTCGCCGTCACCGGGTCGTCCACCAGCGACGGCTGGTGCGAGATCGACAGCAGGGTGAACGTCACGGTCGGCTCGCAGCGGTCGAGCCCGTAGCTCCGCATCACCGCGAACATGGCCGCCTCGACGTCCTCGGCGCCCTCCCCGCCCGCCAGCAGCAGCTCCCCGATACGCAGCGTCAGGTCGAGCACGCGCGGCACCGCCGGGCCCGCCTCGTCGTGCCGCTGGACCGGCTCCGGCGCCGGGCGCTCGGCGACCGGCATCCGCAGCATCGTGCGCATCCGGTCCTGCCAGGGCGCCTCCTTGGTCAGCCGGACCATCGGCACCCCGTACGCCGGGGTGAACGCCGGCGGGGAGTCCCGGAAGCTGTACGTGCTCGGCGGGGCGAACGCCGAACCGGTCGTCTCGGAGCCGGAAGCGGAACCCGTGGCGGCACCCGGGCCCGGGGCCGGCGGCTCGGGCGTCACCCCCTCCGGAAGGGCGAACTCCGACGTCGGGTGGTCCTCCTCCGGCGGCGCCGCCGGTTCGGTCCCGGCAGGCCGCGAGAAGGCGCTGTGCGCCTCGTCGGACTGGGGCTTCTCGTCATCGGGTCCGCCCGGTTCCGCCACCACTCGACCTCGCTCCTCCTTCGGCTGCGCGTCCTCGGCCGCACTCCTGCCCAGTATGGCCACGCCCAAGGGAGGGCACACGGAACGGGCGGCACACCCACCTGGGTGTACCGCCCGTTCTCGGACCCGCTGACACGAAGCGGAACGTCAGTGCGCGCCGCCCTGCGCCTCAAGGCGCTTGCGGGAGGCGACGATCTCGGCCTCGGCCTCGGCGCGGCCGACCCAGTCGGCGCCCTCGACGGACTTGCCCGGCTCCAGGTCCTTGTAGACCTCGAAGAAGTGCTGGATCTCCAGGCGGTCGAACTCCGACACGTGCTGGATGTCCTGCAGGTGCTCCACCCGGGGGTCGGACGCCGGGACGCACAGCAGCTTGTCGTCGCCGCCGGCCTCGTCGGTCATCCGGAACATGCCGATCGCGCGGCACTTGATGAGGCAGCCCGGGAACGTCGGCTCCTCCAGGATCACCAGCGCGTCCAGCGGGTCGCCGTCCTCACCGAGGGTGTCCTCGACGAAGCCGTAGTCCGCCGGGTAGCTGGTCGAGGTGAAGAGCCGACGGTCCAGACGAATCCGGCCGGTCTCGTGATCCACCTCGTACTTGTTGCGCGAACCCTTCGGGATCTCGATAACGACGTCGAACTCCACGGGTGGCTCCTCCATGATCAACACATACGACTGGTGGTTAAGTGTCCCTCACGCAGATGTGTGCTCGCGAAAGGGGCTGGTCAACGGTGGCCGAGCCGGTGGAAAGACCGTCGACCGAACCGCCCGGCACGCCCGGCGGCAGTATCGCGGCCCGTCGGGGCGTACGCGGCCGAGTGAACGACTGGCAGTTCACGGCCGTGTCCGCCGTCGTCGGACTGGCCCTCGCGGCCGGCGCCGTCCTTGCCGCCGGACCCTGGGACTCGGGTCAGCGTAAGGCCGAGCGGGACCGGGCGGCCGCCGCCGAACGCACAGGTGGCGCACATCACGACGGCGGCCGCCCCGAGGGCCCCGCCCCCGCCCCCAGCGCCCCCGCCGTCCTCGCCGCCCTGCCCGCCGCCGGCACCGGCCCCGAGCACGCCCCGGCCGGCGCCACCCGGGACCTGCGCGCCGTCCTGGACCCGCTGCTGGAGAACGACGCGCTGGGCACCCGCCGCGCAGCCGTCGTCATCGACACCGCCACCGGCGAACGGCTCTACGGCAAGGGCGCCGACGCCCCCATGACGCCCGCCTCCACCGTCAAGATCGCCACCACCACCGCCGCCCTCGGCGCCCTCGGCCCCGCCCACCGCATCCCCACCACCGTCCGCGCCTCCGACGACCTGCGCACCGTCACCCTCGTCGGCGGCGGCGACCCCACCCTCGACAAGGCCGCCCTGCGCGCCCTGGCCACCGAGACCGCCCGCGCCCTCAAGACCGCCAAGGCCCCCTCCGTACGCCTCCGCTACGACACCTCCGCCTACTCGGGGCCCACCCACCACCCGATCGGCCCCAACGAGAACATCGCGCCCATGAGCGCCCTGATGCTGAACGAGGGCCGCCAGGACGGCTCCGCCAAGGGCCCCGCCCCGCGCAGCGAGGACCCGGCCGGCGACGCCGCCCGCGCCTTCGCCGGATACCTGGACGACGCCGGCGTCACCACCAAGGGCGCCCCCGCCCCCGGCCACCCCGCCAAGAAGTCCCACACGGTCGCCACCCACCTCTCCGCCCCGCTCTCCGCCCTGGTCGAGCGCGCCCTGACCAACAGCGACAACGACATCGCCGAGGCCCTGGCCCGGCAGACCGCCATCGCCGCCGGACAGCCCGCCGACTTCAAGGGCGGCCGACGGGCCGTCACCGCCCGCCTCAAGAAGCTCCGACTGCCCCTCAAGGGCGTGAACATCGCCGACGGCAGCGGGCTCGACCGCCGGGACAAGGTGACCGCCGCCCTGCTCGCCGGCCTCCTCGCCCGGGCGGCCGACCCCGCCCACCCCGAACTGCGCCCCGTCCTCACCGGCCTCCCCGTGGCCGGCTTCAGCGGCACGCTCAGCAGCCGCTACACCAGCAAGACGGGCGGCACCGGCTTCATCCGCGCCAAGACCGGCACCCTCACCGGCGTCAACAGCCTGGCCGGCACGGTCGTGGACACCCGGGGCCGGCTCCTCGCCTTCGCCTTCCTCGCCTCCGGCACCACCGCCCCCGCCGAGGCCCAGAAGGCCCTCGACGCACTCGCCACCGCACTCGGCGCCGGCAGGCGCTGACCGCGCCAACACCTCACCGCACCAAGGGCAGAGCACGTACGGTTGACGCATGACGAGCATCGGTGGTGCAGGGATGGTCGACTGGAACCTCGCGGTCGCGACCGCGACCCGGCTTGTGCGGCCGGGTCCCGAGATCAGCCGCGAGGAGGCCCGCGAGGTCGTCGCGGAGCTGCGCAGGCACGCCAAGGCGGCGGAGGAGCACGTCCGCGCCTTCACCCGGATGATCCCCGAGGGAACGGTGCCGGAGGACACCCCCGTCCTCGTCGTGGACCGCGCCGGCTGGATCAAGGCCAACGTGGCCGGCTTCCGCGAACTGCTGCGCCCCCTCCTGGAGAAGATGGAGGAACGGCGCACCGGCGGAGCGGGCGGCGCCGTGCTCGGCGCGGTCGGCTCCAAGGTCACCGGCGTCGAGGTCGGGATGCTGCTGTCCTTCCTCGCCTCCCGCGTCCTCGGCCAGTACGAGACCTTCGCCCCCGCCACCCGCGAGCTCCCCGCCTCCGCCGACGGCGGCGGCCGCCTCCTGCTCGTCGCGCCGAACATCGTCCACGTCGAACGCGAGCTGGACGCCGACCCGCACGACTTCCGGCTCTGGGTCGCCCTCCACGAGGAGACCCACCGCACCCAGTTCACCGCGGTGCCCTGGCTCCGCGACCACCTCCAGGGCGAGATCCAGTCCTTCCTGGACGAGACCGACGTCGACCCGATGACCTTCCTGGAGCGGCTGCGCGAGGCCGCCCAGTCCCTCGCCGGCGGCCGGCCCGACGGCGAGTCCGGCGAGGACGGCGGTCGCAGCCTGGTCGAGCTCGTCCAGACCCCCGCCCAGCGCGAGATCCTCGGCCGCCTCACCGCCGTGATGTCCCTCCTCGAAGGCCACGCCGACTACGTGATGGACGGCGTCGGCCCCGAGGTGGTGTCCTCCGTCGCCGAGATCCGCGAGAAGTTCCAGCAGCGCCGCGCCCGCGGCGCGAGCCGCCTCGACCAGGCCCTGCGCAAGCTGCTCGGTCTCGACGCCAAACTCCGCCAGTACCGGGACGGCGAACGCTTCGTGCGCGCCGTCGTGGAGGAGGTCGGCATGGACGGCTTCAACCGGGTGTGGACCTCGCCCAACACCCTCCCCACCAAGGCGGAGATCGCCCGCCCCGCGGACTGGATCGCGAGGGTGCACCGTAAGGCAGAGTCGTGATCAAGGACCCCGGAACGAAGGCAACGCGCCGGTAATCACCCATCCGAGGGACCGTAGGGGCATGGGAAGGCGTGCAATGCTCGATGAACGGCATTGCTCTGTCACCATCGACGCACTCTGAGTGACGGCACTCCTTCCCGTCCCGGCACTCCGAGAGACACCCCTCAAGAACCTCACGAAGGGCACCGGACATGGGTCCCCATCCTGCGGTCGCGGCGATACGCCTGGCGGTCCGCCGCGTACTCCACGACGTCATCGCCGAACACGCCGAACAGACCGAACGCGCCGGGCACGCCCCGCACCCCGCGCTCGCCCCGGCCGGCCGCCTCGGCACGCTCCCCGACCGCCCCGACGCCCCGCTGGTGCTCGTGGCCTGCTCCGGCGGCGCCGACTCCATGGCGCTCGCCTCCGCCCTCGCCTTCGAGGCCCGCAAACTCCCCGTCCGGGCCGGCGGCATCACCGTCGACCACGGCCTCCAGGACGGCTCCGACACCCGCGCCGCCGAGGTCGCCGCCCGGCTCGCCGCCATGGACCTCGGCCCCGCCGAGGCCGTCGCCGTCCGCGTCGGCCGCGAGGGCGGTCCCGAGGCCGCCGCCCGCGACGCCCGCTACGCCGCGCTGGACGCCGCCGCCGAACGCCACGGCGCCGCCGCCGTCCTCCTCGGCCACACCCGCGACGACCAGGCCGAGACCGTCCTGCTGGGCCTCGCCCGCGGCTCCGGCATCCGCTCCCTGTCCGGCATGGCCGCCACCACCGGCCCGGCCGGCCGCTACCGCCGGCCCTTCCTCCAGCTCGACCGCCAGACCGCCCGCACCGCCTGCCTCGCCCAGTCCCTGCCCGTCTGGGACGACCCCCACAACATCGACCCCGCCTACACCCGCTCCCGGCTGCGCCACGAGGGCCTGCCGGCCCTGGAGAAGGCCCTCGGCAAGGGCGTGGTCGAAGCCCTGGCCCGTACGGCCCAGCTCTCCCGCGACGACGCCGACGCCCTCGACACCTGGGCCGCCGCCGCCGAGCGTGACGTACGCGACGACGCCGGCCGGCTGGAGTGCGCCAAGCTGTACGCGCTGCCCCCCGCCGTACGCCGCCGGGTGCTGCGCCGGGCCGCCATAGAGGCGGGGTCCCCGGCCGGTTCGCTCTTCGCCCGGCACATCGAGGAAGTGGACCGCCTGGTCACCGGCTGGCGCGGCCAGCAGGCCATCAACCTCCCCGGCCGCGTCGAAGCCCTGCGGCAGGGTGGCAGACTGGTCATCCGGCAGAGCTGACGCACGAGCGGCTGACGAGCAGGGCGAGCGGCCGCGCAGGCCCGGGACTCCACCCCCGGACCCGGCAGGCACAGAAAGAGACGCGGGTGAACGAGAAGGACATGGGCACCGACCTCCAGTCGGTGCTCCTCACCAAGGAAGAGATCGACGCGAAGCTCGTGGAGCTGGCCGCGAAGATCGACGCGGAGTACGCCGGCAAGGACCTGCTCCTCGTCGGGGTCCTCAAGGGCGCCGTCATGGTCATGGCGGACCTGGCGCGCGCGCTGTCCACCCCCGTCACCATGGACTGGATGGCCGTCTCCTCGTACGGCGCGGGCACCCAGTCCTCCGGTGTGGTCCGGATTCTCAAGGACCTGGACACCGACATCAAGGGCAAGCACGTCCTGATCGTCGAGGACATCATCGACTCCGGCCTGACGCTGTCCTGGCTGATGTCGAACCTGGGCTCGCGCGAGCCCGCCTCGCTGGAGATCTGCACCCTGCTGCGCAAGCCCGACGCGGCCAAGGTCGCGCTCGACTGCAAGTGGGTCGGCTTCGACATTCCCAACGAGTTCGTCGTCGGTTACGGGCTGGACTACGCGGAGAAGTACCGCAACCTCCCCTTCGTCGGGACCCTCGCCCCGCACGTATACGGAGGCTGAGGGCCCGCGGACCCGCCGCCGGGCCCGCCGGGAACCCTTGGGGGCCGCCCGCCGTTGAGCCTTCGAGGCGGGATTGCCGGACGTCCGAGGCGGACGCCGGTGACCATGCTGGGGTACCGTCCGAAGAACAGTCTTTACTCACAGCAGCATTTACCTACGGGCAGGAGGGACGGGGCGTCTTCGCCTCGTATGGATGGACGTGAAGCGATACTTCCGTGGGCCGGTCATGTGGATCGTGCTGGCCGTCCTCGCCGTGGTCGTGTTGATGAATGTCGTCGGCTCGGGCGGCGGCTACAAGACGGTGGACACCGGACAGGTGATCCAGGCGATCAGCAAGAACCAGGTGGACCAGGCCAAGCTCACCACCGGTGACGATCACATCATCAAGATCGAACTGAAGGACGGCCAGAAGCTGGCCGACGAGTCCGGCAGCAAGTTCCAGGCGAGCTACATCGGCAACCAGGGCGTCCAGCTCGCCGACATGCTCCAGAAGAAGTACGAGAGCGGCGACATCAAGGACGGGTACACCGTCTCGCCCTCGAAGCAGTCCCCGTTCGTCTCGATCCTCTTCTCGCTGCTGCCGTTCGTCCTCATCGTGGTCGTCTTCCTGTTCCTGATGAATCAGATGCAGGGCGGCGGCTCCAAGGTCATGCAGTTCGGCAAGTCCAAGGCCAAGCTGATCACCAAGGACACCCCGAAGACGACGTTCGCCGACGTGGCGGGCTCGGACGAGGCGGTCGAGGAGCTCCACGAGATCAAGGAGTTCCTCCAGGAGCCGGCCAAGTTCCAGGCCGTCGGCGCCAAGATCCCCAAGGGCGTCCTGCTCTACGGGCCTCCCGGTACGGGCAAGACCCTGCTCGCGCGCGCCGTCGCCGGCGAGGCGGGCGTCCCGTTCTACTCGATCTCCGGCTCCGACTTCGTGGAGATGTTCGTCGGTGTCGGCGCCTCCCGGGTGCGCGACCTCTTCGAGCAGGCCAAGGCCAACGCCCCGGCGATCGTCTTCGTCGACGAGATCGACGCCGTCGGCCGCCACCGCGGCGCCGGCATGGGCGGCGGTCACGACGAGCGCGAGCAGACGCTCAACCAGCTGCTCGTGGAGATGGACGGCTTCGACGTGAAGGGCGGCGTCATCCTGATCGCCGCCACGAACCGCCCGGACATCCTCGACCCGGCGCTGCTGCGCCCGGGCCGCTTCGACCGGCAGATCGCGGTCGACCGGCCGGACATGCAGGGCCGCCTGGAGATCCTGAAGGTCCACCAGAAGGGCAAGCCGGTCGCCCCGGACGTCGACCTCGGCGCCGTCGCCCGCCGCACGCCCGGCTTCACCGGTGCCGACCTGTCGAACGTGCTGAACGAGGCCGCGCTCCTGACGGCGCGCAGCAACCAGAAGCTCATCGACAACGCCATGCTGGACGAGGCCATCGACCGTGTCGTGGCGGGCCCGCAGAAGCGGACCCGGATCATGTCCGAGAAGGAGAAGAAGATCACCGCGTACCACGAGGGCGGACACGCCCTGGTCGCGGCGGCCTCCCCCCAGTCGGACCCGGTCCACAAGATCACGATCCTCTCCCGCGGCCGCGCCCTCGGTTACACGATGGTGCTCCCGGAGGAGGACAAGTACTCCACGACGCGCAACGAGATGCTCGACCAGCTCGCGTACATGCTGGGCGGGCGCGCGGCCGAGGAGCTGGTCTTCCACGACCCGACCACCGGCGCCGCGAACGACATCGAGAAGGCCACGGCGACGGCCCGCGCGATGGTCACGCAGTACGGCATGACCGAGCGGCTCGGCGCGATCAAGTTCGGCGGCGACAACACCGAACCGTTCGTGGGCCGCGAGATGGGCCATCAGCGCGACTACTCGGAAGAGGTCGCCGCGCTGGTGGACGAAGAGGTCAAGAAGCTCATCGAGACCGCCCACAACGACGCGTGGGAGATCCTCGTCGAGAACCGTGACGTGCTGGACACCCTGGTCCTCCGCCTCCTGGAGAAGGAGACGCTGGGCAAGGAGGAGATCGCCGAGATCTTCGCCCCGATCGTCAAGCGCCCGGCCCGCCCCGCGTGGACCGGCTCCGCCCGGCGCACCCCGTCCACCCGTCCGCCGGTCCTCTCCCCGAAGGAGCTCGCCCTCACCAACGGCGCGAGCACGGCCGCCGGCTCGGTCACGGACACCGTCCCGAGCACGGAGGCCCTCCCCGAGGACCGTCCCGAGAGCTAGTCACCGACCCGGTGTGTCCCCCGTCACGGGGGTCCCGCCGGGCCCGGAATGGATGCCGCGCCCCCCAGGTTCTAGCCTGTTGGGGGCGCGGCATTTTCCGTACACCTGCGCGGATGCCCCCGCAGTGACAGCTCAAGGAACGAGGCACACATGACCGACCCGGTGACGCTGGACCCCCAGGGGCCGATCGGCGCATTCGACGAGAAGCGTGCCGAGGCCGCCATCCGGGAGCTGCTGCTGGCCGTGGGCGAGGACCCCGACCGCGAGGGCCTGAAGGAGACGCCGGGGCGGGTGGCGCGGGCGTACAAGGAGATATTCGCCGGCCTGTACCAGCGGCCCGAGGACGTCCTGACGACCACGTTCGACCTGGGCCACGACGAGATGGTGCTGGTCAAGGACATCGAAGTGTTCAGTACGTGTGAACACCACCTGGTCCCGTTCCGCGGCGTGGCGCACGTCGGGTACATCCCGGCAACCACCGGCAAGATCACCGGCCTGTCGAAGCTGGCCCGTCTGGTGGACGTCTACGCCCGCCGGCCGCAGGTGCAGGAGCGGCTGACCACGCAGATCGCCGAGTCCCTGATGGAGATCCTGGAGCCGCGCGGCGTCATCGTCGTCATCGAGTGCGAGCACATGTGCATGTCGATGCGCGGCATCCGCAAGCCCGGGGCGAAGACGCTGACCTCCGCGGTCCGCGGGCA
This sequence comes from Streptomyces sp. NPDC057249, assembly GCF_042669245.1. Lineage (NCBI taxonomy): Bacteria > Bacillati > Actinomycetota > Actinomycetes > Kitasatosporales > Streptomycetaceae > Streptomyces > Streptomyces sp. NPDC057249. The sequence goes on along the minus strand of NZ_JBHUXS010000001.1, from coordinate 57,158 downwards.
GCTGCGCGACCCCGCGACGCGTGCCGAGGCCATGAGCCTCATCATGGCGCGCTGACCCCCCCGGCCCGTCCGCGAGCCGGACCCGGTGGCGGCCTCCTACGCCGCCGCCGCGTCCGGCTTGTTGTCGTCCTTGTCGTCCGGGAGCTTGCAGACGTGTTCCAGGAAGAGGGCGGCGGCGATGACCGCGATGCCGGCCAGGACCGCGAAGCCGGCGTAGATCGCCTGGTCGCGGCGGGGCGGGTTGTCGAGGGAGCCGAGCAGGAAGACGGCCGTGCCGGCGTACATGCCGGAGACCAGGGCGACGACCAGGGCGCTCGCCTGGGCGAAGACCAGGGCGCGGGCGGCCATCAGGGGCTCGACGCCCTTGGCGCCGGGGCGGCGTTCGCGCTGGGCGCGCAGACGGGCGCGGATGGACAGCGCCGTGGCCAGCAGGACGACGGCGATCAGCGCGAGGACGACGGGCGCGAAGAGCGGGACGCTCGGCAGCGTGCCCAGGGAGTCCCAGAGGCGGGCGGCGCCCCAGGACAGGACTCCGGCGGCGGCGAAGAGGCCGGCCAGGACCCCGAGCCGTAGTTGCTTCACCGGGTGAGCCGCCCTTCGCCGCCTGTGTCCGTCGTGATCGTCGTGATCGTCGTGCTGTGTCCTGTGAGCCTAACGACTACTCGGGCAGCCGGAGTTCCAGGTCGGCCCGGGGAAGCACGCCGTCGCGCCCCACACCGGTCAGCAGATCGGCGACCGGGCCCGCGCCGGGCAGCTGGGCCTCGGGGTCCACGTCGTGCCAGGGGGCCAGGACGAAGGCGCGCTCGCGGGCCCGGGGGTGGGGGAGGGTGAGCACGGGGTCGTCGGAGACGACGTCCGCGTACGAGACGATGTCGACGTCGATGGTGCGCGGCCCCCAGCGCTCCTCGCGGACCCGTTCGAAGGCTTCCTCGATGGCCTGGCCGCGCTCCAGGAGCGAGGACGGGGGCAGCGTCGTCTTCACGACGATCACCGCGTTGAAGTACGAGGGCTGGGAGCCCGGGGCGACGCCCCAGGGCTCCGTCTCGTACACCGGGGAGACCGCCTTGACCCGGAGGCCGGGCGTGTCCTCCAGGGCGTCGATGGCGCCCTGGAGCGTCTCCAGGCGGTTGCCCAGGTTGGCCCCGAGGGAGAGCACGGCGAGTTTGGGGTTGGAGAGGGTGATGTCCGCCGCGTCCACCTGCTCGACCACGGAGGCGGGCACCGGCTGTACGGTCGGGTCGCTCTGCCCTTCGGTGGAAAATGCAGTCATGCTCGGCTCCGGGTGATGGTGATGGTGACGTCGTCGAACGGGACGGTGATGGGCGCGTCCGGCTTGTGCACCACGACCTCCACCTCCTCGACGCCGTCGTGCTTGAGGCACTGCTGGGCGATGCGCTCGGCGAGCGTCTCGATCAGGTCGACCGGCTCGCCCTGGACCACCGCGACGACCTCCTCCGCGACCACGCCGTAGTGCACGGTCTTCGTCAGGTCGTCGGTGGCTGCCGCGGGGCGGGTGTCGAGGCCGAGCACCAGGTCCACGATGAACGTCTGTCCCTCTTCCCGTTCCCGGGGAAAGACGCCATGGTGCCCGCGGGCCTTGAGGCCGCGCAGCGCGACACGATCCACGCGAATCACTCCTGCTGTCGTTGGTCGTAGGGGCACGGGGCCGCGTGCGGGCGGCCGGGTGCCCGATTTCGAATCTACCTGCGAGCACCGACAGGTCTCCCCCGTGGGGGCCGGGCCTGCGGGCACGGAACAGATAGCCGCTGATACCCCGATGTGGCCGGGTCCAATCACTCCGGGCGGGCCTTCGTGCCCGAAAAAGGGCCGGGGCGGCTCAGAGTGCGGGGTCTTCGTCCTCTTCCTCACCGGTTTCGGCCAGTACGGGCGAACCGTGGTGCGACCAGAGTTTCCAGCCGTCCGGCGTGTGCCGGAACACATTCGTGGCGACGACGAGCTGTCCGACGAGCGGGCCGAGCGAGGCCCCGTCCTCGGCCGGGCCGCCGCTGAGGATGTTTTCGGTGCAGGTCACCAGCGCGGTGTCGCCGGTCATGGAGACACCGACGTCGGTCAGGAAGAACTGGATGTACTCCGTGTTCGCCATGATCAGCGCGTAGCTGCGCAGCACCTCGCGCCGCCCGCTGAGCACCGGCCAGCCCGGGTGGACGCAGGAGACCGTCAGCTCCTCGTCCGGCAGCCAGGCGGCGGTCAGCGCGTCCAGGTCGCCGCGCTCCACGGCCTCGTAGTACGCGGTGTTGGCCTGCTCGACGGCCGCCACGTCGGCGGCGGCGTCCGCGTGCTCGTCGCCCCGCCCGGTCACGTCGTCGCCCGGCCCGGTCACGCGGCTCCCTCGACGGCGCGGGCGACCCGGACGGCGTCGGCGGTGGCCCGCACCTCGTGGACGCGGACCGCCCAGGCCCCGGCCCGCGCGGAGAGGGCGGAGACGGCGGCGGTGGCGGCGTCGCGCTCGCGGGCGGGCGGCGGGGCGGCGCCCTCGCGGGCCAGGACGTGGCCCAGGAACCGCTTGCGGGACGCGGCGACCAGCAGCGGGCGGCCGAGGGCGCGCAGCGCGTCGAGCCCGGCCAACAGTGCCAGGTCGTGCGGGGCGTCCTTGGCGAAGCCGAGCCCGGGGTCGATCACGAGGCGCTCCGGGGCGATGCCGCCGGCCACCACCGCGTCCATCCGGGCGCGCAGCTCGTCGGTGACCTCGCCGACCACGTCCCCGTACACCGCCCGGCTGTTCATCGACTCGCTGAAGCCGCGCCAGTGCATGACGACGAACGGCGCGCCGGCGGCGGCGACCACGGGCACCATGTCCGGGTCGGCCTGGCCGCCGCTGACGTCGTTGACCAGGACCGCGCCGGCGGCGATCGCCTGTTCGGCGACGCGGGCGCGCATGGTGTCGACGGAGACCGTGACTCCTTCCGACGCCAGGCCCCGGACGACCGGGATCACCCGGCGCAGCTCCTCGGACTCGTCCACCCGGCTGGCCCCGGGGCGGGTGGACTCGCCGCCGACGTCCACGAGGTCGGCGCCCTCGGCGACGAGGTCGAGGCCGTGCTTGACGGCGGTCGTGGTGTCGAACCAGCGGCCCCCGTCGGAGAAGGAGTCGGGGGTCACGTTGACGACCCCCATGACCGCGCAGCGGTCCCACTCCGGCAGACCCTGGACCGTCCCGCGCAACGTACTCATACGACCAGCGTAGGGCCTGTCTTCAAACTGCCGTCGTTGCCCGCAGGGCGGTCGAGCGGCGTCAGGTGCGTGCTCTCGGCGTGCCGGCCCCAGGCCCCTGTACTGGACGTACCGGGGTCTGGGGCCGGTGCGGCGAGAGTGCGTGCATGGCGTCGCGCGGCAGACGGCAGTTTGGAGACAGGCCCTATGCCCGTACGGGACGGCGCTACGCCGTGCGGGCGTCCTGCTCGCCCGCCGGGGTCCGGACGTGGGCGCAGGGGCGGCGGGGGGCGGAGCGCAGGGGGCGGGGGAGCGCGAGGTGGACGAAGCCCTCGGCCTGCATCGCGGCGAAGGAGATGCGGGGCAGGTCGCGGGCGGTGCGGTAGACCACGAAACGGGGCTCCCAGCGCGGCCGGAACTTGGCGTTGAACTTGTACAGCGACTCGATCTGGAACCAGCGCGAGAGGAAGATCAGCAGCCCCCGCCAGACCCGCAGGACGGGCCCCGCGCCCAGCTTCTCGCCCCGGGCCAGGGCGGAGCGGAACATCGCGAAGTTCAGCGAGACGCGGCTGACGCCGAGCCGGGGCGCGGCCTGGAGCGATGCGACGATCAGGAGTTCGTTCATGCCGGGGTCGGCGGAGCGGTCGCGGCGCATCAGGTCGAGGGACATGCCGTCGGTGCCCCAGGGCACGAAGTGGAGCACGGCCTTCAGGTCGCCGTACGGCGAGTCGGCGCCGGCCTCGTCCGCCTTGTGGGCGGTGGCGACGAAGCAGTCCCGGTCGGCGGTGTCACCGATCCGGCCGAGCGCCATGGAGAAGCCGCGTTCGGTGTCGGTGCCGCGCCAGTCGGCGGCGGCCCGGCGGATGCGGGCGAGTTCGGCCTCGCCGATGTCGGCCACGCGCCGGACGCGGGTCTCGTAGCCGCCGCGCTCAATGCGCTTCACCATCTGGCGTACGTTGCGCATCGCGCGCCCGGCGAGGGAGAAATCCGCGACGTCGACCACCGCCTCGTCGCCCAGTTCCAGGGCGGTGAGTCCGGTCTCGCGGGTCCAGACCTCGCCGCCGGTCTCGCTGCACCCCATGACGGCGGGGGCCCAGGAGTGCGCCCGGGCCTCGTCCATGAAGCGTTCGATGGCGCCGGGCCACGCCTCCACGTCACCGATCGGGTCGCCGCTGGCGAGCATCACGCCGGAGACCACGCGGTAGCAGACGGCGGCCTTGCCGCTGGGCGAGAAGACCACGGCCTTGTCGCGGCGGAGCGCGAAGTGGCCGAGCGAGTCGCGTCCGCCGTGCCGTTCCAGCAGGGCGCGCAGCCGGGCCTCGTCGTCCTCGGTGAGCCGGGCGGCCGGGTGTTCGGGGCGGAAGGCCAGGTAGATGGTGGTGACGGCGGTCAGCAGGCCGAGGGCGCCGAGCGAGCAGCCGACGGTCCAGGAGGTGTCCCCGGAGTAGTCGACGGGCCCCTCGAAGCCGACCAGGCCGTACAGCACGTGCTGGAGGCGGTCGACGATGCTGGGGCTGCCGACCAGGCGGCGGGGGTGGGCGCTGACGATGACCAGGCCGAGGCCGAGCGAACCGGCGCCGAGCAGGACGAAGTTGGCCAGGGCCCGCCAGCGGCTGCGCGGGTCGGGCAGGGCGGCGAACTCCCTCCGGTGGCGTACGAGCAGGTAGCACAGGGCCAGCGAGACCAGGGCGCCGAGGATCGAGTGCCGGTAGCCGAACTGGGCCAGCGCGCCCGCCGGGAGCAGCACGACGGCGGCCCGCCAGGCGCGGCGCTTGTGCCGTTTCAGGCCGTGGGCCAGGAGGAGCAGCAGGACGCCGGCGCTGAGCGAGAGCGCGGCGGCGAACGGGCCGAGGGCTCCGGGGAGCACCTCGGCGAGGGTGTGCATGCGGCTGTGCCGGAAGCGCGGGAAGACTCCGGCGGCGACGTCGATCAGCCCGACGGCGGTGCACGCGGTGCCGACGAGCGCGGGCACGGACTCCGGCCGGGGCCCGCGCGGGAACGCGCGGGCGCGAACCGGAACCGATCCTGATTTATCCCCATCTAGCGTGACAGACATCGCTTCCCGTGGTTCCGCGAGAGTGTTCCTGGAGTCCGGCGGCCGGAGCCCTGCGGACGATGTGCGACCTCTAGGACGATCCTTCCGGGCGGCGGGTTCACCCGCTGCCCGGAAATTTCCTGACAGAAAGTTCACCCGTCATGGGCCTTACCGGCAAGCCGGTGCTGATCCTCGCGATCGCGCTGGCCGTCGTGCTGTTCACCGTCACCGTCTGGTGCTGGCCGAGGCTCGCCCGGCGCGGTGCGCCCGCCGTGCTCGGCCGGGTGGGCATGCTGCTCGCGACCCAGGTCGCGGTGTTCGCCACGGTCGGCCTGCTGGCCAACAACAGCTTCCTGTTCTACGGCTCCTGGTCCGATCTGTTCGGCCGCCAGCAGGAGCTGGGCGTGGTCACCGACCACACCTCCGGGACGCCGTCCGCGAAGAACATCGTCCGGGTGGGCTCGCAGCGGCCGGACGTGCCGGGCGGGGCGCTGCCGAAGGTGGGCGGCCGGATCGACAAGGTCGTGATCGCGGGGCAGCGCTCGGGCATCGAGAGTGCGGCGTACGTGTATCTGCCGCCGGAGTACTTCCAGCCGGCGTTCGCGCGGCGGAAGTTCCCGGCGGTGGTGGTGCTCACCGGCTACCCGGGCACCGCGGAGAACCTGATCAAGGGGCTGCGCTATCCGCGTACGACCCTCGAACGGGTGAAGGCCGGGCGGGCGCAGCCGATGATCCTGGTGATGCTGCGTCCGACGGTGGCGCCGCCCCGGGACACCGAGTGCGTGGACATCAAGGGCGGTCCGAAGACGGAGACGTTCTTCGCGGACGACGTGCCCCGGGCGGTGTCGGCCGGGTACCGGGTCGGAAAGCGGGCCCGGAACTGGGGCATCATCGGCAACTCGACGGGCGGCTACTGTGCGTTGAAGATCGGGCTGCACCACCCGGGCCGGTACGCCGCGAGCGCGGGGCTCTCCGCCTATTACAAGGCGGCCGAGGACCCGACGACGGGCGACCTCTTCCACGGCGACGCGGCGGCGCGCCGCCGCGCCGACCTGCTGTGGGCGCTGGACAACGGGCCGCAGCCGGACTCCTCGTTCCTGGTGACGAGCTCCCGCCACGGGGAGGCGAACTACGCCGACACCCGGAGGTTCGTGGCCAAGGTGAGGCAGCCGGCCCAGGTGTCCTCGATCGTGCTGGACAGCGGCGGGCACAACTTCAACACGTGGCGCCGGGAGATCCCGGCCGCGCTGGAGTGGCTGAGCAGCCGGCTGAGCGAGAGCTGACGGGCGGGTTCAGCCCTTCGCGGCCTCCGTGACGCCGGTGACGCTCTCGACCTCGATCTCCGCGCGCGGCACCGCGCGGCCGTCCGCGCCGACCGAGCGGCGCAGCGCCTCGTGCAGGCGGGCCGGGGTGAGCACGCCCAGGAAGCGGCCCTCGCCCGCCTCGTCGATGACGGCGATCCAGCCGGCGTCGTGCTGGAGCATGGTGGCGAACGCCTGCTTGAGCGGGGCGCCGAGGGGAAGCCAGGCATCCATTCGGCGGGCGTGGTCGCGGACGGTGCCCTTGGCGCCGGTACCCGCGTCGTCGGCGGCGATCCAGCCGTGCAGGTGCTCGTCGCGGTCCAGGACGACGGCCCAGCGGGCGCCCTCCGCGCGGAGCCGGTCGGTCGCGGCGGACAGCGGGTCGTCCAGGTGGACGACGGGCGGGTGGTCGAGGTCGCTCTCCTCGACGGGGGTGACCGAGAGCCGCTTGAGACCCCGGTCGGCGCCGACGAAGTCCGCGACATAGCCGGTGGCGGGGGCGCCGAGCACGGTGGCGGGGGTGTCGAACTGCTCGATGGAGCCCTGCCCGTAGACGGCGATGCGGTCGCCGAGGCGGACCGCTTCCTCGATGTCGTGGGTGACGAACAGGACGGTTTTGCGGACCTGTTCCTGAAGTCTCAGGAATTCGTTCTGGAGGTGCTCGCGGACCACGGGGTCGACCGCGCCGAATGGCTCGTCCATCAGCAGGACGGGCGGGTCGGCGGCCAGCGCCCGGGCCACACCGACGCGTTGGCGCTGGCCGCCGGAGAGCTGTTCGGGATAGCGGTCGCCATAAACGGAAGGATCGAGTCCGACGAGGTCGAGGAGTTCGGCGGCGCGGACGCGCGCCTTTTGGCGTTTCCAGCCGAGCAGATGGGGAACGGTGGCGGTGTTCTCCAGGACAGTCTTGTGCGGGAAGAGGCCCACTTGCTGGATCACATAGCCGATGCGGCGACGCAGCCGGACGGGGTCGATGGCGGATATGTCGTCCCCGTCGAGGAATATCCGGCCCTCGGTCGGTTCGATCAGCCGGTTCACCATCTTCATGGTGGTCGTCTTGCCGCAGCCCGACGGTCCGACGAGCGTGACCAGTTCACCCTCGGCGACCTCGAAGGAAAGGCCGTCGACGGCGGTGGTGCCGTCCGCATACCGCTTGGTGACGTGCTCGAAACGGATCATGGTTCCCCATTGTCGCGGGTGTTCTGTGAAGGACATGTTGCTGGAACACAACGGCTCCAGCGATTGTCAGTGGTCGAGGATAGGCTCGCCGGACATCAGTACGAGAAGGCGAACGGGAGGTGGGGGGACGGATGGCCGGACAGAACTGCCTGGTGACGAACGACTGGATCTGCGGGGAGTATCTCCGTTCCCGCAGCCAGGAGTTGACGGACGCCACCGTCCAGCACATCTGGATCACCGCCGTCTCGGTCGCGATCGGTGTGGCCGTCGCCTTCCCGCTGGCGCTCCTCGCACGCAGGGGCCGCCGGTTCGCCGGACCGGTCCTCGGGCTGACGACCGTGCTCTACACCGTGCCGTCGCTCGCGATGTTCTCGCTCCTGCTGCCCCTGTTCGGGCTCTCCGCCGCCCTGGTGGTCACCGGGCTCGTGCTGTATTCGCTGACCATCCTCGTACGCAACATCCTGGCGGGCCTGGAAGCGGTGCCCGCGGAGGCGAAGGAGGCCGCGCACGGCATGGGGTACGGGCCGCTCCGCCTGCTGTGGGAGGTGGAGCTGCCGCTCGCGCTGCCCGCGCTGATGGCGGGCATACGGATCGCCACGGTGTCCACGATCGCGCTGACCACGGTCGGTTCGATCGTCGGCCGGGGCGGCCTGGGCAATCTCATCGAGGACGCGCTGCCGAGCTTCTTCAAGGCCCAGGTGCTGGCCGCCTCGGTGCTCTGCGTGCTGCTCGCGGTCGTCGCGGACCTGCTGCTGCTCGGTCTCCAGCGGCTGCTGACGCCCTGGACGCGCATACGTGCCGCTGCACCCGGCCCGGTGAAGGCGGAGGCGGTCTGACATGGGAGTTCTCGGGGACGCCTGGACCTGGCTCACCACCGGTGCCAACTGGTCGGGGGAGAGCGGGGCCGCCCACCGGCTGAGCGAGCACCTGTACGTCAGCGGTGTGGCGCTCGCCGTGGCCTGCGCCGTCGCCCTGCCCCTCGCGCTGTACCTGGGCCACATCAGGAAGGGCGGCGCCCTCGCGGTCAACCTGGCCAACGTGGGGCGCGCGGTGCCCGTCTTCGCGGTGCTGGCCCTCTTCATGGTCTCGCCCCTGCGCAACGCGGGGTACCTACCGACGATCATCGCCCTGGTGCTGTTCGCCGTGCCGCCGCTGCTCACCAACGCCTACGTGGGGATGACCGAGGTGGACCGCTCGGTGGCGGAGGCGGCCCGGGGGATGGGCATGTCGGGCGGCCAGCTCTTCCTGCGCGTCGAGCTCCCCCTCGCGTACCCGCTGATCATGACCGGGCTGCGGTCGGCCGCCGTCCAGGTCGTGGCGACGGCGACCATCGCGGCCATGGTCGGTCAGGGCGGCCTCGGCCGCATCATCACCGCCGGGTTCAACACGTACGACACCGCGCAGGTGGTGGCGGGGGCGCTGCTGGTCGCCGTGCTCGCCCTGCTCGTGGAGGCGGTCCTGGTGGCCGTCGACCGCCTGCTGTCCCCGCTGCGCCGCCGCCGGCCGGCCTGAGGGCCCGGCCCATCCGACGCGTCACACATGTCGCACATCCACCACTTGTCGCATACGGCCTCGCCGCCGTGGACGGAGAAGAACATGACCAGGACCTCACGCGTGGCCGGCGCCGTCATCGGCATCCTCGCGCTGGCGGGCTCGCTCGCCGCGTGCGGCGGGGACAGCCTGGAGGAGGACAAGGGCGCCCCGGCCGGAGGCGGCCAGGACTCCGGCAAGAAGGGCTCGCTCGTCGTCGGCGCCGCCGCCTTCACCGAGTCCAAGGTGCTCGCCGAGCTGTACGCGCAGATCCTGCGGGACGCCGGATACAGCACCTCGGTCACCACCGTGAAGAACCGCGAACTCTACGAACCCTCCCTGGAGAAGGGCGAGATCGACGTCGTTCCGGAATACGCGGCGACGATCGCGGAATTCCTCAACGCGAAGGTGAACGGGGCGAAGGCCGCCGAGTCGAAGCCGGTCGCCTCGGGCGACGCCGCGGCCACCGTCGCCGCCCTGAAGAAGCTCGCCGAGCCGCGCGGACTCAAGGTCCTTCCGGCCGGGAAGGCCGTCGACCAGAACGCGTTCGCGGTGACCAAGGAATTCGCCGACAAGCACAAGCTGAAGACGCTTTCCGATCTCGGCGCCGCGAAGATCGGCGTCAAGGTCGCGGCGGGCGACGAGTGCGAGGTGCGCCCCTTCTGCGCCCCCGGACTCGAGAAGACGTACGGCATCGACGTCACCGGAATCGACCCCAAGGGCGTCGGCACCCCGCAGTCCAAGCAGGCGGTGAAGGACGGCAAGGACCAACTCGTCCTGACCACCACCACCGACGCCGTGCTCGACACCTACGACCTGGTGTTCCTGGAGGACGACAAGAAGCTCCAGAACGCGGACAACGTCCTGCCCGTCCTGAACGCGAAGGACGCGGGCGACCAGGAGATAGCCGACGCGCTCGGCAAGCTCACCGGCGCACTCACCACCGAGGACCTCGCACAACTGAACCGCAAGGTCGACGCGGAGCGCGCCAAGCCGGCCGACGTGGCCCGCGAATATCTCCAGTCGAAGGGATTGATCAAGAAGTAGCGAAGGCGCCCGGAGAACGGGCCGCGGGAGCCGCCGGGTAACTTGCCGGGCACAGATTGCCGGGCGGCTCCCCAAGTACGCCGCGCACACGGTAAATTTCGGGCCATGCCACGTGGACGCCATCGCCATTCGCCACCACTGCACAGAATCCTTCCGCCTTCGGCAGTCGCCGGAGCGTCGGTCGCCTGTGCCGCGGGAGCCTGGCTGCTGACCGAACCCATGGTCCTGCGCGCCCTGGTCGCGGCGACGGCGGCGGCCGCCGTCACCGGCGCGGTCCTCATGCGCGGCTGGGACCGCGAGGCGGGCCGTCGCGTCGCCGAACTGACGCGCGCCCGCGCCAGTGACGAGTGGCGGGCCGAGGAGCGCGCGGCGGAGCTCGAAGCGGACCTGGAGGAGGCGCGGGAGATCCGCGCCCGCCTGGAGACGAAGCTGCGCCGCAAGCGCGTCGAACTGGCCGGGCTGCGGGGCGAACACGCCGCGCTGCTCCGGCGGTACGCCAACGCGGAGACCGAGCGCGCCAGCGTCCTGGAGAGCCGGCGGCAGCTCGCGATCGAGGCCTCCGCGCCCGCCCGCGCCCTGCCCCCCGCCCGCTCCACCCCCACCCCCGACGCGTACGCCCGCGCCGCCCGCGCGCTGGCCGACCTCCCGCGCAACGCGGCGCTCCAGAAGGCCCGCCGGATCGCCGAGGACGCGGCCCGGCACCGGGAGACCGCGGAGCGCGCCCGGGAGGCGGAGGAGCCGCGGGCCGCCCTGCCCGCCCCCCGGCCCGCCGCGCAGCCGCCCGCCCCGCGCCCGGTCCCGGCCGCCAGCGCGGTCGTCCCGTACGCGGCGTCCCGCCGCCAGCCGGTGCCGCAGGGCGGCTTCGACTTCTTCGGTACGCAGAAGGCCGTGCCCGCCGCGGCCGAGCGCGCCGCCATCGAGTCCGTGCAGAACGAGGACCTGGCCGACGTGGTGGGCCAGGAGGTCCTGGCCGCGCACCGCCCGGACGCGCCGGAGGACCGCGCCGTCGGCAAGGTCATCGATCTCACCGCGCACGACGAGACGGAGCAGCTGGACGTGGCGGAGCTGCGCAGCGCGATCTCGTAAGGCGGCCGTGCCCGGCGGCGGCTACTTGTCGATGTCGCCGACGACGAAGAACAGCGAGCCCAGGATCGCCACCATGTCGGCGACCAGCGTGCCCGGCAGCAGCTCGGTGAGCGCCTGGATGTTGTTGAACGACGCCGAGCGCAGCTTCAGCCGGTACGGGGTCTTCTCGCCCTTGGACACCAGGTAGTAGCCGTTGACGCCGAGCGGGTTCTCGGTCCAGGCGTACGTGTGGCCCTCGGGGGCCTTGAGGACCTTCGGCAGCCGCTGGTTGACCGGCCCCGGCGCCAGCCCGGCCATCCGGTCCAGGCAGGCGTCGGCGAGGTCCAGGGCGTTGTGCGTCTGCTCCAGCAGGCATTCGAACCGGGCCAGGCAGTCGCCCTCGGTCCGGGTGACGACCTTCAGCGTCTCCGACAGCTCCCCGTACGCGAGATACGGCTCGTCGCGCCGCAGGTCGAAGTCCACGCCCGAGGCGCGGGCGATCGGTCCGGACACCCCGTACGCGTGCACCGCCCCGGCCGACAGCACGCCGACGCCCCGGGTGCGGGCCCGGAAGATCTCGTTGCCGAGGACCAGCCCGTCGTACACGTCCATCCGGGAGCGGACCGAGGCGACGGCGTCCCGGGCCCGGCCGAGCCAGCCCGCCGGCAGGTCCTCCTTGAGGCCGCCGACCCGGTTGAACATGTAGTGCATTCGGCCGCCGGAGACCTCCTCCATCACCGCCTGAAGCTCCTCGCGCTCCCGGAACGCGTGGAACACCGGGGTGATGCCGCCGAGTTCCAGCGGGTACGAGCCGAGGAACATCAGGTGGTTGAGGACCCGGTTCAGCTCGGCGAGCAGGGTGCGGGTCCAGACCGCGCGCTCCGGGACCTCCATGCCGAGCATCCGCTCGACGGCCATCACGACGCCCAGCTCGTTGGAGAACGCGGAGAGCCAGTCGTGGCGGTTGGCGAGCATGATGATCTGGCGGTAGTCGCGGGCCTCGAACAGCTTCTCCGCGCCGCGGTGCATGTAGCCGACGACCGGTTCGGCGTGCTGGATGCGCTCGCCGTCCAGGACGATGCGGAGGCGGAGCACGCCGTGGGTGGAGGGGTGCTGGGGGCCGATGTTGAGCACCATGTCGGTGCTTTCGGCTGCGCCGCCGATGCCGATGGTCGTCTCCGTCATGGGGTCAGTATCGCCTGCCGCGCCGTTGCTCGGGGCGCTGCCCCGGACCCCGCTCCTCAATCGCCGGAGGGGCTCAGCACTTCCTGTGTTCCAGCCACCCGAAGTCGCCCAGGCCGCCCTTCGCCGTCAGTTCCGCCGCCTCGCCCGCCGTCGAGAGGGCGCGGAGGTACGCGGACGGGTCGGCCGACGCCAGGGACAGGGGCGGGCGTCCGCCCGTGATGCCCAGGGCCGCCAGGGCCTCGCGCTGGGTGCGCAGGCGCGCGGGCGGGCCCGCCGTCGCCGCGCACGCGTCCAGGGCCACGTGCGCCGTCAGGTCGCAGCTCCCGTCCGGCACCGGCCGGACCTCGCGGCCCGCGCGGAAACCGGTGAGCGTGCCGAAGGGCGGGCGTTCCCCGCGTACGTGCGCGTAGTCCACCGCCACCGCGAGTCCGGCGGACAGGGACGAGACCGCCGCCGCCCACGCCTCGTCGCGCGGGCGGCCGATCTCCGCCCGGCTGCCCGGGCCGGCCGACGGCCACCAGCGGCGCAGCCACTCCGCGTCCGCCCCGGTCACCGGTCCGCCCAGCAGCTCCGCGCCGTCGGAGGCGCGGACCTCGACGTACCGTTCGACGCCCTCGGCGTCCGTCTCCGCGACGGGGAGCGGCACGTTGTCCAGCCACTCGTTGGCGAAGAGCAGCCCGCGCGCCCCGGGCGGCGGTGCCGCGCACCACTCCACCCGGGGGTCCAGGCCCTCGGGGCGGGCGGCGCGCTCCACGGCGTACGCACGCACCGCGAGGCCCGCCCCGCCCTCGGCCGGGAGCGCGGCGAGGACCCCGGTGACGAGCTCCCCGCGCCCGGCGCCCATGTCGACCAGGTCCACGTGCGCGGTGCCGAGGTCCGCCGCCGTGCGGACCAGGAGCCGGGCGACGGCGGTGGCGAACAGCGGGGACGCGTGCACGGACGTACGGAAGTGGCCCGCGGGGCCCTCGGGGCGCCGGTAGAAACCCTCGTCGCCGTAGAGGGCGGTCTCCGCCGCCTCCTGCCACCCGCGCCACTCATCCGTCACGCGCCCAGTCTCCACCTTGGGGAGTACGGTCCGGGGACCCGGATCGGCCCTCCGGTTGACCCGGCGGCCCTCGGCCTTCTTTACGCTGGGTTACGTGCAGCGCCTCTACGATTTCATCCGCAGACACCCGACGGGCGTCGACAGCTTCTGGGCTGTCTTCCTCCTCGGGCTCTCCGGCATGACCATCGTGGTGGGCGACGTCGGGCACGGCGGGCGCCTCGAACGGATCGCGGTCGTGCCGGTCGTCCTCGGGCTCTGCCTCGTCGTCGCGCTGCGCCGCCGCGCGCCGGAGAAGATGCTGCTGCTCGCCATCGCGATGGGCGTCGTCCAGCTGGTCTGCGGCGTCCGGCCGAACGTCGCCAACTTCGCGATGCTCGTCATCACCTTCACCGTGGCCACCGTCGGTGAGCGCTGGGCCTCCCGGCTGGCCCTGGTGTGCAGCCTGACCGCCGCCACGATGTCCCAGCTCCGCTGGCCGAACGAGGAGGACACACCGCGCAACTGGGCGCAGACGCTGTTCGTCGTCGCCGTGCTGACGGTGCCGTTCGTGCTGGCCTGGGTGCTGGGCGACTCGATGCGCACCCGGCGGGCCTACTTCGACCAGCTGGAGGAGCGGGCGGCCCGCCTGGAGCGGGAGCGCGAGGCCCAGTCGAAGGTCGCGGTGGCCGCCGAGCGGGCCCGTATCGCCCGCGAACTGCACGATGTCGTCGCGCACAACGTCTCGGTGATGGTGGTGCAGGCGGACGGCGCCGCCTACGTCATGGACGCGGCGCCCGACCAGGCCCGGAAGGCGCTGGAGACCATCTCCGGCACCGGCCGCCAGGCGCTCGCGGAGATGCGGCGGCTGCTCGGGGTGCTGCGGACGGGCGACGCGCAGGAGAGCGGGGAGTACGTCCCGCAGCCCGACGTCGAGCAGATCGAGGAGCTGGTCGAGCAGGTCCGCAAGGCCGGCCTGGCGGTGGACTTCAAGGTCGAGGGGACCGCCCGCCCGCTGCCCAGCGGCGTCGAGCTGACCGCGTACCGCATCGTGCAGGAGGCCCTGACCAACACCCGCAAGCACGGCGGCCCGCACGCCGGGGCCAGCGTGCGGCTGGTCTACTTCGACGACGGGCTCGGCCTGCTGGTCGAGGACGACGGGCGCGGCGCCGCGCACGAGCTGTACGAGGACGGGGGCGCCGACGGCGCCGGCCACGGCATGATCGGCATGCGGGAGCGGGTCGGCATGGTCGGCGGCACACTGGACGCCGGGCCGCGCCCCGGCGGAGGATTCCGGATCAGCGCGCTGCTGCCGCTCAAGGCCGCCGACCGCTGAACGAACGAGGAGAGAACAGGCCCCCATGGCGATCCGCGTGATGCTCGTCGACGACCAGGTGCTGCTGCGCACCGGATTCCGGATGGTGCTCGCCGCCCAGCCCGACATGGAGGTGGTCGCCGAGGCCGGGGACGGCGCGGAGGCGATCGACATCCTGCGCGCCACCGCCGTGGACGTGGTGCTGATGGACGTCCGCATGCCGAAGCTGGACGGCGTCGAGGCCACCCGCCGCATCTGCGCGCAGCCCGACCCGCCGAAGGTGCTGATCCTGACGACGTTCGACCTGGACGAGTACGCGTTCTCCGGGCTGAAGGCCGGGGCCAGCGGCTTCATGCTGAAGGACGTGCCGCCGGGCGAGCTGCTCGCCGCGATCCGCTCCGTGCACAGCGGGGACGCCGTCGTCGCCCCGTCCACCACCCGCCGGCTGCTCGACCGGTTCTCGCCGATGCTGCCCAGCGGCACCCCGGAACCGCAGCACAAGGACATCGCCAAGCTCACCGAGCGCGAGCGCGAGGTCATGCTGCTCGTCGCGCAGGGCCTGTCGAACGGGGAGATCGCGGGGCGGCTGGTGCTCTCCGAGGCGACCGTGAAGACGCACGTCGGCCGCATCCTGACCAAGCTGTCCCTGCGCGACCGGGTGCAGGTCGTGGTGCTCGCGTACGAGACGGGGCTGGTCCGCGCCGGCGGTGGGGCGCCTTAAGGGCCTGTCCGGCCATTCCCTAGCGGAGGATTCCCTCCAGGAAGTCGCTGCCGAGCCGGGCCACCACGGTGAGGTCCAGCTGGTGCAGCACGTACCGGCCCCGGCGCCGGGTGGTGACCAGACCGGCCTTCTTGAGCACCGCGAGATGGCGCGAGACCTCGGGCGCGGTGATCCCGTTCGTGTCGGCGAGCTCACCGGTGGTGTACGGGGAGCGTGCGATGTTCCGGCACAGCCGCATCCGCATCGGGTGCGCCAGCGCCTCCATCCGCAGCTGGAGCAGCTCCACCGAGGCGGGCGCGGGCAGTTCCGGCCGGTGCACCGGGTAGTGGATGACCGGCCGCCAGCCCGGGGCGTGCAGCACCATGAGGTGCGGCCAGCCGAAGCTGGTCGGGATCAGCGTGAGTCCGGGGCCGACGGCGGGGTCCGTCGCGTCGGTCGCCCCCTCGGTCAGCTTGTCGACGCTGATCCGGCCGCCGTCCGCGTCGAGCGTGAGCGCGGGCGAGACCGCCCGTACCGCCTCGGCGAGCCCCTTGCGCCGCAGCAGGTCCGTCTTGTGCCGCGCGTCGGCCACCAGCTGGACCCGCACCCGCTCCCAGGTGTCCGCGAAGAACGCCTGCTCGCAGTCCTCGAACAGGCGGCGCAGCCAGCGGCGTACGGGAGCGGGGTCGGCCAGCAGCCGTTTGGTGAACTCGACCTGGCGCGGGCCGCGTGCCGCCGCCATGTCCAGCGCCCGGGCGCGGGCCTCGGCGTTGCGCAGCGGAGAGGCCGCGCCGGTGCCGTAGAACGCGGCGCAGGTGAACTCCAGGGCGGCGGAGACGAACCGGTCGTCGTCCAGCCGGTCCAGGATGTCCAGGTCGGCGGCGAGGCTGTCGCCCGGTGTGCCGTCGCCCCCGACGACCCCGGCGAACGGCATGAAGACGTCCGAGAAGGTGTTCCGCCACAGGAACTCCGCCTCGTGCAGCCGGTCGGCGAGGTCGGGCTCCAGGGCCGTGGCGGTGGCCGTCGCCCAGCCGTGCAGGCCCGGGTGGTGTCCCGGCTCGGCGAGGGCGTGCAGGGCGACGCCCAGCTCGACCAGCGGGGAGGTCCGGAAGACGATGCGGTCGGGGTCGAGCCCCGCGATGTCGATGGTGACGCTCACCCGGTCCATGGTGCCGGGTGGGTGCGACAGCCGGGCCAGGGCCCCGCCCGCCTCAGCTCTCCCGGCCTGCCGGGCCGGGGCCCCGCCCGCCTCAGCTCTCCCCGGCCAGCCGCTCCAGGAACGCGGCCACCGCGTCCCGTACGTCCTGCGCGCTCCACTCCAGCCCGGCCTCCGTCACCGTGACCTCGGTCAACGCGACCCCCGGCGCCCCCGTGTCCGGCGTGAACCAGCGGCGGAAGAGCACCGTCCCCGTCTCCTCCGCCTGCCGCACCGAAGCCCGGGTCAGCGCCTCCGCCCCGTACGGCAGCCACACCTGGAACTGGTGCGTGTGCGGCACCTCCGGGTGCACCCGGAACCAGCCCGCGCCGCCCGCCTCGAAACCCTCGGCCAGCGCCCCGGCCACCACCTTCGCGTGCGCCGCGTACGACGGCAGCCTCGGCAGCTCCCGGTCGAGCCCGGCCAGGGCCGCGACCGCCGCCGGGAACTGCTGGAAGAGCTGACCGCCGTACCGGTGCCGCCAGAGGCGGGCCTCCTCGACGAGCGAGGCGGAACCGGCGAGCACGGCCCCGGAGATCCCGCCCAGCGACTTGTAGAACGACACGTACACGCTGTCCGCGAGCGCGGCGATCTCCGGCAGCCCGCGCCCGAAGTGCGTCGCGCACTCCCACAGCCGGGCCCCGTCGAAGTGGACGACGGCGTCGCGGTCGCGCGCGGCGGCCACCACGGCCTCCAGCTCCTCCCAGGTGGGCAGCACGAAACCGGCGTCCCGCAGCGGCAGCTCCAGCATCAGCGTGCCGAACGGCTCCGGGAAGTCGCGGACCTCGTCGGCGGCCGGCAGCCTCGGAGCGGTCGTCGGGTGGACGGTGCGCAGCCCGCTCACCGCCCCGAAGGCGCCGTTCTCGTGCACCTCCGGGTGGGCGAGCGGGTGCAGGGCGACCACCGGGTTGCCGGTGCGGGCGGCCCAGCAGCGCAGCGCGACCTGCTGCGCCATCGTCCCGGTCGGGAAGAACACGGCGGCCTCCGTGCCCAGCAGGGCGGCGACCCGCTGCTCCAGCTCGCCGACGACACCGTCCCCGTAGATGTCCGCCGGGAGCCCCAGGTCGGTGACCGTCCCGGCGTCCGCCGCCAGGGCGGCAAGCTGCTCGCCGAGCGTGCGGTCCTGCGGGGCGCGGGACAGCGCCCGGTCGGCCCGCCGCCACGCGGCGATCCGGCGCAGCCGCCACGCCTCCTCGCTCCCCGGCTCCGCCGTCTCGTCCGTCACCTGCGTGTTCATGTCTGCCATGGGACGATCATCACGCAGAACGCCGGACCTGCCCACCGCGTTTCCGGGGCCCTCCCGGAGCGGTATCCACAGCCTGTGGACAGCCGGGAGGGCGGGGCGGTCGCTGGCGTAGCATGCAAGGGAATCGTCCGGTACCCCCCGCGGACTGGAACGGAAGGCCCGCAGTGTGAACGCAACAGCTCCCAAGGACCCCCTCGACGCGAGGGACCGCCCCGCCCGGCTCACCGTCGGCGTGGTGGGGGCGGGCCGTGTCGGCCCCGCCCTGGCCGCGTCCCTCGCCCTCGCCGGACACCGCCCGGTCGCCGTCTCCGGGGTCTCCGACGCCTCCCGGCGGCGCGCCGCCGACCTCCTCCCGGGCGTGCCCCTCGTGACACCCGGCGACGTCCTCGCGCGCGCCGAGCTCGTCCTGCTGACCGTCCCCGACGACGCCCTCCCGGGGCTCGTCGAGGGCCTGGCCGAGACCGGTGCGGTCCGCCCGGGGCAGCTCCTCGTCCACACCTCGGGCCGGTACGGGACGAAGGTGCTGGACCCCGCGCGCCGGGCCGGCGCCCTGCCGCTCGCCCTGCACCCCGCGATGACGTTCACCGGCACCTCCGTGGACGTCCAGCGGCTGGCCGGCTGCTCCTTCGGGGCCACCGCGCCCGACGAGCTGCGGCTCGCCGCGGAGGCGCTGGTCATCGAGATGGGCGGCGAGCCGGAATGGATCGCGGAGGAGTCCCGTCCGCTCTACCACGCGGCCCTCGCCCTCGGCGCGAACCACCTGGTCACCCTGGTCGCCCAGTCGATGGAGCTGCTGCGCACCGCCGGGGTCACCGCCCCCGACCGGATGCTCGGCCCCCTGCTCGGCGCCGCCCTGGACAACGCCCTGCGCTCCGGCGACGCGGCGCTCACCGGCCCGGTCGCCCGCGGCGACGCCGGCACGGTCGCCGCGCACCTCGGCGAGCTGCGCGCCCACGCCCCGCAGACGGTCGCCGGTTACGTGGCGATGGCCCGCGCCACGGCGGACCGCGCCCTCGCCCACGGCCTGCTCAAGCCGGAGCTGGCCGAGGACCTGCTGGACGCGCTGGCGGACGGCGGCGCGGGCGCGCGGCGCCCCGGCCCGGACGGCGGCCCGCCCCCTTCCGACGACACCGGCACCGGACCGGAGGAGTCCTGATGACCGCCACCACGTCCACCGCCCCGGTCCTGCTGAACACGGCCGCCGAGCTGCACGCGTACGCCCCCGGGGGGCGGCGGGCCGTCGTCATGACCATGGGCGCCCTGCACGAGGGCCACGCCTCGCTCATCCGCGCCGCCCGCGCCCACGCGGGCCCCGCCGGGCAGGTCGTCGTCACCGTCTTCGTCAACCCGCTCCAGTTCGGCGAGGCCGCCGACCTCGACCGCTACCCGCGCACGCTCGACGCCGACCTCGCGGTGGCCGGCGCGGCCGGCGCCGACGTGGTCTTCGCGCCCTCCGTGGACGAGGTCTACCCGGGCGGCGAGCCCCAGGTCCGGATCTCGGCGGGCCCGATGGGCGAGCGCCTGGAGGGGGCGTCCCGCCCCGGCCACTTCGACGGCATGCTCACCGTCGTCGCCAAGCTGCTCCACCTCACCCGGCCGGACACCGCGTTCTTCGGGCAGAAGGACGCCCAGCAGCTGGCGCTGATCCGGCGCATGGTCCGCGACCTGAACTTCCCGGTGGAGATCACCGGTGTGGAGACGGTCCGGGAGCCGGACGGCCTCGCGCTGTCCAGCCGCAACCGCTTCCTCGACACGCACGAGCGCCGCACCGCGCTCGCCCTGTCCCGCGCCCTCTTCGCGGCCCGCGACCGCCTCGCCGCGCAAACCGCCCTGCACGCCCGCGCGCAGGCCACCGGCGCCACCGAGGACCGGGCCGCGGGGCTCAACCGGCTCGGCGAGGCCCGCCTCGCGGCCGACGCCCAGGCGGTCGCCCGGGCCCGCCCGGACGCCGGACCGGCCGCCGTGCGCGCCGCCGCCCGCACGGTCCTGGAGGAGGCGGAGGCCGCGAGCCCGCCGCTCGCCCTGGATTACGTGGCGCTCGTGGACCCGGCCGACTTCACCGAGATCCCCGACGACCGCGCGGCCGGTGAGGCGGTTCTCGCCGTCGCCGCCCGGGTCGGCGCCACCCGCCTCATCGACAACATCCCCCTCACCTTCGGAGCGACCCCGTGACCGGAATACGGCTGACCGCCCCCGCACCCGGCTGGTCCATCGACGCCGACGTCGTGGTCGTCGGCTCCGGCGTCGCCGGGCTCACCACCGCCCTGCGCTGCGCCGCGGCGGGCCTCGCCACCGTCGTGGTGACCAAGGCCCGTCTCGACGCCGGCTCCACCCGCTGGGCCCAGGGCGGCATCGCCGCGGCCCTCGGCGAGGGCGACACCCCCGAACAGCACCTGGACGACACCCTGGTCGCGGGCGTCGGCCTCTGCGACGAGTCCGCGGTGCGGGCCCTGGTCACCGACGGCCCGGGGGCGGTGCGCCGGCTGATGGAGACCGGCGCCCGCTTCGACACCGCCGACGACGGCTCCGTGGCCCTCACCCGCGAGGGCGGTCACCACCGCCGCCGCATCGTCCACGCGGGCGGCGACGCGACCGGCGCCGAGGTCTCCCGCGCCCTGGTGGAGGCGGTCCGCGCGGCCGCCCTGCACACCGTCGAGAACGCCCTCGTGCTCGACCTCCTCACCGACGCCGAGGGCCGTACCGCCGGGGTCACCCTGCACGTGATGGGCGAGGGCCAGCACGACGGCGTCGGCGCGGTCAACGCCCCGGCCGTGGTCCTGGCCACCGGCGGCATGGGCCAGGTCTTCTCCGCCACCACCAACCCCTCGGTCTCCACCGCCGACGGCGTGGCGCTCGCGCTGCGGGCCGGCGCGGAGGTCTCGGACCTGGAGTTCGTCCAGTTCCACCCCACCGTCCTGTTCCTCGGCGCCGGTTCCGAGGGCCAGCAGCCGCTGGTCTCCGAAGCGGTACGCGGCGAGGGCGCCCACCTCGTGGACGCCTCCGGTACGCGCTTCATGCTCGGGCAGCACGAACTGGCGGAGCTGGCCCCGCGCGACGTCGTCGCCAAGGGCATCACGCGCCAGATGCAGCTCAAGGGCACCGACCACATGTACCTCGACGGCCGCCACTTCGGCGCCGAGATGTGGGAGCGGCGCTTCCCGACCATCCTGGCCGCCTGCCGGTCCCACGGCATCGACCCGGTCACCGAGCCCATCCCCGTGGCCCCCGCCGCGCACTACGCGTCCGGCGGCGTCCGCACCGACCTGCGGGGCCGTACGACCGTCCCCGGCCTGTACGCCTGCGGCGAGGTCGCCTGCACCGGGGTGCACGGCGCGAACCGGCTGGCGTCGAACTCGCTGCTCGAAGGACTCGTCTTCGCCGAGCGCATCGCCGCCGACATCGTCGCCGACCGCCCCCGTTCCGGTGCGGCGGTCGGGCCCGCGGGGACGCCCGTCCCGCTCCAGGCCCCCGAGACCCGGCTCACGGTCCAGCGGGCCATGACCCGGGGCGCCGGGGTGCTGCGCTCCGCCGAGAGCCTGGCCGCCGCGGCGGACGCGCTGGAGGAGCTGCGCCGCGCCACCCGCGGGACCGGGGCGGCGGAGACCAAGCCCGCGGTGCCCGGCGTCGAGGCGTGGGAGGCCACCAACCTGCTGCTCGTCGCCCGGGTCCTGGTCGCCGCAGCCCGCGCCCGCGAGGAGACCCGGGGCTGCCACTGGCGCGAGGACCGGCCCGAGCGCGACGACGCCGAGTGGCGCCGCCACCTCGTCGTACGGCTCGACCCCGAGGACGGACTCGTCCTCCGTCGGACGGATACCGAGGCGTTCGGGCCCGTGGACGCGTCCGGGGCAGCAGACTGCGCAGCGACGAGCACCACCCACCCCACTCCCGAGGAGCCGTAACCGTGAGCACGCCCGAAGAGAATCCGCGCCCCACTCCCGTGGACGTACCGCTGATCCGGGTCGGCGCGCCCGCCCCCGCCGCGGGCGGCTGCGGGGACGGCTGCGGCTGCGGCGGCGGCGAGGAGTACGAGGAGTGCGGGCTCGACCCCGCGCTCGCCCGGCTCCTCGCCGACTCCGGCCTGGACCCGATCCAGGTCGAGGACGTCGCGCACCTCGCCATCGCCGAGGACCTGGACGGCGGGGTGGACGTCACGACCGTCGCCACCGTCGCCGAGGACGCCATGGCCACCGGTGACTTCACCGCCCGCGAGGCCGGTGTGGTGGCCGGGCTGCGCGTGGCGGAGGCGGTCCTGTCGATCGTCTGCACCTCCGAGTTCGAGGTCGAGCGGCACGTCGAGGACGGCGACCGCGTCGCCCCCGGCCAGAAGCTGCTGACCGTCACCACCCGCACCCGCGACCTCCTCACCGGCGAGCGCAGCGCCCTCAACCTGCTCTGCCGGCTCTCCGGCATCGCCACCGCCACCCGCGCCTGGGCCGACGTGCTGGAGGGCACGAAGGCCGAGGTCCGCGACACCCGCAAGACGACGCCGGGGCTGCGCGCCCTGGAGAAGTACGCCGTGCGCTGCGGCGGCGGCGTCAACCACCGGTTCTCGCTGTCCGACGCCGCGCTCGTCAAGGACAACCACGTCGTCGCGGCGGGCGGGATCGCCGAGGCGTTCAAGCGGGTCAGGGAGGAGTTCCCGGACCTCCCGATCGAGGTCGAGGTGGACACGCCGGCCCAGCTCGCCGAGGTGCTGGACGCGGGCGCCGACCTGATCCTGCTGGACAACTTCACCCCGGCCGAGACCGCCGACGCGGTCGCCCTGACCGGCGGGCGCGCCTTCCTGGAGTCCTCCGGCCGGCTCACCCTCGACTCGGCCCGCGCCTACGCGGAGGCCGGGGTCGACTACCTGGCCGTGGGCGCGCTGACCCACTCCTCGCCGATCCTGGACATCGGCCTGGACTTCCGCGACACCGACGGGGCCGGCGTCTGATGCTGCTCACCATCGACGTCGGGAACACCCACACCGTCCTCGGCCTGTTCGACGGCGAGGAGATCGTCGAGCACTGGCGGATCTCCACGGACTCCCGCCGCACCGCCGACGAGCTCGCCGTGCTGCTCCAGGGGCTCATGGGCATGCACCCGCTGCTCGGCATGGAGCTGGGCGACGGTATCGAGGGCATCGCGATCTGCTCCACGGTCCCGGCCGTGCTGCACGAGCTGCGCGAGGTGACCCGCCGCTACTACGGCGACGTCCCCGCCGTGCTCGTGGAGCCGGGCATCAAGACCGGGGTGCCGATCCTGATGGACAACCCCAAGGAGGTCGGCGCGGACCGCATCATCAACGCGGTCGCCGCCGTCGACCTGTACGGCGGTCCGGCGATCGTGGTCGACTTCGGCACGGCCACCACCTTCGACGCGGTCTCGGCCCGGGGCGAGTACACCGGCGGTGTCATCGCGCCCGGCATCGAGATCTCCGTCGAGGCGCTGGGCGTCAAGGGCGCGCAGCTCCGCAAGATCGAGCTGGCCCGGCCGCGCAGCGTCATCGGCAAGAACACCGTCGAGGCCATGCAGGCGGGCATCATCTACGGTTTCGCCGGCCAGGTCGACGGGGTCGTGGAGCGGATGAAGAAGGAGCTGGCGGCCGACCCGGACGACGTCACCGTGATCGCGACGGGCGGCCTTGCTCCGATGGTGCTGGGCGAGTCCTCCGTCATCGACGAGCACGAGCCCTGGCTGACCCTCATCGGGCTCCGCCTGGTGTACGAGCGCAACGTGTCGCGGCTCTAGGGGGTGTCTTGCCGATCAGGGCCGGGTCCGCGACGCCCGGCACGGCACCTCGCCGCGTTGCCGAAACGCCCGAATGGCTCCGCCATGAGGACGTTCCAGCGCCTTGCGATGCACCGCACCGGACGCTGCGGCCTGACCGACCCTGATCGACGAGACACCCCCTGGCAACAGGCGCCTGACCGGCGGCTCCGGGTGCGACGGCACTGCGGAGCCGCCGCGCCACCGACGACCAGTTAAGCCGATTTTGTCCCTTTAGCACGTATTGTCGCGTCATGCCCACGCCCTACGGATCACGCGGCGGTATGGCCTTCAGCGCGGACGAGCTGCGAGTGCTCCGACGCGCCCTCGCCTTCGCGCTGCACCCCGCGCCCCTGCCCGACGAGGATGTCCAGGACTGCCTGCGGCTGGCGGGCAGCGTGGACGAGGCCGTCGCCGAGGCCGGACGGCTGCGCGCCTTCCTCCTCGCCGACCTCTCCCGCTACCGCGACGCCCTCCCCGGCTCCCTCACCGGCTATCTGGAACTTCTCCAGGACGCCCTGGCCGCCGGATACGACCCGCTCCCGGAGGACCTGGCCGCGCTGCGCGCCCTGCGCGGCGGACCGCTCGCCGCCGCCCTCCTGGAGCGCTGCCAGATGATCGCGGAACGCTCCGTACGCGCCCGGCTCGCCGGACGGGCCGTCCCCGCGACCGCCCCGGCTCCCCGCAGCCGGCTGCTCGCGCTGCCGGGCGGGCGCGCCGCCGGGCCGGACGAGCCGAAGGCCCCTCCTGTCCCGGCCCGCCCCGTGCCGCCGTCGGAGCGCCCGGCGCCGAAGCCCTCCGAGGTGTTCCCGCCGCGCCGTCCGGTACCCCGGCCGCCGGAGCGCCGCGCGGGGTAGGGCCTCTCCGGGCGGCCGGAGGCGGCTCGCTACTCTGGAGGGCATGGACTACGTTTCCGCGCTCGTGCCCCCCGTGGTGATGGCCGCCTTCTTCATCGGCCTGGTCGTGACGATCGTCAAGAGCCAGGGCGGCCCCAACAAGGCCAAGGAGGACGCGGCCGTGGACGCGGCGGTCAGCCGCGCCGAGTCGGTTCAGCAGACCCCGCGCACCGAAGGGGCCTGACCCCTCCGGGCCCGCGCCCGGCGCTTCCGTATGCGAAAGGGCGTACGACTCCCGAGGAGTCGTACGCCCTTTTGCCGTGCAAATAGCTACGCATTCCAGACATCTGGCACTAAGGTGACGCTGTGCCCCGTCAATTGGGAGAGCTCGAAGACGCCGTGATGACACGGGTCTGGGAATGGAACCGTCCGGTCACTGTGCGGGAAGTCCTGGAGGACCTTCAGCAGGAGCGGTCCATCGCCTACACCACCGTCATGACGGTAATGGACAATCTCCATCAGAAGGGCTGGGTCCGCCGCGAAGTGGAGGGCCGCGCATATCGATATACGGCCGTCTCCACCCGCGCCGCATACGCCGCCGCCCTGATGAACGAAGCCTGGTCGCTCAGCGACAACCCGGCCGCCGCGCTGGTCGCGTTCTTCGGGATGATGTCGGCCGAGCAGCGCGAGGCTCTGCGGGACGCGATGCGGATCGTTCTGCCCGCTCTTCCCGAGGACGCCGCGGCCACCGAGGGCGACGCGGGGGACGGCGAAGCCGGTGAAGCGGCCGATGGCGCGGAGCCGCAGGCCGGGCGATAGCGTCTGCGTATGTCCTCAGAGCTTCCGCAAACCGATTCCCGGACCGAACCGTCGGTTATAAACGTGGCCATCACCGTCCGGCGCGCACGGACGAGCGATGTACCCGCCGTCCGCCGTCTCCTCGACGGCTACGTGCGGGAAGGCATCCTCCTCGACAAAGCCACGGTGACGCTTTACGAGGACATCCAGGAGTTCTGGATCGCCGAACGGGACGAGGACGCCTCGGTCGTCGGCTGCGGCGCGCTGCACGTCATGTGGGAAGACCTCGCCGAAGTCCGCACGCTCGCCGTCGACCACGGCCTCAAGGGCGCCGGAGTGGGCCACCAGGTCCTCGACAAGCTGCTGCGGACCGCCCGCTGGCTGGGCGTCCGCCGGGTTTTCTGTCTCACCTTCGAAGTCGACTTCTTCGCGAAGCACGGCTTCGTGGAGATCGGGGAGACGCCCGTCGACGGAGATGTCTACAGCGAGCTGCTGCGTTCCTATGACGAGGGAGTCGCGGAGTTCCTCGGTCTCGAACGAGTGAAGCCGAACACCTTGGGCAACAGCCGGATGCTTCTGCACCTGTGACCGCGCGAAGAGCGGGAAGAGGAGGGCACGCCCCTATGTCCGAATCGCGCATGTTTCCCGTCTCCTTGAGCTGCTGAACCTCTCCGGGGGGTTTGTGTTTTCCGGGGAAAAGCGGTTTCCTTTCCGCGTACTCCATTTTCGATGAAAGGAAATCCGGTGGCACAGAAGGTTCAGGTCCTTCTTGTTGACGACCTCGACGGTGGCGAGGCGGACGAGACGGTGACGTTCGCGCTGGATGGCAAGACGTACGAGATCGACCTCACCACCAGCAACGCGGACAAGCTGCGTTCCCTTCTCGAGCCCTACGCGAAGAACGGCCGGCGTACCGGTGGCCGTGCGGCGTCGGGACGTGGCAAGGGCCGCGCCGTCTCCGGTGGCAACAAGGACACCGCCGAGATCCGTAAGTGGGCCCGCGAGAACGGCCACAATGTGAATGACCGCGGCCGTGTCCCCGCCGAGATCCGTGAGGCTTACGAGAAGGCCAACGGCTGAGCCACGGGCTCATCGTGGAACAAGCCGGCCCGGGCACGCGCCAGCCGGGCCCGGTGGCATTCCGTCGCCACGGCGTCCACGAGCCGGACGAGGTCGGGAGCGTCGTCACGCCTGCTCCCGAAGCCGGAGAAAGCCGGGAGAACCGGCGCTTCGTCCTGTTCCCGTGACGGCCTGGGGGGCCGCAGCCAGGAGGCGGCCCCCGGCTCCACCGGACGTCCCGGCGGCGGCGGAGCGGTGATCCGGCCGCCCGCGCCCAGACCGGTCAGCGCCAGCGCGACCCCGCCCCACTCCAGCCAGTCGAGCAGCCCCGGCAGCTCCTCCGCGCTCCCCGGCGCCACCAGCAGGCTCATCCGCAGCCCCATGAGCGCCACCGGCCCCGTAGGGCCCACCCGGCGCAGCGCCGCGTGCCCGGCGACGGCGGGCACGACGAGCACGTCGAACCGCAGCCCGGTCAGCAGCCGCACCGGCGAACCGCCCGCCGTGGTCCAGCCCATCTCCCGCTCGTACCACCCGGCCCAGGCGTCCTGCGGCTCGCCCCGGGGTGCACCGCCCAGTTCGACGGAGGGCGGGACGCGGGGCGGCGGCACGGTGAGGGTCATGACGGAACAACCCCCGACCGGCCCCCCAGGTTACGGATCGCGCACGCGCGAACGCATAGGGTGTCCGGGTTGGGGGCGTACGGGCGCATTCAGGAGTACGAAGATGTTCGCCCGTAGCGGAGGGAACCCGCGTACGCCGCATGGACTGTCTGTAATTGCGGGTAAGACATCCCTAGTGGGGAGGGGCGACACGCAAGCCATGCACGTCTCACGTTCGCCATCGGCGTACTGGTGACTGGGGTATTGGCCTGGCCTGCGGGAACATCGTCTCGCACCATCGGGTTGGAGCAGTTGTCGGCGTTCGGGGCGGGGCATCCGCCAGGAAGCAAGGCCGTGTGTCGGCAGTTGAAATGAGCGGTCCCCGCTTGCGGGACTAAGCTGCGGAAGGACAGGGAGGGGACCGACCCCTTACTGCCTGACCGCTCTGAGGAGCGATTAACGATGTTCGAGAGGTTCACCGACCGCGCGCGGCGGGTTGTCGTCCTGGCTCAGGAAGAAGCCCGGATGCTCAACCACAACTACATCGGCACCGAGCACATCCTCCTGGGCCTGATCCACGAGGGTGAGGGTGTCGCCGCTAAGGCCCTGGAGAGCCTCGGGATTTCGCTCGAGGCGGTCCGCCAGCAGGTGGAGGAGATCATCGGCCAGGGCCAGCAGGCCCCGTCCGGCCACATCCCCTTCACGCCCCGAGCCAAGAAGGTCCTGGAGCTGTCGCTCCGCGAGGCCCTCCAGCTCGGCCACAACTACATCGGCACGGAGCACATCCTGCTCGGCCTGATCCGCGAGGGCGAGGGCGTCGCCGCCCAGGTCCTCGTGAAGCTCGGCGCCGACCTGAACCGGGTGCGCCAGCAGGTCATCCAGCTGCTGTCCGGGTACTCCGGCGGCAAGGAGGCGGCCACCGCCGGTGGCCCCGCGGAGGGCACGCCCTCCACCTCGCTGGTGCTCGACCAGTTCGGCCGCAACCTCACGCAGGCCGCCCGCGAATCCAAGCTCGACCCGGTCATCGGGCGCGAGAAGGAGATCGAGCGGGTCATGCAGGTGCTCTCCCGCCGTACGAAGAACAACCCGGTGCTCATCGGCGAGCCCGGCGTCGGCAAGACGGCGGTCGTCGAGGGCCTGGCCCAGGCCATCGTCAAGGGCGAGGTGCCCGAGACCCTGAAGGACAAGCACCTCTACACCCTCGACCTCGGCGCCCTGGTCGCCGGCTCCCGCTACCGCGGTGACTTCGAGGAGCGCCTGAAGAAGGTCCTCAAGGAGATCCGCACCCGCGGCGACATCATCCTGTTCATCGACGAGCTCCACACCCTGGTGGGTGCGGGCGCCGCCGAGGGCGCGATCGACGCCGCGAGCATCCTCAAGCCCATGCTGGCGCGAGGCGAGCTGCAGACCATCGGTGCGACCACGCTGGACGAGTACCGCAAGCACCTGGAGAAGGACGCCGCGCTGGAGCGCCGCTTCCAGCCGATCCAGGTCGCGGAGCCGTCGCTGCCGCACACGATCGAGATCCTCAAGGGTCTGCGCGACCGCTACGAGGCCCACCACCGCGTGTCCATCACGGACGAGGCGCTGGTCCAGGCCGCGACGCTGGCCGACCGGTACATCTCGGACCGCTTCCTGCCGGACAAGGCGATCGACCTGATCGACGAGGCCGGTTCCCGGATGCGCATCCGCCGGATGACCGCGCCGCCGGACCTCCGCGAGTTCGACGAGAAGATCGCGGGCGTCCGCCGCGACAAGGAGTCGGCCATCGACTCCCAGGACTTCGAGAAGGCGGCTTCCCTCCGCGACAAGGAGAAGCAGCTGCTGGCGGCGAAGGCCAAGCGCGAGAAGGAGTGGAAGGCCGGCGACATGGACGTCGTGGCCGAGGTCGACGGCGAGCTCATCGCCGAGGTCCTGGCCACCGCCACCGGCATCCCGGTCTTCAAGCTGACCGAGGAGGAGTCCTCCCGGCTGCTGCGCATGGAGGACGAGCTGCACAAGCGCGTCATCGGGCAGAAGGACGCCATCAAGGCGCTCTCGCAGGCGATCCGCCGTACGCGGGCCGGCCTGAAGGACCCGAAGCGCCCCGGTGGCTCGTTCATCTTCGCCGGCCCGTCCGGCGTCGGTAAGACCGAGCTGTCCAAGACGCTCGCCGAGTTCCTGTTCGGCGACGAGGACGCGCTGATCTCCCTCGACATGTCGGAGTTCAGCGAGAAGCACACGGTCTCGCGCCTCTTCGGTTCGCCCCCCGGCTACGTGGGCTACGAGGAGGGCGGCCAGCTCACCGAGAAGGTGCGCCGCAAGCCGTTCTCCGTCGTCCTGTTCGACGAGGTCGAGAAGGCCCACCCCGACATCTTCAACTCCCTGCTCCAGATCCTGGAGGACGGTCGCCTGACCGACTCGCAGGGCCGGGTCGTGGACTTCAAGAACACGGTCATCATCATGACGACCAACCTCGGGACCCGGGACATCTCCAAGGGCTTCAACCTGGGCTTCGCCGCCCAGGGCGACGTCAAGACGAACTACGAGCGGATGAAGGTCAAGGTCAACGAAGAGCTCAAGCAGCACTTCCGGCCCGAGTTCCTCAACCGTGTGGACGACACGGTCGTCTTCCACCAGCTCAGCCAGGAAGACATCATCGAGATCGTCGACCTGATGATCGCGAAGGTGGACGAGCGGCTCAAGGACCGTGACATGGGCATCGAGCTCAGCACGGAAGCCAAGAAGCTGCTCGCCAAGAAGGGCTACGACCCCGTGATGGGCGCCCGGCCGCTGCGCCGGACGATCCAGCGCGAGATCGAGGACGTCCTCTCGGAGAAGATCCTCTTCGGCGAGCTGCGCCCCGGCCACATCGTGGTCGTCGGCAGCGAGGGCGAGGGCGACGACGAGAAGTTCACCTTCCGCGGCGAGGAGAAGTCGGCGCTGCCCGACGTCCCCCCGATCGAGCAGGCGGCGGGCGGCGGCCCGAACATGACGAAGGAGGCGTGACAGGCGCCTGCTGCCTCTCCCGGCAGTAGCGCCCGAGCGTCGTAGGGGCGGCCCCGGACCGGTTTCGACCGGCCGGGGCCGCCCCTTTTTCCGCGTCGCGGACACGGTGACAGCGGCGTCACAGGAACGTTCCGGTCGCGTTCGCTCCGCGCATCGACCGAAAATCGCTGGTTAGTCTGGCCCCGCTTCGGGCGGCCTGCCCGAGAGGGCTTCTCGTTTGCAAACGGGAGCCCGGAATCACGTAACGAACGAGGGGGACGGGCACGCCATGGGCAGAGGCGATGTGTCGCGCAGGCGGATGATCAGGCTGGCCGGAGTCGGGGCGGGGCTGGCCCTGCTGGGCGCCGGGACCGCGGCCTGCGGCCCGGTCGAGGAGCCGGTCGAGGGCGGCGGCTCCGGTCCGGGGAAGCCGGGCGGGTCCGGGGAGTCCGGGGGCGCCGCCCCCGAGCCGGGCGGGAAGCCGAAGCCGGCCTGGCAGCACGCCACCACGTACGACGGTCTGGCCTGGATATCCGCGGTCGCCGTGGTCGACGACGTGGTGCTCGTCTCCGGCGACCCGCTGGTGGCCCGCGACCTGTCCACCGGCAAGGAGCTCTGGTCCCGCGCCGAGGTGACCACCCCGGGCGCGAACATGCTCATCGGCGACGGCACCCTCTACCTGGCCAGCGCCCGGTACGACGGCAACGTCATCGGGATCGACCCCAGGACCGGCAAGGACACCTGGCGCAGCCGGCTCGGGGACAAGGAGTACTCCCAGCCCCGGGTCATCGCCGCCGACGCCGACCACGTGTACGTCGTCGCCGGGATTCTGGACAAGAACTTCCGGACCCCCGACAACGTGATCGCCGCCATCGACACCTCCTCGGGCAAGGTCGTCTGGCGCGAGCAGCGCGACCACGGCACCGAGGCGAACGGTCTCACCGCGCGGGTCTCCGGCAAGCGCCTCGTCTACACGGACTTCCGCGAGAACCTCACGGTCCGCGACACCGCGACCGGTCACCAGGTCTGGACGAAGAAGATCGGCCGCACCAGCAACCGCGGCTTCGAGGTCCACGGGGGACTGGTCATCATCGCGACCCGCGAGAAGATGCGCGCCTTCGACCTGGAGACGGGCGCCGAGCGCTGGTCCTTCGCGACCGAGAAGTACAGCCGGTTCAACGACCCGGCCGTTCTGGACGGCGTCCTCTACGTCTCGGACACCGTCCACGCCCTGTGGGCGGTCGATCCGGCGACCGGGAAGCGCCACTGGCACAACGAGGAGAGCCTGGAGATCGCGGCCCCCTGGCAGTTCGCCAAGGTGGGCGACGTCCTCTACGGGGCCACCCAGTTCGACAAGAACGGCGGCATCCACGCCTTCGACCCGGCCGACGGCAAGCTGCTGTGGACGTACAACGACGGCTCCGGCGACATCGACCGCTGGTACCTGGCCTCGGGCGGCAAGCAGCTGGTCGCGCTGCACGCCGAGAAGGTGACCGGGCTGCCCGTGGGATAGCGCGCGACCGCGGGCCGAAGGTCCCGAAACGGACGGCCTTCGGTCCCACCGCCGGTGACAAGGCGCACAGGCCGTTTCGGCCCTACTAGCCGCCTTAGGAGCAACGGGCCCGATCCGTCGGGGGCCTTTCGGCCCTGCGGCGGACGGGCCCTCCGCCCACTCGGGGCCGGATGCCCGCTCGGGGGGCGTATGTCCGGTCGGGGCGGTTTAGAACTGGGCCTAAACCTGTTCCGGAGAGGACTTTCGCGGGCCTTCCGGAGGGCGTCGGGCGGGGTCATCGGTTCGAATTCCCGGGGTGCTTTCTACGGCTTTTGATCGTAGATGGGGTGTTTGAGCACCGGCGGGGGTGCGGGTTACCAAGGTATGGCCAGCCCGGCACACCGCCGGGTCCAGTCATCTCCGGAGGATTTCCGCTTATGTCGAAGCGCGTTACGTTCCAGTCCCGCCGCCCGTCCGTGTCCCGTATGCGTGGCGCCGTGGTGGCAGCCGGTCTGGGGACGTCGATGGTTCTCGGTGCGGGTGCTGCGTTCGCGGCCGGCACTGCGGACGCCCCCCAGGCCCCCGCCCTGGTCTCCTCGGCCACCGCCGACTCGGTCGCCAAGCAGGCGACCGCGCAGGGCAAGGCCGCGGCCAAGCACGAGGCCGAGAAGAAGGCCGACGCGGCGAAGAAGAAGGCGGCCGCGAAGAAGAAGGCCGCCGCCAAGAAGAAGGCCATCGCCAAGCTTCCGTGGGAGGCCCCGGTCGACCACTACGAGCTGAGCGCAAGCTTCGGCAACGACGGCAGCCGCTGGGCCCACAAGCACTCCGGCCAGGACTTCGCCGTGCCGATCGGCACCAAGGTCGAGGCCGCCCACAGCGGCACGATCGTCAAGGCCGGCCCGAACGGCGGCGGCGACGGTCCCGCGTACGGCAACGCCATCGTGATCTCGCACGGCAACGGCACGTACTCGCAGTACGCGCACCTGTCCAAGATCGACGTGCACATCGGCGAGCACGTGAAGAAGGGCGAGAAGATCGCCCTGTCCGGCAACACCGGCAACTCCAGCGGCCCGCACCTGCACTTCGAGATCCGGACCACCCCGAACTACGGTTCGGCGGTCAACCCGGTCAACTTCCTGCACAAGCACGGCATCAACGTCTGATCCGGCCCGTGCTCCCGGCCCCCCGGCCCCTGCTCCCGAGCAGGGTCACCGGGGGGTTTCCGGGTCGTGGGCCCGGGTGACCAGTTCGACGGCGACTTCGAGAGCGGCCTTGCGCTTCTCCTCGGGGTCGCCTTCGACGTCCTTCAGGGCGATCATCCCGGCGTGCAGGGTGATGAGCGCGCTGAAGCACCGCACCTGGTCGGTGAGCGGTGCGCCCGGTTCCTTGATCAGGTCCATCAGGCCCAGGACCCGGGTCTTGATCGTCTCGCCGATGCTCAGGTCGCGGACCGTCGCCTGGTTCTCCTGCATGAAGCGGAAGAGCGGGGCCGCGTGGGCCAGCGCGTCGCTGTAGCGGCGGAGCAGCTCCTTCTTGGTCTCCAGGGTGCGCGGCTGGGTCTCGCCCCAGGTGATCAGCTCCTCCACCGGGCGGTTCAGGTCCTCGAAGATGCTGACGAGGATGTCTTCCTTCGTCTTGAAGTGGTAGTAGAGCGCCGCCTTGGTGACGTCCAGCTTCTCGGCGATCTCCCGGAGCGAGGTCTTCTCGTACCCCTGCTCGGCGAAGAGCTCCAGGGCGACGTCCTGGATGCGCTGGCGAGTGTTGCTCCGGCGCGGCTGCGGCGTGCTGCCCATGGTGCTCTCCCAAATCAACTTACTTGACGCCCGGCTAGTTACGGGTCTACCTTCCTCCAGTGTAAGCAACTAGCCGGGCGGCAAGTAAGGGTCCGGTGGCACGGTTGACTGGGGAGTTGGGGAAGATGGCGGACCTGATCAAGACGGCGGACGGGAAGGCGGGCGGCCCACCGGCCACGAAGGCGGAGCCATCGGCTCCGCCGCAGCGCAGCGTCCGGGTGGTGGTGCTCGCCCTGATGATCGCCATGCTGCTGGCGATGCTCGACAACCTGATCGTCGGCACCGCGATGCCGACCATCGTCGGTGACCTCGGCGGCCTCGAACACCTCTCGTGGGTCGTCACGGCCTACACCCTGGCCACCGCCGCGTCCACGCCCATCTGGGGCAAGCTCGGCGACATGTACGGGCGCAAGGGCATCTTCCTCACGTCCATCGTGATCTTCCTGATCGGCTCGGTCCTCAGCGGCATGGCCCAGGACATGGGCCAGCTGATCGGCTTCCGGGCCGTCCAGGGGCTCGGCGCCGGCGGTCTGATGGTCGGCGTCATGGCGATCATCGGCGACCTCGTGCCGCCCCGCGAGCGCGGCAAGTACCAGGGCATGATGGCCGGCGTGATGGCCATCGCCATGATCGGCGGGCCCCTGGTCGGCGGCACCATCACCGACCACCTCGGCTGGCGCTGGAGCTTCTACATCAACCTGCCGCTCGGTGCCGTCGCGCTGGTCATGATCACCGCGGTCCTGCACCTGCCCAAGCGGGAGCGGACCAAGCGGAACGTCGACTACCTGGGCGCCGCGCTGCTCACCGTCGGCATCACCGCGATCGTGCTGGTCACCACCTGGGGCGGTTCCGAGTACGACTGGAACTCCGCGGTCATCATGGAGCTCATCGCGATCGGCGTCGCCTCGCTGGCCGGCTTCCTCTTCGTCGAGACGAAGGCCGCCGAGCCGATCATCCCGCTCCACATATTCCGCAACCGCAACTTCACGCTCATGTCCGTGGTCGGCTTCATGGCCGGGTTCGTGATGTTCGGCGCGGTGCTGTTCCTGCCGCTCTACCAGCAGTCCGTGCAGCACGCCTCCGCCACCAACTCGGGGCTGCTGCTCCTGCCGATGCTGCTGTCCATGATGGTCGTCTCGCTCATCGCGGGCCGGGTCACCACCAGCACCGGCAAGTACAAGGTCTTCCCCGTCGTGGGCTCGATCCTCATGGTCGTCGGCCTCTTCCTGCTCGCCCAGATGGACACCGGCACCAGCCGCCTCACCTCCGGGCTGTACATGGCGGTGCTCGGCGCCGGCATGGGCTTCCTGATGCAGATCACGATGCTCGTCGCGCAGAACAGCGTCGAGCTGAAGGACATGGGCGTCGCGTCCTCCTCGACCACCCTCTTCCGCACGCTCGGCAGCTCCTTCGGCGTCGCCATCATGGGCGCGCTGTTCACCGGCCGGGTCCAGGACGAGATGGCCTCGCGAGGCGGCGGCGCGGCCACCGCGCACTCCGCCCAGCTGGACGCGGCGAGCCTGGCCAAGCTGCCGGTGCGGGCACGCGAGGCGTACGAGTTCGCGGTGTCGTCGGGCACCCACATCGCGTTCCTGGTCGGCGCGTCCGTCGGCCTGGTCGCGGTCGTCGCCTCCCTGTTCGTCAAGGAGGTCCCGCTGCGGGGCGCCGGCCCCGAGACCAAGCCCGCCCCGGCGGTCGCGGAGATCTGACCGGACACGGACGTACGCGCAGGGCCCCGGGACACCCGTCCCGGGGCCCTCGCCCGTTGTCCCGACGGCCCCGGCACGCCCCGGCCGTCAACGCCCCTGCCCGGCCTCCGTCTCCGCCGGGCCCCGCTGCTCCGCGAACTGCAGCATCGGATAACTGCCCGTGGCCGTCGGCGCGTGCTCGGGCAGCCACAGCACCGCGACCGCCCCGCCGCTGCCCTCCGCCGCACCCTCCGGCGCCGCGTTCCGGAAGGTCAGCCGGGCCCCGAGCACCCGGGCCTGGCCCGCCGCGATCGTCAGCCCCAGTCCGTGCCCGCGCCCGGCCCGGTCGGCCGACCCGGTACGGAACCGGCT
This sequence comes from Streptomyces sp. NPDC057249, assembly GCF_042669245.1. NCBI lineage: Bacteria > Bacillati > Actinomycetota > Actinomycetes > Kitasatosporales > Streptomycetaceae > Streptomyces > Streptomyces sp. NPDC057249. The sequence goes on along the minus strand of NZ_JBHUXS010000001.1, from coordinate 21,816 downwards.
CGGCCCCTCCCGCAGCAGCGCCGCCGGGAACCCGGGCCCGTGGTCGCGGACCCGGACCACCCGGCCCTCGACCGTGACCTCCACCGGGGTCGCCCCGTGCTTGGCCGCGTTGCCCAGCAGGTTGCCGAGGATGCGCTCCAGGCGGCGCGGGTCCGTGTTGACCCAGGAGTCGTGGACCACCTGCACCCGGACCTCCGGGTCCAGCAGGGCCACCCGCCGGCTGACGAACTCGCCGAGCGCGATCTCCTGGAGCTCGGCCCGCTCCGACGCGCTGTCCAGCCGGGCCACCTCCAGCACGTCCTCGACCAGCGTGCGCATCGCCTGGGCCCGGTCGCGCACCAGCTCCGTGGGGCGGCCCGGCGGCAGCAGCTCGGCCGCCGTGAGCAGCCCGGTCACCGGCGTCCGCAGCTCGTGCGCGATGTCCGCGGTGACCCGGCGCTCCGCCTCGATCCGCGCGTTCAGCGCGTCGGTCAGCGCGTCCACCGCACCGGCCAGCTCGTCCGTCTCGTCGCGCACCACACCGCCGACCGCGTCCCTCACTCGGACGTCCGTGTTGCCCTGGGCCACCTTCCCGGCGGCCGCGGCCGCCTTGCGCAGCCGGCGCGAGAGCTGGCCGCCGATCAGCACCCCCAGCGCGGAGCCGCCGAGGACCACCGAGACCGAACCGATGATCAGCGCCCGGTCCAGGTCGCCCATGATCGTGGTCGAGCGGTCCGCGAACCGGGTGTGCAGCGACAGCACGTTCCCGTTGCCCACCGGGACCGCCGCCCAGACGTCGGGCACCCCGCCGGAGTCGTCCACATGCGTGGCGCGGCGGTTGCGCCGGACCTCCTCGCGCAGGCTCTGCGGCATCGTCGGATCGTTGAGCTTCGCCCCGAACCGGGGATCGGCCTTCTTGGTCTTCTTCGCCTCGTACAGCAGCTGCGCGTAGGTCAGCCGCTCCAGCTGGACCTCGCGGGCGTTCTCCAGCATCGAGACACGGGCCGCGTTGTGCACCACCAGGCTCAGCGCGACGGCGATCAGCGCGCCGACCGCCGCGATCGCGATGCTGATCTTCCAGCGGACGCCCGTCCGCAGGGACGGCCGCCTCATGCCCGGAGCTTGTAGCCGAAGCCGCGGACCGTCTCGATCCGGTCCTGGCCGATCTTCGTGCGCAGCCGCTGCACATGGACGTCCACGACCCGGGTGTCCCCGCCCCAGCCGTAGTCCCAGACCCGTTCGAGCAGCTTGTCGCGGGAGAGCACGGTGCCGGGCGCCGAGGAGAATTCCAGGAGCAGCCGCATCTCGGTCGGGGTCAGCGCCACCTGGGCACCGCCCCTGCGGACCTCCATGCCCTCGGTGTCGACCTCCAGGTCCCCGAAGACCAGCACCCCGCCCACGGCCTCGGGCTCCGGCTGCCCGCCACCGGCCCGGTCGCCGGACGCGTGGCCGAAGCGGCGCAGCACCGCCCTGATCCGGGCCACCAGCACCGCCCCGTCGAACGGCTTGGTGACGTAGTCGTCCGCGCCGGCCTCCAGACCGAGGACCACGTCGATCGAGTCGGCCCGCGCCGACAGCATGATCACGGGGACCGTCGACTCGTCCCGGATGCGGCGGCACAGGCTGACCCCGTCCAGGCCGGGGACCATGACGTCGAGCAGCGCGATGTCGGGCCGGTCCGCCCGGAACGCCTCCAGGCCGGTCAGCCCGTCGGGCACCGCGGTGACCGCGAAGCCCACCCGTTCCAGCGCGAGCTGGGTGGCCTCTCGGATGACGTCGTCGTCCTCGACGAACAGCACATGGGTCTCGGCCATCGGAAAGCTCTCAGTTCCTCGGCGGTTCCGTGGGCTCGGGAAGGTTTCCGTCGCCCGCGCCCACGGCACGGTTGAAGTCGTTGCGCACCCGGTCCTGCTCGGTGAACCGGCCGTTCGCCCAGTGGTACGTGATCACCTCGTCGCCCGAGGGGTAGGCGACCGAGTCCTTCTTCTCGTACACCTGGGTCGTCACCACCAGGTCCCCGCGGTCGATGGTGCCGTAGACGGCGGGCTGCTCGACGGTGAAGACGTTGTCGTACGTGCCGTCGGCGCGCGGCCGGTAGACGTAGGTGCCGACCCCCACGGAGTCGCCGCAGGTCATCACGTTCACCACGACGTCGGCGGACGGGCCGCCGGTGATCCTGCCGTACGAGGTGTCCACCGGATACTCGTCGCCGCTGCACGCCTTCAGGTCCATCCGGACCCGCCCGCTCACCTTCGGGTCCGCCTTGAGCAGCGCCACGGCGTCCACCCGGGGCGCGGGCTTCGCCGTGGCGGCGGCCGTCGTGCTCGGGGTGACCTGGACGACCGGTTCGGCGCCCGCCGGGCCCTCGTCCCGGGTGCCGGTGCCGCCGGTCGAGCAGCTGACGGCGAACAGCCCGAAGACGGCGAGGCCGGCCAGGGCCGCGCTGCTCGCCGCCCAGCCGGTCAGCGGGCGCCTGTCGGCGCCGGCCGTTCCCCCGCCCGTTGTGCCGGTGACCGTGCCGTCGTCACCGCTGCCTGTCAGGCCGCGCACCGCTCCCGCCCCCGCTCCTCGGCGAGCCGGGTCTCCCGGCTCGCCGCTTCCCTGTTCTCCAGCTCCTGGCGCAGCCGCGCCAGCGCACGGTGCAGCGTGCTCTTCACCGTACCGGCCGACATGCCGAGCGCCGCCGCGGTCTCCTCCGTGCTCATCTGCTCCCAGTGTCGCAGGACGACGACACTGCGCTGCTTGGGAGCCAGCACGCCCAGGATGTCCATCAGCAGGGCCCGGTCGGCGCGCTGCTCGGTGCCGTCCTCGATGCTGGCGTCGGGCAGCTGTTCGGTGGGCACCTCGTCCAGCTTGCGCGCCCGCCACCACTCGGTGCGGGTGTTGATCATGACGCGGCGCAGATAGGCGTCGGCGAGGGACTTGTCCTCGATGCGGTCCCAGCGGCCGTACGTGCGGGCCAGCGCGGTCTGGAGCAGGTCCTGGGCATCCACGGGGTCCGGGACGAGCCGGCGCGCACTGCGCAGCAGCGCCTCCTGCCGGGTCCGTACGTACTCCTCGAAGCCGAGCACCTCGCCCTGCGCCATCACAACCGCCTCCATCCCCGTGGGTCCCCGTGAACCGCTCGTACCGCTGCCCGCCGGTGGTCGGTTCCGGCTGACGTCGCAGACGCTACGGAGCGGTTGTCACGAGGCTGTGCGGGGCAGCCGTACGCGGACGCACGGCTGTCCATCGGTTGTGTAACAGCGCGGGGAGGAGACCGGACAAACGACCCCGCGCCGGACGCGCGAAGGGCCCGTCCGCCCCGTCATTGTCACGGAGCGGGCGGGCCTCAGGGCCTTTGTTACGAAGGCGGGCGGACGCTGTTACGCGGGTGGGACGACCGGGCCGGTCAGGTCAGCGGCAGCCGGTACCGCCGGTCGGCCAACGGCTCGACCAGCCCGTCGGCGACCAGCCCGTCCAGGGCGCGGGCCCGCTGCACCGGCTCGTCCCACACCGCGTCGAGCGCCGCCTGCGGGACCGGGCCGACCGCCTCGCGCAGCACGGCGAGGAGCCTGCCGCGCACCTGCCGGTCCGTGCCGGCGTAGGTCTGGCCCCGGCGCGGCGGCCCCTGGTGCGCGGGCTTCCCGGCCAGCCGCCAGGCGCACTGCTCCGCGATCGGACAGCGCGAGCAGTCCTCGTTCTTCGCGGTGCAGACGAGGGCGCCCAGCTCCATCGTGGCCGCCGCCCAGCGAGCCGCCTGCTCGTCCTCGTCGGGCAGCAGCTCCCGGGCGAGCCTGCGCTCGGCGGCGGTCGTCGCGTTCGGCGGGTACTGGATGCCGTTCGCGGCCCGTGCGAAGACCCGGCGGACGTTGGTGTCGAGGACGGCGTGACGCTGCCGGTACGCGAACGAGGCCACGGCCGCCGCCGTGTACTCGCCGATGCCGGGCAGGGCGAGGAGCTGGGCGTGCTCACTCGGTACGTCACCGCCATGGCGTTCCGTTATCGCCTGGGCGGCCCCGTGGAGGCGCAGCGCCCGGCGCGGGTAGCCGAGCCGGCCCCAGGCGCGGACCGCCTCGCCGGGCGGCTCGGCCGCGAGGTCGGCGGGGCGCGGCCAGCGGGCGAGCCACTGCTCGTACACCGGGAGGACCCGGTTGACGGGGGTCTGCTGCAGCATGAACTCGCTCACCATCACGCCCCAGGCCCCCGCTTCGGGGCGGCGCCAGGGCAGATCGCGGGCGTGCTGGTCGAACCACCCGATCACGGGGGCGTGGAGGGAGGCGGGGGGCGTCTGTGTCGCAGTCGTGGCAGTCATCGCACCATCGATCCTGACACGGCGTTCCGGTAAGAGGCCCCACGCCCCGCGAGCCGTTGCGGCAACTGGCCCATGGGCCGTTCTCCGCCCGCCTCGGCGCACTCGCCCTGCGTAAACGTTTCCTCGCAGACGGTCACATCGGCTGCTCCCGGTGCTCGAACTGGCCCTCGCAGGATGATGATCCGGAAAACTTGGGGATCAAGGCGGCGGGTGGGGCGGGAGTTGGGCCGGATCTCTCGTACAGTTTGGGCCGTGGGATCTCTGCGCAATCCGATCGGTCCGCTACCCTCCAGCATCTACTGGCGACGGAGGGCGGTCGCGGCGGCCCTGGTCGTGCTGCTCGCGCTGCTGATCGCATGGGCCGTCACCTCCCGCGGCGGCGACGGGGATCACCACGACGACGCCAAGGCGCCCGGCTCCAGCCCCGCGGGCTCGATCACACCCGGCCCCTCCGGTTCCGGCCCCGCGATCACCGAACAGCCCGGCGGTGGCGGCGAGTCGAACGGCTCCGGCGGCAGCAGCGGTGGCACGGGCGGCGGTTCGGGCGGCGGTTCCGCCGGTTCGGGCGGCGGCTCGGACGCCAACGGCGGTGGCCAGGAGACCGGTTCGGGTTCCGCTTCCGGTTCCGTCGGCGCCGGTGGAGCGGACGGGGCGGAGGCAGCGCGTCCGGTCCCGGCCGGCTCCTCGCTCCCCGACTGCACCGCGGGCGCGATCCGGATCGCCCTCAAGACCGAACTCAGCTACGCCCCGGACGAGAAGCCCGAGTTCCGGCTGTTCGTCACGAACACCTCGTCCACCGCCTGCAAGGCCGACTTCGGACCGAAGAGCGCGGTGCTCACCATCACCGAGGCGGGCGGGGACGACGACGAGGTGTGGTCGTCCAAGGACTGCCCGCGCGACCCGAAGGCCGTCCTGATCGAGGTGCCCGCCGGGAAGACCGTCGTGCACACCGTGGAGTGGAACCGGGCGAAGAGCGCCCCCAAGTGCGCGACGCCGCCCGCGGGCAAGGCCGAGCCGGGCACGTACCTCGTGGAGGCCAAGGCGCCGGGCGAGCCCGTGCAGCGCGCCTCGTTCGTCCTCGCGAAGGACTGAGCGGCGGGGCGTTCCGGGCGGTCTTCCGGGGGAGCGCCGGGGCCCTGCGCGTACCGCCCTACACGTACCGTTCGAGGATGGACGACTCGGCCAGCCGGGACAGGCCCTCGCGCACGCTGCGCGCCCGGGCCTCGCCGACCCCGTCCACCGTCTGGAGGTCGTCCACGCTCGCCGCGAGCAGCTTCTGCAGACCGCCGAAGTGCTCCACGAGCCGGTCGATGATCGCGCCCGGCAGCCGCGGCACCTTCGCCAGCAGCCGGAAACCGCGCGGCGACACCGCCGAGTCCAGCGTCTCGGGCGAGCCGCTGTAGCCCAGCGCCCGCGCCACGACCGGGAGTTCGAGCAGCTCCGTGTGGGTCAGCGAGTCCAGCTCGGTCAGCGCCTCCGCCACCGTGCGCGAACGCTTCGCCGTCGGCTCCGGCACGTAGTCCCGCACGACCAGCTCGCGCTCCGGCTCCACGCCCGCGATCAGCTCGTCCAGCTGGAGCGAGAGCAGCCGGCCGTCGGTGCCGAGCTCCACCACGTACTCCGCGATCTCCGTCGCGATCCGGCGGACCATCTCCAGGCGCTGGGCCACCGCCGTCACGTCCCGGACGGTCACCAGGTCCTCGATCTCCAGCGCGGAGAGCGTCCCGGCGACCTCGTCCAGCCGCAGCTTGTACCGCTCCAGCGTGGCCAGGGCCTGGTTGGCGCGGGACAGGATCGCCGCCGACTCCTCCAGGACCCGCCGCTCCCCGTTCACGTACAGCGCGATCAGGCGCATCGACTGGGAGACCGAGACGACCGGGAAATTGCACTGCTTGGAGACCCGGTCCGCCGTGCGGTGCCGGGTGCCGGTCTCCTCGGTGGGGATCGACGCGTCCGGGACCAGCTGCACTCCGGCGCGCAGGATCTTGGTCATGTCTTTGTCGAGGATCAGCGCGCCGTCCAGCTTGGCCAGCTCCCGCAGCCGGGTCGCGGTGAACTCCACGTCCAGCACGAAGCCGCCCGTGCACATCGACTCGACGGTCTTGTCCATGCCGAGCACGATCAGACCACCGGTGTTGCCGCGGAGAATGCGCTCCAGGCCGTCCCGCAGGGCCATTCCGGGCGCTACGGCGCTCAGCGAGGCGCGCATCAGCGCCTCGTTGCCCGTGGTTTGGCCGGACTTTCCGGGCGATGCTGCCCGGTCGCTGGCTGCCACTGCACTCCTCCGGTCACAGGTTTGCGGTGCCCTCGTGGCCTGTCGGTCGGAACAGGCCGTCCGATCGAAGGACCCAGGGGGTGTCTGACGCACCCCGTGTCCCTCATGCCGTTCGTACGGACGGGCGAGACCAGGGCAAAGTCTACCGGCGTGCGTCGTCCTCCCGGGGGGCCTGTGCGCGGGTCCGGCGCGGGAGCGCCCTGAGCGCGTCGCCCATGTCGGCCACCTCCGTCACCTTCATACCGGCCGGGACCTTGCCCGGATCGGTCGGAACCAGGGCGTGCGTGAACCCCAGGCGGTGCGCCTCGGCCAGCCTGCGCTGCACCCCCGTCACCCGCCTGACCTCGCCCGCGAGCCCCACCTCGCCGATCGCCACCAGGTTCTTCGGCAGCGGTGTGTCGCTCGCCGCGCTCGCCAGCGCCAGCGCGATCGCCAGGTCGGCGGCCGGCTCGGACAGCTTCACGCCGCCCACCGTCGCGCTGTAGATGTCCCGCTTGCCCAGCGAGCTGATCCGGCCGCGCTGCTCCAGGACCGCGAGCATCATGGACACCCGGGAGGTCTCCAGACCCGAAGTGGTTCGCCGGGGGGACGGGATCTGCGAATCCACCGTCAGCGCCTGCACCTCCGCGACCAGCGGCCGCTTACCCTCCAGCGTCACGGTCAGGCAGGTGCCCGGCACCGGCTCGTCGCGCCGGGTCAGGAAGAGGCCGGACGGATCGGCGAGACCCGTGATCCCCTCGTCGTGCAGCTCGAAGCAGCCGACCTCGTCGGTCGCCCCGTACCGGTTCTTGACGCCGCGCACCAGACGCAGCCGGGCATGGCGGTCGCCCTCGAACGACAGCACCACGTCCACCAGGTGTTCCAGCAGCCTGGGCCCGGCGATCGCGCCCTCCTTGGTGACGTGGCCCACGAGCAGCGTCGACATCCCGCGCTCCTTGGAGGCCCGGATCAGCGCCCCGGCCACCTCGCGGACCTGCGCCATCCCGCCCGGCGCGCCCTCGATCTCCGGCGAGGCCACGGTCTGCACCGAGTCCAGGATCAGCAGCGACGGCTTGACCGCGTCGAGATGGGCGAGCACCGCGGACAGATCGGTCTCCGCCGCCAGATACAGATGGTCGCTGATCGCATGGATGCGGTCGGCCCGCATCCGCACCTGCGACGCGGACTCCTCGCCCGTCACATACAAAGTCCGGTGCTCGTCCGTCGCCGCCTTGGCCGCCACGTCGAGCAGCAGCGTGGACTTGCCCACGCCCGGCTCGCCCGCGAGCAGCACGACGGCCCCGGGCACCAGACCGCCGCCCAGCACCCGGTCCAGCTCGCCGACCCCGGTCGGCCGGGCGGTGGCCTGCCGGCTGTCCACCTGGCCGATGGGCAGCGCGGCGGTGGAGACCCGCCCCGCCGCCGTGGTCCGGACGGCGGGCGCGCCGCCGAACTCCTCGACCGTCCCCCACGCCTGGCACTCGGGGCAACGGCCGAGCCACTTCGCGGTGGTCCAGCCGCATTCGGTGCAGCGGTAGGACGGCCGGTCCTTCGCGGATTTCGTACGGGCAGCCATGGCGCCACCGTATCGGTGGGGTCTGACAACGCGGCCGGGAACGCCTGTCCCTTATCGCGCGATACGTTCACCCGTAAGGGTTAAATCTGCTCAAGGAGTACGAGGGGCGAGCCGGCCGCGCCTACGGTCGCAAGGTGACGAGCAGCAGGCTGGAGACTCCGACGAACACTCCCGGCGCGCACCGGGGGCAGCATCGCGCGCCCCACTCCTCGCCCGCCGCGCCGAAGAAGCCGCCCGCCCGTTACGAGCCGCATCTCGACGGCCTCTTCACCTACTGCCTCTCCGTGCTCTGCGACCACGACGCCGCCACCGAGGCGCTGGGCGGCGTCCTCGCCCTGGCCGAACGGCAGGGCTCCCGCTGCCCGGCCGACGAGGAGGAACGTAAAACCTGGCTGTACGCCCTGGCCCGGTGGACCTGTCTGCGCCGGCTCACCGAGCAGAAGCAGGGCCGCCGCGCCCACCGCCGCTCCGACCCGGCCCGCCCCCCGCACCGCAGGGCCGCCGACGAGGACCGCCACACCCCGGCCCCCCGCCCCGCCCGCCGCGCGGCGCGCACGGCCCCGCCGCCGCCCGCGCACACCGCCGCGCCCGCACCCGCCCCGCCGCAGAGCCCGAGACCGCCCGAGACCCCCGCCTCCCCGGAGACCCCCGCCGTCGCGCCGGAGAGCGCCCCCGCCGCCGAGGCGCACCGCCGGGAGCTGGCCCGGCTGGCCTGGCCCGAGGCCGCGGGCACCACGCCGGAGCAGCGCGAGGCGCTGGAGCTGGCCGTCCGGCACGGGCTGACCCCGCACGCCGTCGCCGCCGTCCTCGGCCTCGCCCCCACGGCCGCCCGCGAACTGCTGGCCGGCGCCGCCTGCGAGGTCGAGCGCACCCGGGCCGCCCTCGCCGTCGTGAAGACGGGCAACTGCCCCACGGCCGGCCGGCTCACCGGCGACCACCGCGCCCTCCTCTCGCCCACGCTCCGCCGCGAGCTCGTCCGGCACGTGGACGACTGCCCGCGCTGCCGCCGCGCCGCCGAGCGCGCCGGGGCCGAGGGGCCGTGGCCCGGCAAGACGGTGACCCCGGCCGCCGTGCTGCCGGTGGTGGAGGCGCCGCGCCCCTCCGCGTACGTGGCCATGCTGCACGCGCAGAAGCACCAGAAGAATCGGTCCGCCACTCCACGCTTCGACCGCACCGGCTTCCCCATGGACCCCAAGGACCACGCGGCGCGCCGCGACCGGCTGCGCTCGCGGGTCATGACGACGACCGTCGTCGCCACCGTCGTCGCCGCCCCGGTCATCGCCCTGTGGTCCGCGTACCGGGGGGCGCCGCTGACCGGCGAGGGCCGCGACGGCTCGGCCGTCAGCGCCGCCGACAACGAGACCGGTGGCGCCGAGGCCCCCTACGCCCCCTACGAGAACGCCGGCAACGCCCGCCCGGACGGCGGCTCCCGTTTCACCGGCAAGGACGCCCTGCCGGAGGTCTCCGCCGAGATCATCAGCAAGGGCGCCGGCCCCTCGCACGACCCCGCCGCGCACGGCGAGGACCGGCTCACCGTCCGGACCCGCACCGCCGGCTCCGCCACCCTGATCACCCTCACCGCGTCGAAGGCCGGCCCGGTCTCCTGGTCCGCCGCCACCGACCGGTCCTGGGTGCGCCTGAGCCGCACCTCCGGCAGGCTCCCGGCCGGCGGCAGTGTCACGATCCGCGCCCTGGTGGACCACGCCCGGCAGCCCGCCGGCCCCTGGACCGCCCACCTCACCGTCGCCCCCACGGGCGCGGTCGTCGCCCTGCACGGCTACGGGGCGAAAACGTCCAGCCCCGGCGCCGTACCGCGCGGACTCCACCCCCGTCCGGCCCCGCCGGCGTCCACCACCCCGGACCCCACTCCGGACCCCGCCACCCCGACGCCGGACCCGACCGACCCCACGCCCACACCGACGGACCCGGCACCGAGCCCGACCCCGGACCCGACCGGCTCCTCCGGACCGCCCGCCCCGCCGAAGGGCCCGAGCACCCCGCCCCGCGCGGACTGACGGTGCCGGGCGGACGACGGGGATGGTCGGACAGGCCCTACGCCGGGTCCGCCGGGTGCGGGGCCATCGGCAGCAGCGAGGCGAGCCGCTGCTCGCAGAGCTCCGTCAGCGTGTCGTACGCCTCCTTGCCCATCAGCTCGATGAGCTCCGGCCGGTACGACACGTACACCGGCTCGCCGCCTCCGTGCGCCGAGGTCGCCGACGTGCACCACCAGTGCAGGTCGTGGCCGCCCGGGCCCCAGCCGCGCCGGTCGTACTCACCGATCGACACCTGGAGCACCCGCGTGTCGTCCGGCCGGTCGATCCACTCGTACGTACGCCGTACCGGCAGCTGCCAGCACACGTCCGGCTTGGTCTCCAGCGGCTCCCGGCCCTCCCGCAGCGCCAGGATGTGCAGCGAGCAGCCCGCCCCGGCGGGGAAGCCCGGCCGGTTCTGGAAGATGCACGAGCCCTGCCAGCGGCGCGTCTGGCGGTCCCCGTCCTCGTCGGTCTGGGTCCAGCCCGTCTCCGTGCCCACGTCGTGGAACTGCCACAGCTCCGGAGTGAGGCGCGCGACATGACCGGCCACCCGCTTCTCGTCGTCCTCGTCCGAGAAATGGGCGCCCAGCGTGCAGCAGCCGTCGTCCGCGCGGCCCGCCTGGATGCCCTGGCAGCCACTGCCGAAGATGCACGTCCACCTGGACGTCAGCCAGGTCAGGTCGCAGCGGAAGACCTGCTCGTCGTCGGCGGGGTCGGGGAACTCCACCCAGGCCCGCGCGAAGTCGAGCTCCGTCTCGTCGGAGGGGTCGGGCTCCGCCACCGGCGTGTGCATCTCCACCTTCTCGACGTGCTTGATGTCCTGCGGGGTCTCCGCCTCGATGGCGCGCTGCTTCTTCGTGGCTTTGCCCGGCTTCGCCTTTTTCGTCTTTGGCACGCGCCCAGAGTATGTGTGCCGCCCGCAGTAGCGTGCCCCGTATGAGACTCGGAGTCCTCGACGTGGGGTCGAACACGGTTCATCTGCTGGTGGTGGACGCCCACCCCGGTGCCCGCCCGCTGCCCGCGCACTCGCACAAGGCCGAGCTGCGCCTCGCCGAACTCCTCGACGAGGATGGCGCGATCGGCCCGCTCGGCGTGGAGCGGCTGGTCGGGACGATCGCGGGCGCGCTCGAAGCCGCCGAGGACAAGGGCTGCGAGGACGTCCTCGCCTTCGCCACCTCGGCGGTGCGCGACGCGAGCAACGCCGACCAGGTCCTGGAGCGGGTGCGCGACGAGACGGGCGTCGGCCTCACGGTCCTCAGCGGTACGGAGGAGGCCCGGCTCACCTTCCTGGCCGCCCGCCGCTGGTACGGCTGGTCGGCGGGCAAGCTGCTGGTCCTCGACATCGGCGGCGGCTCGCTGGAGATCGCGTACGGCATGGACGAGGAACCGGCCGCCGCGGTCTCGCTGCCGCTGGGCGCCGGGCGCATCACCGCGGGCTGGCTGCCGTGCGACCCGCCGGACCCGGCGGAGGTCAAGGCGCTGCGCCGACACGTCCGGGCGCGCATCGCCCGCAGCGTCGGCGACTTCACCCGCATCGGCCGCCCGGACCACGTGGTAGCCACCTCCAAGACGTTCAAGCAGCTGGCCAGGATCGCGGGTGCGGCCCGCTCCGCCGAGGGCCAGTACGTGCCGCGCACCCTCAGCCGCAAGGCGCTGGAGGAGTGGGTGCCGAAGCTGGCCGCGATGACCGCCGAGGAGCGCGGGACCCTGCCGGGCGTGTCCGAGGGCCGGGCCGCCCAGCTGCTGGCCGGGGCGCTGGTCGCGGAGGGCGCGATGGACCTGCTCGACGTGGAGGAGCTGGAGATCTGCCCGTGGGCGCTGCGCGAGGGCGTGATCCTGCGCCGCCTGGACCACCTGCCGTCGAAGGAAGAGGCTGCGCCGGACTGAGCGGGCGGTGACCGGCGCGGCGGCCCGGCGCGGCGGCGTGCGGCCGGTGGCGAGGGGGTGACGCGGGCGGGTGGCGCGGGGCGGTGCGGGCCGGTGGTGCGGCCCTTCTCACTTTCCGCCGCTCTCCCTCGGCGGGGCGCGGCACTGCCCGTACGCTGTCTGCGTGGCAGAACCAGCGGTGCGCGTCCCGGATGCGAAGGTCGCCCTGTCGACGGCCTCGGTCTATCCGGAGTCGACGGCGACGGCCTTCGAGATCGCCGCGCGCCTCGGCTACGACGGCGTCGAGGTCATGGTCTGGACCGACCCGGTCAGCCAGGACATCGAGGCGCTGCGCCGGCTCTCCGACTACCACCAGGTGCCGATACTCGCCGTGCACGCGCCCTGCCTGCTGATCACCCAGCGGGTCTGGTCGACCGATCCGTGGGTCAAGCTCCAGCGGGCCCGCGCCGCCGCCGAGAAGCTGGGTGCGTCAACGGTCGTCGTCCACCCCCCGTTCCGGTGGCAGCGCAACTACGCCCGTGACTTCGTCACCGGGATCTGGCGGATGGCCGACGAGACGGACGTCCGGTTCGCCGTCGAGAACATGTACCCGTGGCGCTACCGGGACCGCGAGATGCTCGCGTACGCCCCCGACTGGGACGTCACCAACGACGACTACCGCCACTTCACGGTGGACCTGTCGCACACCGCCACCGCCCGCACGGACGGCCTGGCCATGGTGGACCGGATGGGCGACCGGCTGGCCCACGTCCACCTGGCCGACGGCAAGGGTTCCAACAAGGACGAGCACCTGGTGCCCGGCCGGGGCGACCAGCCCTGCGCGGAGCTGCTGGAGCGGCTGGCCGGTTCCGGCTTCGACGGGCACGTGGTCATCGAGGTCAACACCCGGCGCGCGATGTCCACCGCCGAACGCGAGGCCGACCTCGCCGAGGCGCTCGCCTTCACCCGGCTCCACCTCGCCGCGTCCACCGAGCGCGCCCCCCGCCCATGACCCCGGACGCGCCCGGCCCCCGGCGCCGGGGCCGCCCCGCCCGCGCCGCGAAGGACACCGGCCCGGACGCGCGCACCCGCATCCTGGAGGCCGCCCGCACGGAGTTCGCCGAGCGCGGGTACGACAAGACCTCAGTGCGGGGCATCGCCCGTGCGGCCGGCGTCGACTCCGCGCTGGTCCACCACTACTTCGGTACGAAGGACGAGGTCTTCGCCGCCGCGATCGAGCTGTCCTTCGAGCCCGCGCTGCTCGTCCCGGCCGTCCTGGAAGGGGACACCGAGGACGTGGGCGAACGTCTGGCCCGCGCCTTCATCGCGATCTGGGAGAACCCGGCGACCCGGGCCCCCCTCCTCGCGGTCCTCCGCTCCGCCCTCACCCACGAGGCCGCGGCGAAGGTCCTCCGCGGCTTCGTACTGCGCCGCCTGCTGGAACGCGTGGCGGCGGGCCTGGACATCCCGGACGCGACGTTCCGGGCGGAGCTGGCGGCGTCGCACATGGTGGGGATCGCGATACTGCGGTACGTGCTGCAGGCCGAGCCGTTGGCGTCCGCGCCGCCGGAGAAGATCGTGGCGATGGTGGCCCCGACGCTCCAGCGGTATCTGGCGGAGCCAGCCCCGCAATCAAGCCCCTGCGGCGATTGAGCAGCGGGGTCCGGGGCGGAGCCCCGGTTCCGGGAAGGGGCGGGTAGGGGAACAGGCCCGCCGCAGGCGCCCCCGCCCCGCCCCCAACCCTTCCGCATAGCGGACACCCGGTCCACATCCTGGCACCGACGGCGTACGCTCAAGAACAGTCTTCAACGCAGAAGGAGCGAAAAGACGATGCCCACGCTGAGGTCCCGCACAGTCACCCACGGCCGCAACATGGCGGGCGCCCGCGCCCTTATGCGCGCCTCCGGGGTACCCGGCGCGGACATCGGCCGGAAGCCGATCATCGCCGTCGCCAACAGCTTCACGGAGTTCGTGCCGGGCCACACGCACCTGGCCCCCGTCGGCCGGATCGTCAGCGAGGCGGTCACCGCCGCCGGAGGCATCCCGCGCGAGTTCAACACGATCGCCGTGGACGACGGCATCGCCATGGGCCACGGCGGCATGCTCTACAGCCTCCCCTCCCGCGACCTCATCGCGGACAGCGTGGAGTACATGGTCGAGGCGCACTGCGCCGACGCCCTGATCTGCATCTCCAACTGCGACAAGATCACCCCGGGCATGCTCAACGCGGCCCTGCGCCTGAACATCCCGACCGTCTTCGTCTCCGGCGGCCCGATGGAGTCCGGCCGCGCCACGCTGGTCGACGGCACGGTGCGCACGCTCGACCTGGTCGACGCGATGTCGGAGGCCGTCAACGACAAGATCTCCGACGAGGACATCCTCCGCATCGAGGAGAACGCCTGTCCCACCTGCGGTTCCTGTTCCGGGATGTTCACCGCCAACTCGATGAACTGCCTGACCGAGGCCATCGGCCTCTCCCTCCCCGGCAACGGATCGGTCCTGGCCACCCACACCGCCCGCAAGGCGCTCTACGAGAACGCCGCCCGCACGGTGCTGGACCTGACCCGTCGCTACTACGAGCAGGACGACGACTCGGTCCTGCCCCGCAACATCGCCACGGCCGCCGCCTTCGGCAACGCCATGGCGCTCGACATCGCGATGGGCGGCTCCACCAACACGATCCTGCACCTCCTGGCCGCCGCCCAGGAGGCGGGCGTCGCCTACGGCCTGACCGAGATGGACGCCCTGTCGCGCCGCGTCCCGTGCCTGGCCAAGGTCGCCCCGAACGTCGCCAAGGACCGCACGTACTACATGGAGGACGTGCACCGCGCCGGCGGCATCCCCGCCCTCCTCGGCGAACTGCACCGCGCGGGCCTCCTCAACGAGGACGTGCACTCCGTGCACAGCCCGTCGCTGGACGACTGGCTGAAGACCTGGGACGTGCGCGGCGGCTCCCCGGCGCCGGAGGCGGTCGAGCTGTGGCACGCCGCTCCCGGCTGCGTGCGCTCGGCGGAGGCGTTCTCCCAGTCCGAGCGCTGGGACAGCCTGGACCAGGACGCCGAGGGCGGCTGCATCCGCTCCGTGGAGCACGCCTACTCCGAGGACGGCGGCCTCGCGGTCCTGCGCGGCAACCTGGCCGTGGACGGCTGCGTCGTGAAGACGGCGGGCGTCGACGAGTCCATCTGGACCTTCGAGGGCCCGGCGGTCGTCTGCGAGTCGCAGGAGGAGGCCGTCCAGAAGATCCTCACCCAGCAGGTCAACGAGGGCGATGTCGTCGTCATCCGCTACGAGGGCCCCAAGGGCGGCCCGGGCATGCAGGAGATGCTGTACCCGACCTCGTACCTGAAGGGCCGCGGCCTCGGCAAGACCTGCGCCCTGATCACGGACGGCCGCTTCTCCGGCGGCACGTCGGGCCTGTCCATCGGCCACGCCTCGCCCGAGGCGGCCTCCGGCGGTGCGATCGCGCTGGTCGAGGACGGCGACCGCATCCGGATCGACATCCCGAACCGCTCGATCGACCTCCTGGTCCCCGAGGCCGAACTGGCCGCCCGGCGCGAGGCCCTGAACGGCGTCTACGCCCCGAAGAACCGCGACCGCAAGGTCTCGGCCGCGCTGCGCGCCTATGCCGCCATGGCGACGAGCGCCGACCGGGGCGCCGTCCGCGACGTCTCGAAGCTGGGCTGATCCCGGCCGTGCCGGGGGGCCGCACACACGGCCCCCCGGCCGCCCCCGCACCTGCGGGATAATCGACTCCGTGAGCGAGAACAGCGAGACCCCCGAAGGCGCGGCCCCCGGCCCGTCCGAGCCCGCGACCCCGCAGGGCCCGCAGCCCGAGCCCCTCCGCTTCTTCGGGACCACGTGGGTCGCCCACGACGGCCACTACGGTCTGCGCCGCGTCGGAGCCGCCGTCGGCTCGCTCCTCGCGACGGCCGCGGCCTGCCTCGTCCTCCGTTTCGCCTACCAGGGACTGGAGATCGCCGACGTCGGCGGCTTCGTCGGCGTGCTGGTGATCGCGATGTTCGCCATCTGCAGCGCGATCGCCTTCCGCAAGACCTGGGAGGGCTTCGGCCGCCGCCCGGCCGACCCGGCCCGCGAGGAGAGCCTGCGCGGCCTGAAGGCCATCGGCTTCGTCGGCTCGCTGCTCGCGTACTTCTTCCGTACGTTCACCGAGGCGCCCGGCGAGAAGCTGAGGCGTACGGAGTACGAGGAGGCCGTCGCCCGGTACGCGAAGCGCCGCGCCTCCCGCACCGGCAACCCGGCCGCCCGGAAGAAGAAGGGCCGCCGAGGCTGACGCCCCCGGCCGGGCGCGGGCACGATGACCGCATGGCCACGACACACTTACCGCATCCGGCCCGGGGTCCCTCGCGCGCCCTGTCCTTCGACCGCGCCGCCGCCCAGTACGCGGCCGCCCGCCCCAGCTACCCGGACACGCTGTTCGACGCCGTCGAGGACATCGCCGGCCGCCTCCTGCGCGGAGCCCGCACCCTGGACGTGGGCGCGGGCACCGGCATCTCGACCCGCCGCCTCCTCGACCGCGGCGCCCGCGTCGTCGCCGTCGAGCCCGGGCCCGGCATGGCCGCCGAGCTGCGCCGGGCCCTCCCGGACGTCCCGCTCGTGCGGGGCGACGGCAACCGGCTCCCGTTCGCGGCCGGCTCGGCCGACCTGATCACGTACGCCCAGTCGTGGCACTGGACCGATCACGCCCGCTCCGCCGCCGAGGTCCGGCGCGTCCTGCGGCCGGGCGGCACGCTGGCCCTCTGGTGGAACGTCACCGACAGCTCCGTCCCGTGGCTCGCCGCCCAGGAGGAGCGGCTCGTCCGGTTCTTCGGCGTCGGTCCGGAGGAACTGGGTCCCCGGCGCTCGGCCGTCCAGGACCGCGACCTGCCCCCGGACCTCGTCTTCACGTACCGCCGCGTCCCGTGGACCCGGCGCGTCTCCCTCGCCACCCACCTCGACAACCTCGGCAGCCACTCCGTGTTCCTGATCGCCGACGACGACGCGGCCCGGACCTTCCTCGCCGAGGAGCGGGCCCGGCTCCGGACGGAGTTCCCCGACGGGACGGTGGAAGAGGCGTACGTCGTGGAACTGCACGCGGCCGTGCGCTGAGCCGGCCGGCCCCGTCCCTTGACGGCGGCGCCCCCGCGGAGCCAATATTCATCACATGATGAATTCTTCGGGCGTCGCCGTCGAGGCCCGTGGCCTCACCGTCCGACGAGGCAGCCGCACGGTCCTCAAGGGCCTCGACTTCACCGTCGGACCCGGCAGGATCACCGGCCTCCTCGGTCCCTCCGGCTGCGGCAAGTCCACCCTCATGCGCGCCGTCGTCGGCACCCAGGCCAAGGTCACCGGCACCCTCCAGGTCCTCGGCAGCCCCGCCGGCCACCCCTCCCTCCGCCCCCGCGTCGGGTACGTCACCCAGGCGCCCTCCGTCTACACCGACCTGACCGTCCGCCAGAACCTGGACTACTTCGCCGCGGTCCTCCGACCGGGCCGCGCCCACCGCGACGCCCGCCACGAAACGGTCACCCGGGCGCTCACCGAGGTCGACCTGACCAGCCACGAGGACGCCCTGGCCGGCAACCTCTCCGGCGGCCAGCGCACCCGCGTCTCGCTCGCCGTCGCCCTCCTCGGCACCCCCGACCTGCTCGTCCTGGACGAACCGACCGTCGGCCTCGACCCGGTTCTGCGCCGCGACCTGTGGCAGCTCTTCCACACCCTCGCCGCCGAACGCGGCACCGCGCTCCTCATCTCCTCCCACGTCATGGACGAGGCCGAGCGCTGCCACCGCCTCCTCCTCATGCGCGAGGGCGAGATCCTCGCCGACGACACCCCGGACGCCCTGCGGACGGCCGCCGGCACCGACACCGTCGAGGCGGCCTTCCTCCACCTGGTCGACGCGGCCGCCCAGCGCAAGGAGAACCCCCGATGAGCAGCACGACCGCCCCCCTGAGCCCGGCCCGCACCCTCGCCACCGCCGCCCGCGTCCTGCGCCAGCTCGCCCACGACCCCCGTACGGTCGCGCTGCTCCTGCTGGTCCCGGTCCTCCTGATCACGCTGCTGCGGTACGTCTTCGACGGCAGCCCGCGGACCTTCGACTCGATCGGCGCCTCGCTGCTGGGAATCTTCCCGCTGATCACGATGTTCCTGGTGACCTCGATCGCCACCCTGCGCGAACGCACCTCCGGCACCCTGGAGCGCCTGCTCTCGATGCCGCTCGGCAAGGGCGACCTCATCGCGGGTTACGCGCTCGCCTTCGGTGCCGTCGCCGTCCTCCAGTCGCTCCTGGCCACCGGCCTGTCGGTGTGGGCCCTCGGCCTGGACGTCCTGGGGTCGCCGTGGCTGCTGCTCCTGGTCGCCGTGCTCGACGCGCTGCTCGGCACGGCACTCGGGCTGTTCGTCTCGGCGTTCGCGGCCTCCGAGTTCCAGGCGGTGCAGTTCATGCCCGCGGTGATCTTCCCGCAGCTGCTCCTCTGCGGTCTCTTCGTCCCCCGTGACCGCATGGCGCCGTTCCTCGAAGCCGTCTCGGACGTGCTGCCGATGTCGTACGCCGTGGACGGGATGAACGAGGTCCTCCACCACTCCGAGGTCACCGGGGACTTCGTGCGGGACGTCCTCGTCGTGGCGGGCTGCGCGCTGCTGGTCCTGGCCCTCGGTGCGGCCACCCTCCGCCGCCGCACCGCCTGACGGGGCGGTGCGAAGATGGCGCCGACGAGCACTGAGCACCGCGCACATCGAGCACCGCCCGGAGGGTGAACGGCATGACCCAGACAGTTGCAGTCCTCGGCACCGGCAAGATCGGCGAGGCCCTGCTCAGCGGCATGATCCGGGCCGGCTGGCGCCCGTCGAACCTGCTGGTCACCACCCGCCGCTCGGACCGGGCCGCCGAACTGCGCGACCGGTACGGCGTGGACGCGGTCACCAACGCGGAGGCCGCGAAGCGGGCGGACATCCTGATCCTCGCGGTCAAGCCGCAGGACATGGGCCGCCTCCTGGACGAGCTGGCCCCGCACCTCGCCGCGGACCGTCTGGTCATCAGCGCGGCGGCCGGCATCACGACCGCGTACATCGAGGACCGCCTCAGCGCCGGCACCCCGGTCGTCCGCGTCATGCCGAACACGCCCGTCCTGGTGGACGAGGGCATGTCCGTCATCTCGGGGGGCAGCCACGCGACGGGGGAGCACCTCGCCTCGACGGACGCCATCTTCAAGGGGGTCGGCAAGACCCTGCGCGTCCCGGAGTCCCAGCAGGACGCGGCCACCGCCCTCTCCGGCTCGGGCCCGGCGTACTTCTACTTCCTGGTGGAGGCGATGACGGACGCCGGCATCCTGCTCGGCCTGCCGCGCGCCCAGGCCCACGACCTCATCGTCCAGGCCGCGATCGGCGCCGCCGTGATGCTCCGGGACAGCGGCGAGCACCCGGTCAAGCTCCGCGAGGCCGTCACCAGCCCGGCCGGCACCACCATCAGCGCCATCCGCGAACTGGAGAACCACGGCGTACGCGCGGCTCTCATCGCGGCACTCGAAGCGGCCCGCGACCGCAGCCGCGAGCTGGCCTCCGGCAACGGCTGACCAGCGCCCCGTCACCCCCGGCCGGGCCGGGGGTTGACACGGCCTCTCCCGATCCGTAGTGTGCTCCGAGTTGTCCGACGTGAGCGCCGACTCCGGTTGGTCCCCGGACAGCCATTCCGCAGTAACCACAACGAGCACGCGACGGTTGTCGCATGTCTCGCCGTGCGCTTATGCGAAATGAGGAATCCGCGTTCGAAGGAGCGCGACCCCGATTAGCGTCGGGGCCCAGGATTCCGCTAATGTCTCACTCGTCGGAAGGGCCCAACAGCCCGGAGGACAAGCCCCGCTGACTGGGAATCAGGCCCGAAAGGATCTGATAGAGTCGGACTCGCCGGAAAGGGAAACGCGAAAGCGAAGAACTGGAAAGCGAAAACTGCTTGACCCGCTTCGACCGGGAATCGGACACGAAAGAGTCTGATAGAGTCGGAAACGCAAGACCGAAGGGAAGCGCCCGGAGGAAAGCCCCAGAAAATGTTCTGCGGGTGAGTACAAAGGAAGCGTCCGTTCCTTGAGAACTCAACAGCGTGCCAAAAGTCAACGCCAGATATGTTGATACCCCGGCCTGCTTCGGCAGGTTGGAGGTTCCTTTGAAAGTCCTGCCAGGTCACTGACTTGGTAGGCAAAACACAGCGAGGACGCAGTGGACGACGGGTCATATTCCGACTTGATCGTTCCGCTCTCGTGATGTGTCTCCCGATTACGGGAAAACATTCACGGAGAGTTTGATCCTGGCTCAGGACGAACGCTGGCGGCGTGCTTAACACATGCAAGTCGAACGATGAAGCCCTTCGGGGTGGATTAGTGGCGAACGGGTGAGTAACACGTGGGCAATCTGCCCTTCACTCTGGGACAAGCCCTGGAAACGGGGTCTAATACCGGATAACACTCTCTGCCTCCTGGGAGAGGGTTGAAAGCTCCGGCGGTGAAGGATGAGCCCGCGGCCTATCAGCTAGTTGGTGGGGTAATGGCCTACCAAGGCGACGACGGGTAGCCGGCCTGAGAGGGCGACCGGCCACACTGGGACTGAGACACGGCCCAGACTCCTACGGGAGGCAGCAGTGGGGAATATTGCACAATGGGCGAAAGCCTGATGCAGCGACGCCGCGTGAGGGATGACGGCCTTCGGGTTGTAAACCTCTTTCAGCAGGGAAGAAGCGAAAGTGACGGTACCTGCAGAAGAAGCGCCGGCTAACTACGTGCCAGCAGCCGCGGTAATACGTAGGGCGCAAGCGTTGTCCGGAATTATTGGGCGTAAAGAGCTCGTAGGCGGCTTGTCACGTCGGTTGTGAAAGCCCGGGGCTTAACCCCGGGTCTGCAGTCGATACGGGCAGGCTAGAGTGTGGTAGGGGAGATCGGAATTCCTGGTGTAGCGGTGAAATGCGCAGATATCAGGAGGAACACCGGTGGCGAAGGCGGATCTCTGGGCCATTACTGACGCTGAGGAGCGAAAGCGTGGGGAGCGAACAGGATTAGATACCCTGGTAGTCCACGCCGTAAACGTTGGGAACTAGGTGTTGGCGACATTCCACGTCGTCGGTGCCGCAGCTAACGCATTAAGTTCCCCGCCTGGGGAGTACGGCCGCAAGGCTAAAACTCAAAGGAATTGACGGGGGCCCGCACAAGCAGCGGAGCATGTGGCTTAATTCGACGCAACGCGAAGAACCTTACCAAGGCTTGACATACACCGGAAAGCATCAGAGATGGTGCCCCCCTTGTGGTCGGTGTACAGGTGGTGCATGGCTGTCGTCAGCTCGTGTCGTGAGATGTTGGGTTAAGTCCCGCAACGAGCGCAACCCTTGTTCTGTGTTGCCAGCATGCCCTTCGGGGTGATGGGGACTCACAGGAGACTGCCGGGGTCAACTCGGAGGAAGGTGGGGACGACGTCAAGTCATCATGCCCCTTATGTCTTGGGCTGCACACGTGCTACAATGGCCGGTACAATGAGCTGCGATGCCGCGAGGCGGAGCGAATCTCAAAAAGCCGGTCTCAGTTCGGATTGGGGTCTGCAACTCGACCCCATGAAGTCGGAGTTGCTAGTAATCGCAGATCAGCATTGCTGCGGTGAATACGTTCCCGGGCCTTGTACACACCGCCCGTCACGTCACGAAAGTCGGTAACACCCGAAGCCGGTGGCCCAACCCCTTGTGGGAGGGAGCTGTCGAAGGTGGGACTGGCGATTGGGACGAAGTCGTAACAAGGTAGCCGTACCGGAAGGTGCGGCTGGATCACCTCCTTTCTAAGGAGCA